>CAZVZK010000043.1:0-66904 GCA_964630925.1 uncultured Alcaligenaceae bacterium
GTGATGTCGGCCTCGTAGGCCTTGCGGCGGGCCTCGGCGGGCATGTCGGACTGGATGTAGCTGGCCGTCACCCCGACCGCCTGGTAGATGGGCAGCATCCACTCGCAGTCGCGGCGGGCGAGGTAGTCGTTGACGGTGATGACGTGGACGCCCTTGCCGGTGAGGGCGTTGAGGGCGGCCGGGAGCGTGGCGACGAGCGTCTTGCCCTCGCCGGTGGTCATCTCGGCGATCTTGCCGCGCGGCTCCTTGTAGCCGTGGAGGATGGCCCCGCCGACGATCTGAACGTCGAAGTGGCGCATGTTCTTGGTGCGGAAGGCGGCCTCGCGGACGGCGGCGAACATCTCGGGGAGGATGTCATCGAGGGACGCCCCGGCGGCGAGCTTCTGCTTGAGGCGGGCGGCGGTGCCGCGCAGGGTGGCGTTGTCCATCGCCTTCATCTGCGGCTCGAGCTTGTTGACGAGGTCGAGCATGGAGCCAGGGACGACGGTGTGCTGCTGCTGGCCCCTGGGTGGGCGGACGTAGCCGAGGCGCTTGATGTCGCGCTCGTTCTTGGAGCCGAAGAGGCGCAGGAAGAAATTGCCGACGCTCTCGGAGAAGGCGGAGAGGCCGTCGCCGAGCCTCTCCCAGAAGCTGGACTCGGCGGCTTGGGGTTCGCTGCTGCTCATCGGCTCATGGCCTCCGAGGGCGCCTCCGGCGCCCGACGCCTGACACTTCACGACGCGATCACAACCGTCAGTCTAAGAACCGCCGCGCGATCAGGTCAAGATGGACTGCCCGGAGGGGAGCGGAAGGCATACCACGAAAGACATGGAAGACACGAAAAAGAAGACAAAGAAGCAAAGCAGGTGTCAAGCAGGAAGGCGGCTCTCGCCCTCTTTTGCATCCTCTTCTGCTTTGTCTTCCTTTCGTGTCTTCCGTGTCTTTCGTGGTATGCCTCCTCCTTCGCCCTGACCGGACGTCGGCCCGTCGCGATCTCGCCGCGCCACACTGGGCAAGATGCGCACCCTTGTCCACTCCTGCGGGAAGCACGCGGGGCCGGCCGTTGTTTTTCGCCGTCGGCTCGTGGCCTCGTCTTCCGGTTGGGCCGCACGCATGCGACATTCAGTCTCCCTGTCACGCCCCGCGAGATGGGAGACACCTCATGGCTTCCCGCGACATCCTTCTGCAAGGCTTCCACTGGCACTCGCACCAGGGCGACCCCGGCCAGAACGGCGTCGGCGTCCGCGACTGGTGGCGCATCCTCAAGGAGAAGGCGGGCGACATCCGCGCCGCCGGCTTCTCCTGGGTGTGGCTGCCGCCCGCGTCGGACTCCCTGGCGCCGCAGGGCTACATCCCGCGGCGGTGGCACGACTTCAACACCGCCTTCGGCGACGAGGGGTCGCTGCGGGCCGCCATCGCCGACCTGGACCCGGTGCGGTGTGTCGCCGACGTGGTGCTGAACCACCGCGTCGGCGTCCACACGCCCTACGCCGACTTCGACGACCCGCCGTTCCCCGACAACCACGCCGCCATCGCCCGCGACGACGAGTCCGGCGTCGGCACGGGGGCGCCGGATACGGGGGAACGGCACCCCTGCGGACGCGACCTCGACCACACCAACCCCGGCGTGAGGTCCGCGATCAAGGAGTACCTGCGGCGGCTGATGGGCCTCGGGTTCGCCGGCTTCCGGTATGACCTGGTGAAGGGGTTCGCCGCCCACTTCATCGGCGAGTACGACGCGGCACTGAGCCCGGCGTTCAGCGTCGGCGAGTGCTTCGAGCGCGACCGGCAGAAGGTGTGTGACTGGATCGACGGCGCCGACGGGCGTCCGATGGCGTTCGACTTCCCGCTGCGCTACACGCTGTGGGAGGCGTGCCACGCCGACGACTACTCCGCGCTGCGTTCGGAGAATGGTGGGCGGGCCGTACCGGCGGGGCTGATCGGGCTGTGGCCGGAGAAGGCGGTGACGTTCGTGGACAACCACGACACGGAGTGGACGCGCGAGGCGGAGCATCAGGCCAATTACGACGCCACGCGGCACTTCCCCGGCGCCACGGCGGAGATGGCGTATGCGTACATCCTGACGCACCCCGGGGTGCCGTGTGTCTTCTGGCAGCACTTCTTCGACTGGGGCGAGCCGGCCCGCCGACGCATCGAGGCGCTGATGCAGGTGCGTCGGCGTTGCGGGCTGACCTCGTCGAGCCGGGTTGAGATCCACGAGGCCGGCCGTGGGTTGTACTCCGCGGAGGTTGATGGCCGCGTGGCGGTGCGTCTGGGGTGGTGGGGGTGGCAGCCGCCGGGCATCGGCTGGCGTCACGCGGCCGGCGGCGAGCGGTTCGACGTGTGGACGCGCGATTGAGACTCAGGGCGTGCCGAGGGCTTCGAGCCGGCGGATCCAGGCGTCGAAGTGCGGGCAGAGGGAGCGAGCCCGTTCCAGCCCGGCGACGGCGATCTCGACCCCCGCCGTCGTCTTCAAGTTCCTGTACCCAGGGAACTGGGCTTCGATCCGCTTCGACGGGGCCGTCGCCTCACCGTCGTTGACCATTTCCGGCCCGCCGGCGGCGCTGACGGCCTCTGCCAACGCTTTGATTCCCCGCTCCGCAGCGGTGAATTCATGGATGAAGTCGTCCAGATTGCAGAGGAGCATTGTCTCGAATTCGTGTAGCTGAATGTGCGGGATGAGACGCATATCACCGATGTCATCGCCCAGGGCACGCTCGAGGCGTTCGATGCGTGCCCTGGGCATGTGCCGCAGCGCCTCCGCCTCCGCGTAGCCTGGGAAGGATCCAGGCAGGCCGTAGAGGTCCAGCATGGTGGTGAACCGAACGTCCGGCCCGCGGTGCTGTTTGAGCAGATGTTCGATTTCGCGCTTCAATCGGGGATAGGACAGGCCGCCCCCGGAGTGCTTGACGCCGCCGTCACGTCGGGTCGTCACCTTGAGGGGCCGCGGGGCGAAGACGCCTCTCGCAGCGAGGAGGGGCTGGATGGCGCGGACGACGTATTCTTGCTCCGTGTCCCCCTCGACGACGAACAGGAGCCGGGTCATCCGTATGGCCCCCCGCCGAACACATTCTTCTCCCACAGCTCGCTCAGGCAGTAATCCTCCAGCCACCCCTTGAGATCGTCGGGGCTGAGCCGCTCCAATACTGTCCCCCCGTCCCGCAGGTCGGCGGTGACGATGTCTCCCGCCTGGAAGTGGTCCACGACCACGGGCGACTGAGTGGCCAGGACGACAGGGCAGCTCTCCGCGGCGAGCCGGACGAGGTCGGCAAGGATCGCGAGGGCCGCGGGGTGCAGCCCCAGCTCCGGCTCGTCCAGCAGGATCATCGCAGGGTAGTCCGCCTCCGGCTGGTGCAGGAGTGTCGCCAGGGCGATCATGCGTAGCGTGCCGTCGGAGATCTGATGCGTGCCGAAGACGTACTCGGAGTGGATCGAACGCCAGCGGAGCTGCACCGTGTCGGGCCGGAGGCGGTCGGGCTCCAGGACGAAGTCATCGAAGAACGGCGTAACGGCCCGGACCGCCGCCCGGATGCGGTTGTACTGGATGGGGTACCTCTCCTTGTACAGGTAGAGCATCGCCGCCAGGTTCGCCCCGTCGCCGTACAGCCGGTGGTTGTCGTGGATGTCGCGCCCCCGCCGCATCGGGGACGTTGGCGAGGTGTCGTGGAAGTGGTAGGCCTTGAAACCCTTGAGGAGCCCGAGGAGGGCCACCTCTTCGGGGTGGCCGAGGTCCGCCCCGCCGACGAGAGCGGACAGCGGGCTGGCACCCCTGTGACGAGCCGACCACCTGGCGGGGGGATCGGGCCGATCCCAATTCCAATTCTCCTGGGCAATAACGAGGTTGTCGGACTCCGTCGGCTCCAGCCGGAGGGAGTACCGCAGCCCATCCGAGGCTGCGATCTCGGCGACGATCTCCCGCGAGTGCTTCGCACCGAAGTGCAGGCAGGCGTCCGCGCCGCCGACCTTCGCGACGTACACCTGGAGGCGGTTCTCCGCCATCTCGCACAGCAGGCGGAAGAAGCCGAGCAGGTTCGACTTGCCGGCCCCGTTACCGCCGATCAGGACGTTGACCGGCCGCAGCTCCAGCGTCGCGTCGGCGAATGACTTCCAGCCCTTCAGGCGTAGACTCTCGATCCGTGTCATGGCCGGCCCTCCAGCCGTCAAGATACCACCTCCGCCGACCTCTCCTCAACAGCCTTCATCTCCCGCATGTGTCGGGCGACGGCCCCTTTGAGCAGGAACGAGATCAGCCACAGGATCGGCCAGGCCAGGGCCGACTTCGCGTGGATCTTGAAGGAGCGGGTGGCCCGCGTCACGCCGCCGACGCGCTCGAAGTCCCACGTCTCCTCGAACGCCGACGCCAGGCGCGACAGCGGCGGCGAGAATCCGCCGAAGCGGAGCAGCACCCGTCGCACGGGATCCCACTCGGCGACCTCCTCGGTGTGGCTGGACCCGTCGGTGTTGGTGACGCGGATGCGCGTGCCGACGACCTCGGGCGTTCGCACCTCGAATTCCGCCGCCCGGATGCCGGGCAGCACGCCGTACCCCTTGAAGCCCGGCCAGTTGGCGAGGTCGAGGATCTGTCCGGCGATGGCCTCCGGCGGCAGATCGAAGTCCTCCCGGCACGCGAACGTGATCGGCTGCATGCGCCCCTCCTCCCGCCCTCAGTATACCAACCCGGCCCGGCCCTCCCCTGGTGCCTGCCATGCCGCACGCGCTCGCCGTCCTCTTGCTCCTCGCCGCAAAGCCCAACGTCGTCGTCATCCTCTGCGACGACCTCGGATACGGCGACCTCGCCTGCTTCGGCCACAAGCAGATCAAGACGCCGAACCTCGACAAGTTGGCCGCGGACGGGCTGCGTTTGACGTCGTGCTACGCCAGCGCCCCCGTCTGCTCGCCGTCGCGGGCCGGCCTGCTCACCGGGCAGCACCCGTACCGCCACGGCATCCGCGACTGGATCCCGCTCAACTCCGGCATCCAGCTCCCGAAGGACGCGCCCAGCATCGCCGCCCTACTCAAGGGCGCCGGCTATGCGACGTGCCACGTCGGGAAGTGGCATTTGAACTCGCGCATGGACGGCTCCGAGCGCTCGCCCGGCGACTATGGATTCGACCACTGGCTCGCCACGCAGAACAACGCGATCCCCTCGCACGAGAATCCCAACAACTTCGTCCGCAACGGCAAGAAGGCCGGGCCGTTGAAGGGCAATTCGTCGCACCTCATCGCCGACGAGGCCGTCGCCTGGCTTGCGGGGGTGAAGGCCAAGCCGTTCTTCCTCAACGTCTGGCTGCACGCCCCGCACGAGCCGGTCGCCGTCAGCGAAGGTGAGGCGAGGAAGTACGCCGACGAGGCCGACGCGGACCGCCGGCAATACCTGGCCTGCGTGTCTGTGATGGACGCCGCCGTGGGCAGGCTGCTGGCGGCGCTGCCGGAGGGGACGCTGATCGTCTTCATCAGCGACAACGGCCCGGAGACGCTCAAACGCTACAAGACGGCCCACCGCTCGCACGGCTCGCCGGGGCCGCTGCGTGGCATGAAGCTGCACCTCACCGAGGGCGGCATCCGCGTGCCGGGGATCGTGTCGTGGAAGGGGCGGGTCAAGGCCGGCGTCTCCGATGTGCCGGTGTCGAACGTGGACCTCCTGCCGACGTTCTGTGAGCTGGCCGGCGTGAAGCCGCCGGCCACGCTCGACGGCGCCAGCCTGGTCCCGCTGCTCGACGGCAAGGGGGTCAAGCGCTCAGCCCCGCTGTACTGGCAGTACGACAAGGCACTGGGCGGCCACCAGCACGCCGTCCGCGAGGGCCGCTGGAAGCTCCTCGCCGGCGCGAAGCTCGCCAAGCCGGAGCTGTACGACCTGGAGGCCGACCTCGCCGAGAAGAAGGATGTGGCCGCCGCACACCCCGAGCGTGTGAGTGCGCTGCTGAAGGCGATGCAGGAGCGGTACGCCGCCATCGACCCCAAGGCGAAGTAGGACACGGAGGACGCCTGGGACGCCTACCTGTCATCGAGACGCGCGCGCCGCGCTGCCGCCAGACGCCGGGCCGCCTCCCACGTCTCGGGCTTCTCGCCCAGGAAGGCCGCCGCCATCGCCAGCGCGGCGGCGGGGTCGGCCACGTCGGCGGGGGCGTGTTCCAGCCGCTCCAGCGCGGCCGCCATCTGCCCGTAGCGGGCCGCCCGGCCCAGCGACTCGCCGGCCCGCCGCCACAGGCCGCGCTGCATCGCCAGCGACGCGATGTCACGCCACAACGCCGCCTCGGCGGGGAGGCGCTCCGCCGCCGTGAGCATCCCCGCCAGATCGTCGCCGGCCCTGGCCTTGCCCCACAACGCGCGGGCGTCCCACGGGCGCTCGTCCAGCGCGCGGCCATAGTCCGCCAGCGACTCGGCCCTCTTGCCCGCGTGCCAGTGCCGCTCGCCGCGCAGCAGAAACGCCTCGCCGAGCCGGTCATCCAGCGCCAGGGCCCGGCCCGGATCTCCCTTCGCCAGCGCCGCCAACGCCGACGTCGGCCCGTGCCACACCGCGTCCGCCGCGTCGGCGTCCGCCCCCTTGATGTCCCCCAGCCGCCGCCGCGCCAGCGACCGCAGCGCCAGCGCTGGTGCGTCCTCCTTGGCGTCGGCCAGGAGGGCGACGGCCTTCCGCGCCTCTCCGCGCTCCAGGAGGCACGCCGCCCGCTCCACGGAGGGCACGTCGCGTGTATTGAGGGCCCGGTCGATGTGCCCCTCGCCGCGCCACGACCGCGCGACGCCCGCCGCCCGTTCGGGGGATGGGAGCAGCGTCAGGAACGCCTCGCGCGCCCTCGCCCACTCGCGTGCCTCCAGCAGACGCCGGCCCCACGCGATGCCCTCGGGCTTCTTCAGCCGCGCCAGTGCCGACGCCGGGGCCGCATGAACCACCTGCGCCTGCGGCCCGACCTTGCCGCTCAGGATGCCGACCAGCCTCCCCGCCGCGTCGAACACCGGGCCGCCGGCCTCCCCGTCGAGGCACGGCGCCTGCAAGATCAGATCGCCGCCCCGGACCGAAGCCGCCGCGTACAGCCAGTGCCGCTCCAGCCGGGCCGGATGGCTGATGACGTGCAGCGCCCCGCCCACGCCGGGCATGTCCCCGAGTTTCATCGGCTCGACGCCCGCCGGCATCTTCGCCACGCTCAACAATACCAGCCCAGACTTCTCGTCGGACGCCGCCACCGTACCCGTGACGAGGAGCCCCTTCTTCCGCAGAACGTCGGCGTTGGCGCGGTACCAGTCGCGCTCGAAGACCCCAGCGCGGAGGAACGTCACCGGCACCGTCTTCTCGCGGGCCGCCGCCTCCGCCGTCGTCACGACCAGCCCCGGCCCGACCACGACCCCGGCGAACGCAGGCCGCCCCGGCGACGCGATCAGCACGGTGGCCCGCATCGCCTTCTCGATGACGCCCCCCGCCGCCGGACGCGGGGCCACCCTCTTCAGGAACGCCGCGATGTCCGCCAGCGACACGAACAGCCCGCCGCCGCCGGCCTCCGGCGCGACCGCCGCCGCCACGCCTACGACCTGCCCGCGTGCGTTGACGAGCGGCCCGCCGGAGTCGCCCTGGTTGATGGGGATGCTCGTCTGCATCAGGCGTGCGGCCTTGCCATAATCGCGCCCCGACGCCGGGTAGCCGTCCGGCAGGCGCCGTACGCCGCGCATCTCGCCCCCGGCATGCGCCCACAGCACGGGCAGGTCATGCCGGCAGCCGACGAGGTGCAGCCTCTCACCCACCGACGGGGATGTGGGTGACAGCGCCAGCTCACGCGCCCCCGCCGGCAACGACCCCAGCTCGACGAGGGCGAGGTCGAGGCCGGCGTCGCGGCGCAGCACCTTGCCACGCACGGCGAGGCCCTTCTTGCGCAGCCCCGGCAGGGAGACAAGCAACTCGGCCCGGTCCGTCGTACCGGGGTAGAAGACCGCCTCGACGGCGTCGGCGTCGGCGACGGCGTGGCAGGAGGTCACCAGCAGACGCTTGCGGGAGTCGGCGACCCAGCCCGTGCCCTGCGCCCCGTCGCCGGAGCGCACCCAGGCGGTGCCGGGCAGGGCGAGGCGGTAGGGGGTGGGGCAGGGCGGGCCGGCGGCGAGGATGGCGAGGATCAACAAGGCACGCCTCCGGCGGGTGTCATTTCGGCGAGCGGGTGTCCCAGATCTTCAACGACCTGTCGCCGGCACTGAGGACGCGCTGGCCGTCGGGGCTGAACGTCACGCCGATCACGAAGTCGCGGTGACCCTCCTTGGCGGCGACCTGCTTGCCGGTGCGGGCGTCCCACACCCGCACCTCCTTGCCCACGCCGCCCACGATCCGCCTGCCGTCCGGGCTGAAGCCGGCGCACATCACGTCGTACGGCTGCCCGCGCACGCACATCGTCTCCTTGCCGGTCCTGGCGTCGTACACCCGCAGCGTGCCGCGGCCGGCGCCGGCGAGGAGGCTCTTGCCGTCCGGGCTGTACGCCACCGTCCAGGCCAGCCCGAGCGGCTGCCCCATGAGGACGAGCCCCATCTTGCCCGTCGCGGCGTCCCAGGTGCGGACGGCCTTGTCGAGCCCGGCGCTGGCGATGGTCTTGCCGTCCGGGCTGAACGTCACGGATCGGACGGCCCCGCCGTGGCCCTCCAGGGCGCGGAGGAGTTTGCCCGTCCCGGCGTCCCACACCTTGACCGCTCCCTCCGCGTCGCCGCTGGCGAGGCGCTTGCCGTCGGGGCTGAATGCCACGGCGAGGGCCCACTCCTTGTGGCCTCGGAGGGTGCGGAGGCGTTTCCCGGTGCGGGCGTCCCAGACCTTCACGGTGCCGTCCTTGCCGGCGCTGGCGAGGGTCTTGCCGTCGGCGCTGAACACCACGCGGTTGACCGGCCCCACATGGCCGACGAGGGCCATCAGCTCCTTGCCGCCCCCGGCGTCCCAGACGCGCACGGTGCCGTCGTCGCCGGCGCTGGCGATCCGTTTGCCGTCCGGGCTGAACGCCGCGCCACGCACCCAGTCGGGGTGGCCCTTGATATCGGCCTTCTCCTGGAGGGGCTCGGCGGCCCCGGCGGCAGAGGCGGCCAGGAGTAGCAGTGCCGTCCGTGTCATCGCGAGTCCTCCCTCGGGCCTGGGCATGATACCCGATCCGCCCGCCGCCCCGCCACCGCGCCACCGGGCTTCAGGGCCGGAATGAGGGCTGGCATGAAAAATGGCCCACGGCGGACGCACGGCGGGCAAACGCGAACTATGCTTGCGTCGAGAGAGCTCTGGGCCCCAATTTCCCCGGGTGCGCTTCCATGCAGGGTCGCGTCTTCCTTGGCCGGTACGAGACGATCCGCCTTCTCGGCGAGGGGGGGATGGGCAGAGTCTACCTCGCCCATCAGTCCGACCTGGGACGGCAGGTCGTCGTCAAGGTCATGCATGACCACATCGCCGCGGACGAGGCCTTCCGCGAACGCTTCGAACGCGAGACCCTCCTCACCGCCCGCTTCCAACACCCCTACGCCGTCACCGTCTACGACGCCTCCCTGAACGACCCGCAGGGCCCCTGCATCGTCATGGAGTACATCAAGGGCGTCACCCTGGACACCCTCCTGACCAACAACAAGCGCCTCGACCCGGTCCGCGTCGGCAAGCTGTTGCACATGCTCTGTGAGGTCCTCTTCGCCGCCCACTCGGCCGGCATCGTCCACCGCGACCTCAAGCCCGCCAACCTCATGGTCGTGGACCCCGACACGCCCTATGAGATGCTCAAGGTGCTGGACTTCGGCCTCTCCAAGCTCCTCGGGTCGGACGCCAAGGCGGCGGTCACCAACCACGAATTCGCCGTCGGCACGCCCGGCTACATGTGCCCCGAGCAGGCCTGCGGCGAGGAGATGGATCACCGCGGGGACCTGTACTCCGTGGGCGTCATCCTGTTCGAATTGCTCACCGGCCAGCTGCCGTTCGCGGGCCGGGAGACGATGGACGTGCTGATCGCCCACGCCAAGGAGGAGGCGCCGTCGTTCGCCGCCGTCGGCGCCTCGGGGGTCGTCCCCGCCCCCATCGAGCGCGTCGTGCAGGCGTGCCTGGCCAAGAGCCCGGGGCAGCGGCCACGGCACGCCCGCGAGCTGTCCGAGATGTACCGGGAGGCCCTGGCTGTCTGGCAGTCCCACGAGGCCAAGCAGTCCCAGTCCGCACAGGGCAACGGCGCACGCCCACGCCCGCGCCACGAGCGTCCGCTGGCCGTCCTCCCGCCCGCACTGGTGCCCGCCCCGCCGTCCGCGCACGGCTCGCTCTCGCCGGTGGGGACGAAGTCCGCCGCCGCCCCCATGGCCGTGGCCGCCCCGGAGCCGGTGGTGGTCAAGTCGCACACGCCGCCGCCGGTGACCGACCCGATGGCGGTCGTCCACCAGATCGAGGCGTGGATGCCGGAGAAGATCGCCACGTACAAGCTGCGTGGCTTCATCCAGGACGTGGGCGGCGAATTGCTCGAGTCCTCGCCGGGCCTGATCAAGATGCGTCTCGGGTCCAACGGCTGCGTCTACGTCGTGCCGGCGCGGGGGCTGTCGTGGCTCGGGATCGGCCGCCGCCCCACCATCGACGTCGAGCTGCGTCTGCAGCGCTCCGAGGGCGGCAACGGCAACCAGCTCCGCATCACGGTGGTCTTCCGGGCGTCGAGCGGCAACGACATGAACGCCGAGTCGCCGTGGCGGGCGGTGTGCAACCAGATCTTCGTGGACCTCCGAGGCTACCTCATGGGCCAGGCGGGCGGCTGAGCCGCACGACGCCGGCGCCGAACCGCTCGTTGAGGCGGGCGATCATGGAGTAGGAGAGATTGGCCCCGCCCAGATCAACGCGGCGCAGGCGCGTGAGGTGGGGCGAGTTGGCCAGGGCATGGGCCGCCTCAGTCGTGATCGCGTTCCCCGACAGATCGAGGCGCGTGAGCCGCGCCAGATGCGGGCAGTTCGCGAGCCGGGCCACGCCGCTGAGTCCGATGCTGGCGTTCGCAACGAGGAGCGAGCGAAGCCCTTGCAGATGGGCCTTGAATCGGAGGAATCTGGCGAGCCGAACCGAATCGAGGAGTTCGTCCGTGAGATCCAAGGTCGTGACGCGGGGTAGGAGAGACCGCCACCAGGGATAGGGCATCCCTTCGATGCCGTGGAGGCGGATGCCCTCTACCCACTCAAACGCCGGGCCTCCGACGGTCGAGAGGGAGTCCCCTCCAAACAGCCTCTCCGGCCTTGCCTCGACGTGCAACAGCCCCCTTTCCCAGCGCCACCCGCTGACCACGTCCAGCAGCGGCCCGAGCCACTCGGTGGCGTGCGCCGCCAGCAGTTGACGCCGGCGCTCCTCCAACGCCTGTCGCCCAGGGCCGTCGGGCGTCGTCGCGAGGCGCACGTCGATCTGGATGAACTCGCCGCGCGGGTCGCCCTGGTCCGCGAGCCAGTCGCCGAGGATCAGACGCGGCACGTCGTCGTCGGGGTCGTCGCGGATCTCCGACAGGAACACGTCACGCTGGGCCATCTGGTCGCGCGTCATTGCCCCATCGTACCGCGCGCCGGCGTGGCGCGAACAGGACGGTTGGGAACACCGGGCCTACCGTCCTCGACGGCGCGCAAGGGGGCCGGTAGAGTATTCCCCGTCCCGGAGGCCCGAATGATGGCGAAGAAGAAGGAGGTCATCCCGGCCGGCTACCTCGCCCTGCTGGAGGAGCTGAAGGGCCGGATCGCGGCGGCGCGGACGCGGACCGTGGTGTCTGTCTGCCGCGAGCTGATCGCCCTGCATTGGGAGATCGGCAAGGCCATCGTGGCCAAGCAGCAGGCCGAGGGTTGGGGGAAGTCGGTCGTTGACCGGCTGGCCGATGACTTGCGCAAGGCGTTCCCGCGTGTCAGCGGGTTCTCGCGGCAGAACCTGTGGTACATGCGCCAGTTCTACCACGCCTGGACGGAGGGCGCCCGAAATCTCCAACAGCCTGTTGGAGATTTGGACGGCCACAAACTGCCTGACGCCGTCGCAGGGTTGCCGTGGGGCCACAACCTCATCCTGCTCTCCAAGCTGGAGGAGCCACGAACCAGGCTCTGGTACGCCCGCAAGGCCACGGAGAACGGCTGGTCCCGCGCCGTGTTGACGTCCCAGATCGATAGCCGGCTGCACGAGCGGCAGGGCGGGGCCGTCACCAACTTCGCCCGCACGCTGCCCGCGCCCGACTCCGACCTCGCCGGCCAACTGCTCAAGGCCCCCTATGTCTTCGACTTCCTCACCGTGGCCGACGACGCCCGCGAACGCGACCTGGAGGAGGGGCTGATCGCGCACGTCCGCCGCTTCCTGCTCGAACTGGGCGTCGGGTTCGCCTTCGTCGGCAGCCAGGTGCCGCTGGAGGTGGGCGGTGACGACTTCGCCATCGACCTCCTGTTCTACCACTACAAACTGCACTGCTTCTTCGTGATCGACCTGAAGATGGAGGAGTTCGCCCCGGAGCACGCCGGGAAGATGAACTTCTACCTCTCGGCTGTGGACGACCGCCTCCGCGACAAGGCCGTGGACGGGCCGACGCTGGGGCTGATCCTGTGCCGGCGGAAGAACAAGGTGGTGGCCGAGTACGCCCTGCGCGACATGGCGAAGCCCATCGGCGTGGCCGGGTGGGAGACGCGCCTGGTGGAGTCTCTGCCGCAGGAGCTGGAGGGCGCCCTGCCGACGGTGGAGATGGTGGAAGAGGAGATCGAGCGCATCGGGGCGGGCAAGGGGAGATCCACCTCATGAGCCAGCCGGGCGGCTGACCCGCACGACGCCTGGGCCGAACCGCTTGTTGAGGCGGGCCCTCATCACGAGTGAGAGCTGAGCGCCCGCGAGATTGAGCCGACGCAAGCTGTTCAGATGGGGTGATTCCACCAAAACCTGGGCCTCCTCGTCGGTGAGGCCGTTGCCTGACAGATCGAGGCGGGTCAGCCGTTCCAGGTGCCGGCAGCCCGCGAGGTGGATGACCCCGGCGCGCCCGATCCGGTTGCCCGCCAGCCGCAGCCATCGGAGGCCGGCGAGTTGCCCCCTGTACCGGAGTAGGTGCCCGACCCGGTTGTTGTCGATGGAGGCATCAGAGAGGTCCAGAACGCTGACGCGCACTAACAGGGCCCTCCAGCAGGCGTGGGTCATTCCGCCGAAGTCGCCGGCAAGGCGGACGCCCTCCACCCAGGCGAACTCGTTCGCGTGAAGAGCCGCCCCGCCGTCCTCGCCCAAGAGCCGTTCCGCCCTCGCGGTGACGTGCAGCATGCCGCGCACCCAGCGCCATTCGCTCACCACGTCCAGCAGCGGCCCCAGCCACCCCATCGCGTTATCCCGCAGCAACTGACGGCGGCGCTCCTCCAGGGCTACGCGCTCGGGGCCTTCGGGCGTCGCCGCGAGGCGCACGTCGATCTGGATGAGCTCGCCGCGCGGGTCGCCCTGGTCCGCGAGCCAGTCGCCGAGGATGAGGCGCGGCACGTCGTCGTCGGGGTCGTCGCGGATCTCCGCGAGGAACACGTCACGCTGGGCCAGCTGGTCACGGGTCATCGCCCCATCCTACCCCATCGTAGAGCACGCTTCCAGCGTGCTCCGGAGCACGCAGGATGCGTGCTCTACGACAGCAGCCGGGACCAGTCGCCAGGGCCTTCCTTGGAGAGGCGCGGCAGGTCCAGCGGCACGGCCTCCGGGTACTTCTGCGACGCGCCCGTGTTGAACACCACCACCTCCTCGTCGGCGGCGATCTCGCCGGCAGCCCGCATCTTCGCCAGCACGTCCAGGCACACCGCCGACTCCGGGCACAGCGACACGCCCTCCAGCGACGCCGCCTTGCGCATCCAGCCGACGATGCTGGCCTCGTCGCCCGCCTTCGCGCAGCCGCCGCTCTCGCGGATCGCGTCCAGCATCATGAAGTCGCCCACCGCCATCGGCACGCGCAGGCCGCTCGCGATCGTGGAGGCGTTGGGGAACATCTCGGCGAAACGCTCGCCCTTCTGGAACGCCCGCACGATGGGGGCGCAGCCGTCGGACTGGCAGGACACCAGACGTGGCCTCTTCCCCGACTTCAGCCACCCCAGCGCCCCCAGCTCCCCGAACGCCTTCCACATGCCGATCAGCCCCGTCCCGCCGCCCGTCGGGTACAGGATCACGTCCGGCATCGCCCACCCCATCTGCTCCGCCAGCTCCAGCCCCATCGTCTTCTTACCTTCGAGGCGGTACGGCTCCTTCAGCGTGCTGAAGTCGAACCACCCGCACGCCGCCGCGCCCTCGCGCACCAGCTTGCCGCAGTCGCTGATCAACCCATCCACGAGGAATGTCTTCGCCCCCGCGAGGTGGCACTCGATCTGGTTGATCACCGGCGTGTCCGCCGGCATGAAGACGAACACCTCCATCCCCGCCCTGGCCCCGTAGGCCGCCAGCGCCCCGCCGGCGTTCCCCGCCGTCGGGATCGCCAGGCGTTTCAGGCCGAGGTGCTTCGCCATGCTCACGGCGGCCGTCATGCCGCGCGACTTGAAACTGCCGGTCGGCAGCCGCGACTCGTCCTTGATCAGGAGACGCTCCAGCCCCAATTCCATCCCCAATCGCGGGCACGGCACCAGCGGCGAGAACGTCTCCTCCAGCGTCACCGGCTCGACGTCCAGCGGAAGCGGCAACAGCTCCCGATACCGCCACATCCCCGGCGTGCGGCCCTTGAGCTTCTCAGGATCGATCACTATCCGCACGCCGTCGAGGTCGTAGCGGACCCACAGGGGCTTGCCCTGGTGCAGGGTGTGGATCTGGCCCGGCTCGAAGCGGGTGCCGTCGATGGCGCCCTCCAGATGCGTGACGTAGCTCTTCATTTCACTCCTGCCCAGATGCCCTTCAGCTCATGCGCCACAAGCGCCGTCACCTTCACCGCGCCGCCACGCGCCGACAGGCCCAGTGAGCGATCCTCCGCCTTCGGGATCACTGGGAACGGCACGTAGATCAGGCCGTCCGACGCCCAGATCGTCAGCGAGGTGCGGTCCACCAGCGCCGTCAGACGCAGCTTACCGCCGAGGAGCGGCGCCCACGTCTTGTGCTTCTCGACGTACAGGTCCTGCTTCTTCGGGTCATAGCGGACCTTGACGCCGCGGATGTCGAGGAGCAGCTCGGCGCCCTCGGCCAATTCCGCCTCCAGACGCACCTCCGCCAGCTCCGCCTTCACGCCGGCGAGCGGAATCTCGGCGCCCGGCTTCAGCTCCATCGGCTTGACACGGTGCGTCCTCGCCCGCAGCGTCTCGGCCTCCTTCACCGGCTTCCACGTCAGGCGCGGGCCGTCGGGCATCGTCTTCAGCCCCAGCTCGCACGGCAGGCACATCATCTGGTTGAACGGCATCCCCGGCGACGGCATCTGCCCCCAGCCGACCTGGATCACCCGCCCGTCCTTGTCAGGGATGCCGCTGAAGGTCTGGGCCGCGTAGAAGCCGCGCCCCCGGTGGCCCGGCAGCTTGCCAGTCTCCGGCTTGAACGTCACGCCGTCGAAGCTGCCGACCATGTACTCGCTGCTCGCCGCCGTCAGCACCCATTTCTTCTTCATGGCGTCGCCGTCCACCGGAAGCTCGAACAGGTCCGGGCACTCGAAGAGGCCGTCCACCTTGCTGCGGTAGGTCCACTCCTTCAGGTCCGGCGACGTGAAGAATTGGATCGAGTGGGTGACCTTGCCGTCCTTCCCACGCGGCCCGACGTACAGCACCATCACCCACCGTTTGGTCGGCGCGTGCCAGATGATCTTCGGGTCACGGTCCTCCGGTGCGATGTTCTTCAGCACGGGGTTCTTCGCGTACTTCTCCCAGGTGCGGCCCGCGTCGTTGCTGTACGCCAGGCACTGCGTCGCCGGCGGGCCGAAGGCCGTGTACGCCAGGATCAGCGGCCCCTTGCCGCCCTTGCCGAGGACGCTCATGTTCTCGGCGTCGAAGACCGCCGAGCCGGAGAACATGGGCCCCATGCTGTCGGGATAGAGTGCAATTGGCCGCTCCTCCCAGCGGACGAGGTCCCGGCTGACGGCGTGGCCCCAGTGCATGTTGCCCCACCGCGTCCCATACGGGTTGTGTTGGTAGAAGAGGTGGTAGGTGCCCTCGTGGTACACCAGGCCGTTCGGGTCGTTCAGCCAGCCGCGGCGCGAGGAGAAGTGGAGCTGCGGACGCAGCGCCTCCTTGTAGAGCCCATCCGCCTTGATCACGTCGCCTTGCGTGATGGCCTCCAGCCCCTTCGCCCCTGCGGGCAGGCGCTCGGCCTCGATGGTGAGCGCCTTGCCCTTCCAAGCGGAGATGTCGAGGAAGGCCCACCAGTCCGGTGGCCCGTCGGCCAGCTCGATTGTGAAGCGCCGCGCCGCCTCGCCACCCACGGAGACGGTCACACGCCGCTCTCGCGCACCGTTCTTCACCGGCAGGTGCAGGTAGCGCTTCTCCGCGACGATCTCACGCTTCGCCGGGACGAGCGAGGCCGGCCGCGTGTCGGTGAACACGACGTGGTCGAGCAGGATGTGGCCCCAGCCGCCCGTCTCGGAATCGACGGCCTGGAGGGTGGCCGACTTGCCCTCCCAGGGGCTCACGTCCCAGCCGCCCTCTTCGAGATGCTCGCTGCCCTCCGGGGGCCCCGTCGCCGTGCGGACGACCTTGCCGCCCACGATCAGGTTGACGCATGTCCGCCCCGCGTGCCCCCCGCCGCCCACGAGGAACGAGATGAACGCGCGCGACACCGTGAACTCGGGAGAGGTGAGTGTCCCGGTGGTGCGGTCGCCGCCGTGGTAGCTGTTGACGAGCCGCTTGCCCTTGAAGCCGCTCACCGGCATCTGATCCGGGAGTGTCCCCGCCGCCGGCCCCTTGCCGAACGCCTCGCCGGTGGCCTTCCAGGCGCCGAAGCCTTCGCCCTCGAAGTCGGCGAAGACGACGTCGGCCCGCGGCGCCGCCAACATGAGCAAGACGAGCAACGTGGCCATGACGGGCCTCCGGGCCGGGCGAGTGATCGTTGTAGCCGCCGCGGCGGCCCCCGGATAGCCGCCTTGACCCCCACCGGCGGCCGAAGTAATATCCCCCTCGCCTCAGGCACTCCGGCCGCCACGGACGGCGGGCGACGTGCCACCGATCTAACCCCCAGGCAGGCCCACGGATGGGACGCCCCTCACACCATGATCATCCGCCGACGCGGCGATTCCGTCCTCGTGTGGGCGCCGGCCAAGGTCAACCTCTTCCTCGAGGTCCTCGGCAGGCGCCCCGACGGCTATCACGAGCTGGCCACGCTCATGCTCACCGTCGGCCTGTTCGACACGGTGGGCCTGCGCGAGACGCGGGGCGACGTGTCGCTGGAGTGCGACGACCCGACGCTGTCCGCCGGCGAGGACAACCTCGTCGTGAAGGCGGCCCGGCTGGTGCGGTCGCGTTTCGGCGTGCGGCAGGGCGTGTCCATGTCGCTGTGCAAACGCATCCCCATGCAGGCCGGCCTCGCCGGCGGGTCGTCGGACTGCGCCGCCACGCTCGCCGGCCTGAACGCCCTCTGGCGTCTGGGCCTGACCACACACGAGCTGGCCGCCCTCGGCGCGGAGCTGGGCAGCGACGTGGCCTTCTTCTTCCACGGGCCGGCGGCGTGGTGTACGGGGCGCGGCGAGGTCGTCGAGCCGCTGAGGATCGGTACGCCGCTGAACCTGGTGCTGGCGTGCCCGGGGGTGGGTCTGTCCACCGCGTCCGTGTTCAGGGCGCTGCGATTGCCGGACGAGAAGGTGCCCGGCGACGCCATGCGTCGAGCGATCAATGAAGGGGACATCGAGGAGATCGGCAAGTCACTGCATAACCGGCTCGAAGGGCCGGCGGAGGAGACGGCCCCCGAGGTGGGGCGATTACGAGGAGCCATGCTGTCCGCGGGTCCGTTGGGCGCGCGGATGAGTGGGAGCGGGTCCGTGGTGTTCGCGGTTTGCCGCGACGCCGCGGACGCCTGGAGAGTCGCACGCGCCGTGGCCGAGGGACGGGAGGCCCGGGGCCCGGCGCGTGTCACCGTGGTACGGAGTTGCGAATTTTGATGTTGCCACCGTCAACAGGAGAACAGACGTGGTCATCACCGAAGTGCGGATCAAGCTGATGGAGGACGGGAACGAGAACGAGCGCCTGCAGGCGTTCTGCTCGGTGACGTTCGACGACGCGTTCGTGGTCCGCGACCTGAAGATCATCGAGGGGACCAAGGGGTCCTTCGTCGCCATGCCCAGCCGCAAGCTGACGGACCGCTGCGGCGGCTGCGGCTGCAAGAACCACCTGCGGGCGCGGTTCTGCAACCAGTGCGGGGGCAAGCTCGACGAGAGCCGTGCCGCCCGCGACCCGGACGGGCGCGTGAAGCTGCACGCGGACATCGCGCACCCGATCAACTCGGCGTGCCGCGAGGTCATCCAGTCCGCGGTGCTGCGAGCCTTCAACCAGGAGAAGGAGCGGGCCAAGCTGCCTGGCTACGTCTGCACGTACGACGACATCGACGACGGCGACTTCACCCCGTCGTACACGCAGGTGGCCACGGAGATGAGCGCCGGGCAGCGCAGCTACCGGACGCGCGGCGGGCACGGCCACGCCCACGCCCACGCGCAGGCGGAGAAGAAGACCGACTTCGGCGCCGGGGTCATGTGACCTGAGGAGCTGACAGCCAGCAACAGCCGGCCGAAGCAAGAACAGGCGAGACGCCGGGCGTCAGTCCGCCGTGTCTTGATCCGGAGGGCGGGGGCGATGACGCCCCCGCCCGCCTCGTTTCGGGGGGCACGCCGGTGGCCCGGACCTTCCTCTGCCTGCTGGCGCTGGTGGCCGCCCTGCCTTCGGGGTGCGCCGATCCGTCGGAGCTGCACGACCTGAGGAAGGAGCGGGACCGCCTCGTGGCCCGGCGCGACGCCCTCGAGAAGCAGATCGGCTCGCTGACGACGGGGAAGACGGCGTACACCGAGGCGGAGAAGCAGACGCTGGGGCCGCTGGCGATCGAGCTGAACAAGATCAAGAACGAGCTGGCCGGCGTGAACGACAAGATCAGCCGGCTGGACTAGGGGGGCCGTAAGATGAAGGTGCCCGTGCCGGAGCCCCCCTCATGGCCCGCGTCCTCAAGCCGCCCGCCCCCTCGATCTGGCCACCGGCGAACGCTCCGTCTTTCTGGGCGGCTCCATCGAGATGGGCCTCGCCGGGCCGTGGCAGTCGGCCGTCGAAAGCGCCCTCGCCGACCTGCCCGTCACGGTCCTCAACCCGCGGCGCGACGAGTGGGATTCCACCTGGGAGCAGTCCATCCACGCCGCCCCCTTCCGCGGGCAGGTCGAGTGGGAGCTGGACGCCCAGGAGCGTGCGTCGGTCATCCTCCTGTATTTCGACCCCGCCACGAAGGCCCCGATCACCTTGCTGGAGCTGGGCCTGTTCGCCCGCACCGGGAAGGTGATCGTGTGCTGCCCCGCCGGCTTCTGGCGGCGCGGCAACGTCGAGATCGTTTGCGCCCGCTTCGGCGTCCCGCTCGTCGATTTGCTACCCGCCCTGATCGCCCTGGCCCGAGAACGCTTCGCCGGGGCGTAGGCGGATGTCGCCGCGCGGCTCCGCCTGCTCCGGCATCACTTGACGGCCCTTGGCCAGCTCCAGCACCGCCTGGAACAGCCCGATCAGCCGCGCCCAGGTGCGCGGCGGCGTGAACACCTGGGAGAACATCAGGCCGCCCGTCTCGCGGACACGCGCCAGCACGTTCTCCATGTGGACGTGGAGGGGCGTCTGATCGACGACGACCGCCTGGGTCGCCTGCGCCGCCGTCTCGCGCATCAGACGCCCGAACGCGCTGACGAGGTCCCACAGCTCGACGGGCCGCAGGGAAGCCGCCTTCGCCGGCTCCGGGGCCGACACGCGGCCGAAGCGTCGGGCCTGCTCGTTCGCCCGCGCGTCGAGGGCCTCGGCGGCCTGCTTGAAGCGCTTGTACTCCAGGAGCTGCTTGACCAGCTCGCGGCGCGGGTCCTCCATCTCGCCCGCCTCCTCGACCTCCGGGCGGGGGAGGAGCATCTTGCTCTTGATCTCCATGAGCTGCGCCGCCACGACGAGGAACTCGCCGGCCCGCTCCACGTCGATGATCTTCAGCACGTCGAGGTGGCGGGTGAACGACGCCGCGATGTGGGCGATGGGGATGTCGAGGATGTCGACCTCGTCGCGTTTGACGAGGTAGAGCAGCAGGTCCAGCGGCCCCTGAAACGCCTCCAGCTCGACCTTGTAGTCCGCGTCCATGCCGGGGCCTATAGCGTCGGGCCGCCCGCCACGCAACGCCGGTCACCAGGGGAAGAGCGTCGCCAGGAGGCGGGCCAGCAGGATCACCCCGAGCCCCCAGATCGCCAGCAGCGCCAGCGGCTTGCGGCTCGAATCCTGGAACGGGAACTCCCACACGCCGCTGAACAGCAGGCTCGCGGGGGGCGGCTTCACCTCGCGCGTGCGCAGCGCCACCTCGCGCTCGATCTCCTCCTTGCGTAGCTCCGTGATCGGCGCGGGGGGCGGCCCCGTCAGCGGCTCCGGGTCGGCCACCGCGTAGGGGTCCGGCACGTCCTCCTCATACGAGGGCCGGCGCCGCGGCGCCTCCTCCGCCGGCGGCAGCTCGCGCACCGCGTAGCGGATGGACTCCTCCTCGGGCGGCGGGGCTGGCTCGGGCTCGGGCTCGGTGTCGGCCCACGGGTCCGTCACCTCGGCGCGGACACGCTTGCCCTTCTTCGCCTTCTTCTCGCCCTTCGCCGGCCTGGCGGACGGCTTCGGGGCCGCCTCCGGCTCGCGGTCCCCCTGGGCGATCATGAATCCCAGCCGCCCGAGCAGGCGGGCGTGGATGAGCAGCACCGCCGACCCCAGCACCGCCGCCACGGGCACCGTCGGCCAGGACACGGTGAACATCGCCAGATACGCCAGCCCCCCCAGGGCGCCCAGCAGGATGCCGGTGAGGACGTAGAACCCGAGCACCGTCGGCAGTCCCTTCACGAGGGCCACGACGGCGCCGGGCCGCTGCATGAACAGGAGCCCCGGAGGGAACAGGAGCCACACGGCCAAGACGATCAGGACCGTGGTGCGGAGTGGGGCGTCGTCGGGCAGCAGCACCGGGCCGAGCCAGCGCGACAGGAGGCCGGCGGGGATGAGCCAGATGGCGAGGGCGCCGAGGAGGTAGGCGGATTGGGGCAGCCAGTCGGCGATGGCCTCGTCGGGCCAGTGGACCTCGTCCTGGCCGGCGGCGGTGCCCTGGGCGACGAGGAGGTAGACGCGGGCCGCCAGGGCCGCGACGTAGCCGGCGAGCATCACGAACAGCACGCCGAAGCAGACGAAGAGGATGGCGTTGCCGGCCTGTCCGACGAAGGCGAACACGGCGAGCCCTCACGCGGCGGCGACAGCGTCATCGTATCAGACGCGGGGGCCGTGTGGCGTCGCCCGGCGCGCGCCGGGGGGCGTCGGGCCCCCGACGCCCCCCTCGCGACACGCCGCGGGCGGATCAGCAGCCGCAGCAGACGGGTGTGCCGTTCATCATCACGCAGCACATGCAGCCGGCCTTGCACATCGTGGCGCAGCAGTCGCAGCACGCCTGGATCATCTCGCAGCACTTGGCGTCGCCCGAGGTGCACGTCATCATGCAGCCCGTGGCGGTCATGTCGCACTTGCACATGCCCATCGTCATCGTGCAGCAACAGACGGTCATGCCGTTCATCATCATGTTCATGCTGCACATCCCGCCGGCCATCATGGAGCACAGGTGCTGCATCATGCTGCGGGCGGTCGGGTCGTCACAGTCCATCATGACCTTCATGCCGCCGGCGCACTTCTCGAACTTCATGGTGCAGCGCGGCATCATCATCCAGGCCTGGGCCGGCATCGTCCCGCCCATCGTGCCCGGCATGCCCATCCCGGCAGGCATCGACTGGCGCTCCATCATCATCGTGTTCATCGTCCGATCTCCGCTCGTGTTGTCGTTCCCACGCCCACACGATAGGGCCTCGCCCTGTGTCACTTCAACCCCTTCTCCCCACCTTCCGCTCTCGATTCCGCCCCGGCCCGGCGACTCCGTCATCTCCGGGTGTCGAATCATGAGTAGGCCCCCCTCTCAAAGGCCGCTAATCATGACCTCTGAATTCGACTTTGCCTGCTGACCGGCGATTTTGAACTTTTCGAGCAAGGGCGGACTTGCCTAATCACGATAAAAACGCTAAGATTGCTGATGTATTGGAGAGAGGCCCGCCTTGAACGAGGTGTGAGATGACGGCGCACCGGCTGCCCTGGCTGAAGACGGAAGCACAGATCCTGACGGGGGCGCCGGGTTTCGTGGCCTGCCCACCGGCGCTCATGGCGGCGTGGCCGGGCGGCGAGTGCCCGTGGCGGGCGGTCTACGAGGTGGCGCTGGAGCGGGCGCGGCGTGTCGTGGCCCCGAGCCTGGCCGAGCGCCTCTACCGGAACATCGACAACTGACCGTGCGGTGATGGGTGGAACCGTCAGGCGGGCCGGCGCGAGGAGCGCCCCGGCCCGCCTTTTCGTTTCCCTGGCGTGGGATGGCCCCCCGGCGGCCCCAGGCGGGCGGGCCCTCAGACGGCCCGTGCCAGGGTCACCAGGCAGGCGTGGTGGTGGAAGCCACGCCAGGAGCGGCCCTCGAAGTGGCCCAGGCCGAGGCGCTCCAGATCGGCTCTGGCGCCGGCCAGCCCGCCCCCCTCGGGGACGGGGCGGATGCCCAGGCCGCGGGCGGCGAGGGCCGGGGCGACGTCCTCGGGCCATTCCCAGCCCAGGCCGGCGCCGACGCCGTCGGCGCGCAACCCGGCGGCGAGGGCCTCGTCGATGAGGGCGAAGGCCACGTCGGCGCGGCCGAGCGGGGCGTGCTCGCGCTCTGGGACGCCGGCCCGGCGGAGGGCGTCCGCGTCCTGCCGCCAGGCCCTGGGGAGGTAGAGCCGCAGGGCGAGGGGCACGGCCCCCGCCGGGCCGACGTGGTGCAACAGGACGGCGAGCTGACAGCTCACCTTGCGTCCGAGGGCGCGGCTGTGCTGGCGGAACGCCCCGACCGAATGCCGGCCTTGCTTGGGGAGGACGACCTCATCCACGACCAGGGTGCCGTCATGGCCACGCAGCGAGGCGTGGAACCGCCGCCACAGCTCGTTCTCGTCCCAGGGGCTGGCGGTGACGAAGTGGCCCAACCCCTGGGCGATATCCTCCAACCCGCCCGCCCCCAGGGACCGGGCGATCCCCTCAATGGTGCGGCGGCCCTCCGCCGCCAGGAGGCCCTGGATGTAGAGGGCGGCCCAGCGGGCCTGGTCGCGGCGGCGGAAGGCGCCGCGATACGGCTCCAGGAACGCCCGCACACGCCCGGCAAGCTCCGACTCGATCACGGTGACCACCGGCGTCCTCCGAATCATGATAATAATGACAAGGTTATTCATGATTATGGACAGTATGCCGGGCGGCGTGGCCGATGTCCAGGGAAAAACTCCGTCGGTGGTGAGTGCGTCAAGTCGGGGCCTGGACCTGACCGGGTCAAGACGCCCACCCTGCGGATCGGCGTTTCCCCCCCTTTGCACGGCAAGAACGAGGATATATTATCATGACGGTTGTGATACTCGTCATTAGCCCACGGCCGGACCGGGACTGGGGGCCGGCGTGGGTGAGATGGCACGGGCCGCGCCGCGTGAGCGGCGTGGACGGGGAGGCCTTGCGCCCGGAGGGACGGAATGGTACGGATCATCTGGAAGGACCGCGCGTTCGAGCTGCGCCGCGTCGTGGTGCGTCGGGGGGACAGGGGGAGGTACGAGTCGGCGGTGCGCGGGCTGGCGTGCCGGCTCGGGGTGCCCGTGGCCGACGACTCCACGCCCCCGGCAGCGGGTGACCTGTGGGTCGGCAGCTCGCCTGCGGGCGGCCCCGCCTCTGCCGGCGAGGTGGCGTTCGCCGGGCAGGCGGAGGTGCCCCTCGCCGTGGCCCGGCTGCACGAGGCGGCGGTCCGCCTCGCCCCGCGTTCACGCCCCGCGTTCACGCTGATCGAGTTGCTGGTGGTGATCGCCATCATCGCCATCCTGATCGGCCTGCTCCTCCCCGCGGTGCAGCGGGTGCGCGAGGCGGCGGCGCGCATGCAGTGCGCCAACAACCTGAAGCAGATCGGCTTGGCCACGCACTCGTTCCACGACACCCACCAGGCCCTGGTGCCGGCCTTCATCGGCAACAACTCCGCCGACCCGGACGGCTGGGCGACCTGGGCCGTCCTCCTCCTGCCGTATCTGGAGCAGGGGAGTCTTTACGCCCTCTGGGACATCCGGTACCCGGCGTCGAGGCAGAAGCCCGCCGCGTACCAGACGCAGGTCAAGGCGTACCTGTGCCCGTCGCGGCCGCCGGCGGTCCTGAGCAAGAACGACTTCGCCACGCCCGGCGGCGCGCTGTCGGACTACGCGGCGGCGTTCGGGACAGGGGCCGACTTCCGCAGGTCGAACGGGGCGATCATCCCCGCGCTGGGGGCCGTCGGCAAGGACGGCGCCGGCGACCCGGCCGTGCTGAGCTGGTCGGGGCAGGTGAGCCTCCTGGGCATCACCGACGGGACCAGCCAGACGCTGATGTTCGGCGAGAAGCACATCCGCCCGAATTCGCTGCGTGGCAAGAACGAGGACCGCAGCGTCTTCGGCGGGCAGAACAACTCCATCCGCCGCATGGCCGGCGTCGACGACGACGGCACGACGCGGGCGCTGCGCCCGCCGCGGGATCAGAACGGAGCGCGGGCCAACGAGAGCTTCGGCGGCCCGCACCCCGGCGTGTGCCACTTCGTCTTCTGCGACGGCAGCGTCAAGGGGATCTCCACGGGCACCAGCCTCGCCACGCTGACGCTGCTCGTCACGCGGAACGACGGCCAGCCCATCGATAACGGATATTGAGGGGTGCGGCCATGCGGCTCGGTGTCCTCTTCATCGCCCTCTCCCTCGGCTGCGCGCCCGGCGGCCCGCCGGTCCACACGGTACGCGGCAAGGTGGTCCTGCCCGGCGGTGACGTGGGGCTGTTGGCCGGGCACCACGTCGAGGCGGCCCTGGTCGACGACCCGGCGGTGACCGCGTCGGGCGTCATCGGGCCGGACGGCACGTTCACCCTGGAGACCCTGCACGCCGGGCGCATCCTGCGCGGGGCGCGCGAGGGGGCGTACCGGGTGCGCATCTACCCCGCCGACGAGGACGAGGCCGGCAGGAGGCGGCCCCCGCCGCCGGTCGCGGCCCGGTACCTCGATTTCGAGTCGTCCGGCCTGACCCTTGCCGTCCCCCCGGCCGGCGAGGTCGTCCTCGACCTGACGGGGTCGTAGGCCCGCCGGAATCGCAGCTCCCATGCCCCGTCGATCTGGTACACTTGCCCCAACACCCCAAACGAAGTCGGGAGCAATCCTGATGAGCTGGCACCCTCGATTGGCGCTCCTCGCCGCCCTCGCGGCGGCGGGGCCGGCCCTGGCCGACCCCGCCAAGGTGGCCTTCTTCGAGAAGAAGATCCGCCCCGTCCTCGTCCAGCAGTGCAACAACTGCCACTCCGCCGAGACCAACTCGCGGGGCGGCCTGCGCGTCGATGACCGCAACGGCCTGCTCACCGGGGGCACCTCCGGCCCCGCCATCGTCCCCGGCCATCCGGAGAAGAGCCTTCTCGTCAAGGCGGTGAGGTACATCGACGGCACGCCGAAGATGCCGCCCAAGAAGCAGCTCGCCCCGGAGCAGATCGCCGACCTGGAGCGCTGGATCAAGGACGGCGCCGTCTGGCCCTCGTCCGGCAAGCACGCCGTCACGCCCGGCAAGACCGACGCGAAGAAGTACGAGAGGCTCCGCCGCGAGCACTGGGCGTGGCAGCCGCTGGCTGACCCGCCGGTCCCGGCGGTCAAGGACGCGGCCTGGCCGCGCTCGGCCATCGACAACTTCCTGCTCGTGGCCCTGGAGGCGAAGGGCCTGGCGCCGGTCAAGGACGCGGACCGCGTGACCCTCATCCGGCGGGTGACGTTCGACCTGACGGGGCTGCCGCCGACGCCCGAGGAGGTGGACGCCTTCATCGGTGACACCCGGCCCCTGGCCTACGAGCGGCTGGTGGACCGCCTGCTGGCGTCGCCGGGGTTCGGCGAGAGGTGGGGTCGGCACTGGCTGGACGTGGCACGCTACGGCGAATCGACCGGCAGCTCGCGCAACCTGCCCATGCCGCACGCCTGGCGCTACCGCGACTACGTCCTCGACGCCGTCCACGACGATAAGCCCATCAATCAATTCATCCGCGAGCAGATCGCCGGCGACCTCCTGCCCGGCTCGACGGACGAGCAGAAGATCGCCACGGGCTTCCTGGCGCTGGGCGTCAAGGACGTGAACCAGCGCTTCAAGGTGCGGTTCGTGATGGACAACGTCGACGAGCAGATCGACGCCGTCAGCCGGGCGTTTCTCGGCCTGACGGCGTCGTGCGCGAGGTGTCACGACCACAAGTTCGACCCGATCCCCACGGCGGACTACTACGCCCTGGCCGGCATCTTCGCCAGCACCGACAACTGCTCGGGCCTGCGGAACAAGATGGGCGGGGGCGGCCTCGACTACTACGACACGTCGATGCTCCTGCGGCTCTCGTCCGCGTCGGTGAAGCCCGACCCGGACCTGCCCGCGAAGGTCGCCGCCGCGACGAAGAAGTACGAGGAGGCGAAGGCCGCGTGGGACAAGATCCGTGGCACGCCGGAGGGGCTGGAGAAGATGCCGAACGGCCAGCCGAAGCAGCGCCCGTTCCGCCTCCGCATGGAGGCGGCCCAGGCCGAGCTGAACGGCCTGACCGACCCCGCCAGGGGCACGGCCGCCTTCGGCGTGCGCGAGGCCAAGGCCATCGGCGACACCGCCATCCGCATCCGCGGCGAGGCCGAGCAACACGGCCCGACGGTGCCGCGTGGCTTCCTCACGCTGGTGAACGTCCCTGGGGCGGCGAAGGTCGATCCGAAGCAGAGCGGCCGGCTGCAACTGGCCGAATGGCTGGCCAGCGACGACAACCCGCTGACGCCGCGTGTCTTCGTCAACCGGGCCTGGCACCACCTCTTCGGCGCCGGGCTGGTCGCCAGCCTCGATAACTTCGGCGTAACGGGCGGGCGGCCTTCGCACCCCGAGCTGCTCGACCACCTGGCCCGCACCTTCGTCAGGGAGGGCTGGTCGCTCAAGAGGCTTGTGCGCTCGCTTGTGTTGACGCGTGCCTACCGGCTCGGCGGCGAGGTGACGCCGGCGCACCGCGAGGCCGATCCGACGAACCGCCTCCTGTGGAGGCACGCGCCGCGGCGGCTGAGCGCGGAGGAGCTGCGTGACGCGACGCTCCTGGCGTCCGGGACGCTGGGCCTCCGCCGCCCGCACGGCTCGCCGGGGATGACGCTGCGGGTGGTCGAGCTGAACGACACCGGGCCGGAGGCGAGGCGCATCATCGACGCCGCGCGGGCGTACCGTGGCCGGAGCGTGTACCTGCCGCTGGTACGCAACCTGACGCCGCCGGAGCTGGCGGCGTTCGACCCGGCGGAGCAGGGGGGCGTGACGGGGGCGAGGGACACGACGACCGTGGCCCCGCAGGCCCTGTACCTGCTGAATGACCCGTTCATCCGCCGTCAGTCGGCGCTGCTCGCCGAGCGTCTGTCCGGGGAGGGGGCGGCCCGCGTGGACCGGGCGTACCGGCTGGCGCTGGGCCGGGCGGCGACGGCGCGTGAGGCGTCGCGTGCCCTGGCGTACATCGAGGACTTCGACGGCGGGCCCGCCGAGGCGTGGGCCAGCTTCTGCCAGGCGCTGATCGCCAGCGCCGAATTCCGCCACGTGAGGTGAGGTAGGACCATGACGCACACGCACAGGCCCTCGCGGCGGGATCTGCTCCGGTCGGCCAGCGCCGGCTTCGGCTCGCTGGCCCTGGCCGCCATGCTCGGCGAATCCGCCGCGCGAGACGCCACGAAGAAGGCCGGGCCGCTCGCGCCGAGGCCGCCGCACTTCCCGGCGAAGGCGAAGCGGATCATCTTCCTCTTCATGAGCGGGGCCATCTCGCAGCACGACTCGTGGGAGTACAAGCCGCGGCTGGCGAAGGACGACGGCAAGATCGGCCCCGGCGGCGGCAACCTGGTCGCGTCGAAGTTTAAGTTCCGCCAGCACGGCAAGACCGGCACCTGGGTGAGCGACCTGTTCCCGCACCTCGCCCGGCACGTCGATAAGTTCGCCTTCCTGCGTGGCCTGCACACCGACACGCCGGCCCACCCCGAGGCGGTCATCCAGCTCCACACCGGCGCCGCCCTCGCCCAGCTCACCCGCCCGTCGATGGGGGCGTGGCTCCTCTACGGCCTGGGGACGGAGAACCAGGACCTGCCGGGGTACATCACGATCAACCCGCCGCCGAACTTCGGCGGGGCCCTGAACTACGGCCCGGCCTTCCTGCCGGCCCACTTCCAGGGCACGCGCGTCAGCGACACGGGCCAGATCCCCAACCTCAAGGCCAGCGTCCCCGCGAAGAGGCAGCGCAGGCAGCTCGACCTCATCCAGGAGATGAACCGCGACCTGGCCGGGGCCCCAGGCGCGCCGGACGCCGTCGAGGGGATCATCGAGTCGTTCGAGCTGGCGTTCCGCATGCAGGACAGGGTGCCGGCGCTGCTGGATATCTCGAAGGAGCCGCGTAAGGTGCTGGACGCCTACGGCGTGAAGGACGGCCCGGCGGGCAGCTTCGCCCGGCAGTGTCTGATGGCGCGGCGGCTGAGCGAGGCGGGGGTGCGTTTCGTCGAGGTGAACCACCCCGGATGGGACCACCACAACGGCCTGCACCAGGGCATGATCCGCGGGGCGGCGGCCACCGACCGGCCGGCGGCGGCGTTGCTGGCGGATCTGAAGGCGCGCGGCCTGCTCGACGAGACGCTCGTGCTGTACGGCAGCGAGTTCGGACGCATGCCGACGGCCCAGGGCGCGGACGGGCGCGACCACAACATCATCGGCTACCCGATGTGGCTTGCGGGCGCGGGCGTGAAGGCCGGCGTCAGCCACGGCGCGACGGACGAGTACGGGTTGCGTGCCGTGGAGGGCCGGATGCACATGACCGACCTGCACGCGACGCTGCTGGCGCTGATGGGGCTGGACCACGAGAAGCTGACGTATCGGCACGCGGGCCGCGACTTCCGGCTGACGGACGTGGCGGGGAGCGTGGCGAAGGAGATCATCGCCTGAGATCGACGGGAGGGGGTAGATCGCCCCTCGGCGATCACTTCAGGTTCTTCGACTTCACCGACCATCGCTTGTCGGCCGCCAGCCCGGGGGGGGAGCCGAGGAACATCTTGCCGGCCTCCGCGTCCCCCTTCAGACGCCACTTCAGCCAGGCGACGCCGACGGCCCCGAACGCCCCGCCGTTCTTCTCCGCGAACGTGCCGCCGTGGCCGACGTCGCGGTTGGCCAGGAAGACGGGGAGGTCCTTGATCGCGCGGAAGTCGTCCTCGGCGTTCTTCGTGGCGATGTCCTTCGCACCGCCGTTCACATAGGCCAGCGGCACCTTGAGCCTGTTCAGGCCCTCGCGGGTCACCTTCGGCCAGAACGACTTGCCGCCGGGCAGCACGCCGCTGTTCCACAGGACGGCCGTCGTGATGCGGGGGTCGGACGCGACCTCCAGGGCCTGGAGGCCGCCGAGGGAGTGGCCCATCGCGGCGACCTTCTTCGTGTCGATCCTGCCGCGGTAGGCGCCGTCCTTGTCGTTCTGGGCGATGGCCCAGTCGAGGCCGGTCAGCAGGTCGGCGGACTTGGTCTTGCCGCCGCCCTTGCCGCCCTTGCCGCCGGCGGACGCGGGGCCGATGGCCACCACGAGGAAGCCGTGGGAGGCGATCTCGGTGAGGAAATGGCGGTAGCCGGAGGAGCTGTTGGCCCCGCCCCCGTTGCCCCAGAGGACGACGGGCAGCCTGGCGTCCTTCCCGAACGGGGAGAGGTCCTTGGGGCGGTAGATGGCGTGCGTCGGCAGGGTCGGGTCGCCGTTGAGGATGGCCTTGTACGCCCCGGAGCCGCCCTCCCCCACGGTGATGATGACCTGCTTGTCGGCGGGCGGGGGCTTGTCCTTCGCATCCTGGGCGCCCGCCGGGCCGGCGCACGCCAGCGCCGCCAGGATCAGGGCGAACACAGCGCAACCGAGGTGCCGCATGCCGAGACCTCCACATTGGTTCGAGGAGGGCCGGCCCACGCAGGCCGGCCCGTGCCGCGTCGCGGCGGCTACTCCTTCCCCTTCTCAGGCGGCGTGACGCCGCTGTGGGGGTAGGCGGTCACGGCCTCCCAGGCCAGCTCCTGCAGGCGGCGGTTGAACGTGTCGTCCCAGGCCTTCTTCTTCGCGGCCTTCAGCAAGCCGGGGGCGGGCAGGCCGACGGGGGAGGCCCGGTAGATCACCGCGTAGTGGACGTAGGCGTTGAGGGCCTCCAGCGGCGGCGCGGGGTGGCTGATCGCGTCGCGGAACAGCTCGGCCTGCCTGTCCAGCCCCGGGATCTTCTTGTCGTGGATCAGCGTGCGCAGGGCCACGGCCGCCTGGGCGCTGGGGGCCAGGAACAGCACCATCTTCCCGGCCCGCTTGTTGATCGCGTCGGCCTGCTCCTCCGCGGCCTTGATGTTGCGGAGGTTCATCTTCCGCAACCGCTCGGGCGACTTCTCGCGGTCCACCTTCGGGGACGACCCTTTGGGGAAGTCCTGGTTGTCGATGTCCCAGCCGCCCCAGGAGACCTGCACCACGAAGCGCATGCCGGGGCTCTTCTCCAGCCCAAGCTTGACGAACTCGTCGATGCCCTTGTCGGGGAACTGGATCGGTGACAGGACGAGGACGTCCACCTCGCCCTTCTCCAGCGCCTGCTTCGCCTTGTTCCGCTCCGCCGGCAGGTTCCAGTGCTGGAGGGTCTTCGAGGCGCCGAGGGACTGCAGCCCGGCCAGCCTGTGGCCCTTGATGCCGGCGGCTTCGGCCAGCTCGCCCAGGGGCTTTGGGACGTACCACATGAGGCTGTGCGAGGCGTAGAAGACGCGCACCCCCTTCGGCGGGTCGGCCTTCTCCGCGGGCTTATCGTCCCGCGCGGCGGCCAGGACGCCCGCCCCCAGCACGAGCCCGGCCACCAGCCACCCTCTCGCCGCCGTCATCATCGCAGGCCTCCTGGAAGTCTCCGAGGGCGTGGTCGGCCGCCGGCCGCGCCCGGATCGGCTGCATGGAGGTGAGAACCGCCCTGACGCCTCCAGGTCTCGCGGCGATCCCGCGGATGCTACTTCGGCATCTCCGCCAGGATCGCCTTGTACACCTTCCGCGCGGCCTCGTAGTCCTCCTCCGCCTGCTTCTGCTCCGCCTTCTTGTACGTCTTCTGCTTCGACTTCCAGCAGACGTCCACCCCCGTCAGGCACCACTCCGCCGAGTGCCGGCTCGCCCGGATCGGCTTGCCGTCCACCAGCACGAAGAACGGGTTCGTGTGCCCGCCGGGGAACAGCCGCACCGCCACCCAGCTGCTCCTCTCGAGGTCGGCCTCGAACGTCAGCTCCTTCTCCTTGCCGTCCAGCGGCAGGTCCTGCTTCGCCACCGGCAGGCCGTTCACCACCAGCTCCACCGGGGCAGGCTTGCGGCCCGGATACCGCGCCGCCGCCTTCACCGTGAACGTCACCTTGCCCGGCTTCTCCAGTTTGATCTCGCTGCCGGCAACGCCCACCTCAAGCTCCTTCCCGCCGGCCTTGGCCGTGAAGTCCATCAGGTGGGTGTAGCCGTCGCTGACGTAGCTGCGCCCGTCGGCGATGCCCTGGGCCCAACGGTCGAAGTCGAGCTTGCCGTCCACCTTGACGTACACGCGGCCCCAGCCGACGCGCTCGCCGGTGATGCACGGGAAGTCCGTCTCGCCCGACGCCCGGACACGCATCCCGCAGTTCATCACGTGATACCACATGTTCAGCTCGGTGCGGCGGTCGGTGTCCATCGTGCTGATGAAGTCCACCGCCGGCACCGGCTTGCCGTCCGGTCCCGGCACCTTGAGGGCCGCCTGGACGATGAATTCGTTCGCCCCGATGCCGTCGTACGCCGGGATGTCGTAGCTCGGCAGCCTGTCCGGCCCGTCCGTCGCGCCCTCGACGCGGCCCACGGTGCGCGTCAGTCCGTTCCCCGAGTGCGCCGGCCCGCACACCGCGCCCTGCTTCTTGGCCCAGCGCAGGGTGTTCATGCCCAGCGTCGGCCAGTGGTACATGGAATCGCCCCCGGTGGGGATCTGCTCCTTGAGGCGCAGCAGGTTCAGGTGCCCGCTCCTGTGCGAGCCGAAGCCGCTCACCTCCACGTCGTAGCGCAGGATGTAGGGGTACTGGCTCACCGGGTCGGGCTTCGCCTTGAAGAACCGCTTCTGGTAGTCGAAGCACGGGCCCCACGTCAGGCAGCAGCCGACCTTCAGGTCCTCGCCCAGGATGTGCCGCATCATGTCCTTCGGCTCGACGCCCTCGGTCGGCATGTCGTAGTGCAGGCACCCCGCCGCGTGGATGTGGTGGTCGCCGCTCCACCAGCCGCGCTTGGCGGGGTCGGCCCAGCGCGTGACGGCGTAACGGAGGGTGGCCCCCTTGCCGGACACCTTCAGCTCCTTGACCTCGGGGACCGACTCCGGGCCGCGCGAGCAGTGGACGGTGTACACCCCCTCGGGCAGGCGGACCGTCTCGCCGGTGGCGCGGTACACCTGCGGGTGGAAGAAGAAGTCCGGGGCGAGACGCTTCGGCTGGGCGGGGTAGACGTGGCCGTCCGCCTTGCCGCGGATGATGAAGCAGGCAGTGCAGGGGTCGCCCTTCTCATCCTGCACCTGGAAGGTCACGGGGACCGACGGGGCGGCGTCGAACGTCGCCCCGATGGAGGCCCCGGCGGTGGGCGTGTTGGCGCGGGCGAGGGAGACCCACTCCAGTGCCGCCCCGCCAGTGTCGATGTGCAGGGCGTCGATGTCCTTGTCGAAGAAGAAGTTCGTGGAGAACTCCGACCCCTTCTCGCCGCCCGGGAGGGTGAAGGGCAGGCCGAACCCGGCCTTCGGGTCGCCCTTGCTCGACCAGGAGAAACTCCCCTTGACGGGCCCGGCGCTGCGGCCGCGGATGCGGATGACGTGCTGGCCCTTCGAAGCCTTGACCTCGGCGGAGATCCGCCCGCCCGCCTTGAGCAGCCCGCCCTCGGCCTTGACATCGCCCTTCTCGGCCTTCCAGCCGTCGGCGCCCTTCTCGAAGCTCCACAGGCGGATCGGCGGGACCTTGATGCCCTCGAAGCGGAACGTCATGTTGGCGGTCTTGACCCCCGCGTCGCGCGAGTAGACCTGGAGGATGACGTACTCCAGCCCCAGGCCGCTGAGGTGCGGCAGCATCGGCTGGCCGTGGTAGGGGAGGAATTCGGCCCATCGCTTGTCGCCCTTCTCCTTGGGCACGCCGGGGACCTTGCCGGTGACGTCGCCGTGGGGGTCGACGTACCAGCGCCCCTTCACCCCCGCCTTGTTCACCACCTTCACCAGGACGGCCTTCCACCCCTGCTCGACGATCTTGAGGCGGTTCTTGTGCGGGTGCGGCATCGCGAAGCCGAAGCCGCCGCCCAGATCGACCGAGGCCAGGCTGAGGGGGTCGAGGGCCTTCTGGACGGCGGCGGCGACCTTCTCGTCACCGTCATCCTCCTTCAACGCCTCCAGCGCCTTGCGCGTCTCAGGTGGGAGCGGCTGGCCGAGGAAGTCGAGGGCCTGGACGAGGCGCTTCACCTGGGCGATCAGCGGCTGGGCCTCGACCTTGGCGACGGCGGGCCACTGGGCGGCGGCGGGGGACGCGAGCAGCAGGAGCGCGACGAGGGGGAGGCGCTTCATGGCGGGGCCTCTGTGTGGAAGGGATGGGGGAGTGCCGCTATGCTATCCCGAACACCGCCGGAGGGAAGGGAAATGCTCGCCGCCGCCGTCCTGCTGTTCACCGCCGGCCCGCCGGCCGAGATCGAGCCGTCGGAGGACGAGGTCTTCCTCGTCGTGACGATCAACCCCGAGGGCCGCGTGAAGGTGGCGCGCGGCGCCCGCGTGCCGGCGCTGAAGAAGGGCGAGCCGACGCTGGCGTGGCTACGGATCGACAACCTGAGCGGTGGCAGACAGCTCCTGGAGGCGCGTGGCGAGTACGCCGGCGCGAAGGTGAGCCCGTTCCGCCTGGAGGTGCTGGACGGCACGCTGCGCGGGCGCGACGTGGAGTATCGGCGGCTGCGCATCACCTGCGCGAAGGCGGGGAGGCGCGAGCTGACGATCGCGTTCGAGGCGGGGCAGGGGACGCAGGACATCGGCTTCCGCGGCGAGGTGCCCGTGCTGTTCGACGTGCGCCCGTGAGGGGCCGTCTCTTGTCCGCGACAGTATCCCCGCTCGTAACCGGGTGTCCCGATGCCCACGAAGTCGCCCGCACCGCGGTTCACCTTCGTCGATGCCTTGCGCGGGCTGGCGGCGTTGTGGGTGGCCTGCTTCCACTTCTACGAAGGCGTCTCGAACCACTACCAGAGTAAGCCGTTCCCCGAGCCGTTCCCGACCTTACTCCGTCTGGGTGACTGCGGGGTGGACGTCTTCTTCGTGCTCAGCGGCTTCGTCATCGCGTTCTCCATCCGCGAGGCGAAGATCACCCTGGGCTACTTCGGGAACTTCGTGCTCAGGCGCTCCGCCCGGCTGGAGCCGCCCTACTGGGTGACGATCGCGTTGACGATCGCGGCCGTCCAATTCGCCAACCTGGTCCGCGACGACCGCTACGTCCCGCTGCCGAGCTGGCAGCAGTTGCTGGCCCACGTCTTCTACCTGCAAGACATCCTCGGGTACGGGCAGATCCTGACGGTCTTCTGGACGCTCTGCTTCGAGGTGCAGTTCTACCTCACCTTCGTCGGCCTGTGCGGGCTGGCCGGGTGGCTGGGCGGGTGGATGCGGTTGGGGGATGCGGGCGGGCTGCGTCTGCGCCTGCTGGTGTTCGTGCCGCTGACGGCCTGGTCGCTGGCCGCCCGGGCGCTGGCGCTGAAATGGCCGCACGGCTTCGCCGTCGAGGGGTGGTCCCTGTTCTACCTGGGCGTCCTCATCTGGTGGGCGCTGCAGGGGGAGTGCGAGGCGTGGCACTTCTGGGCGTTGGCCGCGACGATCCTGGCGGCGACGGCGTGGCGGCCCTCGCCGCATGGTGTGATCGGGGTGGCGGCGGGGCTGGCCCTGTACGCCGCCGGGCGGATGGACGGCCTCGGCACGTGGCTGGCGCACCCGGTCTTGCAGTACCTGGGCCGCATCTCCTACAGCCTGTACCTCACGCACAACGTCATCGGCGGGCCGTTCGCCTACTACTTCCGCGCCAGGCTGTTCGGCCCCGAGCCCGGCGTGTTGCCCGCCGTGGGGCTGTTCACCGCCGCCGTCGCGGTGAGCATCGTCGCGGCGCATCTGATGTACCTTGTTGTCGAGAGGCCGAGCGTCGAGCTGGCCAAATGGCTCAAGCAGAAAGAACCGGCCCAGGAGCCGCCCCCGCCGGAGAGCGACCCCGCCCCCGTGGCCGCGCGGAGCACCCCATGAGCGTCATCCGTGAGATCGAGTCCGACGGGTGGCGTATCCGCCTGGACACGTCACGCCAGGTCCTGCATCTGGAGATCCCGGAGAGCATCGACCTCCCGCTGCTCCCGCAGGCGCCGCTGGACGCCTCCGGCCCCGTCTCCGCAGGGACGCTGCTCCTCAAGGCCAAGCACTTCGACGACGGCCTGTATGCCGCCGTCGAGGTGGCCGCCCAGAACGGGGCAGGGCGGTTCCCCGCGAAGGCGTCGCTGCTGCGCTCCCTCGCCCCGGCGTCCGGCCCGGCGTCGGCCCTCGTGTACGCGGCGTGCGAGCTGGGCCGCGTCTCCGCCGAGGCGCCTGCGGAGCTGCACGAGGCGATCCGCGCGATCCGCGATGACTTCCTCCTGAACGAGGCCGAGTCGAAGCCGCTGGGCTTCTACACCACCTCAGCCGAGTTGTCGGCGATCTTCCGGCAGGACCGCCTCCTGCAAACGCCCCTCGACGCCGACCTGGCCGACGCCCTGCTGCATGCCCTGGAGACGGTGCCGGGCGCGGCGGACGCCCACGCCGCCTGGACGCGGCTGGCGTCGCGCCTCACCAACCCGCCGGGCTGGCCCGGCCTCCGCGACGCGCCGGACGAGTGGGGCCGCCGGGCGTTCTTCCCGCCGTCGCGGTCCCACGAGGTGACGTACTTCGAGCGCCTGTACAAGCACCGCGCGATCCCCGACGGCTTCGACCTGATGGGCGAGCTGGTCCGCAACGTCCGCTCGGGGGGCATCAACCTGACCCCAGGAGATGACGCCGGCTGGTACGACAGGCAGACGTGGTCGCTGGAGCCGCTCCTCGTGCCCGAGCGCATGCCGGAGAGTGATCGCCTCGACCTGGGCCGCCGCTACCGCATGTATCTGGAGGACCTCTTCCGTGGCGCGTTGGCGATGGCACGGGAGACGCACGCCAAGCAAGCCGGCCTGGGGGGCGGAGGAGGCCGGTTCAGTCGCATCATCCCGATTACCCCCGGCCTCACCGTTGAGCCGCTGCCCGCCGTCTACCGTCGGCGGGCCGACGGATACCGCTTTGTCTCCGAGGCGTTGGAGGAGGCATTCGGCGCCGAGGCCCTGCGCGGCATGCGCCGCCATGTCCCAGGCCGCAGGGATGGCCCGACGCTTGTCGACGAGCTGAGCGGGATGCGTCGGCTGTTCGAGAGTGCAGCGGCGACGGCGTCGCGCGAGGTGGGGCACGATGACACGCCCGGCGTGGACGTGTTCGGCCTGTGGCGCGAGACGCTGCACGCCGACCCCGACCTCGCCCGCGACGCCCGGATGATGGTGCCCGTCTTCTACGACCAGCGCCGCCGGAAGCTGAAGGTGTGGGCCATGATCGGCTGGCACGCGGTGCCTGTGGAGGTGTCGTTCAAACAGGCGCCGGTTTGCATCTCCAAGAGCGGGCCTCCGGACGAAGACGCAAGCATCGTTTTTCTGTCAGATGAATGCACCTTCGCCCTGCCGGTGATGGCGGAGGTGTACGTCACACGCCTGCTGAACCGCGACGAATTCCGCCGCCACTGTGACCGCCACCGCACGCGCGACGCCATCCTGGCGAACCTGCGATGACCCAGCTGCTCTACGACCCGCGCGACGACGCCCACCACGAGCGCGTCGGCAGCCGCCTCCTCTACTGGCTCGACGACCTCGGCGCCGTCCCGCTCCCCGAGGCCGAACCCACACGCCCCGCCTTCCTCTTCGCCGGCGCCCGGCCCTTCGACGACTATCGCCGCCTCGTCGCACCCCTGCCGCTTGTCCGCGACCGGCCCGAGGAGCGTGAGCCGCTCCTGCGTCTCGACTCCGTCCTCGCCGCCCTGACCGGCGCCCTCCTGCCGATGCCGCGCACCTGGACGCTCACCCTCGACGCCCCGCTCCCGGAGGACCTGACGTTTCCGCTATTCGTGCGGACGGCGGAGTCGTCGTGGAAGAAGGGCGGGCGCATCTCGCGTGTCCGCAACCCCGCCGAGCTGGCGGACGAGGCCGCCGCCCTGCGCCGCGCCCTCGGCTGGGACGCGGTCATCCTGGCCCGGCAGTGGCTCGACCTCGCGCCCGCCGGCGAGGGCCGCTACGGCCCCGTCCCGCAGGAGGTGCGGACGTGGATCATCGACGGAGAGCCGGCCGCGTGGTCGTTCCATCAACTGCACCTTGTCCCACGGCCCGCCGGCTTCCCGCCCTCCGACGCCGACGTTGCCGAGCTACGCCGCCTCGCACGGGCCGTCGGCGTGGCGTTCGCTTCGCGGCTCGTCGCCGCCGACTTCGCCCGTGGCGCCGATGGCCGTTGGTGGCTCATCGAGGCGGGGCCGGGGAGCTGCGCCGGCACCGGCCACGAGGCGGTGTTCAAGGCGGTGGCCCGACGGCTCACCGGCGCTCCCGCCGCCTGGGAGGGCGACGCGGCCGGCGGCCCGTTGTGATCCGCCCCGGAACCGTTCACGCGACATCTGGAGTTGGACAAATGGCGAAAGGAGGGCCATCACAGCGCTGGTGTGGGCGGTCTGACCACAGCCGGAGGGCGTGGTTCAAAGGTGGGGATGCTACTGGAGGGGCGGGCGCGGTATCGGGAGAGGGGGGCGCCGGTGGCAGGGGGTTGACGCGGCTGACGCCCTGGCTCGCGCGGCGTCACCACCCCTGGTATCAGGCGCAGGGGCACGCCTGATCGCCGGGGCGATTCGTTTCCGTCGCGCGGGGGTGTGAGGGGGGTCGGGAAACGAACTTACGTAAGACCTTCTGTCGCGAGCATTTGCGGCGGGAAAGTTCGTTTCCCTAGTTCGTTTCCTTCACTGATGGGCGTCCACTCACCTCCATCCGTTTCCCTGGTCCGTTTCCCTCACTGTCTGGCGTCCATCCCGGGGCGGGGCGCGTCGGGGGGCCTGATCCCGGTTGAATTGACCCGCCCCGCAAACCCGTCTTGCCCCGACGGGGCCATCCGTTATCTTCCCCCGGCGTGTTCAAGGCCCGTCCAGGGCCGACCCGAGGGCCGTTGGCATGGACCGCCGCTCCGTCCGTAGACTCGCCTCCCTCCTCGTCGCCTTCGCCCTGGCGTCCAGCGCCGGCTGCGCCGTCGCCGTGATCGGCGCCTGCGCCGGCGCCGGCACCCTCGGCTACATGTATTACAACGGCGTCCTCTACCGCGATTACACCGCCTCCCTGGCCGTCACCGCCCAGGCCACCAAGACCGCCCTCCGCCAGCTCGAGTTCCCCATCGTCAAGGAGAAGACCGACACCGGCACCGCCTCCATCCAGACCCGCACGGCGGACGGCAACAACGTCACCGTCTACCTCAACGTCGTCCCCAGCTCCATCCCCGCCGAGGGCGCCGTCACCCGCGTGGGCATCCGCGTCGGCTTCTCCGGCGACGACGTGGTCAGCGCCAAGATCCTCGACGAGATCTCGCGCCAGATCTCGCCGTCCGCCGGCATCGCCCCGGCCCCGCCCCCGGCCACCCCCACGCCCCCGCCGCCCGTGGCCAAGCCGCCCGAGACGCCGGCCCCCCCTCTGGCTACAACCACCACGGCCGGGGCGAAGAAGTGACGGAGGCCGGCGCATGACGGTCCTTGGCCTCGACATCGGCGGCGCGAACCTCAAGGCGGCCCTGTCCACCGGGCAGGCCGCCTCGCGCCCCTTCCCGCTCTACAAGCAGCCGGGCCACCTCAAGGCCGCCCTCAAACTCCTCACCGTCAAGCTGCCCGCCGCCGAACGCCTCGCCGTCACCATGACCGGCGAGCTGTGCGACTGCTTCCCGACCAAACGCGACGGCGTCCGCCAGATCCTGGCCGCGACGGCGGAGGCGTTCCCCTCCCTTCCCATGTCCGTGTGGACCACGCGCGGCGTCTTCGTCCCGCGCGAGCAGGCCGAGGCCGAGTGGCTGGAAACCGCCTCCGCCAACTGGCTGGCCCTGGCCACGTTCGCGGGCCGCTTCGCCCCGCCCGGCGCATGCACCCTGGTGGACATCGGCACCACGACCGCGGACTACATCCCCCTGCGCGACGGCGTCCCGACACCGGCCGCACGCACGGACCCCGAACGCCTCGCGGTGGGCGAATTGGTCTACAAGGGATGGCGGCGCACGCCCCTGTGCGCCCTCTACCCCGAGGGGGCCTGCGAGCTGTTCGCCACCACCCTGGATGTCTGCCTCATCCTCGGCCTGGTCCCCGACAACCCCGCCGACAATGACACCGCCGACGGCCAGCCCGCCACGCGCGAGGCCGCCCTGCGGCGCCTCGCCCGCATGCGCTGCGCCGACCGCGAGACCCTGCCCGAGGCCGACTGCGTCGCGCTGGCCCGGCAGCTCCACGGCCGGCTGATGGCCCTCCTGCGCCCGACCGGCCCCGTCATCCTGTCGGGGTCCGGCGCGTTCCTCCTCGCCGGCGAACTGCCCGACGCTGTCCGCCTCGCCGACAGGGTCGGCCCGGCGCTCAGTGACGCCGCCTGCGCCTACGCGGCCGCCACGCTGGCGGCGGGGGCGTGATGGGCCTCGTCGTCGTCAAGGTGGGCGGCAGCCTGTTCGACACGCCCCGCCTAGGCGAGCGTCTGCGTCACTTCCTCGCGTCCCTCGCCCCGGATGTCCTGCTCGTCGTCCCCGGCGGTGGGCCGATGGCCGACGCCGTGCGCGGCTACGCCGCCAGCCAGTGCCTGAGCGACGAGGAGGCCCACTGGCTGGCGCTGCGGGCGTGCGACGTGAACGCCTATTTCCTGGGGGGCCTGCTCGGCCTGCCCGTCGTGGCCGCCCCTTCCCATGCACCGGGCGTCCTGGCGCCGTACGCCTTCGCGCGGGCCGACGAGGGCAAGCCCGGGGCCCTGCCGCACTCCTGGGACGCCACCAGCGACGGCATCGCCGCCCGCGCCGCCGAAGTGGCGGGGGGGCGGCTGGTGTTGCTCAAGTCCGTCGCGATCCCTCACGGCCTGCCGTGGGAGGAGGCGGCGCGGGCGGGCCTCGTCGATCCGGTGCTGCCGGTCATCGTGGCCCGGGCGGGGCTGGACGTGCGGGCGGTGGGTTTCCGTGCGAGCGGCGTGGCGTGAGCACGCCGCGTGACATCACTTCGCCGGGGGCGGCTCCGGCAGCGGCTGCGGCACGAAGTGCGGCGACACCTCGCCCCCCGCGTGGCAGCACGTCGTGGGGCCGGCGTCGAGGTGGCGGAGCTTCTGGATGCGGGCGCCGTTGAACAGGGGCCTGCGGTGACAGCAGCGGCGATGGCAACAGCCCTGCACGAGCGTCACGACGGCCAGGCATAGAACGAGCCACGCTCTCGTCTTCATCGGTGCGACTCCTTCGCCTCGGGTTGGAAGCGTGAAGTAGCATTGCCCCCGTGCGCCCGGACGCAACTCTGAAGACGGGAAAAAGTCGCGCCGGCGTGGCGCCGGCGCGAAGGCGTGACGGTCAGCGGCGGTATGCCGACGGCGTGTAGCCGGGCGGCGGGGGCGGCGGGGGCAGCGGGGCGCCCACGCCCGCGGGCGGGCAGCAGCCGGGGCTGGCGCTCCGCGTCGTCATCGATCCGCCGCAGCAGTTGTGGAAGCAGCCGGCGCTCATCAGGGCCAGGCCGGCGATGCACGCGGCCAGGGTGCGCAACAGCATGGTGATCTCCTCTCTGGATTCCGGTTATCGGGCCTACTCCCATCGTTGGCCGGACGGCCCCCGCCTTCAATCTTTTTCCACGCCCTCGGGACGGTTCCCGGCCCCCCGCCGACGGACTGTGCCGGTCGGGGAAGATCGGCGGCCGATGACACCTTTGAGGGTTCTGTCGTCCGCGCTCCGGCACGCCGATTGGACAATCGCGCCGGCCTGAACTACGTTTAAGTGCCGCCGCCGATTCGTCCCCCAAACGAATTCCTCCTCCGGCGGCTGAGAAGGCAGGGTAGACATGAGCTTCTCCCGCGAGCCGAACGCCGAACCGATCCCCGGTTACCGACTCATCGAGCCCCTCGGCTCGGGCGGATTCGGCGAGGCGTGGAAGTGCGAGGCCCCCGGCGGCATCTTCAAGGCGATCAAATTCGTCTTCGGCAACCTGTACTCCCTAGACACCGACGGGGCGCGTGCCGAGCAGGAGCTGCGTGCGCTCAACCGCATCAAGGAGGTCCGCCACCCCTTCGTCCTCCAGCTCGACCGCATCGAGGACGTCAAGGGCGAGCTGGTCATCGTCATGGAGCTGGCCGACAAGTCCCTCCACGACGCCTTCGAGGAGGCCCGCGCCTCCGGGCTGGTCGGCATCCCGCGCGACACGCTCCTCCGCTACATCCGCGATGCCGCCGAAGCCCTCGACCACATGAACGAGAAGCACGGGCTGCAGCACCTCGACATCAAGCCGCGCAACCTCTTCCTCGTCAGCGACCGCGTGAAGGTGGCCGACTTCGGCCTCGTCAAGACGCTGGAGCGTTCCGGCGCCTCCGGCATCATGGGCGCGGTCACCCCCCTGTACGCCCCGCCGGAGACGTTCACCGGCGACATCAGCCCGCACTCCGACCAGTACAGCCTGGCCATCGTCTACCAGGAGCTGCTGACCGGGCACCGGCCCCACAACGGCAAGAACGCGCGGCAGCTGGCCCACCAGCACATGCACGAACCCCCCGACCTGCGGGCGCTGCCCGAGGGCGAGCGCGCCGTCGTGGGCCGCGCCCTGGAGAAGGACCCCTCGCGGCGCTTCCCCAACTGCCTCGCCTTCGTCCGCGCCCTCTACGCCGCCCGCAACCCGGCGCTGGCGTCGTTCGAGGGCAAGCCCGGCAGCGGCCAGGGCCGACCCAAGTCGATGCTCGATACGCTGGAGAGCTTCCAGCTCGAGGGCATGCCCGACGCCATGCCCGACCCCGCCCTCGTCCGCCTCGGCGCCGAGAACGAGGCCGTCAGCAACCTCGGCATGACCATCGCCCGGCCCGACACCGGCCCCCTCCGCCCCACGGTGATCATCGGCCTCGGCGCCTTCGGGCGCAAGGCCCTCCTCGAGTTGCGCTGCCGACTCCTCGATCGATTCGGCGACCTCGACAAGGTGCCGATGTTCCGCTTCCTCTACATCGACACCGACGGCGAGGCCATCAAGTCCGCGCAGCGCGGCGCCGCCGAGGTCGCGCTGCGGCAGAACGAGGCGTACCACCTGCCGCTGCAACCGGTGTCGCACTACCGACGCCGCCAGCTCGACCAGCTCATGGAGTGGCTGCCGCGCGAGAAGCTCTACGCCATCCCGCGCTCGCTCAAGACGCAGGGCAGCCGCGCCCTCGGGCGGCTCGCCTTCACCGACAACTACGTCCGCCTCCTCTCCCGCCTCAAGCGCGAGCTGCAGGAGGCGTGCAACCCCGACAAGATCGTCCACACGGTGAACCAGACCGGTCTGGCCCTCCGCGATGATGTCCCGCGCGTCTACGTCCTGGGCGCCGCCACCGGCGGCTCCTCCGGCTGCCTCACCGACCTCGGCTTCACCATGCGCCGGCTGCTCAAGCAGATGGGCCACGCCAACGCCCCCGTCACCGCCTTCGTCTCCTGCGGGGCGCCCGACGACCCCGCCACGCCGCGACCCGAGCAGGCGAACCTCTACGCCACCCTCACCGAGCTGAACCACTTCGCCGACCCCGCCATCCCGTTCTCGGCGCAGTACGGCGCCGACGGCCCGCGCCTCGTGGACGAGGGCCAGGCGTTCGGCCACGTCTACCTCCTCGCCCAGCACAACCGCGCCCCCGAGGCCCGCCGCGACGCCCTCTCACACCTCGGCAGCTACCTGTACCACGAGCTGACGACGCCCCTGGGCCTGCGACTCGATCACGCCCGCCGCAAGAAGGCCCCCACGGCGTTCCGCTCGATGGGCACCTTCGGCGTGTGGTTCCCGCGCGGCCTGCTCCTCCGCCTCGCGGCCCGCGACTCCTGCCTGCGGCTCATCGACGAGTGGCAGGAGGCGGCCGGCGGCCTCCTCCAGCCCGAGCAGGCCGTCCTCGACGCGGCCATCCACCGCGTCCTCGCCGACCCCGAACTGGCGCCCGAGGCCATCGCCAACACCATCGCCGAGCGCGCCAGCGAGCACCTCGAGGCCCACCCGCGCGACGCCCTGACGCGCGTCCTCCTCTCGACCGAGGAGCAGTCGCTCCAGCCGATGGCGCAGGATGACCCCGGCAACTGGGCGCGGCAGGCCCTGGGCAAGGTCCGGGACTGGCTGGGCACCGGGGTCTCCGTGCCGGGCGTCAACGCCATCTCGCAGAAGCGCAGCGCCTTGACGCGCGCCCTGGAGGCCGCGTCGGCCGCACTCGCCAGGGAGTGGGACGAGCGGCTGGGGGCGGCCATCGCCGGCCTGACGGAGCAGGGCGGGCGTCGCGTGGCCATCGCCGAGGCCGCCGTCTCGCGTCTCATCCACTTCTGTGACGAGGCGGCCAACGCCCACAAGGCGCGCGTGCAGAAGCAGTCGGCCAAGACCACCGCCGGCAAGGACACCCTGGAGGAGTCGCTCCAGAGCTGCGCCACGGGCGGCGGCTGGTCGATCTTCGGGAACCGCTCCCGGCGCACCCTGCGCATCTTCGTCGACCACCTCGCCGCCTACGCCCGCCAGTGCCTGGCCGAGGACACCACCACCGTCGTCCTCCAGTTCTACGCCGCCCTGCGCGGCAAGTTGGCCGACCGCCTGCGCGACCTCGGCTTCTGCCGCCAGCGCCTGCGCCACCTCCAGGACCTGCTGCGGCAGACCGACGAGGAGGGCGACGGCGAGGACGGCTCCGACTCCATGACGTACTCGCGCACGGCGCCTGCGGCGTCCTGGCAGTCGCAGGGCAACACGCCGGTTCTGCTGTCGGCGGAGTCGTACTGGCAGAGCATCCGCGAGTCGCGCACCAACCGCGTCGTTCTTCCCGAGGGCGAGGCCGACCTGGAGCGTGCCGCCCGCCGCTTCCTCGCCACGCTCACCCCCGAGCACTGGCAGCAGCTCGACCAGGCCATCGGCGACCAGGTGCTGGCGCCGCGCGGCGGCCTGATGAAGCTGTGCCTCGACGCGGGCGACATCGTGCGGCAGTTCGCCGGCCCCCTGCTCAACCAGGCCATCGGCGTCCTGACGGCGCACCTGCCGGTGACGGACGTGGCCGACGTGGAGTTCTCGACGGGGGACGGCGTCGAGGGCCGGATCAACGACTACTTCGGCGCCGCCCTGCCGCCGCTCGCCGTGGCCGCCCCGCCGATGGTGGCTGCCGCCGGCTCGGGCGCGCGTCGCGCCGCCGTGGCGATGGGCGCGACGGAGTTCCGCCCGAATCTCGGCCTGACGCGGCCGGCGGGGATCGGACAGCAGGCCTCGTTCCTTCTGGTGCCGGCGAGCGAGGCCGGGCGGAGCTTCGGCGAGGCGGCCCACGACGTGCTGCCGGAGCTGAGCCTCGTGAACGTGCCCGGCCAGGCCGACCTGATGTTCTGCCGCGAGCTGGGCGGCCTGCGCCTGGAGGAGCTGGAGCCGCTGCTGCGGACGAGCCGTACCGCGTACCAGGAGGCGGCGGTGACGCCGCAGTCGTCGCCGCACTCACGGTTCGACATGACCGACTGGACGCCGCTCGACCCGTGACGGCCGGGGCGGAATCGGGACCGTTACAACGGACACGCTCCGGTGGTGGCGGATGGCCGCCGATCAGTGAAGGAAACGAACCAGGGAAACGAACTGTCACGCCACAAGTGCAAGCGGTACAGTAACTTGAGGAAGTTCGTTTCCCGAACCCCCTCACACCCCCCCCACGCGGCGGAAACGAGCCCACGGGTGCCCAGGGCATGCACAGGGACCACTGTCCGGGCTAGAATGCCCTCCGCACCGCAGGGCATCCATGAGCATCAGCGAGAGGGCGAAGGAGTTCGCCGGCCTCCCCGTCGTGGACTACGTCCGCGAGGTGGGCCTCGTCCTGACCTCCATGCCGCGCCGTGAATTCCGCTCGGCCGACGGCGAGTCCGTCTGGGGGATCGCCCTGGACGGTGACCGCGTCGCCACCGACACCGGCCCCGGCGGGAAGTCCGGCTCCAAGGCGTCGCCCACGCCGGAATACGCCCGCGAGAACTACCGCAAGCTCATCCTCCGCAAGATCGAGGAGGGCTACACGGAGCGGACGACGTCCACCTCGACCCTCGACGCGATCACCTCCGCCCTCCGCGCCGACCCCGATGACGCGGTGTCGCGCATGGCCCTCGCCGACTACCTCAGCGAACAGGGCGTGCAGCTGCCCGACGCATACCGCGTCGGGACACAGAGGTGGCGCGGCGGCATCGCCCCTCACCTCACGCCCTTCCTGAACGAGCCCGCCGTCGGGCTGGTCCGGGCGCTGGTCATCGGCATGTGGGCGGAGGATCACGTTACGGATTCCAGTGCCGTCGTGGAATCCCTCATCGCCGCACGCGGCCGCCTGGTCGGACTGCGTGGCCTGTTCCTCGGCGACATCCCGTTCGACCAGAACGAGATATCATGGATCATGCAGTCCGACCTCACCGGCCTGCTCGTAGCCTTCCCGAAGTTGGAGCATTTCCGCGCCCGCGGCGGGGCGGGCCTCGGCCTCAACAAGGTCCGGCACGAGGCCCTCCAGTCGTTGGCGTTCGAGGCGAGCAACCTCCCCGGCGCCGTCGTCCGCGCTGTCGGCGCGTGTGACCTGCCCGCCCTGGAGCATCTGGAGCTGTGGCTGGGGACGGGGTACTACGGCGCCGACTCCATGCCAGACGACCTCGCCGGGATCCTGTCCGGCGAACGGCTGCCGTCCCTGCGCTCCCTCGCGATCCGCAACTGCGAGATCATCAACGCCATCATCCCCGCCCTGGCGTTGGCCCCGGTGATGGGGCGTCTGCGGGCGCTGGACCTCTCGCTGGGCAACCTGAGCGACGCGGGCGCCGAGGCGCTGCTGGCCATACCTGGCATCGAAAAGTTGGAGAAGTTGGACATCCACCACCACTACGTCTCGCCCGAGAACGTCGAGCGGTTGAAGGCGCTCGGGATCCATGTCGAGGCCGGCGAGCGGCAGGAGGACGATCACCGCTATGTCGCCCACTCGGAGTAGCCCGGACGAAGACCCACGACTCGCAAAGCCTCGCCGTGGGCAACGAAGCCAACAGCCGTCGCCGAAGCGGCTCCAACAGCCAACAGCCGAAGACTGGGAAAAGGCGGTCAGTCCCACCAGGTATTCTCGTCGAAATCGGCAGCGTGGTGGAGGCAGAGGGAGACGACCTCGTCGTGAAGGCTCGTCGCCTTGTGGTGCTCCTCCTGGTTCTGGATGTACAGTCGAACCGCCTCCACGTCCGAGCGGCCGATGGTGAAGGCCCCGTAGCCCGTCTGCCAGGCGAAGTGGGCCAGCTCCGGCCTGCGTCTCAGGCGCCCGCTGGTCGTGGACTTCAGCGCGGAGAGGACATCTGAGAGGCGGTGCGTCGGGCGGAATCGCGCGAGGATGTGAACGTGGTCGTTCATCCCGTTGACCTCCAAGGGGATGACGCCGTCCTCCTTGAGGATGGCGTCGATGTGCGCGAAAAGCGAGCCGCGTGCGCCCTTGCCCAGCCAGGGTTCGCGGCCCTTGGTCGCGAAGACGAGGTGGTAGTACAGGCTGTGGAATGCGTGCGACATGGCCGAGACCTCAGGGAAGGAGTGGGGCTCAAGTCGAGAGTACACGTCACCAGAATCCCGGACCACCAGGAAGGGACCGGCCGCTGATGGCTGTTGGAGCCGCTTCGGCGACGGCTGTTCTCTTGGTAGCCCAGGTGCGAGGCTTTGCGAGCCCTGGGTCTTCTCCCGCACGGCACTACAATCCCCCTTCATGCGGACGACCTGCGCGGAGGTGCGGACATGGGCATCAGCAAGAAGGCGGCCGAATTCGCGGGGCTGCCCGTCGTGGACTTCCACCCGGCGGCGGGGCTGATGCTGCCGACCATGCCGCGCCGCGAGTTCCGCTCGGACAGCGAGGAGTCGTTCTGGGCGATCACGCTGGAGGGCAGCCGCATCATCACCCAGACGGGCAAGGTCGGCGGCTCCAGCAAGACCACAGCCAAGGCGCTCAAGTCCCCCGAGGCCGCACGCGTCGAATACGCCAAACGCCTCGCCGAGAAGGCGAACGAGGATTCACTCTGGAATGAGCAGCCGCCGTCCGCCGCGACGATGCGCGAGGCGCTGATCTCCGCGATCAAGGCCGACCCGGACGACGCCGCCTCGCGCAACGCCTACGCCGACTTCCTCAGCGAACAGGGCGAGGCCCTGCCTGCGGCCGCCTACAGTGTGCAGGTCTCGGACCTCGACGGCGAAGAGATCACCGCCGCCCTGGAGGCGTTCCTGGCCGACCCGGCGGTGGGCCTGGTGCAGGCGCTGGTGATCGGCCCGTGGGGCGAGGAGTTCGACACCGGCCCCGACGAGGTGATCGAGGCCCTCATCGCCGCCCGCAAGCGGTTGACCGGCCTGCGCGCACTGTTCCTCGGCGACATCGTGTACGAGGAGTGCGAGATCTCCTGGATCAACCAGGCCGACATCACGCCCCTGCTCAAGGCCTTCCCGGACCTCGAACACTTCCGCTCGCGCGGCGGCGACGGCCTGGAGCTGAAGAAGTTCAAGCACGCGAAGTTGAAGTCGCTGGTCATCGAGGCCAGCAACCTGAGCCGCGACATCGTCAAGGCGGTCGGCGCGTCGGACCTGCCGGCGCTGGAGCATCTGGAGGTCTGGCTCGGCACGGATCGCTACGGCGCCGACACGGAGGTGGGCGACCTCAAGGGCATCCTCCAGGCCAAGGGCCTGCCGTCCTTGAAGCACCTCGGGCTGCGTAACAGCGAGATCACCGACGGCATCGCCGCCGCCCTGGCCAAGGCGCCGGTGATGGGCCGCCTCCGCTCGCTCGACCTGTCCCTCGGCACGCTGACGGACGAGGGCGCCGAGGCCCTCCTCGCCATCCCCGCCGTCGCGAAGTTGGAGAAACTGGATCTCCATCATCACTACCTCTCCGCTGCGATGGTCAAGCGGGTGAAGGCGCTCGGCATCGAGGTCGATGCCGGCGACACCCAGACGCCGCACGATTACGGCGACGGCGAGACCCACCGCTACGTCGCTCACGCGGAGTAGGGGGCCGGCATGTCCATCCACGAGAAAGCCACGGAATTCGCCTGCCTCCCCGTCATCGAGTACCACCCGGCGGTGGGCGTCGTCCTGCCGAGGATGCCACGCCGTGAGTTCCGGTTCGACAACGGCATGGTCGAGAACTTCTGGGCGATCACCCTCTCCGGTGGGCGGCTCCTCATCGAGTCCGGCAAGGCGGGCAGCGCCGGGCAGACCGAGGTTATCGCGTGCACCACCCCCGCCTTCGCCCAGGTCAACTACGCCCTGGCCTGCGCGATCATCAAGGAGGGCTACACCGAGCGGAAGATGCCCGCGGCCTCGACGCTCGGGGCGATCCTGGCGGCGCTCGCCGCCGACCCCGACGACGCCACCTCGCGCATGGCCCTCGCGGATTACCTGAGCGAACAGGGCGAGGCGCTGGCGGCGGCCGCCTACCGCGTCGAAGGGGAGTACAGTTTCAGTGGCACGGACCGCTCCCTCGTCCATCTCGTGGCGTTCCTCGCCGAGCCGGGGCTGAGCCTCGTTCAGGCCGTCATCATCGGCTCCTGCTGGGCGATGGCGGACAGCGGGAAGCCATCCGACGAGGTCGTCCGGGCACTCATCGCCGCCCGCGGCCGGATGCCGCACCTCCGCGCCCTGTTCCTCGGCGACATGATCCGCGACGAGTGCGAGATATCCTGGATCAGGCACGGCGACCTCACGCCGCTCCTCGACGCCTTCCCGAAGTTGGAGCATCTCCGGGTGCGCGGCGGCGAGGGCCTCGTCCTGCTTCCGTTCAGGCACGACAGCCTGAAGTCGCTTACGCTGGAGGCGAGCAACCTGTCCCGCGAGGTCGTCCGCGCCGTCGGCGCGTCGGACCTGCCCGCGCTCGAGCACCTGGAGCTATGGCTCGGCACCGACGAGTACGGCGCCGACACGACGCCGGAAGACCTCGCCGAGATCCTCCGCGGCGAGCGACTCCCGTCGCTGCGTTACCTCGGCCTCCGCAACAGCCACATCGCCGACGACCTGCCGCGCGTCCTCGCCGGCGCCGCGCTGCTGAACCGCCTGCGCGTCCTCGACCTCTCCCTGGGCAACATGAGCGACAGGGGGGCCGAGGCCCTCCTGGCCGTGCCGGGCCTCACCCGGCTGGAGAAGCTCGATCTGCACCATCACTACATCTCGCCGGCCGTCGTGGCGCGGGTGCAGGCCCTCGGCGTCCCGGCCGACCTCAGCGACCCGCAGGAGGCGCAGCACATCGACGACGAGGAGCCCGATTACCGCTTCGTCGCCCACACGGAGTAGCCCCCCGATGTTCGTCGTCGTCGGCAACCCAGGCTGCCCGCGTGTCGCCGCCTTCCAGGCGGCCCTCACCCGCGTCGGCCATCCGCCCCCGACGCTCGTGTCCTACGCCGACCTCCTCACCGGGCGCACCGCCCTGGAGCAACACGTCACCGAAGGTGCCCTCGTGCGTCTGGAATCGCCCGGCCGCGACTTCGACGTGGAGCGGCTCCTGCTCGCCGAAGGCGCGGACGAGCCCGACGCGGACGGCCCGGCTCGCATCGGACGCGAGGACGCCCTCCGCCTCCAGTTCGAGAAAGGCCGCCTTTGGTATCCACGCCAGTGGTTCCTCGGCTTCCGCGCCCTCCTCCGCCGCATCGCCGGGCAGCTCTCACGCTGCCCGCCGCACGCCACCCTCAACCCGCCCGGCGACGTGGAAGCCCTCTTCGACAAGCCGCGCTGCCAACTTCTCTTCGCCCAGGCGGGCATCCCGGTGCCGCGCCCCATCGGCCCGGTACGCTCGTTCGACGACCTGCGCCAACGGATGCGCGAGGCCGGCCTGCCGGCCGTCTTCGTCAAACTCGCCCACGGCTCCTCGGCCTCCGGCGTCGTCGCCCTCCGCGCCGCCGGCTCACGCCACGAGGCAATCACCACCGTCGAGATGGTGCATCAGGGCGGCGAGCTGAGGCTGTACAACTCCCGCCTCCTGCGCCGCTACCGCGACCCCGCCGACCTCGCCCTCCTCATCGACACGCTGGCCCGCGAGGGCGTCCAGGCCGAGGAGTGGCTGCCCAAGGCGGCGCTCGGCGATAAGACGTTCGACCTGCGCGTCCTCGTCATCAAGGGTGAGGCCCGACACGCCGTCGTGCGGATGAGCCGCACGCCGATGACGAACCTGCACCTCGGCAATGAGAGGGGCGACCTGTCCGCCGTCACAGCGCGGATGGGCGCCGACGCCTGGAGCCACGCCCTCCGAACGTGCGAGCGGGCCGCCGGGGCCTTCCCCGGCAGCCTGCACGTCGGCGTCGATCTGCTCATCGCCCCGGACTTCCGCACTCACGCCGTGCTGGAGGCCAACGCCTTCGGCGACCTCCTGCCCGGCGTGCTGCACGACGGGCTCGACACCTACGAGGCCGAGGCCCGCGCCGTCACACCCAGACCCGCATCCGCTCCTTGAGGCGGGCCGGGAGGCGCTCGTCCAGCAGGCGCCGCACCTCGTCGGGGTGATAGCGCGTGCTGAAGTGGCCGCAGATGATCAGCTCGTTCTCGAAGCGGTCCTGGCGCTCGATGAAGTCATCGAGGTGCATGTGCCCGAACTTGTGGATCTTGTCGCGGCGGTGCTTCGCCCGGATGAAGCTCATCTCGGTGATGAGGATCCTGGCCTTGAAGACCGCCGGGCAGGCATCGAGGCCGGCCGGGCTGGTGTCGCCGCAGTAGGCGAGGAGCGGGGTGCGCACCTCGCGAGTGACGGCGGTGCCGGCCTGCTTCAGGTCGCGGATCTTCTCGCCGGGCAGGCCGAAGTACTCCTCCTTGAGCTTGTGCCGCCGGTCCCACACGATGTACCCCACCGAGGGGATGGTGTGGGTCGTGGCGAAGGCGCTGACGACGTGCTCGCGCGACATCTCGAACTCCTGCCCCGCCTCGATGCCGCGTAGCTCGCACGCCTGCCGGCCACGGTCGAGCCTCTGGAAGAGGTGCAGGAGTTTGCGGAGGTCGTCCAGGGCGTAGGCGGGGACGTAGACGGTGGGCGGCTCCATCTTCATCATGCGGCGGCGGGCGACGTAGACGGGGAGTGCGGCGACGTGGTCGAGGTGGGTGTGGGAGATGAGCCAGGTCTGCGTGCCCATGAAGTCCCAGGGCTGGGCGCCGAGGTCGAAGCCGAGGCGCAGCTCGGGGACACGGTAGCAGGTCTGGACGGCGGCGCGCGAGTAGCCCTCGACGGTCAGGCCGGCGTGCTGGAGGGAGAAGTACGGCGCGTTATCGACCATCGGCGTGGGCCTCGGCGTAGGGCAGGGGCATTCTACGGAGGGGAGGACACGCCGGCCGATGGGAGGTGATCGGGGCACCGCCCCCGGCGTTCACCGGGGGCGGCGGGTCGGCTACTTCGCGGGCGGTGCCGGGTCGGTCTGATCAGGATGAACGAGGGCCCTGACCACGACAGGCTTCCCGCGACAGGCGGAGAGGGGCAGCAGACGCAGGACTTCTTCCCCGCGGGTTATTTGATCGGCTCGATCGGAGGCGGCGGCGGCGGGCCGGTGCGCTTCTTATCCTTCTTGTCTTTGTTCTCACCTGGTACGGGGTCCGCGGGCGGTGGCTCCCCGCAACCCGTGAGCAGGAGCAAGGGGGACGTCAGGATCGACGCGACCAGGAGTCGGCGGGTCAACACGGGAGTCGCCTCTTTCTGTGGGAAAGGAGGGTGCGGGACAAAGGGGCAGGGAACGTGTTCCCTGCCCGAACGGCGGTTCATCCTGCGGCGGCGGTTAGTAATTCTGGGTGATGACGTACCCATCCGCGCAGCCGGAGAGCGCCCGGTAGGTCGCGGTGGTGATCCCCGGCACAAGAGCCTTCACCGAGCCATCGCCGAACGCGAACAGGACCAGCCCTCCCGTATGCTTGCTCGAGAACTGATACCACGCGGAAGTGGAGAAGGACCTCGGGAGCCCCCACGCCGTCGGCATGCCGCTGGCCCCCATCCAGGACAGGTGGAAGTCCCGCCTGGCCCCGTTGCCGGCCAGTGTCTCGCCGAACGCCAACGTGTTCGATGTGCCGTCGACGATGTCGCTCATCCTCGTCTTTGAATTCACGTAGTAGATGCCGGGGTACAGGAGGTAGGTGGCGTCGGCCCTGCCCATGTAGCCACCCAGCCCGCCGGCGCAGCCGATGTAGTTGCAACCGCCCGGCTGCCGGGCCGCCATGCCGGAGGGCAGGGTGGCAGGGGTCAGGTCGTAGATGTAGTCGATACACACACTGGCCGCGTTGAAAGTCCCGGAGCAGTTGTCACCCGGAGAGTAGAAGTCGATGATCCCGCCCGCGGTCGTGAGGACGTTCGGATCGTCCATGGGGCACTGATAGTTCTTGAGACGGACCTCGCTACCCGGCAGCGGGCCCGTGTAGTTCCCGTCTTCGCTGTAAGGTGCCGTGCTGTAGCACCAGGGGGGCGCGGTCGAAGTGGCTTCGAAGTACATCGTCGGGAAGCGTTTGTACAGAGAATCCTGTTCCATATGAGGCAGGAGGAAGGCCATGACACCGGTCATGGGGCCTTTGGTGGAGCCACCCCAATTCGCCGATGACCCGAGGGTCCCATTCGGGTTCGACAAGCCGCCGGGCGGGAGAACCCCGTAGGCCGACTCGTAGTTGTGGGACGCCAGGGCGATCTGCTTGAGGTTGTTGGTGCACTGCATGCGTGCGGCGGCCTCGCGGACCTTCTGCACCGCGGGCAGCAGCAGCCCGATGAGGATGGCGATGATGGCGATGACGACGAGTAGCTCGATCAAGGTGAACGCGGGGCGTTTCTTCAGTTTCGACATCTTTTCGGCCCTCCAGGTAAGAAAGGAAATGCCCGAACGACAGAGAGGTTAGGAGGAAGCCCGAACGACGCACCAGTGCGACTGTGCGGGAAGGTTCTTGCTACTCAACACCGACGCGAATGCCGTGCGTCGTCGTTGTGATTCGACCTTATCCGTGCTTTCGCCGGATCGGCTCACTTTGATGGTGTGAATCGACACGATAGAGTAACACCATGTTGGTCTGGTGACCGACAAAGTGATTTCGTGTTGTGTGATTCCGCACTGCTAGATTATTATTCGGGACTCAGCATACGCTACTGGGTCATGCTTTGTCATTCGTGATTCGCGTTTGTTATCCTTCTCCTGAATGCCGTGGATTGCCCTCGGTGTGTCTCGGCAGAGAGCAGCGCGCGTATGTCAATACACCAACGGTATCCGTTGCCTGCCTGACACGTTCATTGTGTGCGCGAGGGTGCGCGTCGAGTTGCGAGTCCGAGGCGCACCCTCAATCATCCATCTTAGCCGGCCCTTCCCACGCCCGACAACATCCTTTCTTGAATTTTTCTTCTCATTCTTTCGGCGTGAACCGGACCCCCCTGGATCGTCGGTGTTCTGGTGGGCATCGCCGTCCGCCTCCGTCTCCGCTACACTGACGGCGGGGAGTCGGCGTTCATCCTTTGATCCTGGGGTCGGGCCATGCTGTTCAATCTGGGTGTGCCGGAGCTGGTCGTCATCGGGCTCGTTGGCCTGCTCCTCGATGTCGCCCTGCTCTGGGTCGCCACCGCCCTGAACGATTCCGACCCGGGCTGGGGGAAGCTCTTCCTCGCCACCCTCGCGGCGTACGCGGTGGCCCTCGCCGTCCCGTTCGGCATCGGCCTGGGCCTGGGCTCCTACGCCCCGTCGCTCGGGTCGGCCTTGATCTACGCCTACGCCGGGGCCGTCGTCGTCTCCCTCATCCTGACCGTCATCGTCACCGGCTTCGTTTACTCCCTGGTGCTGCGCCTGGCGACGGGGCGCGGCCTGTGGGTGAGCTTCATCCAGGTGCTCCTCCGCCTGTTCCTTTACGCCCTGATCGCCGGCATCGTCGCCGTCGTCCTCGCCGTCATCCAGATCTCCCGCGCCCCCTCGCCCTCTCCGGCCCAGGCCCCGCCCGTCGCCGCGGTCCGCCACGCATGATCCTCGAGGGGCTCGTGACCACCCTCGGCCCGGGCGATTCCCCCAACCTCGCCCCGATGGGGCCGCGCCTCAGTCCGCCCTACACCCTCGAGCCCGGCGCGGCCTTCGAGCTGCGTCCGTTCAACACCTCGCGCACCGCCGCCAACCTGCGTCACCACCCCGAGGGCGTCCTCCACGTCACCGACGACGTGCTGCTCCTGGCCCGTGCCGCCATCGGCGAGGTGCCCCTCCCCGCCCTCTTCCCGGCCCGCGTCATCCGCGGCAACGTGCTGGCCGACGCCTGCCGCGCCGTCGAGTTCCGCGTCGTGTCCGTCGATGACTCCGCCGAACGCCTGACGATGCGGGCGGAGGCCGTCCACGTCCACCGCCTGCGTGACTTCTTCGGCCTGAACCGGGCCATGCACGCGGTGGTCGAGGCCGCCATCCTCGCGACGCGCACGGCCCTCCTCCCCGCCGAGTCGATACGATCCGAGTATGCCCGTCTGGCGGTCCTTGTCGAGAAGACCGGCGGCCCGCGTGAGCGTGAGGCGTTCGACCTGCTGCGGGCTTTCATCGGGGCGGCGTGATGGCCTTCGACACCTTCCTCCTGGACGCCGCCCCCGGCCTGCACGGCCCGTGGATGTCGTCGCTCCTGGTCTACATCACCACGAGCGGCAACATCGCCGTCCTGGTGACGCTCATCGCGTGCGGGATGTTCCTGATGTTCCGCGCGGGGCGGCGCCGGGCGGCCTGGGCGCTGCTGCTGGCCGGCCTTTCCGCCGTGGTCATCGACTGCTCGCTGAAGTTCGCCATCGGCCGCGCCCGGCCCGACGTGCCGTGGCGGCTGATCGACGTGCCGCCGTACCCGTCGTTCCCGAGCGGCCACGCGATGGGCGGCCTGGCGGTGTATGCCACCCTGGGCTGGGTGCTGCGTGGCCCCGCGGGCCTGGCGCTGGGCGCCTCCTGGGGCACGCTGATCGGGCTCTCGCGGGTGCTGGTCGGCGTACACTACCCTACGGACGTGCTGGCCGGCCTCATCCTCGGGGTGGCGATCACGGCATCCGCCGTGCGCCTTGCCGGCGGAGAGAAGCAAGAAGAGGTTGTCCACGGATCACACGGAAACCACGGATAACAGCCAAGGCAGAAGGCAGATCGAAAGATAAAACCAGGGAACGACACTCGTCGCCTGCTTGCCTCCTGTTCCTGGCTGTTATCCGTGGTTTCCGTGTGATCCGTGGACAGCTCTTCCTCGTTCAGTCGGAGGACGCATGACCGCCGGCGAGATCCAGATCCGCGTGCGCTACGCCGAGACCGACCGCATGGGCCTCCTGCACCACGCCAACTACCTCATCTACTTCGAGCAGGCCCGCACCGAGCTGTTGCGCGACGTGGGGGCGACCTACAAGTCGATGGAGGACGGGGGCTTCCTCCTCGTGCTGACCAAGGTGGAGGTTCGCTATCGCCGCCCGGCGCACTATGATGACCTCCTGACGGTCCGCACGCGTGTGGAGCGCGTCACGTCGGTGCGGATCGACCACGTCTACGAGGTGCTGCGCGGCGACGAGCTGGTCGCCGAGGGCAGCAGCACCCTCGCCTGCGTGGACCGCGAGGGCCGGCCCCAGGCCCTGCCCGAGTTCCTCCGGGGCGGACGCCCCGGATAGGGGTCTGGGGGCGTATCGTCCCCAGCTCGAAGGAGGCTGACCGCCGTGCGTCCTCTCCTCATTAAAGCCGTCCTCCCCTTCTGCTTCGCGGCCATCCCCGCCCTGGCCGCCGTCCTCGTCGTGGCGACACTGCCGCCCGTCGCGCGCGCGTTCTACGCCAACCACCTCACGCCCCTCGACTGGATCATCCTGGCACTGGGGCTGGGCCTGTTCCTCATCCAGACCTTGCTGGCCTTCCGGGCGATGCGCTGGCGCGGCAAGGGGTTCGACGAGTCCCCCGACCCCTGGCTGAACCGCCTCGCCCAGTCGAGCGAGTGGTTCCCGCTGCTGGGCCTCATCGGCACCGTGGCAGGGATTTTGCAGACGTTCAGCAGCATCACCGGGGCCACGCCGCCGGCGAAGATTATTCAGCTGTACGCCCCCGCCATCACCGCCACCGGGAGCGGATTGTTCATGGCCCTGCTCAACCTGCTGCCGTCGTGGATGGCCATCGTCGGCAGGGGCCTGATCCTCGGCCTCGCCGAGGCGCCCAAGCCCGCCGAGGGGGGTGAGCCGTGATCGAGATGCCCTCACGCAGCATCACGCGCTTCTTCATCCCCATGATCGACGTGCTGACGCTGCTCTTCTGCATCTACCTCCTGATGCCCATCGCCAGCGCCGAGGACGGCGAGGACCCGGCGGACCGCGCCGAGGCCGAACGCCGCCTCCGCGAGCTGGAGGCGGCCGCCGGCGCCAAGGCCGGCCCCCTCGACGCCAAGCTCCGCGACGAGCTGGAGCGGCTCCGCAAGGAGCGCATCGAGGCGTTGAGGCAACGCCTGTCCCTCCGCGTGCTGGAGGTGGACGGCAAGACGGGGGACCTGTTCTACCGCGACCCCGACCCGGTGCCCATCGGTGGGCCGGCGGACGCCCGCAAACTGATCTCGCGTGACCGCGAGGCCGTCGGGCCGGCGCGGGAGCTGTATTACGTCATCCTGGCCCCGCGTGACCGGACGGCGGCCCACCCCACGCGCGAGGAGGCCGACCGCTTCCGCGACTGGTTCGCCGGCGTCGCGCTCGGCTTCGACTACCCCGGCGCCGGCCCAGGGAGGAAGCCGTGATCCTCTTCGCCAACATCGGCAGCGTCATCACCGGCGTCCTGGCCGTCCTCGGCGGCGCGGTCCTCGGGGGCTGGTTCGCCGGCTGGGCGCTCGGCTCCATCCAGCACCACTACTTCAAGGACCAGAAGATCCCCGGTTATGCCTTCTGGGCCGTCCGCTCCCTCAGCTTCCTCTTCTTCGGCCTGCTGACGTTCCTCCTGCTCTACGGCACGCTCCCCGGCTGGGGCTTCGGCGGCGGCGGCCCCGTCGCCGACGGCGGCGGCAAGGACACCCCGGTGAAGGAAGGCAAGAAGCCGCCGCCCAAGGAGGGCACGAAGGAGACGCCGGGCAAGGTCGGCACGGGGACGATGCGGATCGAGGTGCTGGGCGACGAGCCGCTGGTGAAGATCAACAAGGGCGGCACGCTCGACCAGAACAAGCGTTACCGGGTGGCCCGCGGCGAGGCGCCCATGACGTTCGAAGCCCTCCAGAAGGTGGTGCGGTCGCGCCGCGAGGGCAAGGATGGGCTGAAGAAGGTCGAGATCGTCCTGTACACCGACAGCCCCATCGCCGGGCTGCCGCAGGTGGCGGACCTCCGCGCCTGGCTGCGCGACCTCGGCGCCGACCTGTCCGTCGATCTGTCCCAGCCCGACAGCAAGGCCCCCGTGGACTGACCCGCATGGACACCGCCGCACCGAAGACCACGCCGCCTGCTCAGGGGCCGAAGGGCCCGCAGGGGCTCGGCGCGGACGACCTGCACGTCGTCCTCTTCGGCCGGCCCGCCGCCGGCAAGACCTCGCTGCTGGGCGCCCTCGCTGAGGCCGCCGCCACCCAGCCCGACACCCTCGGCGGCACCATCGCCGACGAGTCCGGCGGCCTGGCCGCCCTGCGCCGCCAGGTCTACGACACCGCCGGCAAACGAACGCCCGAGGAGGTGGTGCCGTACCCGGTGCGTTACGAGCCGGCCGGCGGCCGCCCCGCCGACGCCGTCCTCGTCGATTGCGACGGGCGGGTGGCCGGGGACATCCTGGTCGCCGGCAAGCCCGCGGACGACGCCCCCGAGGGCACCCTGGCCCGCGAGGTGGCCGACGCCGACGCCCTGCTCCTGGTCACCGACGCCAGCGCCGACGGGCCGACGTTGGAGGCCGACTTCACCGCGTTCGCCCGCTTCCTGGGCATGATCGAGGAGCGCCGCGGCGACCGCACCGAGGTGGGCGGCCTGCCGGTGTTCCTCGTCCTCACCAAGTGCGACCTCCTCGGGCGGCCCACCGACACGAACCTCGACTGGATGGACCGCATCGAGCAGCGGAAGCGCGACGTGGGCGACCGGTTCCGCGAGTTCCTCGCCTCGTCCGCCGACGCCGGGTTCGGACGCATCGACCTCAACGTGTGGGCCACCGCCGTCAAGAAGCCGGCCCTCGTCGGCGTCGTGGCCAAGGACCGCGAGCCGCTGGGGGTCGCCGAGCTGTTCCGGCAGGCGCTCGCGGCGGCGTCGGCCTTCCGCGGGCGGGCCGACCGCTCCGAGTCGCGTCTCAACTGGCTCGTCGGCGCGGCCGCCGCCCTGCTCCTGTCGTTCGTCGGCCTGACCGCCCTCTTCCTGGCGTGGTCCCCCGGCACGCCGGCCGGCACGTTGCAGACCAGGGCGGAGGAGATGCTGTTCAGCGACAAGGAGACGCCCGCCGAGCGTCTCCAGGGCGGCGTGGAACGCCTGCGCCGCCGGCTCAAGGACCTGCAGGCCATCCGCGACGACGAGGGCTTCAAGAAGCTCCCGGCGGACCTGCAGGCCAGGATCGACAGCCGCCGCGAGGAGCTGCGCGACTACCTCGTCTTCTACGACAGGATCCTGCACGAGCGCTCCCCCGCGTCGGAACGGTCCGAGGAAGGGCTGGAGCGTCAGGTGGAGCGTCTCAAGGGGGAGCTGTCTGTGCCGCCGGCGTTCGCCGGCACGCCGGCGGCGAAGCGGCACGCGGAACACCTGCAGACGGCGGAGGCGATCAAGGAGGGCGTGCAGGTCGTCCGCAACCACTACCTCGACTCGTCCGATGCGGCGTCGAAGGTGCTGGCGTTCAACGGCTTCCGGTCCGAGGCGGGGATCGACTGGCCCGGCTGGTCGGGCGCGGCCGAGCGTCTGATCGACCCGGCACGCAAGGCCCCCTTCGTGGCCAACGACGCCCTGCCGAACACGGCGGGGCTGACGTACGAGACGGCGATGCAGTTCGACCGGGCGGCGCAGGCGCGGGCGACGTGGGAGGCCGACCGCGCCGACGTGCGTGCCGTCCTCGACGCCTGCACGGCGCTGGGCCTGGCCCCCGCCTCCGCCGGGCGGCCCGCCGCCCTCGTCTTCTCGCCCACCTTCGCCCTCAAGGAGGCGAAGGAACGCCTGGAGCAGTTGAAGACGGCGTACCCGGCCTACGAGAAGGCGTTCACGCGCAAGGCGCTGCCGGAGGCGGTGCGGCCCATCGTGGCGCGGGCGGCCCGGTCGCAGTACGCCAACCTCCTCAACAGCGGCCGGGGCGAGGTGCTGCGTCAGCTCAAGCTGGCCGGGACGGGCCGCGAGGAGACGACGAAGCGCTGGGAGGCGGTCCGCGCCTGGCTGCGCTCGCCCGAGGAGCTGGCGGCGTGGCGGCCCCTGGCCCTCACCCTCCTGCGGATGGAGCAGAACAGCCCCGACGACCCGGCGGCGGCGCTGGCGTCCTTCCTGGCCAAGGGGCAATTCACCATCGAGTTCCGCACGGCGGTACTGGAGGTCCCCATCGTGAGCGGCCTCGCCCCGCGTGAGGGGGCGAAGCTGGCGGTTTACCACCCGGCGAGCAAGCGGACGCCGGCGCTGTCGTTCTCCCAGTCGGGCGACCCGCAGAAGGGGCCGGACGGGCGGACGATGCGTTACACCTTCCGCCTCGCCGACGGGCGGTCCATCGTCTACCGCCCCGGCGACGACCTGCACGCCGAGCTGCCCCTCAAGGGCGGGAAGCAGATCCTCGCGTGGGTGGATTCGCGTTCGGCTCTGTACCAGCTGGAACGCCTGGCCAACACGCCACGGGTCGGCACCGAGGGCGCCGCGTCGCACGCCGGCGGGCGTCTGGCCGACGGCGTGACGCTGGATCTGCGCGGCGACGACCCGCTGCCGGCGGTGCCGGACCTGCTGCCGCCGGTGCGACTGGACGATTGACCCGCGGGGGCGGTGAAGGCCAACGCCCCCCGGTAGCCCGGCGGGCCGCATCATAGCGGAGGGAGGCATGTTCACGTTCACCGCGTGCCCGCACGGGCTGAACACCCACTGCATGGCCTTCCTCCCCGGCGATGCCCCTCTCCTGGCGACGCTCGGCGAGGACGGCGCCCGCGTCTGGGATCTCCGTGAGCGCACGGCTGTCCGCCGGCTGGACGACATCGGGGCCCACCCGGCGTCGATCTCGCCGTCGCCGGACGGAAGGCTGCTGGCCGTCTGCGCCGACGAGGGGCCGGCGACGATCCGCCTGTGGGACTGGAGGGCAGGCCGCGTGGAGGCGAATCTCCCCGGCGGCGATAAGGTCCAATGCGCCGTCTTCTCGCCCGACGGGCGGACGCTGGCCTTCGGCGGCTACCGCGAGGGCCGCTCGGGCATGGACTACTCCGTCCGCCGCCTGCGGGCGCCGGGCTGGAAGCCCCAACGGCTGCTGCGCGGGCACGAGGATCAGACGGGCTTCCTCGCCTTCTCCCCCGACGGCAGGATGCTCGCCACGGGCGCGGCGGACCAGAGCGTCATCCTGTGGGGCCTGTCGAGCCGCGAGCCGCTCGCCTCCGTCGGCCATCCGACCCTCGTGTGGGGCGTCGCCTTCTCGCCCGACGGCAGGCTCCTCGCCACGACGGGCGGCAAGACGGTGAAGCTGTTCGACGTGGCACGGCTCAAGCCGATCCGCCGCCAGCTCTCGGGGCACAAGAAGGAGGTCCGCGGCATCGCCTTCTCGCCCGACGGGGCGACCCTGGCGAGCGTCGCCCTCGACGGCATGGTACGCCTGTGGGACCTGCCCTCGCGCAAGGCCCGGCGCGTCCTCGACTGGGGCCTCGGCCCGCTGCACTGCATCGGGTTCTCGCACGACGGGATGCTGGCCGCCGCCGGGGCCGCCGACGGCCGCGTCGTCGTCTGGGACCGCGATGAGTGACCACGCGGAGGGGGGGCGATGTTCACGTTCGAGGCCCACAAGCGCGGGATGAACTCCGGCTGCATGACCTTCATCCCCGGCGACGTGCCGACCCTGGCCACCCTCGGCGAGGACGGCGTCCGCGTCTGGGATCTGCGCGAACGCAAGGCCATCCGCCACCTCCGCTCCGCGTCGGGCGACGAGGCGTCGTCGCTGACCTGCTCGGCCGACGGCCGGCTCCTCGTCGTCTGTACCGGCTCGGGCCCCTCGCGTATCCGCCTCTGGGGCTGGGCCGCCCGCAGGGTCGAGAAGGTGGTCGAATGCGGCGACAAGGCGCAGTGTGCCGTCCTCTCCCCCGACGGCTCCTCCCTGGCGATGGGTGGCTACCGCGACCCGAGGGTGGGCTTCGACTACGCCGCCCGCCCCCTCCCCTCGGCCGGCCCCGGCTGCTTCGACATCCGCCGGGTGCGCACGGCCACCTGGGCGCCGCTGCGCCTCCTCGCCGGCCACGAGGACCAGATCGGCTTCCTCGCGTTCTCCCCCGACGGGAGACTCCTCGCGTCCGCCTCCGCCGACCGCCGGGCCATCCTGTGGGACCTCGCCACCCGTGAGAAGCTGGCGATCATCACCCACGAGGCCGAGGTGCGGGGCGTCGCCTTCTCGCCGGACGGCGCGATCCTGGCGACGACGGGCGGCAGGTCGGTCAAGCTCTTCGACGTGGCACGGCTCAAGCCGATCCGCCGTCAGCTCTCGGGGCACAAGAAGGAGGTCCGCGGCATCGCCTTCTCGCCCGACGGGGCGACCCTGGCGAGCGTGGCCCTCGACGGGCTGGTGCGCCTGTGGGATCTGAAGTCGGGCAAGCCGGGCCGCGTCTTCGACTGGGGCCTGGGCCGGCTGTGCTGCGTCGCCTCCGCGCCCGACGGCATGCTGGCGGCGGCCGCCGCCGCCGACGGCCGCGTCGTGATATGGGACCGCGATGATTGACCACGGAGGAGAATTGCGGCGACGAGCGAATGCGCCGGCGTGCCGTGCAGGACGGCGGATCGTGACCTAGAGTTAGGCAACATGCAGAGGCCCACCTCATGACCACGGCCGCCGACGTAGTGGAGAGCGTCCGCAAGAGCGGGCTCGTGAAACGCCCCCTCCTCGACCGCCACCTCCGGGAGAGCGCCGCGGCCCCCGATGCCGTCCTCGCCGGACTGGTCGATGCCGGCCTCCTGACACGCTTCCAGGCCAAGTTGTTGGGCGAGGGCAAGCATCAGGGGTTCTTCCTCGGCGCCTACAAGGTGCTGCGCCCCATCGGGCGCGGCGGCATGGGCGTCGTCTACCTCGCCGAACACACCTCCCTCAAGCGTCTGGCGGCGGTCAAGGTGCTGGCGACGGCGCGGGCCAGCGAGCCGGGCGCCGTCGCTCGCTTCCACCGTGAGGCGCGGGCCACGGCCTGCCTCGACCACCCCAACATCGTCCGCGTCCTCGACGTGGGCACCGCCCACCGCTGCCACTACCTCGTCATGGAGTACGTCGAGGGCCGCACCCTCGAACAGATCCTCGCCGAGCGCGGCTGGCTGCCCTGGCACGAGGCCGCCGGCCTCGCCGTGCAGGCGGCGCGTGGCCTGGCGCACGCGCACGAGCGCGGCCTCGTCCACCGCGACATCAAGCCCGGCAATCTGCTGGTGGCCCGCGGCGGCGTCCTGAAGTTGTTGGATCTCGGTCTGGCGCGGTTCCTCGACGAGGAGCAGAACGGCGGGCTGACGGAGCGTATTGGCGCCCGCGCGATCATCGGCACGCCGGACTTCATCTCGCCGGAACAGATCTCCGGCAAGGCCGACATCCGCAGCGACATCTACTGCCTGGGGGCGACGCTGTACACGCTGATCGTGGGCCGGCCGATCTTCCCCTACGGGGACGCGCGCGACAAGTTCCTGGCGCACCAGTGCTCCGTCCCGATGCCGCTGGACGAGTGCGTCCCGGGCATCCCCACGGGCCTGTCCGACGCCGTGTCGGCGATGCTCGCCAAACGCCCCGCCGATAGGCCACAGACGCCCGACGAGGTCATCGCGCTGCTGTCCCCGTGGACCACGCCCCGGACCGTCAAGCCCGAGTCGGCCCGGCCCGGCTGGCTGTGCCGCCTGTGGTCGTGGCTGACGGGGCGGGGATGATGGGCTCACTCGTCGTCGGTGACGACGATGAAACTCCGTGGCCGTTCCACGATCCGGCGTCGCACGGTGGCCAGCTCGCGATTCAGGGCGTCGAGTAATTCGGCCCTCGTCATGTTCTTCCCTCGGACGGGCGGGATCAGCGTGCACGTGCCGGCCACCCCTCCGAAGGTGACCGGCTTCCCAGTCTCCTCGGACAGGTACCGGAAGACGTCTCGCCACCGCACGCCGTGGAATTCCTGATAGGTGAAGATATCGGGCACAGCGGCCGGCGCTGCGATGGGCTTCCGTGGGATGAACGGCGCCGGCGCGAAGCCGAGCGCGAGGGCGGCGAGGAGCATGAGGCAGGTCCGCATGGGTGGGCCTCCTGACCGCGTTTTCGTACCACGCCGCCGGTGAGGGGCGCGTGAGAGCGGGTCATGCCGCCCCGTCCCGCAGCGTCAGGACGAGGGCGTCGAACTCCTCCTTGCACTCCGGGCAGATCGCCAGGTGATGGGCGACGAGGTCAGCCCCCACCGGCGCCGGCAGCCCCGCCGCCAGCGCCTCCGCGTAGGCCCCGACGTGATCGACCCACTCCTCGCACGTCAGCTCCTCGGGCCGCGTCAGGTGCAGCACGCCGCCCAGCTCGCGCAGTTGAGCTTCCGTCAGTCGTGGCTTCATCGGTCGGCCCCCACCTGTTCGGCCGTGAATCCGGCGGCCAGCAGGCCATTCTTCAGCTTCATCCGCGCGTCGTGGCCCAGCTTGTACAGCGCGTTGCGGTTCGTCCCCATGCGCTCGGCGATCACCGCCTGCGGCACGCCATCCAGCTCCGCCCGGATCAGCGCCCGCTGCCGCTCCGTCAGGTCCGTCTCGATCAGCCGCCGCAGCGCCGCCAGGGCCGGCGGCCCGCCCTCGTCCGCCGGCTCCGCCGCCGGGGCCGCCGCCTCCTCGCGCGCCGCGTCGAGCGGCACGTCGCGGTAACGGGCCTTCCGCAGCTCGGAGAACGCCACCCGGATCGCCACCGTCAGCGCCCACGTCGTGAATCGGCTCTCCCCGCGAAACGACCCCAGCCCCGCCAGCACCTTGAGGACGGCCTCCTGCGCGAAGTCCTCGATGGCGTGCCCGTCGGCGCGCCCCGCGAGTGCCTTCGTCAGCCCGCGCACCAGGTACGAGCGCAGGTCGGCCAGTGCCGACGGCTCGCGGGCCGACAACGCGGCGATCCAGGCCTCGTCGCTTCGTTCCAAGGATTCCCCCGAACGCGGGGTAAGAGCCGCGGGCGCCCCGCCTCCAACAAGTGTCGGCGACAGGCGCCGCGGAATCAAGAGGCACCGAACAGGAGAACGACGATGCGGACGATGGACACGGCGGACGTGATGGGGATGACGAGGCCGGCCCCGATGGCTGCCGACTGGCAGAAGGCCGTCGAGGCCGCCGGCGCGGCGGCGGTTCGCTACGGGCTGGCGCTGGTGCTGCTGTGGATCGGCGCCATGAAGTTCACCGCCTACGAGGCCCAGGGCATCCGCCCCTTCGTCGAGAACAGCCCGCTCTTTTCGTGGGCTTACGGCGTCTTCGGCATCCAGGGCTTCTCGAACCTCCTCGGCGTGGTCGAGATCGCCATCGGCCTGATGATCGCGTCGCGTCCCGTCGCCCCGAAGGTGTCCGCCGTGGGGGGCCTGCTGGCCGCCGGCATGTTCCTCTCGACGCTGAGCTTCCTGCTGACGACGCCGGCGGCCTGGCTGGACGGCGGCTTCCTCGCCCTCAGCGTGCCCGGACAGTTCCTCATCAAGGACGTCGTGCTGCTCGGCGCCGCCTTGTGGACCGCCGCCGAGGCCTGGAAGGCCGCCAGGGGCTGCGGCGCGTGCCGCGCGTGAGCAAGAGGCGAGCGGCACCGTTCGAGCTGGGGGCGAGACGCCCCCAGGCCCGCGCTTCGAGCCGGGGGCGAGACGCCCCCAGACCCCCGATGCGCGTGCCGTGCGATGCAGACACGGCACGCTTACGCCGTGCCGCTCGCCTCAATCCCCGGGTATGCCCCCGCGCTCTGAGCGTCACGCGAAGCACACCGCGTGTACCGGCGGCAGGCGGGCGGGATTCTGCCTCCACGAGTCGCCCCCGTCATCCGACACCCACAGTCCGCCCGTCGTCGATCCCATCGCCAGCCCGACGCCGCTCTCATCCACCGCCAGGGCGTGCCGGTACACCAGGTCGTAGGCGTTCTCCTGCGGCAGGCCCTCGCGTAGCACCTCGAAGCTCTTCCCCCCGTCCCGCGTCCGCGTCACCACGAGCCTCCCATCCACGGGGGTGCGTGTCTCGTCCTTCACCGCCGGCACGAACCAGGCCGTGTCCGGCTCGCGCGGGTGGACGGCGGCGGCGAAGCCGAACACCGACGGCGGCACGTCGGGGATGTTCACGAACGTCTCGCCGCCGTCGTCGGAGCGGAACACGCCGTTGTGGTGCTGCACCCACAGCCGCCCCGGCGACGCCGGGCACTGCACCATCCGGTGGACGTCTTGCGCAGGCAGGAGGTGGCGCATCTCCGGCGGCATGTACTCGGCGATCAGCCCGGTGCCGACGATGCGCCACGACCCGCCGCCGTCCTCGCTCACCCAGACGCCGCCGGTGCTGATGGCCAGCCGCACCGTCTTCCTGTCCCGCGGATCGACGCAGACGGAGTGGATGCCGGGCCAGTCGTAGCCGCCGCCCGCCCAGTACTTCCTCTCCGGGACTTCCCACAGGGGCCGGTTGAGTGCCCACGACCGTCCGCCGTCGTCGGAGCGGAACAGGCCGCCGGGCAGGGTGCCGGCCCAGAGCTGCCCGGGGTGTTCGCCCGCCTCCAGCGCCCACAGCATCTGCAGGCTCGCCGGGCGCTCCGGCTTGCCGTCGCCCGTCACCACCGTCTCGCCGGCGGGGTAAGCGGGCACCGCCCGCTCCTCCCACGTGCGGCCCCCGTCGCCGGAGTGGTGCAGCTTGACGCCGAAGTGCCCCAGGTTGAGCGCCGCGAGCCAGCCAGCCGCCCCGGCGTGGGCGAGGGTGACGTTCTGCCCGAGGAACGACACCCGTTCGACCCGCCACCCCCCCGCCGCGCGCGCGAAGGTGAACAGGCCCTTGCGGGTGGACACGAGAAGCCGGCCGGCCATTGGCTATCCTCCTGACAGGGCCTGGACGAGGTAGACCTCGCCGTCGGGCGCGACGCCCTCGGCGAGCGCCCGCTTGTCGCGGACGACGACGCCATCGACGAACGCCGCGACGTGGTGCCGCAGCCCGCCCTGGTCGTCGAGCAGGTAGCCGCGCAGGTTCGGGTGTAGGGCGAGGACCGCGTCGAGCGCCTCGCGGACGGTGCCGCCGGCGACGGTGAACGACGTCTCCCGCCCCGGCGGCGTGAGCCAGCGGGCGATGGGCGCGGCCAGGGTGACCTTCGGCACGGCGTGGCCCCGTGGGCGGGCGTTCAGTGATGGGCGGATGATAACCGGCGGGCAGGCCGACACGCAAGGTGAGTTCGCGGCCGGCCCGTGCTCCGAACCGGCGGGGCAGGGGGGACGCGGCCTTACAGGGCTACGTTTCGTGACACGAGAAATCCTCTTCGTTCAAAGTGGCT
>CAZVZK010000044.1:0-65784 GCA_964630925.1 uncultured Alcaligenaceae bacterium
TCGTCGGGGCCGGTGTTCTTCTCCTTCTTGGCGACGAAGCCCCACTTCTCGTCGAATTGGGCCTCACGGGTCAGAGGGGGAAAAAGCCACGAGCTCGTCGTGGAGTTTCCTGGCCTGGCCGCCGGCGAGGGCGACGTATCGTGAGACGGTGTCCCTGGCGACGCCGGTGAGGCGGGAGGTGGCGCGGACGCCCGTGCCCTCGCGGACGTGGTCGAGGATGGAGGCGGCCTTGTCGGGCGGGAGCCGGGAGCGTTCGAGGGCGGTGCCCTTGCGTTCGGAGTAGGACCTCTTGCAGGAGCGGCAGTAGACCATGCGGATCTTCTTCTCGCGGCCGCTCCATCCGCGGAAATAAAGGTTGCCGTGGCCGCGCTTGCCGTGGTCTGGGCAGGCGGGATTGTGGCAGAAGAAGGCCTCGATGGGTGGGACGGTTGGCTCGGCCATGACGCAAGTCCTTGGCGGGTCTACTCGCTGGGGGGAACAACCCCTACCCTGCCATTCTATGCAGACTGTTCGCCCAAGTAGGCCTCCACCGGAGATGCCAGCGACGGCCATGCCTCGCCATCGGCGACGAGCATTCCGCCTCTCTCACCCCTCGGTCAGCATTCAGGGGTGTTGACGAGCCGGGCGTCTGCTCCCGGCCACCTCTACCACCCCAGCGCCCTACCACCCAGGCCGGGAGCAGACGCGGCAGACAACACCCCGACCCGCACGCCCGCCGTCACTCCGGCCTACAATGCCTGGGCCACGGCAAGATGCGCAGGATCGGCCTTGGACACCCACCTCCAGTTCCTCGACCCGCGCGACGGCGGGATCGCCCTCCGGGTGGCCCCCGTGCCCGCCGGCCTCGACCCTACGAACCCCCTGCGGGTCAACTACTTCACCGTCGTCTGGCTACACCAGGGGCACGGCCACTTCTGGGCCGACCACGGCCAACATCCGTTCGCCGCCCCGTGCCTGCTGTGTTTCGTGCCCTACCAGCGCTTCCTCGTGGAGCCGGGGCCCGTGTCCGGCCTCGCCGTCCAGTTCCACGCCAACTTCCTGTGCATCGAGACGCACCATGCCGAGGTCGGATGCAACGGCGTGCTGTTCAACGACCCCTACGGCAGCCCCTGCGTCCCCCTCGGGGCACCCCACGAGGCCGAGCTACGGCCCCTCGTGGACGGCATGCGCGCCGAGCTGGAGGCCGCCGGGCCGGCCCACGCCGAGGCGTCGCTCTCGTACCTCAAACTCTTCCTCGTCAAGGCCGCCCGGCTGAAGCTGGAGCGGCAGGCCACGCCGCCCACCCCCTCGGCGGCCCTGTCGCCCGCGATGGCGGATCTACGGCGGCTGGTGGAGGAGCATTATCGCGCCCAGCACTCCCCGGCCTTCTACGCCCGCCGGCTCCACCTCGCGCCGAAGTCGCTCGCCAAGCTGGTCAAGAGGCACTTCGGGAAGACCCTCACCCAGTTGATCCGCGAGTGCGTCATCCGCCAGTCCAAGTGGGAGCTGCTCCACACGCTCAAGCCGGTGAAGCAGATCGCCGCCGAGGTCGGCATCGAGGACGAGCTGTACTTCAGCCGCCTGTTCAAACGCTCCGCCGGCTGCGCGCCGACCTTCTTCCGCGAGTACGAGACGAAGGTGCGGGGCGGCCAGAATGTGTGGCTCCGCTGAGTGGCGTCTTTCGTCCATGCGGTGGCGTCCTGCGCCCATTCCTCCGGCCATACGTCGGCCTTACTATTGGCGTGTCATCCGCCGCCCCGCGGCGGGCACCCAAAAAGGAGAGGCCGATGAAGCTCATCAACTGGCTGTTCGAGCAGGCGGCGAAGGCGGACCGGGCCGGCGTGGCCATCACGCGCATCGGTCTCATCGTCGTGCTGCTGTGGATCGGCGGGCTGAAGGCATTCCGCTACGAGGCCGACGGCATCGTGCCGTTCGTCGCCAACAGCCCGTTCATGAGCTTCTTCTACGCCGACCCGGCGGGCTACAAGGCCCACAAGAACCCCGAAGGGGCACTCGTCCCGGCCAACCGGGCTTGGCACGAGGCCAACGGGACGTACACCTTCGCCTACGGCCTCGGGGCCGTCATCGTGCTCTACGGCCTGATGCTCGCCTTGCACCCCTGGCTGCCGGGCGTCGCCGCCATCGGGAGCCTCCTCGTCTTCGTGATGTCGTTCGTGACGCTGTCGTTCCTGATCACGACGCCCGAGGCCTGGGTGCCCGCGTTAGGGGACAGCACGCACGGCTTCCCGTACCTGAGCGGCGCCGGGCGCCTGGTGATCAAGGATGTGATCATGATGGGGGCGGCCCTGATGACGATGGCCGACTCGGCGAAGGCGTACCTCTCGGCCCGTGAGCGGGCCGCAGCAGTGGCCCCGGCCGGTCCGGGCGAGCCGGCGCTGGCGTGACGGGCTCGGGTGCGTTACCCCGCGCGGGCCGCCGGCTCGGCCGCCAGGCTCCGCATCACCTGGGTAATGATGGCTCGCGTTTTCTCCGACGGCCCCGCGTCGAGGGAGCGCAGAGCGGCAACGGCGTCCAGGGCATCGAACAGGTCGCGGACGGGCCCCTCCAGTCCGAGCATCGAAACGTCCGGCTCTCTGAGGGCCCGGCGGAGCCGATCCAGTGCGGCGCACACCGCAGAGGTGCGTTCCCTGCCCGCGTGGACCAGGTCGGCCGGCGCCCCGCAGGCGTGTAAGACGAGCGCGTGCGCATCGAGGAGGCGGAGCTGCCCCTCGAAGAACGGCCCCGGCTCGGGTATCCCGCCCTGCAAGCCGAACAGCCCGATGGTCAGCGTGCCCTCCACCAGCCCGACGAGTTTGCGGAAGGCGAGGGCCGCCAACTGGGCCACTCGCTCGTGGAATCCCGGCTTCTCGCTTTCGGCCATCATGTCGCCCTCCGTCAAACGATCAATTCGGCTTGCTTCAGCTCACCCCGGATACGGGCCTCGTGGCCGGGCTTCAGGAGTGTCGAGCCGTCGGGCAGATGGAAGTGGCTCATCGGGGAGAGCTGCCCCGAGGAGGAGATGGAGAATCCTCTCCATTCGTCGTCATCCACGATGCCCAGCGCGTCGGCGAGCCCTTCATGGCCCTGGCGATTCGTCACGAGGTCGAAGCTCCAGAGCCGGATCTCGCCCGTCGCGGGGTTGTAGAGGCCAACGCCCAGATCGCGGGGGTTGACCCGGAAGGCATCCCGCAGCCGGGCGATGTCATCTGCGGGGATCATCGACTCCCCTTACACGGTACCATACCGCCCCGCCGGACATCCGCGCCGGCCCATCAGAACCGTGGCGTCGGCTTCTCCCACGCCGGGTCGTACTCCAGGCTGAACACCTGCTGGACACGCTCCGCCCGCGCCCCGCTCGCGTCCTGCAAGACCTCCAGCGCCCGCCGGATCTTCTCCAGGCGGGCGTCGGAGGCCACGCTGCCGTCTCCCCGGCCCACGCGGTCCAGGATCGCCGCCAGATCGAGGATCTTGCTGCGCGCCTCGAGGAAGAACGCATCCAACGCCGACTTCGCGGTCAAGGGTGTCATGGCCGGCTCGCGTATCGGGATCTCAATTCCAAAGGGATCAGCTCGTTCATGCTGCCGCTGCGGAATCCTTCCAGGTCCAACGTGACGTACTTGAAGCCCAGCGAGCGCAGGTGCCCCGCGAGGCCCTCGCGTATCTCCGGCGATGCCAGCCGCGCCACCTCCGCCAGCGGCACCTCCAGGCGGGCCAGCTCGCCCTCGTGCAGACGCACCCGGCACTCGCGCAGCCCCAGCGACCGCAGGTACGCCTCCGCCTGCTCCACGCGGCCCGTGCGCTCCGCCGTCACCGCCACGCCGGGGGCCAGGCGGCTCGACAGGCACGGCGACGCCGGCTTGTCCCAGATCGGCAGACCCCACTCCAGCGCCAGCGCACGCACGTCGGCCTTCGTGAAGCCCGCCTCCTGCAGCGGGTGGCGGACGTGATGCTCCGCCGCCGCCTTCAGGCCGGGCCGGTAATCGCCCGCGTCGTCGAGGTTCGCCCCGCTACAGATGACGGTCACGCCCAGCGCCGGCAACAGGGACTCCACGCGGCCGTACAGCTCGTCCTTGCAGAAGTAGCAACGCGAGCCGTCGTTCTTGAGGTACTCCGGGTTGGCGAACTCCTCCGTCCGGACCACCTCGTGGCGGATGCCGATGAGCGCCGCGATCCGCCGGGCGTCGTCCAGCTCCCCGCGCGCCACGCTGGGGCTGTCCGCCGTGACGGCGACGGCGGCGTCGCCCAGCGCCTCGAACGCGGCCCGCGCCACGACGGCGGAGTCGATGCCGCCGGAGAAGGCGACGGCGCACGGGCCGATGCCACGCATCACGGCGAGCAGGCGTTTTCCCGGGTCACTCATCGGCACTCTTGCCCCTCTCCCTTCCATCTTACCCGGCCGAGCCCCGCTCCTCAACCCTGGCTCGCCGCACCCCCTCGCCGGGGCTCCTGCTCTCCACGCGCCGACAGCGCATATCTTGTACGGTGGCGACCCGTGGACCGTCCCCGCCCCGCCCCATCAGGGAGAAGCCGATGACGCCCGAAACTTCGACCCCGGACGCCACCTGGCGGGGCGGCTGTCCCCCGGATGACCTCCTCGCCCGCCGGCTCGTGGGGCAAGTGGGCGGGCCGCAAGCCTCCCTGATCGACGGCCACGTCGAGACCTGCCCGTCCTGCCAGTCACGGCTGGAGTCGCTCGTCGCCGACACACCACGCGGCAATACGACGGGGCCGTCGGCGGATTTCCTTTCGTGGCTCAAGCGGGCCCCTGCGGTCTCCCACCCCGACGAGCTGCCGCGCGGGCCGGGCGGGCTGCCCGCCGACGCCCCGCCGGGCTACGAGTTGCTCGGCGAGCTGGGGCGCGGCGGCATGGGCGTCGTCTACAAGGCACGGCAGACGGCGCTGGGGCGGGAGTGTGCCTTGAAGATGATCCTGTCGGGCGGGCATGCCGGCGCGGAGGAGCTGTCACGGTTCCGGACCGAGGCGGAGGCCATCGCCCGCTTGCAGCACCCCGGCATCGTGCAGGTCTTCGAGTACGGCACGCACGGCGGGCTGCCGTTTCTCGCCCTCGAGCTGTGCACCGGCGGGCCGCTCCACCGCCGCCTCACCGGCACCCCGCTGCCTCCGGCCGAGGCCGCGGCGCTGGTGCGGGGCCTCGGAATGGCCGTGCAGGCGGCCCACGAGGCGCACGTTGTCCACCGCGACCTGAAGCCTGCGAACATCCTCCTCGCCGCCGACGGCACGCCCAAGATCACGGACTTCGGCCTGGCACGCAAGACGGACGAGGACGGCGGCCAGACCCGGACCGGGGCGGTGATGGGCACGCCGTCCTACATGGCCCCCGAGCAAGCCCGCGGCGTCAAGGACGTGGGCCCGGCGGCCGACGTCTACGCGCTGGGGGCGATCCTCTACGAGTGCCTCACCGGACGCCCCCCCTTCCGTGCGGCGACATCCTTGGAGACGATGCAACAGGTGGCCGCCGACGAGCCGGTGCCCCCGCGCAGGCTCAACCCCGCGGTGCCGCGCGACCTGGAGACGATCACCCTGAAGTGTCTGGAGAAGCCGCCCGCGGCGCGCTACGTCAGCGCCCGCGAGCTGGCCGAGGACCTGGAACGATTCCTGGCCGACGAGCCGATCCGCGCCCGGCCCGTGGGCCGGCTCGAGGCCGGCTGGCGGTGGGCCCGGCGTAACCCGCGAGTCGCCCTCCTCGGCGCGGCGGTGGCGATGTTGCTGCTGCTGATCGCCGGGGGGGCCGCCGTCTCCGCCGCGTGGCTGTACGACGCAAGCGGCAAGGCACGCAACGCGGAGGCCGCCAGCCGCGACCGGCTTTGGGGGTCGCTCCGCGCCACCGCCCGCGCGGGGCGATTCAGCAGGCAGCCCGGCCAGAGGTTCGCCTCCCTGGCCGCACTGCGCGAGGCGGCCGTCATGCGCCCCACGCCCGAGCTGCGCGACGAGGCCATCGCCTGCCTCGCCCTCGCCGACGTCGATGACGCCCCCGAGCGGCCGGCCCCTGGCCCCGGCCTGCACGCCCTGGATTGGCTGGGCGACGACAAGGCCAGGACGCTGACCGCCAGGCGCGGGGGCGACGCCATCGCCGTCTTCACGTCGAAGAACGACTTCACGCCCGGGAGACTGATCTCGCCCGACGGCAAGTTCGTCGCCGTCGTCTACCCCGAGCGGCACGAGGGCCCGGCACGGGTCGAGATCCGCTCAATTGCCCCCGACACGCTGCACGCCGCGCTCGACGGCGTCCCGTACATCTTCCACGGCTGGGCCGAAGGCGGCAGGGTCTTCTTCCACGGGACGCCGGACGGGACGGTCCGCGTCATCGACCCGGCCACGGGGCGCGAGCTGCGGTCCTTCCGCCCCCCCCAGTCGGTCAGCCCGATCCACGCGCTGCACCCCGACGGGCGCCGGCTGCTCCTCGCCTCGCGGGAGGTGCGCGGCGTCGCGGTCTTCGACCTCGCCACCGGCAAGATGGAGGCGGGGATCGCCACCCCCGCCACGTCGATGACCGCCGACTGGCACCCCTCGGGGAGGCGGTTCGCCCTCGGCTCGGCCGGCGTCTCCCTCTTCGATTACCCTTCCGGCCGGCCCGGATGGACGTGCGGGGCCGACGCCCATAACGGGCTCTACTTCCTGCACGACGGCGCGACGCTCCTTTCCACGGGCTGGAAGGGCCTCACGCACGTCCTCGACGCCGCCACGGGTGACGTCCTGCTCTCGCGCGACGGCCCGATCTACGGGAGGCCACGGCCCGACGGCCTCGCCCCCTGCGTCCGCTCGCCGGCCGGCCACCTGCGTGCCGCGGGGCAGGGCCTCTGCCGCACCGTGGCCGACCACGGCCTCGATTTCGGGCACCCCGCCGACTTCTCGCCCGATGGCCGGCTGCTCGCTGCTGTCCATTCGGCCGGCGTGACCGTCCACGATGCGGCGACGGCCCTGCCGCTGGCCGTCCTGCCCATCGGCGAGTGCCCCTCCGTGCGATTCTCCCCCGACGGGGCGTCCCTGCACACCTTCGGGGCGGGCTCGCGTCTGCAATCCTGGCCGATCCGCCTCGCGGGCGCCGATGCCCGGATCGGCCCGCCGAAGGACCTCGGCATCGAGGAGCGCGGCATGCGCTACTCCTGGATCTCCGCCAACCCGTCCGGCAAGTTGGCGGCCTCGCTGTGGACGGCCAACCACATCGCCGTCATCGACCCCGCCAGCCCCGAGGTGGCCCGCCTGGTACCACACCACCGCCCGCGCAGCGTGGCGCTCAGCCCCTGCGGCCGCTACGTCGCCGCGGGGCCCTGGCACGGATCCACCCTGGCCGTCCACGACCTGCGCACGGGGAAGGAGTGCCTCGGCCTGGCGAGCGCGGAGTCATCGCACGTCGCCTTCGACCCCGCGGGCCGCTGGCTGGTCGCGGCGCTCAGGGATCGGCATTCGGTCTACCGCATCGGCGAATGGTCCGCGCCGTTCATCGCCATCCCGCAGGCGTCGCGCAACATCCCAGCCCAGCCCGCGTTCTCCGGCGACGGCCGGTTCCTGGCCCTGCGCGACGAGCTGACGCGTGTGCGCCTCCTGCGGGCCGACAACCTCGCCGAGGTCGCCATCCTGCCCAGCCCCGGCGGCGGGGCCATTCAGGGCGTGAGCCTCGACGCGCAGGGGCGCAGGCTGTTCATGAGCATCGGCGAGACCGGCAAGCTGTGGGACCTGGAGGGCATCCGCGCCGAGCTGGCCGACATGGGCCTCGCGTTCGATTGGCCGGAGTACGCCCGCGCCTCCCCGCCAACGCCGGTGATTTCGGCGGCGGTCATTCATTCGGAGGAGGATCCGGTGCGGCCGGCCCCGTTGACGGCGGAGGCCCCCTTGCCCGACGCCGTCGCACGCGCCCTCGCCGACAAGCTCGACGGCCCCGAAGCCGATGCGGCCCTGGCACGCCTTTCCGCCGCGGGCAAGGCGGCCCTGCCCGCCGTCGAGTCCGCCGTGGCACGCGCCGCGCCGTCGCGGCGCGCGGCCTTGCAGCGGGCACGCCTGCGCCTGGAGTCCGCCTGGATGCTCGCCCCGCTGCGGGCCGAGCTATCGATGGTCAGCGCGGCGCGCCCGGACGCCGTGGCGGAGGCGAAACGCGCGTTGACGCTGCCGTTATCGCTCATGCCCGCGACGCCCGCGGGGAGACGCGTGAGCATGGGGACGGGGCGGGTCGCTCTCTGGGAGGCGTTCGACCGGTTCCTCGACGAGGCGGGGCTTACCCCCGTGCCCGATCCCCCGGCGTTCGAGATCGCGCTGCGCGAAGGGCCGCCCCCGCCGCGCGCCTGGGCGGGGCCGTTCCATCTCATGGCGGCCGACCTGGAGCTGACCCGTTCGCGGCCACTCACGGGGGGTGCGGGCGCGCAGGTGCTTCGTATCGGCGTCAAGCTGCGCAACACGCCCACCGCCGAGACGCCCGAGGTGGGGGCTTTGCGCGTGGTCAAGGCGGTGGACGACAGGGGCCGTGCCGTGCCGGGGATCGCGGCGGTGCAGAGGTGGAGCAAGGCGTTGGGGATCCTGGGCAGCCGGCAGGAGGTGATGCTGAACGCCCCCGAGGAGGGGGCACGCCGCCTGGCCGAGCTCCGGCTGGCCCTCCCGGTGCGCGTCCGGGTCGGGCGCGAGGAGCAGGCACGCTGCCCCCTGCCCTCCGCGGGCGGCACGCCGGCGCTGCGCGACGCGCGTTCGGGCCACTGGCTCGCATTCGGCCGTGCCAGCTCGGCCCCGAACTTCTGGTCGGCAGACGTCTCCGTGTTCGGGCCGGCCGGGTGGACCTTCGACCCGGCGCGGCACGCGGTCTGCCTCGCGGCCGACGGCGGCGCTTCCCTCCGCCTCAACGGCGCCATGACGGTTTCCCGCGGGCGCGCCCCGCACCCGCAGGATCTGCTGGGCCTCTCGGCCGCGCCAGGGTGGGCCGGCGTCCCGTGGGCCGCGTTCGCACCGGGCATGTTGCTGTCAACATGGAGCGCGACGGGGTCGTTGAGCGGCTACGTGCCGGACGGCTTCAAGCCTGCGCGCGTCACCCTGGAGCGGTCCGAGGCCGCCGAGACCGAGCTGCCGTTCTCCCTGCGCGACCTGCCCTTGCCGTGACCGGGCCGGCTCAAGGGATGTCAAGCGGGCAGGCTGGGCTTCGCCTCTGTCGCCCCTGTCCGCCAGGGACGAGGCCGGTTGACGGCCACGGCGCGGCCCGTTACAGTAATCCTTGCTCGTTCAGCGGGCGCACCAGGAGATGATCGTCATGCCGCCGGCAGCCCGGATGACCGACAAGATGTTGCAGGACGCCCCGCACTGTCACGCCCCGATCCACCCGCCGGCGCCGGTGCCGACGCCGGTGCCGCACCCGCCGCTCCCGCTGGACATCATCCCGCCCTGTGCGCCCACCGTGCTGATCGACAAGCTCCCGGCGGCCCGCGTCACCGACCTGTCGAAGCCCTGCATGCTGCCCACATGCGTCCCCAACGGGCCGGGCATGATCGCCAAGGGCTCGACGACCGTGATGATCGCCATGAAGCCCGCCGCGCGGGCGGGCGACCTGACCTCGCACGTCGGCTGCGTGGCCCCCATCCCCTCACCCACCGGCAAGATCCTGCCCCCGTGCAGCACGACGGTGATGATCGGGGGGTGAGTCCCGTTGAAGCTCCGCCACTTCGAAGCCTACCGGCCCGTCTGCCCCCTGTGCCGCACCCGCTTCTCCCAGGACGCCCCCCTGAAGATCGGCTCGTCCCTCCGCGCGGACGCCGGCTCCATCCATGAAGGCGCCCTGCACTGCACCAATGACGCGTGCCAGTGCGAGTTCCCGATCATCGACGGCATCCCCATCCTCGTCCCGCAGATCCGCACCTACATCTCCACGAACATCTTCCACATCCTCGGCCGCCACGACCTCTCGCCCGAGGTCGAGAGCATGCTGGGAGATAGCTGCGGGCCGGGCTCGGCCCTCGACGCCACCCGCCTGCACCTGAGCAGTTACGCCTGGGACCACTACGGCGATCACGACCCCCTCGAGCCCCCGGGCGACCCACGCCCCGGCTCCGTGGCCCGCGTCCTCGAGCGTGGCCTCGCCCTGGCAGGGCCGCCCTCGGGCCTGTGCCTGGATGTCGGCTGCTCGGTCGGCCGTTCGACGTTCGAGCTGGCACGGCACACCGCCGGCCTGGCCCTCGGCGTGGATCTGAATTTCTCCATGCTCCAGGTCGCGACGGGCGTCATGAGCCGCGGTGCCGTCCGCTATTCGCGCAGGCGTGTCGGCCTGGTCTATGATCGGCGCGAGTTCCCCGCCCGGTTCAGGAACGCGGACGACGTCGATTTCTGGGCGTGCGACGCGACGGCCCTTCCGTTCCCCGCGGGGTCGATGGGGGCGGCCGTGTGCCTGAACGTGCTGGACTGCGTGGCCTCGCCGCTCGACCTGCTCGGCTCGCTGGCGCGTGTCCTCGGCCCGTCCGCCCCGCTGATCCTGTGCACGCCCTACGACTGGTCCGGCGGGGTGACGCCCCCGGAGACGTGGATCGGCGGCCATTCCCAGCGCTCAGGGCACGCCGGCGCCGCCGAGCCGCTGCTGCGGGCGCTCCTCACCCCAGGCGCCCACCCGGCCTCCGTGGCCGGGCTGCGCCTCGTGGGCGACGAGGAGCGGATCCCCTGGCACGTCCGCCTGCATGACCGCGCCACGATGACCTACCTGACCCACGTGGCGGCCGCGCGGGCCGATTCGCCACACTCCGGGGGCTGACGCCGACGCCCCTGGCCCGAGATCACTTCCACACGCTGGCCCCGCTCGCCACGGCGAGGCCCAGCTCGAAGTGCTTCTTGAACTTCTCCGCCGCCTTCTCCGGGTCCTTCTCCAGCGCGGCGATGAGGACGGCCCCCGAGACGGCGTGGGCCGTCCACTGCTCCGGCGGCGGCTTCATCTCGACGTGAGACGGCATGTGCGAGCCGGCGCTCCAGTACGCCGCCAGCGCCACGCACCCCGCCGCCGTCGTGAAGCCGGCGGCATCGCCGGCGCTCAGGTTCGCCGTCCGGTTGGCGTCCGAGGGGTCGGCCACCCACTTCTCCGCCGCCTGGAGCGCCTTGAGCGCCGGCGGCGGGATGTCCTTGCCGGCGGCGTGCCGGACGCAGACGCACCCCCACCAGACCGCCTCGCGTTTCGGCAGCGCGTAGGCCAGCACCTTGATGGCGTCGGGGATGCACCCCTTCTCGGCCAACACCTCCAGGAGCTGCTTCGGCGTGTGTTTGGCGTCGAACAGCTTCTGGGCGTCCTCGTCCAGCGTGAAGTGGGCGCAGGCCTCGGCGGCGGTCTTCGCCGTGATCCTGGGCAGCGTCGCGGGGATCATCTCTCCTCGACCTCCTTCCCGTGCGCTTCACCGTCCGCGGGCGGGGCGAGGGCCGCGGCGGGGTCGTCGGGGTACCCGGTGCGGTCGAGGCAGTTGAGCAACACGAGTTTGCCATCGACGTAGGTGTCGCCGGCGGACCTGAGACGGGTCTCGTTGCCGCTCCGCAAGGCGATGTCGCCGCCGGCGTCGAGCAGCATGCCCTCCGCCGCGCGGAGGGAGAGCTGCTTGCAGTTGACGGCGAGGCTCTCGGTGGCGTTGATCTCCAGCCGGGCCCCGGTCAGCGAGAGGACGGGGCCCGACTTGGTCAGGGCGATGCGCAGCTCGATCTCGCCGCCGCTGGAGCGGATCTCGATCTCCTCCGTCTGGCCGTCGGCCTTGACGACCAGCGTCCTCCCCGAGGGCAGCGCCCGCGTTTGCAGGCCGGCCTGTTCCGCGGGGGTCACGTCAGAGGGGTTCGGCGTCATGGGGTCCCTTCGACGGGGTGCATCCGTCCGGGGGCGATCCACTGTCCGATCCTAAGAGCCGGCGGATGCCCCGTCAAGCACCGGCTCACGCCGGCGGGCGTTCGAGGTGGTGGCGCGTGGCGTGCTGGTACGCCGCCGCGATGGACACCAGCGTCGCCTCGCCGCCCGGCCGGCCCGTCAACTGAAGGCTCGTCCGCAGGCCGTCGTGTCCGGATCCCGAAGGGACGCAGATCATCGGGTAGCCGGCGAGGTTCGTCGCCGTCGTCAGGGCGCTGATGTCTGGCCCGGAGGACTCCGCCTTGATCGACTTCGCGAACGGGGCCCTGGCCGACAGCCCGGCCCGCGCCTGGCCCGGCGCGATGACGGCGTCATACTTCGCGTACACCGCCGCCAGGGCCGCGCGGATGCGCCGCCTGGCCCGCAGGGCGTCGAGGTAGTCCGTCGCCAGCGTCGCCTGCGCCGCGAAGCCGCCCACCCGCATGTTGGTTGATTTCAGCTTCAGGGCGTCGCCGGACTCCCACACGTCGCGCAGGGCCGACGCCCCCTCGGCGCCGAGGATGATCGACAGCACCGGGCCGTAGGGCAGCGCCGGCAGCGCCACTTCTTTATCGACATCGCACCATTTCGCCAGCACATCGACGGCGGCCCGGAAGTTCGCGGCGACCTCCTTCTCGACCAGCGCCGTCGCGCCGCGGAGGATGCCGACACGGGGCTTCTTCATGCCCGCCTTGCCGGGCCAGACGAACGGCTTCGCGGAGATGGCGGACAGCACGAGGGCGCAGTCCTCCGCCGTGCGTCCCATCGGGCCGATCTTGTCGAGCGTCCACGACAGCGGCATCGCGCCGTCGCGGCTGACTCGGCCGTAGGTGGGCCGCAACCCCGTCACGCCGCAGTACGACGCCGGCGTCACGATGGAGCCGTTCGTCTCCGAGCCGATGGCGAACGGCACCAGGCCGGCGGCCACGGCGGCGCCCGAGCCCGAGGACGAGCCGCCGGCCCAGTAATCGGTGTTCCAGGGCGTCACGCACGGCCCGGTCAAGCAGTTGTCCGCCGACTCGTAGCCGAAGCTGCCCGCCAGCTCCACCATCGCGAGCTTCGCCGCCAGGACGGCGCCGGCCTCGCGCAGCCTCTTGACCACCACGGCGTCGAAGTCGAAGACGCGGTCCTTGTACGCCGCGACGCCCCACGTCGTCGGCGCGCCCCTGGCCGCGAGAAGGTCCTTTGCCCCGTAGGGGATGCCGTGCAGCGGCCCGCGGTGCCTCCCGGCCTTGATCTCGGCGTCGGCGGCGCGGGCCTCCTTGAGGGCCGCCTCGCGCATGACCGTCACGACGGCGCCGAGCTTCGGCCCGACCTTCTCGAGCCGGCCCAGGCACGCCTCGGTCAGCTCCTCGGAGGTGAGCTTCTTCGCCTCGATGAGCGAGGACAGCTCGCGGACGGGGAGATACAGCGTGTCGAGCGTGACGGCCATGTCACTCGCCCTCCGGGTGGTAGGCCGTCGCCGGCTCGTCCTGCCACGTCAGCTTCATGGCGCGGCGGATGAGGTCTCCGGTGCCGAGCCGGCCCGCCATGCGCGAGCGCAGCGCCTTGCGGCCCGCCTCGTCGAGGTGCTTGCCGAGCCGCGCGATGACCAGGTCGGCGAGGGCGGCGTTGGGGTCGATGGGCTTCTCGTCGGCGGCCCCGGCGGGGGCGGCGGCGGCGAGGGCCAGTGCGGCCGCGGTGAATCCGCGGCGGTCGATCTCGTCCATCGTGGGCCTCGCGCAAGGGAAGGGGCACCAGGCAGGATGCCGGATGCCCCTCTTTGTACGTCAGGCTGAAAGCCCGACATCGGTGCGTGTCAGGCTGATAGCCTGACGGACGGGGCGGATCACTCCTTCTCCGGCTTCAGCGGGATCGTCCACAGGTACACGTCGTACTCGCGGTCGTCCTTGGTCTTGACGACGATCTTCTGATCGGGCTTGTAGCCGCGCATGTCGAAGGCGTGCGAGACGATACGCGAGCCGGGCTTCAGCTTCTTCAGCTGCGGCACGAGCTTCACGTTGAGGTCGGGCAGCAGGTACAGCGTGATCACCGTCGCGCCGGACAGGTCCTGCTTGAAGATGTCCTTCCGCTCGAACTTGACGAGCTTCTGGGTCTCTTCCTTCTCCTTCTTGAAGTTGGCCTCGCAGTCCTTGATGCGGTCGGGGTCCACGTCGAAGCCCTTGGCCTTGCAGCCGTACTTGCGGGCGGCGCTCAGGACGATGCGGCCGTCGCCGCAGCCGAGGTCGTAGACCACGTCGTCCTTCTTGACCTTGGCCAGCTCGAGCATCTTGTCCACCACCTCCTGGGGGGTGGGCACGAAGATGACGTCCGGCTCGGTCTTGTCGGCGTCCTTCTTGTCGTCCTTCTTGTCGTCGGCGGCGAGGCCGACGGACACGGCCAACGCCAGCACGGCCAGCGTCAGGGCGAATCGCCCCCACACCCTGAGGTCACGCATGGGTCTCTTCCTCTCGCTTGTGAATCACCCGCCCCCGGCGGCCCACCTGGCCGACGCGGGCCGGACGAGGTTCATGCCCCGGCCTCCGTGCCATCCTTCCGGTCGCCCATCCCTTGGGAGATATGATACAGCGGCAGGCCGATCAGCAAGGGGAGAACCCCCAGCAACACGACGCCGCCCAGCCACCCGCGGTCGGTGACGGCGTACTTGATGCTCGAATAGAGCATGTAGCCGCTGAGGGCGCAGAAGATCAGCGGCAGGGTCGGGTAGAACGGCACCTTGAACGGGCGTTCGATGTCTGGGTCGCGTTCGCGGAGCACGAACACCGACAGGCCCGTCAGCAGGAAGAAGATCCAGAAGACCGGCGAGGTGCAGTTCAGCAACGTCTCGAAGCCGCCCTTGGCGAGGTCGGTGGCCTTCTCGCCCTCCGGGTAGTCGATGCCGGCCTTGTACGAGGCGTCCCAGTTCATGGGCGGCAGGAGGTGGCCGGCGGGGGCGGTGACCGTCTTCTTGCCGCCCGCGCCGTCGTCCACCGTCTTCTGCGCGGTGGTCAGGGCCGTCCTGTCGAGGATCCAGTTGATGCCGTCGCGGCCCGGCGTCGTGCCGAACAGGAAGATGAGGGCGAGGGCGAGGACGCCCTGGGTGATCAGGGCGGGGACCGGGGCGCCCTTCTCGCGGGCCCAGCCGCTCATCCACGAGAAGAGGGCGAAGTCCTTGCCCATCGTCGAGTAGACGCGGGCGCCGGCGAAAATGAGGCCGTTCACCGCGCCGAGGGCGGACACCATGACGAGGATGCACATGAGCATGACCCCGCGCTCTCCGAAGCCGGACTTGAGCACGTCGGCGGCGATCTGCTTCGACGCCTGGGCCTTCTGGAAGCCGAGGGCGTTGACGTAGGCGTAATTCACGAGGAGGTACAGGACGGTGATGATCAGGATGCCAAGCACCAGGGAGAGGGTGATGTTCTTCTTGCCGTCGCGCACCTCGGCGGCGACGAAGGCGGCGTCGTTCCACCCGCCGTAGGTGTACAGGATGACGACGAGGGCCACGCCGACGGAAGGCAGGAATCCGGGGAACATCAGGTCCTCGAGCCCGCCCTTCCCTTTCAGCCCCAGTGAGGGCTCGGCGAAGGCGCCGGCGACGGGGTACATGAAGCCGGTCACGATGATCGCGCCCAGGCCGATGACCTTGGCCACGGTGAGGACGTTCTGGACGGTCTTGCCGAGGAACGCGCCGAGGATGTTGGTGAACGTGAGGGCCGCGACCGCCCCGCCGGCGAACCCGAAGGCCGAGAAGACGCCCAGCTCCCACCCCAACACCTCCTTGAACAGGCGGATGGAGTAGTTGGCGAAGACGAACGCCATCATGCCGATGGAGCCGGTGAGGATGACGGTGAGCTGGATCCAGCCGAAGAGGAAGCCCGACCACCGCCCGTAGGCGCGGTTCAGGTAGATGATGTCGCCGCCGTCGCGGGGGTAGGTGGTCGCCAGCTCGGCGTAGCAGAGCGCCCCGATGAGGGACAGCGCGCCGGCGACCCCCCACAGCCACAGGGCGGACGAGGCGTCCGGCGTGTTCATGAAGATGAACGGCGTGGTCTGGTAGATGCCGGCGCCGACCACGATGCCGACGATGATGCTGACGGCGTCCCACAGCCCCAGGGTCTTCGGGGCGGGCTCGCCCGCCCCCTCGGCGGGGGGCGGCGTCTCGCTCGTCGGCTGCGCGGCGTAGCTCATTCCATCACTCCGGTATTCGTGCCCAAGCCTGAGACTGATTATCAGAAGGTGCTATTCGATCCGGCAAGGGCGCGACGCGCCGGAATCTCCGCGGCGGGGGCCAGGCCGGCCCCGCCGAGACTGCCCCGCCGCAAGAGGATCCGGAAACGGCCCGGCCTCCTCGACGCCTGGTCACGCCGCTTTCACCAGCTCGAACACCAGGAAGTACGGCATCAGCGCGCAGTCCTCCAGCTCGGGGCGCCTCGCCACGAGGGCCGGGTCGGGCCGCGGCTCCGTCAGCGAGCGGATGGACAGGCCCGCGGCGTGGATCATGGCGCTCCACTCCGTGAGGGTGAAGCGGCGGTACGGCGTGCGCCAGTGGGCCACCAGGCGTGGCATGTCCCACGAGCACACCGCCGGCCCGGTCTCGAAGTAGCGGGCGAGGACGAGGGCCTCCTTCCGCCCACTGCCGTCACGGGCCCAGCGCCGCGTCGGCGTGTCGGTGCAGGGGTGCGGGACCGAGAAGACCGCCCGCCCTCCGGGCCGCAACACCCGGCACGACGCCGCCAGGACCGCCGCCGGGTCGGCCATGTCCTGAAGCGACATGCACCCCGTCACGAGGGCGAAGCTCTCTGTCGCGAAGGCCTCGCCGATCCGCGTGGCGTCCAACCGCAGGTATCGGACTCCCAGCGGCTCGGCGGCATCGCGCTCGACGGCCAGGGCGTGCAGGGCGTCGGACAGCTCGACGCCGGTCACCCGTGCCCCGGCGCGTGCCAGCAGCCTGCTGAAGTATCCGTGCCCGGCGCCGAGGTCCAGCGCGTCGAGGCCGGCCACGTCGCCGCAGGCCGCCAGCAGGCCGGGGCCGTGGACGAGGTGGCGGTAATGGTCTGCACCGGAGTCGAGGAAGTGGGCGTAGGCGGCCGCGCCGGCGTTCCACGCCGCGCGGGCGTCGAGGCCGACGCCGTACCGCCGGCACGCCTCGGCCAGAGCCCAGCGCTGGCTGCCGTGAGACAGGGACGCCCGCGCCTCGTCGGCCGGGAGCCAAAGCAGCTCGTAGCCCGGCTCGCACGGGCCGTCGGCCGCGGTGAGCGTGGCGAGGAAGAAGGAGCAGCGTTTGCGGAAGTGCATGCCCTCGGCGGCGCCCCAGGCCAGCTCGTCCGCCACGCCGACGGGCCACAGGCCGGCGACGCGGAGGCCGGCCTCCTCGTGGGCCTCGCGGGCGGCGGCCTGCTCGGGCGTCTCGCCCGGCTCCTGGCCGCCGCCGGGGAGGTACAGCCCGCCGGGGCAGCGGAGGACGGCGACGGCGCCTCCGGGGCCGACGACGATGGCGTAGCCGCCGGGACGCAGGGCGTACTCTGCCCCCGGTGCGGCAACGCCGAACGCCTGGATGTCGTCGGTCATGTCTCACCCAGCCCCTCGCGGATGCGGTCGAGCATCTCCGCCAGCCAGTACTGCACCGTCCGGAGTGAGCGGCCCAGCCTCTTCGCGATCTCCTCGCGTCTCTCCCCGGCGACGTAGCCGGCCCACACGTCGCGCCACTCCTGCGGGAACCGCGCCACCGTCCGCTCGATGCGCTCCAGGGTCTCCTGGTCCGGCGGCGCGGGCCGGGTGTCGGGGACCTGCTCCAGGGGGTACGCCTGGGCCGCCGGGGGGAGCTTGCCGATGTCGATGGCCCGGCGGGCCGCCACGATGGCCAGCCATTTGCAGAAGGGGCAGCGCTGGCCCCACTGGCCGAGGTTCGTGAAGAGACGCAGGAAGATCGTCTGGCAGGCGTCGTCCCAGTCCTCGCGGCGGGCCGGCCCCAGGACGCGGGCGACCACGGCCCGTACGAGCGGGGTGAACTTGCGGGCCAGCTCGTCGCCGGCCTCGCGGCCGCCGTCGAGGTGGCGGGCGACGCGGGCGGCGCAGTCGTCCGGGGGGCAGTCGCAATCGAACATGCCTACCCCCGTCCGGGGAACTTGAGGATCCCCGGCGCGGCGCCGCCCTGGCGCTCCAGCATGACGAGGGTGATGTCGTCCTTCTGCGCCGTGCGTGCCAGCGAGCGTTCGAGCAGGCCGCGGACCACGTCGAAGACGCTGGCGCCGACGCGCCACGCGTCGCGGACGGCGTCGTGGCCGCCCTCCTCGTCGAGCTGGTCGAAGACGCCGTCGGTCGCCAGGACCAGCTCGTCGCCGTCGCCGAGCTTCATGTTGTGCTGCTCGCCCGCCGTCGGCGCCCGCAGGCCCAGCCACGCGCCGCGCAGCTTGACCAGCTCGGGGCCGTCGTCGCCGCGGTGCAGGAGGCGCGTCCCGCCGGCCGCCGCCACCGTCGCCTCGCCGGTGGGCGAGAGGCGGACGAGCGTCGCCTCGAGGTACATGCCGTCCGGCATGCTGTCCGAGATCAGGTCGTGCATCACCGCCAGCAGCTCCGCCGGCTCGGGCGGCTCCCCCGGATGGGCGGCCCAGCACCGCTGCCACACGGAGGGCAACGCGCTGGCCAGCAGGTAGGCGAAGTAGCCGTGGCCCGTCACGTCGGCGAGGAGGACCCAGAGGGTGCCGTCGTCGAGGCGGCGGCCGACGTACCAGTCGCCGCCGAAGAACTGGCCGCCCATCTGCGAGTAGGGGCGGAAGAAGGTGCCGCTGCGGTAGTCCGGGGAGTCGGGCAGCGGCGGGAGCGAGGGGGCGGAGCCGTTGGGCCGGCCGGCGCCGTGGGGCATGACGGCGGAGCGGGCCACCTGCACGAGCTGGGCGGCGCGGAACACCTCCCAGGTCTGCCCCGCCAGGGTCGTCGCGGGGCGTGAACGGAGGCCGGTCTCGACGGCGTGGAGGGCGTGGACGGTGAACACGTCGGCGTCCTGATCGAGGCGGTGGCGGGCCGCCAGGTCGCGCATGAGGCGGCCGACCGGCTCGCGCAGGAGGCGCCAGAGCGCGTGCCGTGCCTCCGGCTGGCGCTCGTGCAGGCCCTCGGCCAGATCCTGGGGGGTGCGGTAACTCGTCTCCATCGCCGCTCGCCACCTCCTGCCGTGTCACTGTCTTATTGTAGCAGGCCGGCCCGCGCCAATAAAGACGTTCTGTCTGAGCGGAACGTAACAAGAGGGCGTCCGGGGGAGGACGAGGCGGGGGGGGCGGCGGATGGGGTCTGGCGGTTCGCCTTGATTCGGAGGCGGGGGTCTGGCATAGGCGCGGCCCCGGACGTGCGGCGAGGGCGTTGCCATGTGGCGAAGGATCGTGTCGGCGGCGGCCTTCCTCGGGATCGGGGGCTGCGTGAGCGGGCCGATGATCGAGAACCCGGCGGTGGTGCATCTGGACCGGCCGATCGCGGCGGGGTCGAACCCCGGCTTCGTGCCGGGGTCGCAGTCGCCGGACGCGTACAAGCGTCTGTTCACGCGGTGCCTGGACGTGGTGGGGGAGTATTTCGAGATCGACGCGGCGAACACGAGCCGATACGGCGGGACGATCCGGTGCCTGCCGCGGATCGCGCCGGGGATCGAGCAGCCGTGGAAGCCGGGGAGCCCGGACCTGTATCAGCGGATGCTGGCGTTCTGCCAGACGTATCGGCACCGGTGCATGGTGGACATCACGACGGGGCAGCAGGGCGGGTACTTTGTCGATGTGAAGGTGTACCGCGAGCTGGAGGACCTGGCGACGCCGAGCCGTGGGACGGCGGGGGAGGCGACGTACCGTCTGGTGCCGACGATCGAGCGGCAGTTCACGGTGGTGGACCCGTCGCTGTACGAGCCGATGTGGATCCCGATGGGGCGGGACACGTGCATCGAGCAGGCGATTTTGGAGCGGGTGACGCGGCTGGACTGCGTGCCGCAGGGGTGGGGGTGGTTCGGGACGCGGTGAGTGGGTTGGACAACCTCACCCCCCCGCCCCCTCCCGCTGTGAGCTGGGGGCGAGACGCCCCCAGACCCCCGATGCGCGGAGAGGGGGAGTCGTCAGAGCATCGCCTGCGCGGAGGGGTAGTGTGCGCGTCCTCACCAGGCGTTGCCCAACAGCCGGGATTGCGGGGCGGGTGTTGTCTGCGTCCCAGGGCTCGCAAAGCCTCACCCTGGGCTTTACTGGGGTCGCCGAAGCGGCTCCGACAGCCATCAGCCGGCCGGTTGCCATGTGGGGTGTTGTCTGCCGCATCTGCTCCCGGCCTGGGGGACGGAGAGGTTGGGGGACGTGACGGGAGGCCGGGAGCAGATGCCCGGCTCGTCAACACCCCTGAATGCTGACCTTGGCGGTCAATACTGCCAGTCTTCGTGACGCACGGGGAGGCGGTTGAGCATCGTGCGGAGGTGTGGCCAGCGGGGGAGAAAGCGGTCCATCAGTGCGACGAAGCGGGCGTTGTGCGTCGGCTCCAGCAGGTGGGCCATCTCGTGGACGACGATGTACTCCAGGCATTCGGGCGGCTTCTTCGCCAGCTCGGTGTTCAGGCGGATGCTCGCGGCCTTGGGGTTGCAACTGCCCCAGCGTGTCCGCATGCGCTGGACGTGGAGGCGGGCGATTTTCACGCCCATGACCGGCTCCCATTTGGCGAACAGATGCGGGGCGGCCGCCTTAACCTGTTCTCGGTACCAGGCTTCGGCGATGGACTGGCGTTTCTCGGGCGTGGTGCCGGGGCGGACGTGCAGGATGAGGGCCTTGTGTTTCAGCACAACGGAGGGTGGCGCGTCTTGCTCGCTGATGGAGAGGAGGCGGCGCGTGCCCCAGACGTAATGGCTCTCGCGTTCGATGAATTCGCGTTCGGGCTCGCGGTCTTGCTCGCGGATCTTACGCTGCTGGGTACGTATCCACGCGATTTTGGAGATGGCGAAGACGCGGACGGTGTCCGGTGATAGGTGCGTGGGTGCGGAGATGGTGACGCGGCCAGCGGGGGGGTGGACGCTGAGGTGAACGTTCTTGATGTCCTTGAACGTCACCTCGATGTCCATGTCGCCGAGGTGGATTTGGGTGGGCATCAGTATTCCGCCTGCTCGCGGATGATGGCGAAGATGCGCTCGACCGCGGCCTCTTCCTTCAGGATGTTGAAGATGGCGGCCTTGATGGCGCGCTCCTTTGACTGGACGCCGCGCCAGCCGTCGGGGCGGGACTTGCGGACGGCCTCGTCGATGCGGAGGGCGAGGGCCTCGTTCTTACCCAGGTTGTTGTAGATGGCCCGCTTGCCGGGCGTGTCGAGGGTGGTCGGGGTGTCAGCGGCCTTGCCCGCCGTCACCTGCTTGACGAGGTCGGCGATCCTGTCAAGGTATTCCTCGTATTTGAGGGCCTTCTGCTTGCGGGCGGCGATCACCTCGTCGAGGAGCTTGGACATGGTCTCGAAATAGGCGGGGTCGGTGAGGTGGTCCTTGACGATCTTGCTGCGGATGTTGTTCTCGATGATCTCGGCGACGGCGTCATCGTTGCCCTTGAGGCCCTTGAGCTTCTCGGCCTCGGCGATGGCGTCGGCGATGCCGCTGCTGCTGATGAGCTGGAGGAGGCCGAGGCCGTCGAAGGGGGAGATCTTGCGCGGCTCGGAGGCCTCGATGTAAGTGTCGATGAGGTGGCGCATGTCCGCCTCGTAGGGCTTCATGTCGAGGGTCTCGCCGGCGGCGAGGCGGATGATCTCGCGCAGCTTCGTGAAGCGGTCCAACAGCCTGCGAATGCGCGCGCTGTCCGCGTCGGAGTAGCCTGCGCCTTCCAGCTCGTCGGAGATGTTGGCGAAGGCGCGGACGAGGGCGACCGTCGCCTTGTAGAGGGCCACGCGGCGGGGCTCGCGGTCCTTGAGGTCGGTGGGCTTTTCGGTGTTGCCGCAGAAGTAGCGGATGTGTTCCAGCTCGCCGCCGGGCGGCTCGACGGGCTCGCAGAGCATGACGAGGGCCTCGATGGCCTGATCGAGTCGCTCCTTGCCCTTTTTCAGGCGGTCCTGCATGAGGACTTCGGGGGCGGCGCCGCCGGCCGAGTGGTCTAGCTCGGAGGCGTAGACCTGGAGTGCGCCGGTGCCCTGGTCGTTGACGAGCTTCTTGAAGAGGTCCTTGTAGTCCACGATGAAGCCGAAATCCTTGTCGTCGCCGTCGAGGCGGTTGGTGCGGCAGATGGCCTGGAAGAGGCCGTGGTCCTGCATGGACTTGTCGATGTAGAGGTAGGTGCAGGGCGGGGCGTCGAAGCCGGTGAGGAGTTTTTGCACGACGACGAGGAGTTGCATGTTGGCCGGCTGGTTGATGAACTTCGCCTTGGCGTCGTCCTCGTAGGTCTCGGTCCTGCTCTTGTTGGGGGCGGGGGACACGCCCTTGAGGAGGTCGGTGTAGGTGTCGTAGAGGAATTGCTTGTCGGTCTGGGTGCCCTCACCGATCTCCTCCAGGGTGACATCGCCGGCCTGGGGGTCGTACGAGGTGATGACGGCGCATTTGCCCTTGAGCGGGGTCTTCTGGAGGAGGGTGAAGTACTTGCAGGCCTCGTAGATGCTGGAGGCGACGAGGATGGCGTTGCCGCGGCCGCTGGAAAGGCGGGGCTTGATGGAGAAGTCGAACAGGATGTCGGCGACCACGCGATCCATGCGGTTTTTCGAGCTGAGGACGTGTTGCATCGTGCCCCACTTGTTTTTCAGCTCAAGCTTCTGCCAGTCGTTGAGGCCGCGTGTCTTGGCGTCGAACCAGGCGTCGATGCGGTCTGTGGAGCCGAGCTTCTGGTCGATGTCGCGGGCCTCGTAGACGAGGTCGAGGACGACGCCGTCCTCGACGGCCTCGCTGAACTTGTAGGTGTGGATGTAGCCGCCGAAGACTTCGAGGCTGGTCTGCTTGTCCTTCTTGAGGAGGGGCGTGCCGGTGAAGCCGATGAAGGCGGCGGAGGGGAGGAGGGCCTTCATGACCTTGTGGAGCTTGCCGCTCTGGGTGCGGTGGCACTCGTCGACGAAAACGAAGATCTCACCGACGGCGGCGGTCGGCTTCGCCGGGAGCTCCTTGATGAAGGCGTCGAAGTCGTCCACGTCCTTGCGGCCGAACTTGTGGACGAGGGAGCAGAGGAGGCGGGGGTCGGGGCGGCCGAGGTTGGCCATCAGGTCGGCGCCGCTCGCGGCGCGGTGGATGCGCTGGCCGGCGTCCTCGAAGACGCGGGCGATCTGTTTGTCCAGCTCGTCGCGGTCGGTGATGATGGCGATGCGGGCGTGGGGGTTGTTTTCGAGGATCCAGCGGGCCAGGACCAACATGACGATGCTCTTGCCGCTGCCCTGGGTGTGCCAGATGATGCCGCCTTGCCTGCGTTGGGCGTGCGACTGGGCGGCCTTGACGCCGAAGTACTGATGGGCGCGGGGGAGTTTCTTGACGCCGGCGTCGAAGACGACGAAGTCGTGGACGATTTCGAGAAGGCGGGCCTTATCACAGAGTTTGAGGAGGTACTTGTCGAGCTTGATGCGGGAGTCGTCGTCCACGTCCTCCTTCCACTTGAGGAACATCTTCTCAGGTGTGCCGATGGCGCCGTAGCGGAGGCCCTGGGAGTCGTTGCCGGCGAGGACGAGCTGGACGGTCGAGAAGAACCAGGCGTTGAACTCGGGCTTCTGGTTGGACAGGCTCTGGCGGATGCCGTCGCCGATGCTGACGCGGCTGTTCTTCAGCTCGATGGTGGCGAGGGCGATGCCGTTGACGTAGAGGACGATGTCGATGCGGCGCTCGTGGCCGCCCTTGAGGGTGACCTCCTCGGCGATGGCGAAGTCGTTGGCGTCGGGGGTCTGCCAGTCGATGAGGCGGACGGTCTCGCTGGGGAGGCCGGGGTCGGTCTTGACGGAAACGCCGTAGCGGAGGAGGTTGTAGACGGCGAGGTTGTTGGCGTAGAGTGTGCGGCTGTTATCGTGGGCCTCGGTGCGGAGGCGATGGAGGGCGGCGGTGATGAGTGGCCTGGGAACGCCGCGCTTCGTGAGCCAGGCGGTGAGGAGGGGCTCGTCTATGTTGTTGTTGTCGCGGTCGGTCCAATCGCCGAGATGCCGGTAGTCGAGCTCGTCCTCCAACAGCTTGATGACACGGTCCTGGGTGGCGCGTTCGGGTATGCCGATGGGGGCGGTGGGACGCGGCTTCAGGGTGTCCCGCGGGGCGAGGATGACGCGGTGGTCAGGGAGCATCGTGTCATCGACGGGGCGGCCGAGGGGGGCGATGGGGTGCCAGCTCACTTCGTCGGGCATCTCCGCGAGGAGGAAGTAACCGGCGGGGTCGAGCCGGTCGAGGACCGCGCGCAGCGATGCCCGCCCTTCGCGGAAGGCGGCAAGCTCAGGGGAGGGGCATTCAGCGAGCAGGTAGGAAGGGCCGGAGCCACCTTCGGCGTAGAGGTAGCCAGCGTACTGGACGCCGGTATCGTCGGTGGCGGCGAAGACCTGGGGGCCGTCGTAATCGAGGAAGGTCTCTGCGAGACGGATGCGGCGTGTCATTTCTCCACCTCGCAGGCGGCCAGGGCGTCGAAGGCCGCGTAACGCCACCAGGAATGATGAAGCGGATCCTTCGTCGTCTGCTGGATGCGTCCGCTCGCCGGGGTGAGGACCATGCGGGCGACGGCCTTGTCCTTGTGGGCAGGCAGGCCGAGGATGCGGTCCAGGCCGGACCGTTCGGTGAACACGGAGAGCGAGAATTCCCGGCACCGTGCGCCGAACCTGTCGGGCCACCGTGCGGCGTGAGAGTCGAAGTCAACCGCGCAAGGTGTCGTCGTCTCAAGGAGACGGAAGACGGTCATCTGGTTCGGTTCCAAGGCTTCGGCCGGCGGGCAGCCCTCGGGCAACGACTCGGCGAACATGCGGGCACCTCTGGTTCAATGACGCATTCATTATACCAGCCTTTTACGACCCGTCAGCAACTCTTGCATCATGCCCTGCTTGACGAGGTGTGCCTTGGCGATCCTGGCTTCGAGGGCGGCGATCTCGGCGTCCATGTCGGAGAGGATGGCGGCGATAGCGGCTTGTTCGGCTTTCTCTCCCGGGACGTGGACATCCGCCGCCTCGACGTTAGTCGGCGTCAGGTTGTTGATGCTCGATCCGGCGAGAAGGATCGAAATGTGTCTGCGGTAAGCCTCGGTGTGGAAGAGATAGAAGGCGAAGGCAGTATCAGTGACTTGCTCGGCAGGCCGGAAAGCCGCCATGAACGCGCCGAACGTGTATGAATACCCATCGTCTATCCGGAACCGCCCCGCTTTCCCAACCAACTCTCGGCTCCCGTTCGCCATGCAGATAAGGATGTCGTTGGTCCGGAGCCGCTGGTCTCTGCTGACCCGCGAGGAGTCCACATACTGCACCTCTGCAAGGACGATGCTGGCATCTTGCACGTTGTTCGACCGAAGGAGGCGGACAGTGGACGGCAGATCGTGTACGGCCAGATCGGCCTCGGGATTGTAGCTCACGCCCCGGTGACACTTGCCAAGGTCGCCAAGACGTTTCTCAACCCAAGCGCCGATGAATCCGGGTAGGCGTTTGCGGCCAGTGAGCAGCTCCTGCATCGCGCCGAGCTTGAGCTGCCGCTTCTTGGCGGCGAGCTGCTCCAGGGCGTCGATGAGGGCGTCGGCGTCGCTCAAGGCGGTGGCAATCGCTTCCTGCTCGACCTTCGTCGGCGGGATGACAAGCGGAATCTCCCGAACTGTTGTCAGGTTGATGCCGGCTTTTGCACCCTGATCCGTGATCGCGCGGAATCGCCGCTGTGAAGGGGAGTGTGCGAGGAAGTAGGCGATGAATCGTGAGGACACGTCCCCCGAAGGAACCCGGACAAGGGCGATATGCTGGTTGATGTAGGCTGGACGTGGAATCGCCTCATCGACCCAGCTAACGATTCCGATGTCTGCTGTCACGGAGACAAGTAGATCACCCACCTGAAGTTGTGTGCGTGCCCCTTCGTGCCCTGTTGTGGGCAGGCGGACAAACTTGGTGTCCTCAAGATCGAGACGGATCGAGGCCCGCGTCATGTTGGTGATCCGGACGAACAGATCACCCTGCTCCGCGTAATACTCCGCCCATCCCCGCGATCCACTTGTGACGAAGGGGGCAAAGGAGCCAAGAGTCGTTTCGAGCCAGTCTCCCGGAAACGACCCCAGATCGGTCAACTTGTATCCGGGTTTCACGTCCATACGAACCCCATCCTTCCCAGGTGGCCACTGACCTTCGCGTCCAACTCGGCGACGCGAGCGGTCAAGGCAGGCAGAGATGTCTCATAGCGTTCGGCAAGCTCCTTGACCCGCTTGGTGAGTTTCTGGCTGATGCCGTTGATCTCATTGCGGACAAGCGCGTCGAGGGTGGCGAGCCACTTGCCATCGACCACGAGCGTCCTGACCTCGTCCTCCGGCAGGCCCTTGTACTGCTCGGCGATGGCCTGCTCCAGATCCTTCTCGGCGGCCTTCCGACGGCTCTCCGCTTTCGACTGTTCGGCGAGCAGGGCCTCGTACTGCCGCAAGGCGGCCCGCTCGTCGGCGTCCTCCGCCCTGGTGCCGATATCCTTCAGGCGGGCCTTCACGGCCTTGGCGGTGATCTTGCGTTTGTCGCCTACCCCCTCGATGACCTCCTCCAACAGGCCGCCCTCGCCGCCCTCCTCGTCCATCCTCTCCTGAAGGGCCGCCTCGGCGGCGGCGCATTCCTCCTCGATCTTCTGTAACGCCGTTAGCCTGTCCTTGAAGTAGCGTTCGACGACGACCTCACGCGGGGCCAGGTCGCACTTGAACCGGCGTTTGCCGGCGGCGTAATCGTGTTCCTCGGGCCACGCCATCTTCCCGTCCTTCTTCTTGACCTGGGCGATCTCGCGGACTTCCGCCTTCCAGCCGTCGGCGGCGATGAGGTAGCAATCGTCCTGCATCGTCTCGGACCAGTATTTCATGAGGTGCTCGTAGACGGCGTAGGGGTCGATCAGTGGGCGGCCTTCGTGGTGTCGAAGCAGGCCCTCGGACAGCTCGGCGATGACGTGCTTCGGTTGGCAGCCGAGCACGAGGGCCTTGAGCGTCTTCGCGGCGGCCTGCTTCCACGCCTCGAAGTGGGCGGTCATGGAGGCGGTGACAGCCTGGAACTCCGGGTGGCCCAGGATGGCCGTCTTGATGGCGGGTTTCTCGATGGCGAGGGCATGGTAGTCGGGGCGCGTCTCGCGGAAGAGGCAGGCCCGGAGGCCGGGGCAGACGGCCCAGTAGTCGGCGAGGGCCTCGATGTCACGGGAGGGGATGCCGCCGCGGAGGTGGCCGTCGATATCCTGGATGTCTTCGGGGGTCTGGGTGTTGATGTAGCGTGGGAGGTTGAGGTTGTATCCGTTGTCGTCGATCTCCTTGCGGGTGACGAAGCGGGAGAACCGGGGCAGCTCGGCCTGGCGGGAGTAGGCGTCAACGATCTTGTGGATGTCGCGTTCACGGAGGCGGTTCTTGGGGCCGTCCTTCTCGCAGCCTGCGCTGGCGTCGATGAGGAATATACCCTCGCGGGTCTCGGCGCTCTCCTTGTCGAGGAGGACGACGCAGGCGGGGATGCCGGTGCCGTAGAAGAGGTTGGGGGGCAGGCCGATGATGGCCTTGATGTAGCCCTTCTTGACCAGGTTCTCGCGGATCGCGGCCTCTGCGTTGCCGCGGAAGAGGACGCCGTGGGGGAGGATGCAGGCGCCTTTGCCGGTGGCCTTGAGAGAGCGGATGATGTGGAGGAGGTAGGCGTAATCGCCCTGGCGGGGCGGGGGGACGCCGAAGCCGTCGAAGCGGCCGTAGCGGTCCGGCCCCTTGTCGAGGCTTAGGCCGGTGCTCCAGGCCTTGTCGGAGAAGGGGGGGTTGGCGACGACGTAGTCGAAGCGTTTGAGGCCGTCGCCGTCCTTCCACCAGGGTGCGGCGAGGGTGTTCCCCTGCCTGATCTCGTTGGTGGGGTTGTCGTGGAGGATGAGGTTCATGCGGGCGAGGCCGCTGGTCTGATGGTCCTTCTCCTGGCCGTAAAGGGAGACCTTGGTGCCAGCCTCGTCGGCGACCTTGAGGAGGAGGGAGCCGGAGCCGCAGGTTGGGTCGTAGATGGTGGTGGCGGGGCTGGTCGGGGCGGCGCGGATGCCGAGGAGCTGGGCGATGAGGCGGCTGACCTCGGCGGGTGTGTAGAACTGGCCCTTGCTTTTGCCACTCTCGGTGGCGAAGTGACGCATGAGGTACTCGTAGGCGTCGCCGAGGATGTCGTCGTCGCCGGCGCGGTTCCTGGAGAAGTCGAGGGCCGGGTCCTGGAAGATGGCGATGAGCCTGGAGAGGCGGTCCACCTTTTCGTCGGGGTTGCCGAGCCTCGTGGCGTCGTCGAAGTCGGCGAATTCGGAGAGGGAGAACTGGGGATTGTTCTCGACGAGTTTGGCGATGATCTTCGTGTTGATCTGTTCGCCGATGTCCTTCTTGCCTTTCATCTCGACCATGTCGCAGAAGCTGGCGCCGTCGGGGACGATGATTGGCGCGTAGGGCCGACCGGCGTACTTGTCGCTGATGTACTTGATCAGAAGCAGGGCGAGGACGTAGTTCTTGTACTCGCTGGCGTCCATGCCGCCGCGGAGCTCGTCGCAGGAGGCCCAGAGGGAGGAGTAGAGTTGGGACTTCTTGAGGGCCATGCGCGCGCTCGGTCGGGTAGGGCGGGGATTAACCTACCGGCGCGGCGGGGTGGCCGCCAGCCTGGTAGGGCCGGCAGGGCAGAGCGGACGAGGCGCGAGCGCGGCTCGCGTCACGGGGTGGTTGTGGTGGGGGTCTGGGCACGGGGCACCGGGGAGATGGGGGGAGGGTCCGGGCGAGGGCTCTCCCTCCACTCAGTATTGGAGGCCTGTCCACCTGATGTCAAGGGGTGGGGCGCGGCGCCGCACGCCTCCCGCCGGGGGGTGTGCGCGGAGTTGGAATGTGGCATGTGACAAGGTGACTCGCGCACTCGACGCTGGCCGGCGACACCATGCGTCAAAGGACGCCGAGTCACATGCCAAATCGGTGGGGATGTGGCAGGTGACTCGTGGGAGTGGGCAGGTGACTTTGCGCCCGGCGGGGCCTCGCGTCCGCCGCTGGCAGCGGCTGGCATCCGACGCGGGAATTCCGCCGGGGGCTGGCATCCGGGCGTGACCGGGTGGGCGTTGTGGCAGATCGGGGTGGGGCCCGCCAGGGCCGGGGCCCGACGCGGGGCGTCACGCGCACCCGTCGGGCTTCGCTCGGCTGGCGCCTCACTCAACCCGACCTACGAGGGAACGGGGGCCGGCCATGCGTCGCCTCGCCCCGCGCGCTCGGCGTCCGCCGGAGGTGGTCACCGGCGGCCATCGGCACGCGGTGGCGCTCACACGGCTTGACCGTCTTCATTTCAAGTTCGTGTGTGGGGGTCTGAAATGAAATGCAATTCGCACCCCCGGCCACGCCACCCGTCCGCTCCCGTCTCATACCGGGTCGGGTTGAATCGTTCCCTCCGGGCGACGCACATGCTGGCCGGGCCTGCGGCCCGGCGGCAGGCTGGCAGCCTGCCCTACGCGACGGATCAACGCGATACGGTATGAGCCGGTGACTCCGGCGCTCGACGGGCATCCTGCGCGGCCAGAGCCGCCTACGCCTGCCCGACGTAGTCGATGCGGAACGGCTTGTTGGTGATGAAGACCACGGTCAGGTCGCCGTCGGCGCTGGCGCCGTGCTCCATCACCTCGCCCTCGGGGAACCACACGAACGAGCCGGGGCCGAACGTGCCGCGGTGCGTCACGAGCGTCCCTTCGAGGACGTACATCCCGTGGCCGCAGGGGTGGGTGTGGGCGGGGTTGATGACGCCGGCGGGGTAGCGGACGAGGCGCACGAGCATGCCGGTGTCGGGGTCGCTGAACAGCTCCTTGCGGAAGACCGACTTGCCGACGTGGGCGATGGGGCGCTCCTCCCACGCGAGCCCCGTGGCGTCGATGGCCGTGAACGGTCCGTGCATCGGATCGCCCCCTCTGCGTTGATGGGCCGTCGGGCGGACACGGGGTAGGATAGGACGACACGGGCGGCGGGTGGCCTGGAATGGCCCCCCGCCGCCCGATGTCACCCCCAAAACCCCCAGCTCACTCGTCCGGGCCGGACACGGGCAGTTTCACGGTGAAGGTCGAGCCCTTGCCCACCTGGCTCTCGACGCGGATGCGGCCCTGGTGGTGCTCGATGATCTGCCGGCAGACGCTCAGGCCGAGGCCGGTGCCGCCGTTGCCGGACTCGTCCGGGTCCTTGGTGGTGTAGAACGGCTCGAAGATGAGGCGGAGGCGTTCGGGGGGGATGCCGGTGCCGGTGTCGCCGATGCGGATCTCGACCATGCCGGGCTCGGCGGAGTCGCGGACCTCGAGGCGGAGGGTGCCGCCGCGTGGCATGGCCTGGCGGGCGTTGATGATGAGGTTGAGGGCGACCTGCTCGATCTGGCAGGCGACGACGCTGGCCCTGGGCCTGCCGTGGTAGCGTTTCTCGACCTGGATGCGGTGCTTGATCAGGTCGCGTTCGGTGAGGACGAGGCACTCATCGAGGAGGCCGGCGAGGTCGGCCATCTCGCGGCGTGTGGTCGAGGCGCGGGCGAAGCCGAGCATGCTGCTGATGACGGCGGCGGCGCGCTGGCTGCCCTTGAGGATCTTCTCGAGGGCCTGGACGCGGGACGCCTCGTCGGCGCTGGGGCGCAGGGCCATCTTGGCGTAATTGAGGATGGTGGTCAGGATGTTGTTGAATTCGTGGGCCACGCCGCTGGCGATGGCACCGACGCTGCTGAGCTTCTGCGCCTGCAAGAGCTGCTGGCGCAGCTGGTCCGCCTCGGTGCCGGACAGCATCACGTCCTCGCCGATCATTCCGGTCACCCCCTCAACGTGTCGACGCTCCCATGTCAAGGGGAGTTATCGGCGGCCGCCGGGGGGCCGCTTCATCCGAACTCCTTGCCCTGATGGCCTTTAGGATCGGCAATTGGGGCGGGCCTGGGGCGCTGCGCCGTCGGGGCGGCCCCGGCGGATCACGGGGAATAGGGGTCAGGGGTCAGGGGTCAGGGGTCAGTAAGAGAACAGCCAGTCCACAGCCGGCACTCGGCTGTTCACTGGCTGTTCCCTTGTCTTCCCTGCTTTCTTACTGACCCCTGACCCCTGACCCCTGACCCCTACTCTTTGGGCATGGCCCGCAGGAGCTTCTGCTCGGTCAGGAAGTCCAGCATCTCGGCCGGCCACTTCGACAGCTCGGCGTCCTTGCCGCCCAGGCCGACGCCGTGGGCGCCCTTGTTCTTGAGCACGATCTTCGAGGGCACGCCCTCCTTGACGCAGGCGGCGTGGAAGATGGCGCTGTTGAGGTAGGGCACCGGCTTGTCCTCCTTGGTGTGGAAGAGGAACGTCGGCGGCGTCTCCTTGGTGACGCGGGTGTGCGTCGATAGCTCCTTGAGGAGCTTGTCGTCGGGCTTCTCGCCGAGGAGGTTGCGCACCGAGCCGGCGTGGGTGTTGGGGCCCATGAGGGTGATGACGGGGTAAGCCAGGACGGCGAAGCCGGGCCGGGAGGAGAGGCGGTCCACGGGGTCCGCGGCCTCCGGGTCGCCCTTGGCGTGGATGGTGGCGGCGCAGGAGGCGAGGTGTCCGCCGGCGGAGAAGCCCATGATGCCGACACGCTTGGGGTCGATGCCGTATTCCATGGCCCGCGACTTGACGAGGCGGATGGCCCGCTGGGCGTCCTGCAGCGGGACGGGGTGGCGGTAGGTGGGGCCGTGGCGGTAACGCAGGACGAAGCCGGCGATGCCCCTGTCGGCGAACCACTTGGCCACGTCGCGGCCCTCGTAGGTCATCATGAGGGCGCCGTACCCTCCGCCGGGGCAGATGATGACGGCGGCGCCGGTGGCCTTGCCCTTGGCGGGGAGGTAGACGGTGAGGGTGGGCTTGTCGGCGGCGCCCTTGCCGAGGGCGCCGGGCGCTTCTCCCTTGTAGAGCGGCACCTCGGCGGGGGTGTCGGCGGAGAGGGCGAGCAGCACGAGAGTGGCGAGCATGGCCATACCTCCGAGAGACGTGGTGGAGATAGCGATCACCGTGTGGGAGCCGGTGGCCAGACTCAGAGTGCAGAGAGGACGGGCGGGGCGCCGACAGACGGCGGTCCGGCCACCGGGCACATTGTAGCAACTCCCAGAGGGTGGCAGCCCCGCCATCCGGTGGCGGGCGGTTCGCGAGCGGGGCGGGGTAAGGCCGGCTCACTCGTCCGAAAGGTCCTTGCGCGTGCCGGCCAGGGCGGCGACGAGGCTGAGGACGCCGGCGATGATCATCAGGATGCCGAACGCGAAGACGCGCGCCCACAGGACGGCGCCGCGGTCACCCATCCTGTTGTACCCCGAGATGACGCAGGCCATCCCGATGAGGAAGCAGATGGGCGTGGCGATCAGGTTGCGCACGGTGCTCGGGCTCAGCCCGGCCGCCGTCTTGCCGGGCCGCCGCTTGATCACCGGAGAGAGGTAGCTGTGGCAGCGCGGGCACATGCCGCCGAACTCGGCCTCGCGCTCGGTCATCTGCTCGGAGTAGGTGCAGGATCGGCAGACCATCTTCGGCATGAGGCGGCACTCCTCGGCGGGTGCCGGCAATTGAAGCGGGGCGGGCGGGCCTTGGCAAGGGGGGAGGGCGGGCGTAGAATGCCACTGTCCTCGGGGGCGACCAGGTATCGACCGGGTCACTAGAGGTCTAGGTGGCGTGACGTGGTTGATCGGCGGGCCACGTAAAAAGCCGGTCAAATTGTAACTGCCAACACGCAGTTCTCCTTGGCTGCCTGAGCAATCAGGTAACCATCTGAAGACGGGGGCTTAGCCTGAGAGGCCCCGGCTTCAGTCATCAAATCAGGATCGGCGGGGCCAGAGCCGGCGGCGGCCCCACTTAAAACCCTACAGTCGGATGGCTCCGGGCCCCTGTCCGCTGGGCACCCCGAGGGCGACACGAATAAACGGACTACGCACGTAGAAGCCTATTCCGAAGGACCACGGGACCGGGGTTCGATTCCCCGCGCCTCCACACCAAACCCCACTTGCGATCCGTCGCAAGTGGGGTTTTCTCTTGGGCCTGCGATTGGAAAGCGGCGGATGCCAGGATTCCGGTGGTCGTGAGCCCGATTCTTGCCTCATCGCCTCGGGTGAGACGCGGAACACCGGAGACCGTTTGAGTAAGGCCGACGTCCTACCCTGGTGGGCTCCTTCGACAAGAAAAGGAGCCACCCGGCCCTCGGCACGGCCGGGGGCGAACGACGTGGTGGGCTGGAAGTCGCGGCTCACTTCTCCGCGAATGCGTCCGCCGCCGTCTTGACGGCTTCCAGCGCGGCCGGGAAGCCCGCGTAAACGGCCATCTGCAAGATGATCTCAAGAATCTCCTCGCGGGAGCAGCCGACGGTCAACGCCCCCCGGATGTGCTCCTTCAGCTCGGACTGCGCATAGCCGAGGACCGTGAGGGCGGCGGCCGTAAGCATCTCACGGGTCTTCAGATCCAGCCCGGTGCGGGGGTAGATGTCTCCGAACGGGAGCTCGACGAGGCACCGCACCAGATCGGGACTGGTTGCGGCGAGGCCCTTCAATGCGTGGTCGATCCCAGGACCGAACATCTCTCGCATCTTGGCGAGCCCACGGTCGTATCGAGATTCTCCCGGCTGCATTCCTAACTACCCCCAGGGCGACGGGGCGAGAAGGGTTTAAAACTACCCGTGGTACTTCTGCAACGGCTCGCGCACCGGCCAGCGGCTCGGGAGCAACTTGCCCGTCGGTTCGGCGAACCGGCAGCGGAGCGTCCCGAGCCGTTCGATCGTAATCTCGATTGTCGCACCGGGGTCGATGAAGTCGTCGTGGTCGAGACCGGTGCAGTCGGGGATCGTGCCGAAGCCCGCTACCGTGCCGGGCTTGAGCGGAGCGATGAACCCCAGCCAGGCGAACACGTCTTCGGCCTTGTGGCTGATCTCGGACGTCGATCCCTGATACTTGACCTGCCCGTTCACCACGACCGTGACCTTGAGGTTGTATGGATCGCCGACCTCGTCGGCCGTGACCAGATACGGCCCGAGCTGGTTGCCCTTGGCCAGGTCCTTGGTCAAGCAGAACCCGCCCACGAACTCCGTGGCCTGAACGTCGCGGGCCGAGACATCGTTGAAGATGCAGAAACCGGCCACCGGCTGTTTCACGTTCCCGTACACGACGGCCAGCTCCGGCTCGACGTCCAGCCGCGACGTGTATGCCGGCCACGGAACGGTCTCCCCGTCGCCGACGATGGCGTTCATGTTCGACTTGTAGAACGACAGCGGCTCCGGCCGGCCGGGTACGGGCTCGGGTTTCGGACCCATCACTGCCTTCGCGAACGCCTGCAACAGCGACGCTTCCTGCGGGTTATCCTTCTCATACTTCATGCAGGTTTCGCAAGAGTTCTTGAGATGGCGCGGCGTCAGACCGAAGTCGAACAGGGCCGCGACCTCGACGGGTTCCAGCAGGCGGACGGCATGGACAGGGAAGCGTTCGCCGCTACCGAGCTCGCCGAGGTGCTGCTCGCCCCAGGCCAAAAGCTCCTTTGCCGCCCGCTCGCTGTCGGGAAGGTTGGCAAGGTAGGATCGGCTGTCAGCCAGGTGAGGGGAGGGCTTCCCCGCCTTGTTTTGCAGGGTGGCGAACGGCACGGCTTGGTCGCAAACGACGACACCGAAACAAGGGGTCGGCGAGTCGGCGGTGGTGAAGCGGATCAGTTTCATGGCATTGTTCCTTTGCTGCATTTGGACTGGATTAGAATTCGACCTCGACGCCTTTCGCCTTCGCCACCTGGTAGATGGCGTCGAAGGTGCCCGCCGAATCCCAGGGCGCGTCGGGGGGCTCGTTGCGGAACTCGCGGTATGCCCGTTCGACGTTCATGTAGAGCCGAGCCGGCGCACGCCACTCGCCGTACGGGCCGAACTCGATCTTCTTGGCGGCCTCCAGCGAGGTGAGCCCCGCGTCGAAGCACTTCCTCGACTCGTCGCGGACGTACTGGAGGTACGCCTTCATCTCCATCGCCCCCTCGATACCACAGAGCGGGCCGTGGCCGGGGACGATTACCTCGGGATCGAGCTGAACGAGCAGATCGAGGCACTGGAACCACTTGGCGTAGGACCCGGTCCAGCCCATCGGGGTGCATTGCCGGAACAGCACGTCGCCGGCGAACACGACGCGCTCCTTGGGGACGTGGATGATCGTGTCCCCGACCTGATGGCACGGCCCGACGTAGATCAGGTGGGCCTCCGTTCCGTCGAGGTTCAGCTCATAGCGGGTGTCGAACAGGGTCGTCGGCAGCACCAGCTCGACCCCATCGAAGTTGTAGTCCTCCAGCAACTGCGTGCCGGCGGCGGCAAGACCGGGGTGGGTGGCCTTGAGCAGGACGCGGGTGAGGAAGTGGCCGACCCCGTGCAGCAACTTCTGGCTGTCCTTGTGATCGGCGACGTGCTTCATCCGCTCGGGCACCGAGCGGTGGGCGATGATCTCAGCCCCCTTGAAGAGCTGGTTGCCCCACACGTGGTCGGCGTCCTCATGCGTGTTGATGACACGCCGCGGCATGGCAGGCCAGACCTTGCTGAACATCTCGATCATCCGCCGTGCGTGGGCCAAATCCGACTGGGTGTCGATCACCACGCCGCCGCCCCGGTTGATAAGGCCGGAGTTGGCGTCGCACACCCGGTTCTTCTCGTTCAGCACCGCGAAGCAGTTGTCGCTGACCTGTTGCATCTTCATGAGGCTGCCCCCTTTTGGCTCACTTGACCCGCCTGGCGAAGGTCTCGACGAACCAGTCCTTCGCCCTGGGTGCCAGCCTGGCCACCAGCTCGGCCATGTTGCCGATCCCGGCGACGTGGCCGTCCGTACCGCTCAGCAGCATCGGCCGCGAGTGGGAGCAGCCAGGGGCGACGGAGGAGTTCGCCGCCCGCGTGCCCCGTTTCGCCCTGGCGTCCATGTGCGGCGTCTTGATCTCGCCGCCGAAGCAGCCGAGGTCCGAGTAGCCCATGTCGTAGGCGACGATGAGCAGGAGCTTCCCTTTGCCCTCCGGGCCTTCGCTGGCTACAAAGGCGGAAGGCCTGGCCACAAGCAGGAGGCCCAGAAAGCCAGAACCATCACTGCCCGCGCGTTCAGCATCTTGGTGCTTTCCGGCTCGTCACCTCGGTTGGACGGCCGGGTGATCGGTCCCTGTAGTATCTCGCCGGGCGGGGGCTGCCGTCTATCGAAATGCCGCAAACCATGACAACCTTACCGCGGACCAGGCCGGCCGCCTCCCCCTCCCCGCCAGCCGTCACGGCCGTTGACATCAGCGACCCGACGTCGGCCGGCGAGGCCATCGAGGTGATCGAGCTGGACGCGGTGCAGCTGGATTCGAAGCCCCTGCGGGCCCGGCGCGTCGTCGTCCGCCTGGGGGCGAGCGTCCTGGTGTTCTACTCGACCAACCTGCCCATGCGCACTCGGACGCGGCTACAGCCCGGCTTCGTGACTTACGTCGCCTTCGGCCCTCAAGCTGTTGGCACGCTGAACGGGGTGCCGATCGGCCCCGGCCGTGTTTTGGCCGCCACTTCGGAGGTCGAGGTCGAGTTCGTCGTTGCGGCCGAGTACGAGAGCGTGGCCTTTCTCCTGCCGCCCGACGACATCCAGAGGCGCCTCCGAGGGCGGCATCGGGATGACGAGCACCGCCTTCCCCACGGCGTTGAAGTGCTCCAGCCCCGGCCCGCCGACACCTGCGCCTTATTCGGGTGGGGGCGACGCCTCGCCGACATGGCCGCGAGACAGCCCGAGGTGTTCGACGTCCCGCAAACGCAGGCCGCCGCCCGGGTCGAGCTCCTCGAAACCCTGCTGGCGACCATCGGATCCGCCGTCCCCGTCGGCTCCGCACCTCAAGATCTGACGCGGCAGGCCCACAGCCGGGTCGTCCAGGCCGCCGAAGATTACGCCCTTGCGCACCCGTTGGACCGACTGTATGTGACCGACCTGTGCGAGGCGGCCGGGGTGAGCGAACGGACCTTGCAGTACGCCTTCAAGGAGGTGATGGGCATGACCCCGGTGGCGTACCTGACCCGGCTCCGGCTGCACCGGGTGCGGCAGGCGCTGCGGGCGGCGACCCACGGTTCGACGACGGTGACGGCCGAGGCGCTGAAGTGGGGCTTCTGGCACTTCGGCGATTTCTCCCGTGCCTACAAGGCCTGTTTCGGCGAGCTGCCGTCGGAGACGCTCCGACGCGACCTAGCCGGGTCGTAGCCCCAAACCCCAGCGGAATCGGAGGCGTCGCCGTACGATTCCCAGGGGCGAACGCCAGGTTTCCCCATCGCGATACGGCTTCCCCGCGCCGCCGTTTCCCGACCCGCAAGCAATCGCGGGTCGGGCACATCCCTTGCAATCACGCGAACACATCCCGGATCGGCGTGCCGTCCGGCACCAGCGTCAGCGGACGCCCCAGCCGGTCCTGCGCCTCCGTGTCCGGCGCCACGCCCAACGCCTCGTAGATCGTCGCCACCACGTCCCCCGCCGACACCGGGTTGCGGCTGGGGTACGCCCCGTGCCTGTCGCTCGCCCCGTGGATGTGGCCGCCCTTCGTCCCGCCGCCCGCGAACAGCACCGTGTAGCAATGCTCCCAGTGGTCGCGGCCCGCGTTGCCATTGATCTTCGGCGTCCGCCCGATCTCGCCCATGACCACCACCAGCGTCCTCTCCAGCAGCCCACGCGCCCCCAGGTCGTCCAGCAGCATCGAGAAGCCCCGGTCGAACGGCGGCAGGAGGTCGTCCTTCAGCTTCTTGAAGTTCTGGCCGTGGGTGTCCCACGTCGCGTTGGCGTCGGGGGCCCACGAGACGCACGCCAGCCGCGTCCCCGCCTCGATCAACCGGCGCGACAGCAGCAGGCTCTGGCCGTAGACATTACGGCCGTAGGCGTCGCGCACGCGCGGCGGCTCGCGCTCGATCTGGAACGCCTTCTGGGCGGCCGAAGACGTGAGCAGGTCGCACGCCCGCGCCTGGAGACGCCCCACCTCATCCGACCCAACCCTTCCCAGCCCCGCGAGCAGGGCCTGGCGGCCCTTCACGCGCTCGACGCTCAGGCCGGCGCCGGGGGCGAGGGTCGGCATCGCCAGGCCGTCCGGCCCCGTGCCGCGCAGCACGAGGAACGGGTCGTGCGCCTTGCCCAGCCAGCCGCCCAGGAAGCCCGGCTGTGGCGGCCCGCCCGCTCCCTCCGCCGTCAGGAACGGCAGCAGGACGTAGGGCGGCACCTGGGCCGCCGGCGGGCGGAACCGCCCCACCGCCGAGCCGATAGCCGGGTGGTCCGTCGGCTTCGCCCCCATGATGCCCGCGCGGACGTTGCTGCGGATGCCAGTCAGGGCGGTGTAGACGGCGGGCGCGTGGGCCACCTGGTCGTGGCGCACCGACCGCACCAGGGTGCAGCGCGACATCCGCCTCGCCAGCCGCGGGAGATGCTCGCATACCTGCACGCCGGGCACGTCGGTGGCGACGGGCTTGAACTCGCTGCGGATCTCCTTAGGCAGGTCCGGCTTCATGTCCCACATGTCGAGGTGGCTGGGGCCGCCATTGAGGAAGACGAGAATGCACGAGTCGGCCCGCGCCGCCCGCCCGCCCGACGCCAGCAGCGTCGGCAGCGTCAGGTTCAGGGCGCCGATGGCGCCGATCTGGAGCATGTTGCGACGGGTCAGCCCCGCCGGGCCTGGGCATCGCGCGGTTGTCGGCATGTCTCGTCTCGCACGTCTGAGGATGTCTTTTCAGCATACAGCATCGCGGCGGCGGAATCATGCGTGAAAACCCACCGATCACCCCGGCGGGCCGCCGAACAGCGGGATGCGCCCGTCCACGCCGACGCCCCACGCCTTCGCCCCGAACGGGATGGCCCCGATGTCTGGCTTGCCCGCGTCCTCCTCGCGGAGCGGGTCGGGCCACGCCGCCGGTATCGCCAGGCCCGCGTCAATGGCCGCGCTCCCCATCGACAGGCGCAGGTCCGCCTCGCGGCCGTCGTCGGGGAGCTTCACCAACTTTGGGTCGGCGACGAGGTCGTCCGTCGTCCAACCCGGCTCGTAGAACTTGCGGCTCGCCTTGAATAGGGCCGACGCACGCAGCGTTGTGAACGGGCTGACTTTCGATGTCGGCCCCTCCTTCATGCCCCAGAGCAGGTTGCCCCCTTCGCGCAGCGCCCCCGCCTCCTTGCCCAGGATGACGGCTCCGGGGACGGCGCCGGCCTGCACGAACAGGTTATTGAACACGTCGCGCTCGGTGTTCCGCAGCCCCGCCGCCCCCAGGCCGAACAGGAAGTAGTCGCGGTACGTCGGCGTCCGCCGCAGGAACGTGTTGTGGTAGACACGCATCACCGGGTAGGTCGGGCTCCCGTGGTCGCTGATGAGGTGCCCCTCGTGACGCAGGAACGCGCCCGTGGGGTCGTCCTTGGCCGGCAGGCCGTAGTAGACGCCGCCACGCTGGTCGAAGACGTTGCGGTAGACGTACAGCCCCGAGCCGGCGTCGTGCGTCGTCGGCGACTCATCCTTGTCGATCTCGTGCTGCTGGAACACTCCGAGGCAGGCGCCGACGCGGTTGTGGTGGACGTGGAACGAGTGCCAGCGCAGCTTCGGCCCGAACTCCATCCCGTCGTCGTTAAAGTTGTCGATGAAGCAGTGGTGCAGCCGCAGCCTCTTCGCGTATCGCAGGAAGGCGAAGTCGTGGTCGTCGGTGAATTCGCAGTATCCGAATTCGATGTCCTCGTTGTACGGCTGGCCGTTCTGGAGCACGATCTGATAGCTCGCGGTGCCACGGTACTTCATGTGCGCCCGCCCCGACCACGGGGCGGCCAGGCCGCGGAACGCCGAGTGCGTCACCGTAATGCCCTTCGACGCATTCACCAGCAGGGCGGGGAAACCGCCGTAAACCGTGACGTGGTCGATGTGGACGCCCTCCGAGCCGTAGACGTGGATCATCGGGCTGCCCGTGGCCCCGCGCAACACGAGCCCTTCGATACGCACGTGCTTGATGCCGCTGACCCGCAGCACGTCATCGCCGAAGCCCACGGCCACCACCAGCGGCAGCTTGCGCGGGTCCCCCTCGCCGCGATAGGCGCGTCCTCCCAGCCCGGCCAGCTTGTTGTGCGCCAGGCGGACGTGGATGCGTTCCGTCTCGCGGTTGAACCACAGTCCCGGCCCGCAGTAGACCGCATCCTTCCTGTCCTTCGTCTGCAGCTCGTTCGCGGCCCGCAGGTCGGCCACGTTGCGGTAGCCGTGCAGCGGGACCAGTGAATCGGCGAAGTGCCCCAGGGCGAGGGGCCGCTGCTCCTCGATGCCCCACATCGGCTCCCACGCCCCCGGCAGAAACTGCGTCGGCGTCCTGCGGTCCGCGGCATGCGGGTAGGTCTTCGTGGAGACGTACTCGCCCGCCGCGCCGCCCTTGAACGGCTCCCAGCTCGTGGCGGGCGATTCGAGGAATTCGCGGAACCCGCCGTCGAGGACGGCCAGCTCGTCCGGATACGACGCGATGACGATGGGCGCGTCCGCCGTGCCGGAGCGCGTCAACGACACCTTCTCGTGATACACCCCGCCGCGCAGATAGAGCGTGTCGCCGGGCTTGAGCCGGCGGAGGCCGTGCCGCACCGTCTTGAACGGCTTCTTCACGGAGCCGTCGTTGCCGTCGTCCCCCTTCGCCGCATCGACGTGGTAGGCCGGCCCTTTCGTGACCGCGCCGGTCATCGGCCTCGGCAGGGGCCGTGGCGGCGGGTGCGTCTTCGCCTCCGCCGCCACGAGCGCCGGCGTCAGGGCGAAGGCGAGGCCGATGACGCTTGCCAGGACGAAGTGATACATGCCGCCCCTCCTCCCGAAATGACCTGGGACGACGGCACGATCACCCGCGCAGCCAATCCGACAGGTCCCATCCCAGCAGACGCTCCAGATCGCGGATGTCCTCCTCGTACAGCGCCGTCAGCCGCCGCCTCGCCCCGGCGCCCAGCGGCACCTCATGCGGCGTCGCGTGGACCCTGGCCGCCGCCGTACGGATGTCCGCGATCCCCAGGTGGCCCGCCACCCGCCGCATCGTCGCGTCATGCCCGTCTCTCAGCTCCTCCGTCCGCAGGACCAAAACCTGCTCGCGTGGCACCACGGCGAACAGCCGGCGGAGCTGCCGCGCGTAGTAGCCCCTGTCGATGTACGACCCGATGCGGTCCTGGTGAGAGAGCGCCGCCCGCCGTGCCGGCTCGGCGGCGAGCGCGTCCTCGAAATCCAGCGTCTCCAGCCCCGCCGCCCGGAAAGCGTTCCAGTGCGAGTGCGCCCGCTCCGCCGGCTGCCGCAACAAGATGACCCACCGCATCGCCGGGTTGTACGCCTGGATGCGCGCCGCCGCCCTCTCCCAGTACAGGTAGATCGGCGTGGCGTCGCCCAGCAGACGCTCCCCGGCCCGCGGCGCGAACTTCGAGTGGTAGTACGCCCAGTCCGGCTCCCGGCCCGGCGGGAAGTTCTCGTCCACGTCGAAGAAGTGCGCCTCCTTCCCCGACGCCATGCACACCTCGGGGTGCGCCGATAGGAAGGAGGACAACGCCGTCGTCCCCGCCTTCATCGCCCCGCCGATCACGAAGCCCACGGGGAACGGGGCGGCGTGCCGGATCATGGCTTGGCCGGCCCCGCCGGCTCATCCTTGACACGCCGCAGCCGGGCGTAGCGGAGTGGGAACGTGCCGTCCGGGTCGAACGTCGTCGAGTCGCCGCCGGCGCCGAAAGACCCCGTCCCGCCCAGCCGGTGCATCAGCGCCAGCCAAACGCGGTCACCAGGCAACACCTTTGTCAGCCCGATGGGCTCGTCCAGGCCGCCCGTCGGGTCGTGCCCGAGATACTTCTCCGGCAAAGGCAGCGTCGAGAGCATCACCGCCAGGAAACCCGACAGGAAGTACCCCGTCACCACCGACACCAGCGCCGTCGCGATCTGCTGCGGCAGCGCCGCCATCTCGATGTCCTGATCCGCCAGGTTATCCACCATCATCCGGAGGAGCGCCGCCGAGATCGCGAACACCCCCGCCAGCGACAGCGCGTCCTCCGTCCCCTCCAGGAACGTGCCGGCGACCAGCGGCTCGATGTAGTCGGCGCACGGCTCGTAGAAGCCGAACGCCACGATGCCGGAGATCATCACGTTGGCGCACCGCGCCACCGCCACGAGCAGGCTCTCCTGCAAGGACGCCCACGCCACGCCGGCGATCACCAACACCGACAGGATGACAAGCATCTTAGGGGCCAGGGGTTAGGGGTCAGGGGTCAGTAAGAGAACAGCCAGTGAACAGCCAAGAGACAAGCAAGTGAACAGCCAAGAACAACAGCCGAACAACTGAGCTACGGCTGCCGCTGATCGTGGCTTGCTCGGTAGTCGATGATTCTCCCCGTGAGGGCGGAGGCCATCTTCCTGATCTCCATGATAAGGCCCTCGGCGTTCGCGATGGATCTCTCGGTCAGATATCCGAAGCGGACGGCCAACAGGAGCTGGGTCTCGGCCTCGGCGAGCGACCCCCGCGCGACCGACAGGAAGTAGAGGAATTCATTCCCCTGCCGGGCGTGCCCCTCGGAGATGTTGGAGGGGACGGAGACGACTGCCCGGCGGAGCTGGTTGGTCAGTGAGTATTTCTCCTCGCTCGGGAAGCGTGCCGTGAGCCGGTGCACCTCCTCGGCGAAGGCCATCGCCTTCTGCCAGATGATCAGATCCTTGAAGTACTTGATCGGGTCGCTCAAGCGTTCCCCCTCTGCTTCACTGGCTGTTCTCTTGGCTGTTCACTGGCTGTTCTCTTACTGACCCCTGACCCCTGACCCCTGACCCCTATTACTTGGCCACGCGCAGGATCTCGTCCACCGAAGTCAGCCCCTCGATCACGACACGCATCCCGTCGTGCTGCAGGTACACCATCCCGGCCCTGGCGGCCTCCTGCCGGATCGCCTCCAGGTCGGGGTTCTCCTTGATCAGCTCGCGCACCTTCTCGTTGACGATCAGCAGCTCGAACACCCCCGTCCGCCCACGGTAGCCCGTCCCGCCGCAGTGCCCGCACGGCTCGGGACGCTCCTCCGGCTTCGGCGTGCGGTAGAACGCCTTGATCTTCTCGGGCGGCAGGCTCATCTTGCGCAGCAGCTCCGGGTTGGGCCGGTACGCCACCTTGCACTTCGGGCACAGCAGACGCACCAGACGCTGGCTCAGCACCCCTGTCAAGGCGCTGGCGACCTGCGACGGGCGGACGTGCTCGAGCAGACGCCCGATCACGCCGGCGGCGTCGTTGCTGTGGACGGTCGTGAACACCATGTGCCCGGTCTGGGCGGCCTTGCAGGCGATCTCCGCCGTCTCCGAGTCGCGCACCTCGCCGATCAGGATCACGTCCGGGTCCTGCCGCAGGATCGAACGCAGCTCGTTGGCGAAGGTCTTTCCGGCCCGGACGTTCACCTCGATCTGCGTCACGTTGTCGATGTGGTACTCGACCGGGTCCTCGACCGTGATCACGTTCTTCTGGTGCCGGTCGATCTGGAACAGGCAGGCGCACAGCGTCGTCGATTTGCCCGACCCCGTCGGCCCGCACACGATGAACATCCCGTGCGGCTGCGTGACGATGCGGCGGATCGACTCCTGCAGCTTGCCGCGCATCCCCAGCTCGCCGAGGTCCTTCACCTGCTTGGAGCGGTCGAGCATACGCATGACCAGCTTCTCGCCGGACACGCTGCCGGCCGTGGCCACGCGGAAGTCGAACTGCTTGGTGATCGACTTGGCCGGCTCGTCCGCCATCTCCATCGGCTCCGAGTCGTCCTCGTCCTCGCCGTCATCCCCCTCCGGCTTCTTCTTTTTCTTCTTCTTCTTGGCCCCGCCCAGGCCGTCGATGGGGGCCTGCACCTCGGCGGAGAAGCTGCCGTCCTGGGCCTTGCGCTTCTCGGTGATGTCCATCGCCGCCAGCACCTTGAAGACGTTCAGCACCTTGTCGCCCGTGTCGCGGTCGAGGGTCTTGGCCGGCTGCAGCATCCCGTCCACGCGGTAGCGGACCGCCATCTCCTCCTGCGTCGGCTCCATGTGGATGTCGGTGGCACGCTGCTGGACCGCCTCGTACACCATCTCCAGCGCCTCGCGGTATCCCTCCGACTCCGCCGCCCGCCGCACCAGCGTCTCGTCGTCGTCCTGGCCGCCCTTGCCCTTGGCGCGGAAGCGCACCGGCAGATTCTTCTTGCCCCCCCCCGCCTTCGACTTGCCCTTCTTGCCCATCATCTCGTCGAGCAGCCGCCCGATGTGGGCCGGCGTCAGCACCTTCTCCTCCTCGTCCACCTTCTGGTTGCGGATGTAGACGTAGATCAGCGTCGGCACGAGCCACAGGGCCGTCAGCGCAAGCATCCCCGCCGAGAACATCGGCAGGCTGAACATCAGGATCAGGCCGGCCGCCCCCGCACCGATCATCACCGGGTTCCACGTGTCCGGCGAGACGCCGTGCTTCTGGCTGTCGGCGTTGACCCACCAGCAGGTGCGCAGCCAGGCCGCGTAGACCGCCAGAAGCGCCAGCAGCTTGTAGGGGCTGAAGTACAGGCCCGGCCCGCGCGGGAAGGCGGCGAACAGGGTGGACAGCTCGGGGAATGGGTCGTGAAGCATCTGCCTCGGCTCTTCGGCGGCACGTCGGGGTCGGCCCTGTCATCGTATGAGCCCGCGCGTCGGACTTCTCCGTCAGGGCCGCGCCGGCAACGCCTTCCCCTCCCGGATCCACGCCTCGTTGCACGCCGCGAACATCAGGCGTGACCCGATCAGATGGATCGTCCCGTCCGCCCCCTGCGCCACCGACATGTACCCGCCCACCGGCGCCTCGACCTTGCGGGCGTGCGCCCACGTCTTGCCCTCGTCGAGCGACAGGGCCACCAGCGTCCCGCCGCCCAGGCGCCTGTCGTTGTCGGGCGTCAGGTGCAGGATCGCCCCGCTCGCCAGCCGCAGCGCCGCCGACTTCTGCCCGCCGCCGATGCCGGCGAACGGCGACCCCGTCACTTCCCATGAGTCACCCGCGTCCTTCGAGATCGCCAGCGGCATCGGGCGTGGCCCACGCAGGAAGCAAAGGATCGCCTTGTCCTTGCGTTCGACGATCGCGGGGTGGATGGCGTACTTGCCGACGGCGGCCCGCATGTCGCCCTTGGCCACCTTCCACGTCCTGCCCTTGTCGCCGCTCAGCATCAGCCTCTCGTCCTTGTGCACGTCGCCGTCGCACGCGAGGACGAGGCTGCCGTCGTGGGCCACGAACGCCGAGCAGGGCTGGCTGAGCGCGTCGGGCGCGTGCCGCGGCAGGATGACACGCGGCTTCGACCACGTCGCCCCGGAGTCATCCGAGTATCGCATGATGTTCGATGCGTAGTCCCACCCGTGGAGCGATTGCGTGCAGAAGTGGTAGATGCGTTCGCCGTCGCGGAGGAGCACCGGGGCGTGGCAGTTGACATCCGGCACGCCGAAGAACAGCGACGCCGGCTCCCAGCTGTCCGAGCCGGCGCGGAGGCGTGTGGCCGCCTGCGCGAGCTGCCGGTCCGGCTCGCCGACGCAGGTGTACCACACCGCCAGCACGTCCCCGTTGGGGCACACGCACACGGCGGAGTAGTGGTTGTGGTTGCTGAAGATCGGCCCCCACGTCTCCGGCGGGATCGTCGGGTTCTTCTTGCCGTGATCGACGAAGAACGCCTTCTTCGGGTCAATGCGCCGTCCCGGAGGCGCCTTCTTCACGTCCCTCTGATGGAGGGGCAGGTCGGCGGCCGGCAGCGGGCGGGTGGCGGGCGTCTCGCCGAGCGCGATGCGGAAGCCGGTGTAGCGGTTGGCGTCGTCGGGCAGCAGGCCGGAGCGGTTGGCCGACCGGGCGAAGCGTGCCGCCGCCTGCCGGCCCGTCGGCTGATGGCTCCACCCGCGGACGACGCGGGCGTGGCCGTCGCCGCGGCCCACCGGGTCGGCCTGCTCGCCGGCGGCGTACGGCCCGTGCCAGTCGGCGCACCACTCGGCGACGTTGCCGTGCATGTCGTGCAGGCCCCAGGCATTGGGCTTGAACGCGCCCACCTTCGTCACCTTGCCCGTGCCGAGGTTCGCCTGTTCGGCGGTGATCTTGTCGCCGGTGGAGTACAGCGTCGTCGTGCCGGCCCGGCAGGCGTACTCCCACTCCGCCTCCGTCGGCAGGCGGTAGGGCTTGCCCTCCTTCTTGGCCAGCCAGGCGCAGAACGCGGACGCCTCGGCCCAGGTGACGAAGGTCACCGGGCCGTCGTCATCGGCGGAGGAGCCGTGCTCGCCACGCCACTTCTTGTGGGCGGGGTCGAACTTCTCGTACTGGGAGTTGGTGACCTCGTGGGCGCCGAGGTGGAACGCCTTCGTGATGCGGACCTTGTGTGCCGGCGACTCGTCCTCGTCGCGCTCGAGCCACTCGGCGCGGGACCTCGGCCCCGCCTCGCCCTGGCCCATGGCGAACGCGCCGGCCTTGATCGGGACGAGTTTCATCCCGAGCGTGTTCGTGAGAGCCCCGTCGGCGGCGAGGACGAGGGCGAGCGCGGCGAGATACGTCATGGGGTGGCTCCACTCACAGGATGCCGGCGGCCGAGACCTTGATGCCCTTGAACGCCATCTTGAGTTTCTCGGGGTCGGGCGCCCACTCCAGCGCCGTCGCCTTGTCGATGTGCCCCTCGTCCGTCAGACGCTTCAGGTTCTCCGTGAAATCGACCATGCCCTCCTGGTAGAAGAGCTTGATCGCGTCCGGCAGCTTCAGGTCCTCCCCCTCCTCGATGAGCTTCTTGACGGTCGGGTTGACGATCATGACCTCGTTCGTCGGCACGCGCGGCTTCTTCAGCCCCTTCACCAGCTTCTGCGCCACGATGGCCTTGAGGTTATTCGCCAGCGCCTTGCGGATGGCCCCGTGCTTCTCCGGCGGGAACAGGTCGAGGATGCGGTTGATGGTCGTCGCCGCGCTCGACGCGTGGATCGTCCCGAACACCAGGTGCCCGGTCTCGGCGGCGTGGACCGCCGCCTCGAACGTCTCCACGTCGCGCAGCTCGCCCACGAGGATCACGTCCGGGTCCTGCCGCACCGCGTCCTTGAGGGCCTTGTGCCAGTCCTTCACGTCGATGCCGATCTCGCGCTGGTTCACGTACGACTTCTTGTCGGTGAACGTGAACTCGATGGGGTCCTCCACCGTCAGGATGTGCAGCGGCTCGCGCTCGTTGATGTAGTCGAGCATGCTGGCGATGGTCGTGGACTTCCCCGACCCCGTCACGCCGGCCAGGATCACCAGGCCCTCGGGGAACACGCACAGCTTCTCGATCACGTCCGGCAGCCCGAGGTCCTTGAAGTTCGGGATGTTGTTGTTCACCCGCCGCGACACCAGGGACAGCGTTCCCCGCTGCCGGAACAGGCTGACGCGGAAGCGGCACTCGTTCTTCCCGACGATGTGGCAGTAATCCACCCCGCCCTCGTCGTCCAGGATGCGCCGCTGCCGGGGCGTCAGCAGCGGCAGCAGCAGACGCTCCATGTCCTCCTGCGTCAGCGGGCGCATGTCCACCCGGCGGATGTCGCCGCGCAGCCGCATCATCGGCGACTGCCCGACCTTGAGGTGCAGGTCGGACGCCTCGTGCTTCATCACCATGCGGAAGAGCTTGTTGACCTCCGGCTCGAAGTTCGGGTCGCGCGGGGGGGCCTGCTCGATGGGGTGGGCCGTAACCGCCTCGTGTCCGCCGCCGTGGCCGCTCATGGTTCGATTCTCCTGGGGATGAAGGTCAGGTCAGCCGCACGGGGACGCCGCGCTCGGCCAGGAAACGTTTCGTGACGTGGATCGGGTACTCGCCGTAATGGAAGATGCTCGCCGCCAGGGCCGCGTCGGCCTTGCCCTCGGTCAGGGCGAGGTACAGGTGCTCCGGGTGCCCCGCCCCCCCTGACGCGACCACGGGGATATTCACCGCCTCGGCGACGGCCCGCGTCATCTCCAGATCATACCCGTTCTTCGTCCCGTCCGCATCCATGCACGTCAGGACGATCTCGCCGGCCCCGAGCCGCTCGGCCTCCCTGGCCCATGCCACGGCCTCCAGCCCCGTCGGCACGCGGCCGCCGGCGACGTGGACCTCCCACACCTCGCGCCCGTCCTTCCGCACACGCCGCGGGTCGATATTCACAACGGTGGCGCACCGCCCGAACTTCCCCGAGATCTCCTCGATCAGGCGGGGATTCTTGACGGCGGCGCTGTTGAGAGACACCTTCTCCGCCCCCGCCTGGATGAGGCGGGTGGCGTCGTCGAGGGTGCGGATGCCCCCGCCCACGGTGAAGGGCATGAAGACGCACTCGGCCACGCGCCGCACCATGTCGGCGAGGATGTCGCGGCTCTCGTGCGTGGCGGTGATGTCGAGGAAGACCAGCTCGTCCGCACCCTGCTCCTCGTACCGCCGCGCCACCTCGACGGGGTCGCCGGCGTCCTTGAGGTTGACGAAGTTGACGCCCTTCACGACGCGGCCGCCGTGGACATCGAGGCAGGGGATGATTCGCCGCGTGAGCATGAATTCAGCGTACCGTCCGGCGCGGGGCCGGTCAACGGGCCCTGCTCACGCCACCCCCAGCAGGTGCAGCCGCGCCCGGCTCACCGCCAGTCGCCGGAGAGCTGCCAGGCCGCCCACCACGCCGGCGGTGAGCGCCGCCCCTTCTTCCCGGACACGATCACCTCGGCAGCCTTCCCCACGCCACGCAGGCCCCGGACGCCGGCCAGCTTCTTGACACGCTCCTCGACCCACTCGGGGTGGCGCATCACGTCGATCTGCGCCTGCCTCAATGACTCCAGCTTCGAAAGCTTCTTCCCCCAGATGTGGAGGTAGAATCGCTCCATCAGGACGGAAGTGGCGGCGTCATCGACGCTCCACAGCGACGAAACGACGCTCTTGCACCCGGCCACGGCGAAGGCGCGTTGGAGGCCGAGGATGCCCTCGCCGGCGGCCTCCATGCCCAGGCCTGACTCACAGGCGCTCAGCACCGCCAGCTCGAGGTTCGACAGGTCCATCTCGGCGATCTCCAGGGCCGTCAGGATGCCGCCCTCCTCGCCCGCCTTCGGCTCGCGGTTCGCGCCCGCCAGGGCCAGGCCGGACAGCAAACCGGGGTGGAATCCGGTGACGGTCTCGTTCCCGAGGAGGCCAAATGGCTTCCCGTCTCCCCCGCGTTCGAGGGCGGACTTCATCGACGGCGGCGCAAAGAAGCCATGCGTGGCCAGATGCGCGAAGCGATGCCGGGGCAGCGTGTCTCGCACAGCCGCCCTGGTGGCCTTCGCGCCGGAGAGCGAGGCCACGTCCCCCTTGTGCGCGGCGCGGAAGCGTGCGGCGACGGCGTCGCCCTCGGGGCCGGTGGCCGGCAACGCCGTCCATGAGGTGCCCTCCCCGAACTCGACCCCGCCGAGCGCCAGGAGGGAGGGCTTGCCGCCGGCCGGCTCGAGCAGCCGTGGCAGGATCTGTGGGATGGGCAGGACGGCGAGGGGCACTTCTTCGATCAGGTACGCCCCGGCCTTCGATCCGGGCAGCGCGGCGAAGGGCAGCCGGCCCAAAGCCCCATCGGGTGAGATGAGGACGAGTTCCGACCCGGCGGTGTGCTTCTCCAGGGGTCCCCAGAGGATCTCGCGCAGGCGAGCCGGGGCCGTGCCGCCATCACGGCCTCCCTCCAGCGTCCGCCGCCAGGCGGCGATGGCCTCCTCGATGGGGCGCACGGGGCCGAGGTCGAGGCGGACGGTGGGGGCGTCCGAACGCACCACCCAGGCCGTGAGGCGGCGCGCGGCCACCTGACCCCTCACGGGCCGCGCCGGGTCGTAACCACCGTAGACGAAGAGGTCGATGAGGACGGCACCGGGTGGGAGGGCGACGCGGAAGGCCTCGCTGGTGGGCGGCTTGATGGAGGCGCGGAAGGGCTCGCTCAGCGCGGCGAGGCGTGCCTCCTTCTCCTCTTTGACACGGGTGTACGCTTCGGCCCGCTCCCGTGAGGCCTTGTCGGTGCGGGAGGAGAGGAGGGCAAGCGAGCGTGTGGCGTCTTGCAGCTCCCGGGCGATCTCCCGCGTGGCTGGGTCGGCGCTGGCCTGGGTGAAGAGTCGGCGGGCCCGCTGTGCCGCGAAGGAGGCGCCTTTCCAGGCCAGCACGTGCGTGTGGCTGAAGTGGGCCGCCTCGTCGGGCATCGACAGCCGCCAGGTGAGCCGGTAGCGGAGGAGCGCGGTGGCGCCGAGCTGCTGGCGTTCGGACTGTGCGGAGGCGTTTGCGGCCAGCTGGCGCCGCGTGTGTGCCAGGCACCGCTCCTGCAACGGCAGGGCCGCCCCCGGCCGCCCGTGCTTCAGATGCAGCGTGGCCAGGTTGTGGAGTGTGGCGGCGTAGTTGGAGTGCCCCTCCACCTGGCTTTCCTCGTAGACAGCCAGCGCCTGCTTGAAAAGTGGCAGAGCCGTGGCATCGTCACCCATCGCGTAGTGGAGCATGGCGAGATTATTGAGGCTGTTGGCGTAGGAGGGGTGCCCCTCGCCCAGCACCTCCTTGCGGATCGCCAGGGCCCTCAGGTACAGGGGCAACGCCTGCTTGCGGTCTCCCATGGCGCCGTAAACACCGGCGAGGTTGCTGAGGGTGGTGGCGTAGTCCGGGTGCCTCACCCCCAGCATCTCCTTGCGGATCTCAAGGGCCTGCCGGAACAGGGGGAGGGCCGCCTTGTGGTCCCCCAGGGTGTCGTACACACCGGCGAGGTTGTTGAGGCCGGTGGCGTAGTTGGGGTGCTTCTCGCCCAACACCTCCTTTTCGATGGCGAGGGCTTGCCGGTAGAGGGGGAGGGCCTGCTTGTGGTCACCCATCGAATGGTGCAGGAAGGCGATGTTGTTGAGGCTGGCGGCGTAGTTCCGGTGCTTCTCGCCCAACACCTCCTTGTAAAGGGCCTGCAACTGATTGAATACGGCGAGGGCCGCCTTGTGGTCCCCCATCGCCTCGTGAAGCCCGGCGAGGTTTTCGAGGCTGTGGGCGTAGTCGGGGTGTCTCACGCCCCTCACCTCCTTGCGCAGCGCCACCGCCTCCTTGTACAGGGGCAGGGCAGCCCTTTTCTCCCCCAACTTCTCGTGCAGCACGGCGAGGTTGTGAAGGCGGTCGGCGTATTGGTGGTGCTTCTCGCCCAGGGCTTCCTTGCAAAGCCCCAAAGCCTGCTCGTAGAGTGGAAGTGCCGCCTTGTGGTCCCCCATCGCCTCGTGAAGCCCGGCGAGGGCGTTGAGGCTGTGGGCGTAGTCGGGGTGGCGCACCCCCAGCACCTCCTTCCGCAGCGCCAGCGCCTCCTTGTACAGGGGCAGGGCCGCCTTGTCATCACCCACGTCCTGGTGCAGCCGCGCCAGGTCGTTGAGGCCCGCGGCGTACTCGGGGTGGCGCTCGCCCAGGACGGCCTTCTTGAATGCAAGGGCCCGCTCGTAAAAGGGGATGGCCGCCCTGGTGTCGCCCATGGCCTTGTGCAGCGTGGCAAGGCTGTTGAGGCTCTGGGCGTAGGCGGGGTGCCGCTCCCCGAGTGCCTTCACGCGGATGGACAGGGCCTTCTCGAAGAGGGGCAGGGCCGCCTTGCGGTCCCCCATCTCCACATGCAGGACGCCGAGGTTGTGCAGGCTGTTGGCGTAGTCGGGGTGCTTCTCGCCCAGGGCCTCCTTGCGGGCGGCGACGGCCTTCTGCAACAGGGGCAGGGCCGCCTTGTGGTCCTTCATCGCCGAGTGCAGGACGGCGAGGCTGTTGAGGGTGGCCGCGTAGTCGGGGTGCCGCTCGCCGAGTACGGCCTTGCGGAGGGCGAGGGCCTGCTGGAAGAGCGGGAGTGCCGCCTTGTGGTCCCCCATTACACGGTGCAGCGCGGCGAGGTTGTGCAGGCTCTGGGCGTAGTCCGGATGCCGCGCCCCCAGCACCTCCTTGCGGATCGTCAGCGCCTTCTGGAGCAGGGGCAGGGCCGCCTTGTGGTCCCCCATTCCCAGGCGGAGCATGGCGAGGTTGTTCAGGGTCGTGGTGTAGTCGGGGTGCCTCTCACCCAGCAGCTCCTTGGTGATGGCCAGGGACTCCTCGTGCAGGGGGAGGGCGGCCTTGTAGTCGCCCACCTCCACGTGCAGCGAGGCGAGGGTTCCGAGGCTTCGGGCGTAATCCGGGTGGAGCACCCCGAGCGTCTCCTTGCGGATGGCCAGCGCCTTCACGTACATGGCCGAGGCCGCCTTGTGGCCGCCCATCTTCTTGTACAAGCCGGCCAGGTTGTCGAGGCCTCGGACGTAACGGGGGTGGCGTTCCCCCAACGCCTCCTTCGTGGTGGCGAGGGCCTGCTGGAAAAGGGGCAGTGCCTTCCTGGCGTCCCCCATCGCGTCGTACACGAGGGCGAGGTTGTTGAGCGTGGTGGCGTAATCGGGGTGCCGCACCCCCAGCACCTCCTCCCGGATCGCGAGGGCCTTCTGGGCCAGGGGCAGGGCCGCCTTGTGGTCCCCCATTCCCAGGCGGAGCATGGCGAGGTTGTTCAGGGTCGTGGCGTAGTCGGGGTGGCGCTCGCCCACCACCACCTTGCGGACGGCGAGGGCCTGGGTGTACTTGGGCAGCGCCTCGGCGAACTTGCCCTTCCCGTACAGGTCCACGCCCTCCCTGTTCAACGCCCTCGCCCGCCTCAGCGCGTCCAACTGCGCCGGGGTGCGCTTCTCTTGTGCGAGCGCCTCCGCCAGCTCGAGACGCGCGTCCACCGTCCGGTAATGGCCCTCGCCGTCGAGACGCCGCCGCGCCTCCGCCACCGCACGGCGACACTCTGCCTCCTTCACCCACTCGCCGCGCGCCCGGTAAAGATTCCCCAGGGTGTCGGCCGCCAGTTCGGGGTCGCGATGCCAGGGCCCCATCACCCCCCGCTCGATCTCGAACACTTTCGCCAACGCGGCGAGTGCCTCCTCCTGCCTGCCTTCCTTCCACGCCTTCAGGCCGTTGTTCCATAGGGCGTTCCGTTGACGCAGCAACGGCACTTGCTCCGGCGTCGGCTTCGCCGGCGGCGCGGCCCCCCACGCCACGCCCGTCAGCAACGCCACGCACAGCAGCGGCCGGAACATCGCCCGCCCTCCCTCTCACTCCACCCCCATGAGGTGCAGCCGCGCCCGGTTCAGCGCCAGCCGCGCCGCCCGCCCCCGCACCTCCTGCCGCGTCCCCGTCCAGGAGAACGTATGCGACGACGCACCCCCGGCCCACGCCACCCCCACCCACACCAGACCCGCCGGCATCGTCGCCGACAGGTCGCCCGGCCCCGCCACGCCCGTCGTGCTGATGGCGATGTCCGCCCCCAGACGCTCCCGCGCCCCCCGCGCCATCGCCTCCGCCACCGGCCCGGACACCACCCCGTGCGCCGCGATCACCTCCGCCGGCACGCCCAGGATCAGCTCCTTCACCGCGTTCGTGTAGGCGATCACGCCCCCCCGGAAGTTCTCGCTGGAGCCGGGCACGTCGGTGAGCATCTGCCCGATCATGCCGCCCGTGATGCTCTCCGCCGTCGCCAGCGTTTGCCCCCTCTGCTTCAGCAGACGCAGCACCGCGTGCTGCAACCCCTCGTCCCCCTCCCCGAACACCAGCTCCCCCAGGCGCTCCTTGATGAGTACCTCGATGGGGGCGGCCTGCGCCGCCGCCTCCTCGCGCGTGGTGCCGCGTGCCAGCACTCGCAGCGAGATGACCGCCTCGCTGACGGTGATCCCGACCTCCGGGACGTGTCCGCGCCGCGTCACGTCGAACAGCTTCTCCTCGACGTGCGACTCGCCCGTCCCGAAGGTGTTGATCTTCCGCTCGATCAACACGCCGCCCCCCAGCCCCAGCGTCTTCAGCCTCGGCAGGACGGCGTCGGTGAACATCGCGAACATCTCGCTCGGCACGCCCGGCATCGCCGCGACGACGGCATCCCCCAGCCTCATCCACACGCCCGGCGCGGTGCCGCGCTCGTTCGTGATCGGCTCCGCCGTGGCCGGGAACATCGCCTGGACGCGGTTGCGCTCGGGCATGACACGCCCACGGCTGGCGAACATCGCCTTGATGCGCTCGAATGAAGGCTCGTGGAAGACCAGCTCGACGCCGGCCGCCTTCGCCAGCGCCTCGCGCGTCAGGTCGTCCTGCGTGGGGCCGAGGCCGCCGGTGATGAGGACGACCCTGGCCCGGCCTGCCGCGATACGGAACGCGTCGATGTTGGCGTCGAGGTCGTCGGCGAGGGTGGTGTGCCAGCCGACGGCGATGCCATTCTCCGCGAGGCGGCGGCTGAGCCACTGGGCGTTGGTGTCGAGGTTCTGGCCGCTGGTCAGCTCGCTGCCGATGGAGATGATCTCGCACTGCATGGGTGGACCTTCCGGGGGCGAGGTAGAGGCTATCGTATTGGCTCCGGCGAGCGCCTTGATCAGGCGAGCGGCGCGGCGTCTGCCCGCCTGTCTTCGCACGTCACAAGGTACGGCGAGCCCCCGGGCCATGACACCCCGCGCCGCCTGACAAATCCGTCTGGACACGCCATAACCGCGCGTGTACTTTAATAACGCGGCGTGGAGCAGTGGTAGCTCGCCAGGCTCATAACCTGGAGGTCACAGGTTCAAATCCTGTCGCCGCAATTCCGGCCGACCTCGCCCCCTTCACGTCATCCCATGCTCCCAGCCCACGCGCGGCAGCGGCGTGCCGATGCGGTCCAGCCAAACGCCCCCCGCCAGCACCACCTCGCCGATCCGCACCGCCCTGCCCCCAAGCCGCGCGCCGTCCTCCCGTGACACCGCGAACAGCAGCTCGAAATCCTCCCCGTCCCCGAGCGCCCCCTCCAGCGTCACGCCCTCGTTGCGCGGCACCGCCGCCCCGTCCACGACGGCCCCGACCCCACTCTCGGCACACAGCCGGGGCAGGTCCATTCCCAGGCCGTCGCTCAGGTCGATCATCGCGTGCAACTTCACCAGTGAAGCCAGCTCCAGCGCCTCGCGGACACGCGGCACGAAATCCAGGTGCCTGCCGCGGATGCTGCCGCCCAGCGGCCCCGTGACCATGAGCCAGTCGCCCACCTCCGCCCCGCAGCGGCGGACCACCCCTCCCGGCCCCGGCTCGCCCAGGAGCGTCACGCTCACCGCCAGGGGGCCGTCCCAGGTGTTCGTGTCGCCGCCCACGATGGCGACGCCGAACTCGTCGGCCCGCTCGCGGATCCCGCGGTACAGCTCCTCCGCCAGCGCCCGCCCGCCACGCCGCGGCAGCCCGACGCTCACCACGGCGGCCACCGGCACGCCCGCCATCGCCGCGATGTCGCTGAGGTTGACGGCCATGCACTTGCGGCCCACGCGGAAGGCCGACGCCGGCTCGACGCCGGGCACCTGGACCGGGCTGCCCTCCAGCGTGAAGCAGCTCCCCTCCAGTAGCATGTCCGTCGTGACGAGGCAGGGGGGGCCGGCGCCCCAGGCGACGGCGGCGGTGTCGTCGCCGGGGCCGAGCAGGACGCGGCCCGTCGGGGGCGTGCGTGACCTTAGCCACGCGATGAACGCATTCTCACCCATTGGCGTGCCCCGAGAGATGTTGTGGGCAGGAGGGCCGAAACTGTTGTATGATTCATCATGGCACACTCCGCCCCGGCGCGCACTTATCGAGACGCCTCATGACCACGGCAGCCCTCGCACCCCTCAGCCCCTCCGAGCCCCCGCGCGTCTTCGGCGCGCCCACCCTCTCCACCGAGAGCGAGCTGCTCGCCCTCGGCATGAACCTCGACGGCACCCTGTGGTCCGTCGAGGAGCCGGGCCTCCTCCGGCAGTGGTCCCTCGGCACCCGCAAACAGCAGGGCCAGCGCGTCCTTGACGAGCTGGCCACCGCCTGGGCCTTCAACTGGGCCGGGCGGCTCCTCGCCTCCGGCTCCGACGAGGTCGCCGTCTGGGAGGTGGCCTCCGGCGAGCAGCTCGCCGGCTGGAAGGCCCCAGCCTGGGTCACCGCCCTCGCCTTCCAGCCCGGCCACGCCGTCCTCGCCGTCGGCCACGACGACGGCGTCGTCCAGGTTTGGGACTGGGCCGCCCGCAAGATGACCCTCCAGATCAACGCCCACCCCCGCGCCGCCTCCGCCCTGGCGTTCAGCTTCGACGGCAAGCGCCTCGCCACCGCCGGCGAGGACCGCCTCGTCCACGTCTTCGATCTCGCCAACGGCAACGAGTTGGCCACAATGACCGGCCACCGCGGCCGCATCCCCACGCTCTCCTGGCACCCCGACAACAAACGCCTCTTCACCGCCGGGTGGGATACGACCGTCCGCGTGTGGGACGCGGCCACGGGCGAGCCGATCATCCTGTTGAATAACCACGCCCGCGAGGTCCACACCGCCTCCCTGTCCGCCGACGGCAGGCTCCTCGCCAGCGCCGACGCCGACAGCACCGTCCGCGTGTGGGACGCCCTCACCTATCAGGAGGTGGCGGAGCTGCACGACTCGTCGGCGGACGTGCGCTGCCTGTGCTGGACGCCGGACGACGACCGGGGCAACCTCCGCCCGCCGATGCTTGCTTATGGCGGGGCGGACCGCGTCATCTATCTGTGGGATTCGCGCCAGGGCCCCGACTCGGGCGCCGGCGCCGACGCCTTCGTCCTGCGCACCTGCCTGGCCGTCAGCCCGGACGGCGAGCGGCTGTACAGCCTGGGCAGCGGGACGGAGCTGCGCGCCTGGGATGTCGTCACCGGCGAGCCGGCGGCGGCGCTGGAGGGGTCGCCGGCGCTCCGCGCCTTCGCCCTCAGCCCCAACGGGCAGTGGGTGGCCGCCAGCCGTGCCGAGGACGGCACGGCCACGCTGGGGCTGTATCAGCCGGCGACGGGGCACCGCCAGTCGGGCTGCGACGGGCAGGCGGCGCCGATCACGGCCCTGGCCTTCAGCCCGTCCTCGTCGATCCTCGCCAGCGCGGGTGTACGGAGTAGCGACGTGTGGCTGTGGACCGTCCCCTTCGGCTCGCCCATCCTGCTGCTCAACGACGCCCTCGACGGCTGCTCGGTGGGGGCGCTGGCGTGGCACCCCGGAGGGCAATACCTCGCGGTGGGGGGGATCGACTGGCTGGCGACCGGCAAGCGCGACGGCGAGGTGGCCATCTGGGACCCGCACGCACGGAAGCTCCAGAAACGCATCCCCGGAGGCGTGACGGCCCTGGCCTATCATCCCAAGGGTGACATCCTGGCCGCCGCCGGGCTGTCGCGTGTCATCCGGCTGCACGGCTCCGACGGCACGATGCGCGAGCTGATGGGGCACCAGGACACCATCCACGCCCTGGCGTTCAGCAAGGACGGCAAGTGGCTGGCGTCGGGGTCCGAGGACCGCACGATCCGCCTGTGGGACGTGGCGTCCGGCAAGCAGGCCGGGGCGTGGGAGCTGGAGAACGTGGTGCGGGCGGCGGCCTTCGGCCCGGAGGGGAAATACCTCTACACGGGCAACGGGAACACCAGCTGCTACCAGATCGAGATCGAGCAGCTCCTCGGGTGAGTGGGCACGGCAGGGCGAGGCCTCTGCCGGGCCGACGATGCCTGAGGCATCCGCGTCGGCTGTTCATGAGTCGGGGGATGCGTGGCCATCGGCTCGGCGGGAGCCTCGCCCTGCCGTGCCCCGGCCCGATATCGCTACCGTGGGGGAGGGAAAGCCATGAGCCAGCACAAGAAGGAGGCAGACGCGGCCGATGCCCTCGACCTCAGCGGGCGCCGCGTGGGCGACTTCCAGGTGCTGCGGAAGCTCGGCCAGGGCGGCATGGGCCAGGTGTACCTCGCCGAGCAGCTCTCGCTCAAACGCAAGGTGGCCCTCAAGATCCTGCGCCCCGAATTGGCCGCCAGCGCGACGGCGATGGCACGCTTCAAGCAGGAGGCGGAGGCGGTCGCGCAGATCGCACACGCCAACATCGTGCAGGTCTATGCCTTCGACGAGAAGGGCAACCCCCCCTACATGGCCCTTGAGTACGTCGAGGGGCGGAACCTGCGCGAGTTCATCAGCAAGAAGGGGCCGCCCGAGCTGGTCGTGGCCCTGAGCATCATGCGCCAGGTGGCGGCGGCGTTGCAGCGGGCCTCCGAGGCCGGGATCATCCACCGCGACATCAAGCCCGAGAACATCCTCCTCACGCGCAAGGGCGAGGTGAAGGTCGCCGACTTCGGGCTGTCGCGCTGCCTGGAGGGCGACAAGGCCGCCGTCAGCCTCACGCAGTCGGGCGTCACGATGGGGACGCCCCTGTACATGAGCCCCGAGCAGGTCGAGGGCAAGGAGGTCGATCCGCGCACCGACATCTACTCGCTCGGCGTGACGAGCTATCACATGCTGGCCGGCGAGCCGCCCTTCCGCGGCTCGACGGCGTTCGAGGTGGCTCTTCAGCACGTCCAGAAGGCGCCGGAGCCGCTGAACCAGGTCAGGCCCGATCTGCCCGAGGCGTTGTGCGCCGTCGTCCACAAGATGATGGCGAAGGACCCCGCGCAACGCTATCAGACGGGCCGCGACCTCCTCCGCGATCTGGCGCGTGTCCGCGAGGCCCTGACCGGCACCAACCCGGTGCCGGCGGGCCTGCCGACGATCCAGGTCGAGCCGCTGCCGGCCTCGCCGTCGAACGCGGCCCTCGACAACGCCCCGACGCAGGCCACCACCGCCCCCCTCCCCGCCCCGGCCCCACGTTCCTCCGCCGGCTGGTGGGCGGCCCTGGTGATCCTTACGGTGCTGGGTGCCGCGGGGGGCGGGGCGGCCTACGCCTGGCGGGAACGCTGGCGCGATGGCCCGCTGCCGTCCGGGACCGAGATCCGCCCGGGCGACGCCGCGGCGGCGGACAACCTGTCCCGGCCGAGCGTGCGTGAACGGACACTCAGGGATAGTGCCGAGCTGTACCTTAACCCGCCCAAGGGGCGCCCGGTCAACCTGGCCGGCGGGACGGGCGTGTGCATGGATCTGGGCCTGTTCTACCTCGACGAGGGCCGTCTTGATGACGCCAACAGGCTGTTCCAGCGGATGGAGCTGGTGCGCGAGCCGGCGTCGTACCAGGCGCTGGGCCAGTTCGGGCGTGCGGTGACGCTGGCCCTCCAGAACAAGGGCAAGGAGTCGGCGGATATGTTCCGCGAGCTGGTGCCCAAGGGCGGGGCGGGCAAGTTCGACAAGGGCAAACGCCCCGACCCGGGGAAGGATAAGGGCATCGGGATGGGGTGGCGAGGCAAGCTGCTGCCGGTCCTCCCCCTCCTGGCGGATCAACGCTGGCGGCACCACCTCACACAGGCCCGGTGGAAGAACAAGGCCAACGGCGCGGGCGACATCCCGAAGTCGCTCGTTGACGTCCTGGAAAAGAAATAACCGGGCCGGCGTCACACGTGCCCCCCGGGCGGTGATGATAGAGATGATGGGGCGAAGGTATCAAGATTTGTGATGGCCTTCCCCCCCTGGTCCGTCTAATATCTCAGCAGGACTCGCGCGGAACAGTTGCGGCGCCGGTCGGCGTCCATCCTGTCCCGCTGCTCACGACTTCCGGGAGAGACTCATGCGCTGGCAGTGTGCGATGCTCGGCATGGCCCTGACCCTGTCCGCCCAGGGCTTCGCCCTCGGCGCGGACGACAAGCCGGCCAAGAAGGAGGCCGCCTCCGCGTTCGGCAGCCTGAAGGCGGACGAGGCCGAGGCCCGCAAGCAGGCCGAGGCGTGGCTGAAGACGACCAAGGGCGACGCCGCCGCCTTCAAGAAGATCTGGGACGGCGAGGCCACCCTCGTCGAGAAGATCACGGCCACGCTCATCCTGGGCGAGCCGGCGACGGCGAAGCTCCTCGAGGCCGCCCGCAACGCGGACGCCGACGCGCCCACGGCGCTCCCGGCCGTCCTGAGCGACAAGAAGGCCCCCGCCTTCTACCGCACCTCCCTGGCCCTCGTGTACGGCAAGGCGCTGGCCGGGCGGAAGGTGTACGAGGAGGCCCTTGAGGCCCTCGCCCTGGTCAAGCCCGAGGACGCGGCCGACCCCGCGGCCTACTTCTTCCACAAGGCGGTGTGCGAGCACGCCCTGATGCTGAAGGACGGCGCGGACAAGAGCATCGACCGCCTGCTGGTGGACGTGGGCGACAGCCCCGAGCGCTACCGCATGGTCGCCGCCCTGATGCACTTCGACATGCTCACCTGGCAGGAGAAGGACCTGGGCTGGGTCGCCCGCAAGATGAGCAACATCCAGCGCCGCCTCGACCTCAAGCGTGGCGGCAAGGAGACCCAGAAGCAGCAGAAGGAAGTCCTGGTCCGGCTCGACGAGATGATCAAGGAGCTGGAGAACAAGGCCAAGAACCCCCCGCCCCCCGGCGGCGGTGGCGGCGGCAGCGACGGCAACTGCCCGGACGGCGGCAGCCCCGGCAGCGGCAGCGCCCCCGGCAGCGACATGTCCAGCTCCCCGATGCAGGACACGATGGGCGGCGACGCGAAGGGCACCGGCCAGGTGGACAGCAAGCGGGTCAAGGAAGTGGCCGAGATGTGGGGCAAGCTCCCCGAGAAGGAGCGGGCCGCCGCCCTCCGCGAGCTGACCAAGACCATGCCCCCCAAGGACCGCGCCGTCATCGAGCAGTACTTTAAGGAGCTGCAGAAGAAGTCCGGCAAGTGACCTGACGCGAAGTGAGACAAGGGCCGGCCGGGGAGTGATCCCCGGCCGGCCTCGTTTCGTAACCCCATCGGGGGCGTGGACCGCCGCCAGAGCGGGGGGTATACTGGATCAGTCGCACGACCCCACCGCCGCGTGGGGCTCGTGCATTCCCATGCCTCGCCGGCCACCCGCCACGCCCCGGCTCGGGGATTCCTGAAACCTTCCCCCGACTGGCCCGGTACAACACCCCGGAGGGGTGAGCCCTCCGAAAGGAAGGCCGTCATGCGCCTCACGCTCCTGGTCCTGCTGTTGGCCGCCGTCCCCGCACTCGCCCTCGACCCGCACCTGCCGGCGGACACCCAGTCCTACGTCTCCCTGGACGTCCGCAAGATCCTCGACTCGGCCCTCTTCAAGGACCACCTCCTCGGCCCGGCCAAGGACGCCCTGAAGGAGCTGGGCGAGGTCACGACGCTCCTCGACGAGATCGGCCTCGACCCGTTCAAGGACATCCACCGCGTCATCGTCGCGGCGCCCGACGCCAAGGAGGCCGACCGCGGCCTGGTCATCCTCCATGGCACCTTCGACGCCGCCAAGCTCAAGGCGAAGGCGGCCAAGCTGAAGAAGGACAAGGACGAGAGCGTCAAGATCCACGAGGTGCCCCTCGGCGGCGGCGCGAAGCACGACGTTTATGAGTTCGCCGTCCCTGGCGGCACGTCGCTGTTCGCGGCCCTGGCGTCGCCCAAGGTGCTGCTCGCCTCGCCGGGCAAGGATTACGTCATCGACGCCCTGAAGCAGGCGAAGGCGGGGAAGAAGCCGACCCTCAAGAGCAAGGTCTTGCAGGAGCTGATCGAGCAGCTCGACGCCAAGCACACGCTGTCGGTGGCGTTCCCCGGCAAGGCGCTGGGCGGCGTCGGCAAGATCGACTGGCTGCCGGGCAAGGCCAACGAGGCCATCGAGGCCATCGAGATGGTGGGCGGCGGCCTGATCATCGGCGACGAGCTGAAGTTCGATCTGGCCATCTCGGCCAAGGATGAGGACAATGCGAAGACGGTACGCGACTTCCTGAAGACGGGGACGAAGCTGGCCCTCGCGGGCCTGGCGTTCCTCGGGGACGATAAGCCCGGCCTGGGCCTGTTGTTCGATTTGGTGAAGTCGGCGAAGGTGGGCGGCAAGGGCCGCGTGGTCGGGCTGTCCGCTGAATTGAAGGCCGACTCCCTGAAGGAGCTGTTCGGCAAGGGGGGCTGAGCGCGTGGCTCGCGCCCGGTGGATCGGACCAGGAAAAAGGAAATGAGGATAGCGATGCGAGCATTCCGCAACGTTCTGGCGTTGACGTTGGCCGTGGGCATGCTGGGGGCGCTGACCGCGGCCCCCATCATCGGCCCCAAGGCCGAGGAGGGCAGCGATAAGTGGCTGGTGGACGACGCCGAGATCGTCATGGTGTGGAACTTCAAGGCGGCGTTCAAGTCCGAACTGCTCACCAAGGGCGTGGTGGCCGACCTGTTCAAAAAGGGCATGGAGGACGAGAAGGCCAAGGCCGTCCTCGGCGCAATCGGCCTGGACCCGGCCAAGGATCTTGACAGCGTCATCATGTCGGTGTCCAACACCGCCGAGAAGGAGAAGGCCAACCTGCGCATGGTGCTGCGTGGCAACTTCGACGTGGAGAAGATGACCGCCGCCATGAAGAAGGCCGACAACGTGACCGCCTCCAAGGAGGGCAAGATCGACCTCTTCGAGGTCAAGACCCCCCAGGACCAGACCCTGTACGGCGCCTTCAACGGCAAGAACGCCTTCGTGCTGACCACGAACAAGGAGGCGACGGTCGATCTCGCCAAGAACGGCGCCACCAAGGCCGCCAAGAAGAGCAAGGAGATGACGGCGGCCCTGAAGCGCTTCACGGGCAAGGAGGCGGTGGCCATCTCCATCCGCATCACTGACGAGATGAAGAAGCAGGCCGGCGCCAACCCCGCCGTCGCCGCCGCCGTCAAGGCCCTCAACACCATGACCCTGTCGGTCACGCTGTCCGGCGACGTGGACCTGGCGATCGTCGGCAACACCGAGGACGGCTCGGCGAAGAAGCTGGCGACGCAGCTCACCGGCCTGAAGGCGCTGGGCGACGCGGCCATCAGCATGATGGACAACATCCCGCAGGAGGCCAAGGACCTGTTCGAGGCCATCAAGATCGACAACACCCGCGACACGGTGTCGATCACCCTCAAGGTGTCCAAGGACACCATCGAGAAGGCGGCCAAGAAGGCCGGCGCCGGGGGCTGATCCGATCCCCGGCCGCGGACGGAGGGCGGGCGGGCGCCGGGCTTGAGGCCCGGCGCCCGCCCGTCGCGCTTTTCACCATTCCCACTTCCGCCCTTGACGTACAACCCCTTTGGCGATGAGATGAGCGGTGGTGACGCGCGGACGCCCGGGGCGTCCGGAATCGGGAACCGCCCCCGACGGGGCCGCGTCTCACCCATCTCCCACTCTCGGCGACGGGCTCTCGCACGCGCGGGCCGGCACAGGCACTGGACCCCACAGGACGGATATCAATGGCATTCGATTCGACGACCCGACGCCCGACGCTGCTGTTCCTGCTCATCGCCTGCGTGGCCGTCCTGCTGTTGCTCGGCCCGGTGACCGGCCTCGCGCCCAAGGCGTACGGGCAGGACGACCCCAAGCCCGAGGAGAAGGAGGGCGAGGAGCCCAAGGCCAAGCCCCCGGAGAAGCACAGCAAGTCGTTCCGCGAGATCTTCCTGCACATCCTCTACTCGGTGGGGTGGATCTTCGGCGCCGTGCTGCTGCTGGTGTCCATCGCCCTGGTGACGCTGTGCGTGCTGCTCATCATGGAGCTGCGCATGGGGGTGGCGATCCCGCCCGTCTTCGTCGAGGAGTTCACCGACACGGTGAACAAGCGCCGCTTCAAGGAGGCGTACGAGATGGCCAAGGAGGACCCGTCCTTCGTGGCCCGCGTCCTCTCGGCCGGCATGAGCCGGCTGCAGTACGGCATCGACGACGCGCGCGAGGCGTCGTACTCCATGCTGGAGAGCGTGAAGGCCGGCAAGGACCAGTTCATCGTCTACCTGGCGACCATCGGCACCCTCGGCCCGCTGCTGGGGCTGGTCGGCACGGTGTTCGGCATGATCCTGGCGTTCATGACGCTGTCGTCGGGCGACCAGATCAAGCCGCAGGAGCTGGCCGGCGAGATCAGCCACGCCCTCGTGGTGACGCTGCTGGGCGTGGCCCTGTCGGTCCCGGCCATCTTCGCCCACGCCTTCTTCAAGAACCGCCTGACGCGCATCACGCACGACACGGGGACCGTGGCCGACGACCTGCTGACGCAGATGTACTACAACTCGAAGAAGGCCGGCGCCAGCCCGGCGGACATGAACGCGCCGGCGCCGCCGCCCCCGCCCGCCGCCGCCGACGGCCGCGGCGTGCCGCCGATGCCGGGCGTGCCGGCCATCCGTCCCAAGTAGGGGCCAGGGGTCAGGGGTCAGGGGTCAGTAAGAGAGTGAACAGCCGAGTGAAGACAAGACCCCCACCCGACCCTCCGCCTGACCCCTCTGCCCGCTTGGCTGTCCACTGGCTGTTCTCTTGTCTCCCTGACCCCTGACCCCTGACCCCTGACCCCTGGTGAGACGATGAGCCACGGCGGCGGCGACGACGCCATCGAGCCGGACCTGACGCCCCTGCTGGACCTGGTGATGCAGTTGCTGATGTTCTTCATCGTCAACGTGCGTTTCATCACCGAGCAGGTCAGCCAGGACATCAAGCTCCCCGAGTCCGTGTCGGCCAAGCCCGTGTCGAAGGCCGACGCCGACGCCCTGTTCATCAACCAGAAGATGAACAGGAATAACAAGTACACGAACACGCTCAACGTCAAGGACCGCGAGCGTCTGCGTGGGGCGGAGTCGGTGGTGCTGGTGCCTGGCAAGGAGGTCATGTCGCCTTTGGAGGCGAAGGCGTGGCTCAAGGACGTGTTCGCCGACGCCGAGAAGACGGCCGGGGTGGGGAAGGTGAAGACCATCATCCATTTCCGGCCCGACGGCGACCTGGAGCTGAACGAGCTGTTCAAGATGATGAACTTCGTCAAGGCGGCGGGCTACAAGCAGCTCAAGGTCCGCGCCGTCGTCAAGAAGGGGTGAGGGATGTCCAGGCGGCACCACAAGCAGCAGGACGCATCGAAGGTGATCCTGCCGATCACGCCCATGCTCGACATGTCGTTCCAGCTCCTGTTCTTCTTCATCTTCAACTTCAACCCCGCCGACCTCGAGGGCGCCGTCGAGATGGCCCTGCCCAGTGAGAAGGACAAGGCGGCGCACAAAAAGGAGGACGTGGACCCCCGCGCGCGGGCCGAGAAGGACCCCACGCCGGAGTTCCCGTCGGATTTGACGGTGAAGGTGCGGACGCAGATGGACGGCAAGAACGACGGCGAGATCAGCGCGCTGTCGGTGCGCAACCTGGAGGGCAAGGAGGACTCCGTCGAGGGCCTCGCCGGGCTGAAGAAGTATCTGGCGGAGAAGCGCGCGGGGTTGACGAACAAGGAGGCGATCAAGCTCCAGGGGGACGGCAAATTGAAGGTGCGCAGCATCATCAAGGTGATGGACACCTGCCGCGACGCCGGATTCGCGAACATTAGTTTCGTGCCGCCCGAGGACTTCGGACGCTAGCCGGCGAGCGGCGCGGCGTGGGGCCGCCGGTGTGTTGCCCGAGCGGAGATTCGCCATGAGCCACGGCGGCGGGGACGCCATCGAGCCGGACCTGACGCCCCTGCTGGACCTGGTGATGCAGTTGCTGATGTTCTTCATCGTCAACGTGCGTTTCATCACCGAGCAGGTCAGCCAGGACATCAAGCTCCCCGAGTCCGTGTCGGCCAAGCCCGTGTCGAAGGCCGACGCCGACGCCCTGTTCATCAACCTGAAGATGAACCCCGCCATCGGCTTCAACGCCGGCCCGAACCGGCGGAACGCCGCTTGTCTGCGCGGGGCCGGGGCGGTGGTGCTGGTGCCGGGCAAGGAGGTCATGTCGCCCCTGGACGCGAAGGCCTGGCTCAGGGACGTGTTCGCCGACGCCGAGAAGGTTGCCGGCGTGGGCAAGGTGAAGACAGTCGTTCATCTGCGGGCCGACGAGGACGTGGAGATGAACGAGCTGTTCAAGATGATGAACATCATCAAGGCGGCGGGGTTCAAGCAGATGAAGCTGCGGGCCAACGTGAAACGGGGGTGAGCCATGTCGCGGAGGCACCAGCAGACGCAGGACGGATCCAAGGGGATCCTGCCGATCACGCCCATGCTGGATATGTCATTCCAGCTCCTGTTCTTCTTCATCTTCAACTTCAACCCCGCCGACATGGAGGGCGCCGTCGAGATGGCGTTGCCCGCAGGCGGTCGGCCAGGGATCGAGCGCCCGAAGGATCTCGCCGAGCCGAGGATCCCGGTGGTGACCTTGATGGGCTAACAGGCTTGCTACAATGCAAGGTAGCGGGGTTGG
>CAZVZK010000045.1:0-18974 GCA_964630925.1 uncultured Alcaligenaceae bacterium
TTCTGGTTCTACTCGCACCCGGCGGTGTACATCATGATCCTGCCGGCGATGGGTGTGATCAGCGAGCTGGTGACGACGTTCTCGAAGAAGGTGATCTTCGGCTATCACTTCATCGCCTTCTCGAGCCTGGCGATCGCGACGCTGGGGTTCCTCGTGTGGGGCCACCACATGTACGTGTCGAGCATGTCGCCGGTGGCGGCGACGGTGTTCTCGTTCCTGACGATGCTGGTGGCGATCCCGTCGGCGATCAAGGTGTTCAACTGGACGGCGACGATGTGGCGTGGGAGCGTGTCGTGGGACACCCCGATGCTGTACGCCTTCGGGTTCATCGGCCTGTTCACCATCGGCGGGCTGACGGGGCTGTTCCTGGGGACGCTGGGGACCGACGTGCATCTGACGCACACGTACTTCATCGTCGCGCACTTCCACTACGTCATGGTGGGCGGGGCGATCATGGCGTACCTGGGCGGGCTGCACTACTGGTGGCCGAAGATGACGGGGCGGATGTACCCGGAGTTCTGGGGGAAGATCGCGGCGCTGGTGATCTTCGTGGGGTTCAACCTGACGTTCTTCCCCCAGTTCCTGCTGGGGTATCTGGGGATGCCGCGGAGGTACCACGAGTACCCGCCGGAGTTCCAGGTGCTGAACGTGATGTCCACCGCCGGGTCGAGCATCCTGGGGGTGGGGTACCTGATCCCGTTCATTTACTTCATGTGGTCGCTGCGTTACGCCAAGGTGGCGGGGCGCAACCCGTGGGGCGCGACGGGGCTGGAGTGGGCCGCCACGTCGCCGCCGGCGCCGGACAACTTCGAGACGACGCCGCGCGTGACCCTGGAGCCGTACCGCTACTCGCGAGAGGAGGCCGAGGTTGTCTGAAGACTCGCACGGCCTGGTGGCCCACCACTTCGAGGACCTGGAGCAGCAGCGTGCGGCCAACACGCTGGGGATGTGGGTGTTCCTGGCGTCGGAGATCCTGTTCTTCGGCGGGCTGTTCTGCGCGTACACGGTGATGCGCTCGCGTGACCAGGAGGCGTTCGCCCTGGCGTCGCGCCAGCTCAACGCCGTGCTGGGCGGGGTGAACACGGCCATCCTGCTGACGAGCAGTTTCACGATGGCGCTGGCGGTGTGGGCGGCTCAGGTGAAGCGGCGCGACCTGCTGCGGCTGTTCCTGGGCCTGACGTTGTTGTTCGGCGGGGTGTTCCTCGTCGTGAAGGGGTTCGAGTGGTACTCGGAGTACCAGCACCATCTGGTGCCGGGGCCGGACTTCGGGAGGCCGGACCACGAGGGGCATTCGCCGCTGCATCTGTCTCAGGGCGAGCACCTGCCGCCGGGCCGTATCGACGGCGTGCAGATGGCGATGGTGTTCTACTTCATCATCACGGGGCTGCACGCGCTGCACATGATCATCGGGCTGGCGGTGCTGGGGGTCCAGCTGGCGTGGAGCTGGTGGTACCCGTCGTTCGGCGTCGATGACTACACGCCGATCGAGCTGTCGGGGCTGTACTGGCACTTCGTGGACGTGGTGTGGATCTTCGTGTTCCCCATCCTGTACCTGTTGAGGAATTGATGCCGTGGCGGACCACAAGCCGATCAGTCCGGCGACGTATGGCGTCGTGTACGGCTGCCTGCTGGCGCTGACGGCGCTGACGGTGTTCATCGCCAGCACGATGAAGCTGGGGGCGTGGGAGGTGCCCGTGGCGCTGGGGATCGCGACGGTGAAGACGCTGCTGGTGGGGCTGATCTTCATGCACCTGTGGGGGTCGAACCGGCTGACGTGGCTGATCCTCGGGGCGGGGCTGCTGTTCCTGGCGGTGCTGATCCTGTTCACGATGGCGGACTACTGGACGCGCGGCTGGCTGCCGGACAGCGGGGTGACGCCGGCGGCGCCGCCGTTCTACAAGCCGTGAGGGCGCCGTCATGGCGTGTGACGATGTCCGCACCCGGCACGACCCGGCGGAGGAGATCGATGAGTGGTTCTGGGGCGTCATCACCGCGGCCCAGGCGGGCCCGCGCCACTTCGAGACGTTGACCGACGCGCAGTTGATCGCCTTCGCCGACGAGATGCACGGTACGAAAACGTACTTCTCCCACGATCCGTTCCACCCTCCCGCCGATGTCTACGTGAGCGAGGACATGCTCGACGAGGCGGGCGCGTGGGTCATCTCGCAGGGCCGGGGATATTTCTTCCGGGTCTGGAACGAGGCAGCGCTCTTCTGGAGAGCCATCACCGACCACGAGTATAAGTCGGGGGCGAACTTCGAGCTCGCGGCGGATCAAGTGTGGGAGGGGCGGCACGGCACCGACATCCCCACGATCTGAGGCACCGAAACTGAATGAGCGGCGGTCAGCCCCGCTCCGCGGGCAGCGCCGCCGGGGCCGGGCTGGTCACGGGGAAGGCGGGCCTGGCGGCAACCGAGCCCAGACGCAAGGACTGCTCCGCCGTCGTGTTGGTGATCGTCACGTGGAGGATGGTGGCCGGCATGCCGACGGCGATCTCCCCCTCGCCACCGTAGGGTGAGACCTCATCCCCGGGCCGCGCATCGCACAGGACGGCGAAGCGGGCGAGGGCCGCGCGGAATACCGACTTCCGCAACGCTGAGCCGGGCACGTCCTCCCACGACCGCCCGTCCCATGCCCGGCAGCCGCCCGTTTGCCAGTCGAGGTTCAGGCCGGACTCGCGGCAGATCGAAAGCACCTCATCCACCATGCCGACGACGCCGCCCTTCGGGGCCGTGATGGCCGAGGCCAGCCGTTCGATGTGTGGCCCTTTCATGGTGACACTCCCCCGACCGGGATGATCCGTTTCGGCAACCCCGCCCACGCCGCTTGCAGCTCTTCCAGGCCGGCCCCTTCGTCGAACTGAACGAGCCCCTGGCTCAACGGGAGGTAGATCTCATCGGCGGCGAGGGCGATGATGGAGTCGGGCACATCCACCACGAGTATAGCAGGGCCACCCTCGCCGGGGAAACCCTTCGCCTTCAAGCGTGCATACCGCTCCGGCGTGCCGAGGATGAACGGCCCGGCTTCGAGGTAGGCAGAGAACAATCCCGCCTTCGGGCCTCCGCCCGGTTCGATGAAGTCGGCGTCGGGTGGCTCCGTCAGGAGACGCTCGGCGCGCCGGAGGGTCGTGCCGTGGAGGAGGATCGCCATGACAAGGATTGTCGCGGGCGGGGGCGGAAGTGTCCAAGGTGGCCACGATGGCGGACTACTGGACGCGCGGCTGGCTGCCGGACAGCGGGGTGACGCCGGCGGCGCCGCCGTTCTACAAGCCGTGAGCAGGGATCAGTGCGTGTACCGCACGATCACCCAGAACGTGTCGACGAGCTTGACCGCGATGAGCGCGAGCGCCAGCGGCCCCCCGGTCAGGTAGAGGGCCATACAGAGCAGACGCACCCCGCGGTGCTGCCACGCCGTCGCCCAGTAGTGCAGGAGCGGCTTGCCGAGCTGGTCGCACCACACGGTGCGGCTGAACTCCTGCACCCGCTTCGGGCAGAAGAGGACGTAGAGGGTCGAGGCGGCCGCCAGCAGGACCGTCGAGAAGAGCGCGACCCAGATGCGCCAGTCCACCCGCGCCGGCTTGAGCCGCTCGCGCACCGTGCGGGCCATCTCATCGACGGCGTCGGCCACGTCGTTGCCCGCCCCCACGCCGCCCACGAGCGACTCGATCTCGTTGACCGCCAGGGCCATGTCGCCGGCGGCGCCCGCCACGTCGGCCACGGCCGCGACGAGGGCGGGGTCCTTGCCGCCCTGCTCGGCCTGCCGCTTCAGCTCCTCCCCCTTCGCGGCCAGCGCGGCGGCCCGTTTCCGCAGCAGCCCTGTCAGGGCCGGGGGGCGTTCCGGCCTGGCGGCGGCCCGCTGCCGGGCCTCGACGCCCTCCGCCCAGTGGCGGGCCGCCTCGATCTTCTGGTTGTACAGGGCGAGGGAGTAGACGTAGATCGGGATGATCAGCAGGGCGGTGTACGAGACGGCGAAGAGCGGGAGCCGGCCGAAGCGGCGCAGGCGCTCCCAGTCACAGAGCCGTTCCGTCCACGGCAGGCGGCACGTCTCGGTGTGCCTGGCGTCGCTCGCCAGGCTGGTGGTCTCCAGCCCGGCCGTGTCCGCCAGGCCGGAGGCGTCCTCGAAATTCGCGCCGGCCAGGGAGGCCTCGGTGAAGTCGGCGCCGTGGAGGAGGGCGCCCTGGAGGGAGGCCCCGTCGAGGTTGGCGTGGGCGAGGCGGGCGCCGCGGAGGTCGGCGCCGGTCAGGTCGAGCGCCAGCCCCGGATTCGCCTCGCGCCAGACGCGGACGGCCTCGGCCCCGCCCCGGACGGCCTCGACATGCTCCTGGTTCGCCATGCCCATCTCTCCGTCCCGAACAGTCGCCCGGCGGCCACCGGGCGGTACTGGCTCTTGATATGACTCGGCCGGCCGGGCGCGTCTTTCACGCCACGGCACGCCCCCATCAGGCCCGTCCCAATTCACCCCACCCCGGCGTGATTATCACTGGCGGCCCCGGGCTCCCCGCCTACAACATCCCCACGTCTCCCACACACACTCACAAGGGGATCTCTCCATGACGCAGGACCTGAGCCGGCGCACGTTCCTCGGCGCCGCCGCGACCGTCGGATTCTACACGTCCGTCCGCTCCGACGAGGCCAAGCCGCCGCGTGCCGCCGTCGAGAAGCTCAACATCGCCGCCGTCGGCGTCGGCGGCAAGGGCAGTTCGGACACCGACCAGGCCGCCAAGTTCGGCAACCTCGTCGCCATCTGCGACATCGACGAGAAGACGCTCGACGGCAAGGGGTCGAAGTTCCCCAAGGCCAAGAAGTTCTTCGACTTCCGCGAGATGATCGAGAAGCTGGGCAAGGGCGTCGACGCCGTCGTCGTCAGCACGCCGGACCACACGCACGCGCCGGCGGCGGCGATGGCGATGCGGGCCGGCAAGCACGTCTACTGCCAGAAGCCGCTGACGCACTCCGTCCACGAGGCGCGCACCTTGCGTGAGCTGGCCCGTGAGCACAAGGTCTGTACGCAGATGGGCAACCAGGGGACGGCCCTGGACAACTTCCGCACCTCCATCGAGCTGCTCCAGTCCGGCGCCCTCGGCGAGATCAAGGAGGTCCACGTCTGGACCAACCGCCCCGTGTGGCCGCAGGCCCCGAAGGTGACGAAGAGGCCGCCGGCGGAGAAGGCGCCCGATCACATCAAGTGGGACCTGTTCCTCGGGCCGGCGCCGGAGCGCCCCTTCGCCCACGGCCCGGTGGACAAGAAGAACCCCCGGCGCGGCGTGTACCACGACTTCAACTGGCGCGGGTGGCTGGACTTCGGCACCGGCGCGCTGGGCGACATGGCGTGCCACACGGCCAACATGCCGTTCATGGGCCTGAAGTTCACGACGCCGAGCATCATCGAGGGGTCGGCGGGCGATTTGAACGACGAGACGTACCCGTCGTGGGCGCAGGTAACGTTCCTGTTCTCGGTCCCCGGCAGGCCGGAGCCGATCAAGTTCACCTGGTACGAGGGCCGCAAGGACGGCAAGCGTGTGCTGCCGTCCATCGACCTGCTGCACGGGACGGAGAAGGAGTACAGCGGCTCGGGGTCGCTGATCGTGGCGGCCAACGCGACGGTGTACTCGCCGGACGACTACGGCGCGACGCGCAAGCTGATCGGGCCGGGGGCGAAGGACATCAAGACGCCGAAGGCGTCGCTGCCCCGGCGTGGCGGGAACAACGACGAGCAGATGAAGGCGGAGTGGGTCGAGGCGATCACCAAGGGCGACCCGAAGATCGCGATGTCGAACTTCGACTACGCCGGGCTGCTGACGGAGTCGATCCTGCTGGGCAACGTCGCGATGCGCTCGGGCAAGAAGCTGGAGTACGACGGCAAGAAGGGCGCCATCACGAACGCCGTGGCCGCAAACAAGTTGTTTAAGCGCTAGTACCGCGAGGGGTGGAAGCTGTGATCGTGTTTAGTGTTTTGTGTTTAGTGTTTGGTGTTTCGCGAGGCTCGCGTCCCGCAGCGCGGCCCCGCGAAACACCAAACACCAAACACTAAACACCAAGTCGGGATAACACCTCATCCGCAGAGAGCCCGCGCACGAGGAACTTCTTGTCGCGGCTCGTCTGCCCCGATAGAAGCTCGATCTGGCTGCGTTTGACGCCGAGAGCCTCGCGCAGCACCTCGACGAGGGCTTCGTTGGCGCGTCCGTCCTCCGGCGGGGCGGTGACGGCGACCTTGAGCGCGCCGTTGCGTTCGCCCTGGACGCCGGCGCGTTTGGCGTTCGGCTGCGCCCGCACCGGCAACACGACGCCCTCGGCGTGGTCCTTCAGCTCGATCACGCCACGCCCTCCAGCAGGACACTCCCCAGCCGCACCGCCGTCGAGCCCTCCTCGATGGCCGCCTCGAAATCGTTGCTCATGCCCATCGACAGGCCGGCCATCGGCTTGACGGCGGACAGGTCGTCACGCAGGCGGCGGAGGAGCCGGAACGCGGGGCGGCATCGCTCCGGGTCGTCCTCCGGGGCGGCCATCGTCATCAGGCCGACGACGTTGACGTGGCGCAATCTCGCCAGCGGGCCGAGGAGTGACGGCCCGTCGGCGGTGGAGAAGCCGCCCTTGCTCGCCTCGCCGCTGCAGTTGAATTCGAGGTACGCATCGACGGGCCTGCCGTGCGCCTCCAGGGCTTCGAGGAGGCGCAGGCTATCGACGGAGTGGACGGCGTGGACGAGCGGCAGGGTGCGTTCGATCTTGTTGCGCTGGAGGTGGCCGATCAGGTGCCAGCGCACGCCGGGGATGGCGGCGGCCTTCTTCCACAGCTCCTGGGGGCGGTTCTCGCCCAGGTCGAGGACGCCAAGCTCGGGGAGGAGCGCCGCCACCTCGGCGGTGACGGTCTTGGTGACGGCCACGAGCGTGACGGAGGAGCGTTCGCGTCCGGCCCTGGCGCAGGCGGCGGCGATGCGCCCCTCCACACGGCGCAAGTTGTCGGCCAGGGTGTGGCGGATGGCGTCACTCATGCGATCATTCTACGTAGCCGTTCACCCGGCATGTGGAGTTAGACGAAATGAGACGTGGGGGTCGGCCACGGCCCGGGTGTCGGCGGCCTGACCACTTGCCCTGAAATGCAAATTCAGCCAGGAATTTGCATTGCAGGGGTGTGTGAGGGGGGGGTGCAATGCAATGCAATTCGCCCCCGCCGGCCACACCACCTGTCTACTTCCGTCTAATTCCCACACCCTGGTCGGTTACCATTCTACAATGGCCGGCATGGCCGACGTTCAACCCTTCCGCGCGTTCCGCCCCGACCTCGGCCGCTCCGGGGCATTGTCTTCCGTCGTCTGTCCCCCACGGGGGGAGCTGCGGCCTGACCTGTTGCTCGGGCTGAAGGCCCACCCCGTCAACGCCGCGCATCTGCTGACCGACGGCGCCGGGGCGGCGCTGCGGGCGTGGCTGCGGGATGATCTGCTCATCCAGGACAGCGCCCGTTCGCTGTACGTCGTCGAGGAGGAGATCCCCGTCGGCGAGGCGGTGTTCACGCGGCGCGGCTTCCTGGCGCGGGTGCGGATCACGGCGGCTCCGGCGGAGAACGATTGGCTGCCGCTGATCCGCGAGACGCACCTGAACGCCCAGCCGGCGTTGGCGCTGTACCCCGACGATGGGGGTCCGGCGGAGGCGCTGGCCAAGGCCGTTGGCCGACGTCCGCCGCTGGAGGCGGACGACCCGCGCGGCGGAAAGGTGCGCCTGTGGGCCGTCACGGATCAGCACGCCATCAGCGCCGTGCAGGGGATGCTGACGCCGTTGCCGCTGAATGTCGTGTCGGGGGCGGACATGCTGGCGGCGGCGGCGGCGTACCGGGACGAGCGGCTGGCGCTGGGCGAGGCCGGGGAGGACTCGTCCCCGCTGCGGTTCGCGTTGATGTTGCTGGTGGGCGAGACGGAGCCGGGGCCGGACCGCGGGCCGCTGGCGGGGCTGGTGTACCACTCGCTGCGGGGGATCTGAGCCCAGGCGTGGAGCGTGAGCGGATCTGGCTGCTGGCGAGCGGGGATGCGTCAGCGCCCCGAGGGCACAGCGTCAGCGGCTCTGGTTTTGTTCGTTCAATCATGCGCGCCACGTCAGAGAGGCGCTTACGCTGTTCACTCGGGGCGCTCACGCATCCCCGTTCGCCAGCAGCCAGACCTGGAGCCGCTCAGAACCGCTCGGCCGTTAGCGTGTGCTGCGCCAGGAAGTCGTCGGCCTCGCGGCGTGTGAAGACGCCCGCCGTCGTGCCGATGGCGCGGACGCAGCTCGCCCCCACGGCACTCCCCAGACGCAGACACCCCTCCGGCGGCAGGCCGTCCAGCAGGCCGGCCATGTAGCCCGCCGCGAAGGCGTCGCCGCCGCCGGTGCCGTCCACGAACGGCATCGGGTACGTCCCCGACCGTAGACGCAGCCCCTCCGTCACCAGCACCGACCCGCGCTCGCCCTGCGTGATGATGACCGTCCCCGCGCCCATCGCGCGGAAGCGTTCGGCCTGCTTCACGGGGTCGGCCTCGCCGGTGATCAGCAGCCCCTCGTGGTCGTTGGGCAGGAAGACGTCGACGTGGGGCAACACCGGGGCGAGGCGGGCGAGATAGTCCGGCGACGGCCCCGGTGTCACCACGTCCAGAACTGTACGGATGCCTCGCTTGCGGGCGTCGGCGAGGGCCGCGGCGAGGGCCTCCGGGGCCATGCGCGGCAGGATCAGGTAGCCGCCCAGGTAAAGGATGCCGCCTGGTGCGGATGGAATGTCTGCTGACGAGAAATCCGCGTTGGCGCCGAAGGTGTGGATGAAGCGGCGGTCCTGGCCGGCCACGTTGACGATGAGGGTCTGGCTGGTGTCCATCCCCGGACGGGTCTGGAGGGCGGACACGTCCACGCCGCGTTCGCGGAGCATGTCGGCGACGACTCGGCCGAAGACGTCGGCGCCGACGCAGCCGGCGACGCGGGCGGGGACGCCGAGCTTGACGAGATCGACGGCGACGTTGGCGGCGCAGCCGCCGATGGTGAGGAGGAGCTGGTCGGCGAGGACCAGCTCGCCGGCGGCGGGGAGGTGCGAGATGGGCGAGCTGACGTGGTCGGCGACAATGATGCCGGCACAAAGGACTCCGCTCATGGCCGCCCCCTCGTGGAAGAAAAGCATCTACCACGGAATACACGAAAACCACGAAACAAAGCAAGAAGGCAGGCAGTGGAGGCCGCGCCTCCCGTCCTGCCTGCCTGCTTTGCTTCGCCTGTTCTTTTCGAGTCTTCCGGGTCTTCCGTGGTAGATCTGTCTTGGATCAGCGGGGGCGGCGGGCGGGGCGTTCGCGGGTGATGCGGCGCGGGGGGTTGGCGATCCAGTCGGCGGGCACGGGGCGGCGCTCCATCTCGCCGGCGTAGCTCCAGTACGACAGGTCGTCCTCGCCCGGCATCCAGGTGAAGTAGGCCCGGCGCTGGTTCACCATCGTCGGGAAGCCCACCAGGCCCGACACGCCGTCCAGCAGCACCACGCCCAGCGTGTCCAGCTCGCCCGCGGCGGACCGGAGGTCGGCCTCGGCGCCGGCGGCCTTCTCCGCCAGCTCATAACGCCGGCGTCGCTGCGGCCACGACAGCACGCGGGCGACGGAGTCGAGGTGGGCCAGCTCGTCGCGGCAGATCGCCAGGTCGTCGGTGTGGGTCACCACGTCCTGGGCGATGCGGCCGACGAGGGGGAGCATGGCCTTGGCGGCCTGCCAGGTCAGCAGCCGGGCCGGCGCCCCGGCGTGGTCCGGCGTCCCCGAGGCCCGATTCTCGATGAAGCCGCTCATTCGTACCCCCCGTGATTCTGGCCTTGACACACCACCGCCACACCATTCTAGGTTCGGTGATCAAGGGGGGGCCGCTGAATCGTTTCGATGGGGCTATGGGGGGGCCGGGCGGGGGGCGCATGCCCGACGTGAACCTTCCCGCACAGGCCGCACCACGGGCGCGGCGGAGGGGGGTGCCGACAGGGGATTGTCTCATCCTCCATCGCGGGCCTTGCGGCGGCGTGGGCGCGTGGCGAGAATGGCCCTCCATGGAGAGCCTGCACATCCTCCTGATCGCGCTGGTGGTCGTGGCGGCCTTCGTCTGGTCGATCCGCCCGCCGGCGGAATTCGTGGTGCGTGTAAGTGGCGGCAAGGCGTCCGCCGTCCGCGGCAAGGTGACGGCGGGGTTCCTGTCGCTGGTCGAGTCTCTTTGCGAGGAATTCGGCGTGCGCGAGTGCGAGGTGCGCGGGGTCGCGCGGCGTGGGCGGATCTCACTGTGGCCCTCGCCGAACGTGCCGCCGGGGCTCCGCCAGCGGCTGCTGAATTGGTGGTCGGTGTCGGGGTGGGCGCCGGCGCCGCGGCGTCGGCGAGGGTGAAGGGGACGATGAGCGCCCGTGCGGCGTTCCACAAGGCCGGGGAATGTGGAAGGGCCGACGCACCGCGTCGGCCCCCCCAAGAATGACACCCGGCCGTCAGCCCTGGACCGGCAGGCACACCTGCTCCAGCAACTTCTCGCACTTCTCCTGCACCAGGCCGGCGAGGCTCGGGAGCGGCTGGCCCTCCGGCAGCGACTCCGTCAGGCTGCTGACGATGCGCGGGAATGCGTACAGGGCCGCGAAGGCGTCGAGGCTGACCGGCTCCAGGCGGGCGTGCCGCCCGCGCCGCTCCGCCTCCTGCCATAGGGTCTTGCTCTTGCCCGACAACGCCATGTCATCCTCCGGGCGCAGGAGGATGAGGTGGTCGAGGACGGCGGGGTCGGCCTCCAGGGCCGACAGCTTGACGCCCAGATCCTTGGGCTTGGCGGCGGAGCGCCCGAGGAACAGGCCGACGCCGACCTTCCACGGCTGGCCGCCCTTGCACACCCAGTGCGCGATGGTGAGGACGCCGTAGGTCGGGTGGTCGCCGAAGGCCCACTCGGGGACGACGTGCTGCATGCGCCACGGCCCGACCTTGATGCCCTGCTCGAAGCCCAGCCGCAGGAACGCGCCGAGGCCGGCCTGCAATTCGCGCGTCGCGCCGGTGAGGGCGCCGTCCGGCTCCAGCTTGCGGTGGGCCGCCCGCACCTCCTGGTCCCACAGGTCGCCCAGCGACAGGCCCTTCTGGGCGGCCGGCGACTCGACCACGGTGAACGACTTCACCCCCGCCGGCAGTCGCTCCTCGGCGGGCAGGCGGTTGATCGGGGCGGCGGGCATCGGGGCGGCCTGCTGTGAGCCGGGGGGCGAAGCGTCCCCCGGGCCCCCTGTCGTGCGGTAGACGGCGAGGTCGAACGCCTGGCGGAACTGTTGCAGCATGTCGCGCAGGGTCGCCTCGGTGGAGGCGACGCGCTCGATCTGGTCGGGCGGCAGGGGGAACGTCGGCGGCAGGTCGGCGCCGTCGGGGAGCTGGGCCAACGCGGGCCGCAGGCGGGCCTCGACGACGCGGCGGACCAGGTCGGCCGGCGGGGCCTCCAGCTTGAGCGATTGCAGCGACCCGTGGCCCGGAAGGTGGATCGGGTTGTTCAACCTGTCCTGGATGTAACCGTCGAGCGAGGGGACGAAGCGGTTCCACAGGCCGCGTTCGGCGAAGACGAGGAAGGCGATGCCGTCGAGCTGGTGCATGGCGCGGACGATGCCCGCGAAGAACGCCTCGGCGATGCGGTGGGCGTCGTCGCTGCGGCGCGAGAGGAGCAGATCCTCGAGCTGGTCGAAGGCGAAGACGACGGGCACCTTGAGCGACTGCATCAGGCCCATGAAGACCTTGAAGAGGGCGAGGACGAGGTCCTGGCGCGAGGGCCGCACCTGGAAGTCCAGCTCGGCGAAGCCGTAGGTGAGGAAGGTGGCGAGGTCGGCCTCGTCGCCGAGGAGCATGGCGCGGGAGAAGCCGGCCAGGATGTTGCGGCGCATGAGGCCGGCGGTGTTGTGGGCCTCGGTGCGCTCGATGTGCTTCGTGATGATGTCGAGGGCGCGTTCGGGGGGCAGGCCGGACTCGTCGCAGGTGCGGCGGATGGCGCCGGCCTGGAAGGGCATGGGGACGGGGCGCGACAGGGCGTCGATGAGGTACTGCACGCGCTCCTGGGCGTGGGCCGACCCGAAGCCGAACATGGCGGCCCAGCGCAGGCCGGCGGGGGGGAAGAGGTCGAGGCGCTGTGCGGGCGTCATGGCGGAGAGGGCGGAGACCATGAGGCCGCGGACGACCTGCTCGCCGACGTACTCGAGGGGGCGGGTGTTCTTCTGGCGTCCGCCGCCGAGGAGGGTGTCGATGAGCTGGAAGAGGAGGTACTCAAGGAACTCGGAGTCTTTCTGGTAGACGCCTGGGGTGACGAGGAGCTGCCAGCCGCCTTCGCCGCCGTGCTTGATGGAGTGGAGGAGGTGGGTCTTGCCGGCGCCCTTGTTGCCGAGGACGGGGACGACCTCGGAGTGGGTGTTGGGGGCGTAGCGGTAGAGGTCCACGACGGCGAGGAGCTGGTCGCGCTGGGCGGCGTACAGCTCGGGGACGTGGCAGCGGGCGCAGGAGTCGTCGTCGGGGTTGCGGGCGAAGTAGTTGCGGAAGGGGTTGCCGGCGCGGCGGAGGACATCCAGGGCCCGCTCCGCGAGAGGACGGTTCAGCGTCGCCGCTGTCATGGGATCACTCCTTCGTGGGACGGATGCTGGCGTAGAAGGCGACCTGATGGCCGGTGACGAGGGCGTATTCCGGCTCGGGCATCGAGTACAGGGGGCCGGTCCAGGGGTGGAGGTAGACGCGGCCTTGTTGTTCCAGCTTGCGGAGGGCGTCATGGAAGGCGCCGAGCGTCAGGCCGGGGAGGCGTCCGGAGGCGGCGCGGTACAGATCCGGCAGCGGGCAGTCGCCGGGGCCGGTGCGCTGGGCGAGGGCGGCGAGGATCGTCTCGCAGGGGTCCAGGGGGGGGAGCGGGGCGAAGCCCTCCCCTCCTCGATGGGGGGCTTCGGCCTTGCGCTCGGCGCCGATGCGCTCCAGCACGGGGAGGAGGGTGGCGCTGAGGCCCTCGATGCCGGCGAGCATCTTCTTCGCCGTGACGAGGAGGTCGCGGGCCTGCTCGTGGCGGGCCTCGAGGACGCGGACGAAGTCTTCCAACACCTGGCGCGGGCTCTGGTGGGCGAGGAGGTGGTCGAGGCCGCGGGGCGTGATGGAGCCGTCGGGGCCGAGGTGTCCGTCGTCCTGGGCCTTCTGCGCGGCGAGCTTGCCGGCGGCGGTGGCGGGGAAGAGGCCGGCCTCTGATTTCGACGCGAAGAGGGGCGGGCCGGCGGGGTCGGCGGCGGCGCGGGCGAGGGCGGCGAGGACGAGCTGGCTGGCGCGGCCGTTCACGATCCCCTCCGTGGGACGGTGTGGTCAGTGGGAGCGCCCCAGAGTAGCCGGGGGGCGCCGCGGGATGCAAGAGCAAGGTGGCCGTGGCCCCTCAAGCGAGGAGCGGTCTGCCATAGTTCCGCCTCTTCCGGGTGCATTCCCATAGCTGCGCGCCGGAGCGAGGAGAAACGAGGGGGCCACGGGTGCGCGGCCTCGGTTTCGCCTGCGGTTCGCGGCATATCCACCGGATTCCCTCGTGTTCAGGGGGGCGCGCAGCTACGGGAATGCACCCGCCTCTTCCCCTTGACCTTCGGGCGCGCCTTGGCGATACTAACATTGCACTCACGCGCAGGTGTCGGGGCCACTCGGCCATCCGACTAAGAACTGTGAATCGACCTGCGGCGGACAGGGTTCGGGTAACGCCGGGCTTTGTGCGAGATGGATTCGAAGGGGCGGGGGAGTCCATCTCCCCCGCCCCTTCCCGTTGTCATGGGATGCGCAGGACGCCAACACAACGTCGGCCGATGAGGCGGAGCCACCGTCCGTCGCCTTCCATATCCGCCGCCGTCGCGCCACAGGCGAGGTCGGCCAGTTGCAGCAGATCGTCCGGCCCCGATCCCCGGAACTTGACCTTGTCGATCATGGGTGAGCCGGGCCGCGTGCCTGAATCCAGCCCGCCGAAGGCCCGCTTGACGGCGGCGAGGAATTGCCGATCTTCGTTGTCGTCCACCACGACCAGCTCATTCAAGGGACGGGCGCGGCCGGCAGTAACCCGGCGGGCTTCCTCGGCCCGGTAGGTCGGGCGGAGGAGGGCCGCCAGGGACACGGTGCACGCCCAGTAAATTCCGCTTCGCTCGGCATCCCGCCACCCCTCCGCCTGCTTGTCCAGGCAGGCGACAGCGAACCGGAATTCATGACGCAGGGCTTCGTGGATGAAGGCCTCACGGCGTTCCAGTTGGGCATGGCTGCGGGCGAACTTGAACTCGTATCCGGCGGGGAGCCCGATCCGTTGCCGCAGGCCGCGGATTGCCTCCCGGAACGTGGCCGCCGAGTCTTGCGTCGGCACCCACACCGCCGCGAGGCAGTAACGGGAGGACGACCCGGCCGCGTGGCCGATGTCGCCGGATTCATCAATGAAGGTGGGCATCACCGGAATCGTACACGGAGGAGCCGCCGTGTGCGAGCCGGCCAGGTGGCACATCCCTCGCGGAAGAAGCTTGACGGTGGGCGTCGGGGCCGAGGTGTCCGTCGTCCTGGGCCTTCTGCGCGGCGAGCTTGCCGGCGGCGGTGGCGGGGAAGAGGCCGGCCTCTGATTTCGACGCGAAGAGGGGCGGGCCGGCGGGGTCGGCGGCGGCGCGGGCGAGGGCGGCGAGGACGAGCTGGCTGGCGCGGCCGTTCACGATCCCCTCCGTGGGACGGTGTGGTCAGTGGGAGCGCCCCAGAGTAGCCGGGGGGCGCCGCGGGATGCAAGAGCAGGTCGGAGGTCGGAGCGGGCGGAGATGCAAGGCGTGCCGGAACGAGGTATGATGGAGGTGGGAGCCGCCCCCCACGGATCGAGCCATGCCCACCACACTGTCCGTCATCGCCGGCCCGCAGGCCGGCCGGTGCTTCACGTTCGAGCGTCACGACACCTTCCTGATCGGGAGGTCGCCGGAGGCGCATTTCTCGCTGCCGGACGACGATTACTTCTCGCGGATGCACTGCCTGATCGAGGTGAACACGCCGCGGTGCCACCTGACCGACCTGGACAGCCGCAACGGGACGTACGTCAACGGGGAGCGTGTGCAGGCGGCGGAGCTGAAGGACGGGGACGAGATCCGGGGCGGGAAGACGATCTTCAAGGTGAGCATCACCGGCGCGGCGAATCGGGTGACGCTGGACCTGCCGGGGGCGGGTGACACGGCGCTGCTGACCACGGTGGCGCCCACGGGCGGCGTCCCCCTGTGGCCGGAGATCCCCGGCCTGCAACTGACGAGCCTGATCGGCCGCGGGGGTATGGGGGAGGTGTATCGCGCGGTCCGCGATGGGGGCGGGGCGGAGGTGGCGGTCAAGGCGGTGCAGACGGCCGACGTGGTGGAGACGCCGGCCCTGGGGCGTTTCCTGCGCGAGGCCTCGATCATGGAGAAGCTGCGGCACCCGAACATCGTGGCGGCGTACGGGTCCGGGGCGGCGGGCCCGCTGATCTACTTCGTGATGGAGTACGTGCCGGGGGTGGACGCGGGGCGGCTCCTGGAGCGTGAGGGGCCGCTGCCGGCCTCGCGGGCGGTGCGGCTGACGCTGCAGACGCTGCTGGCGCTGGACCACGCGCACCGGGAGGGGGTGATCCACCGGGACGTGAAGCCGGCGAACCTGCTGGTGTATCAGGCGGGGGGGCGGGAGAGGGTGAAGCTGGCGGACTTCGGGCTGGCGCGGGCGTACCAGGATTCGGCCATCGGCGGGCTGACGCTGGTGGGGGCGCGGGGCGGCACGCCGTCGTTCATGCCGCCGGAGCAGATCACGGACTTCCGCGGCGCCAGGCCGGCGGCGGACCAGTACGCGGCGGCGGCGACCCTGTATCACCTGCTGACGGGGCGTCTGCCACACGAGGCGCCGACGATCCCGGAGGTGTTCCGCAAGGTGTTGACGGAGGAGGCGGCGCCGCTGGGGCGGTGGAGGCCGGACGTGCCGCCGGGGCTGGCCTCGGTGGTTCAGCGCGCCATGGCGCGGAGGCCCGAGGAGCGGTTCCCGGAAGTGAAGGCGCTGGCGCAGGCCCTCGTCGCGTTCGGTTGACGAGGCGCGTGTGGGGGCGGCGGAGAAGCTGGCCGGGGTGGCCGGGCCGTTCGTGCGCGTCCACCTCAAGGGGGATCAGGCCGGGGTGGCCGACCCCTACCCCGGCCCGCCCGCGCGCCGTAGCCTAACCCCGCACGCGCCACGAGAGGGCGCGCAACCCCATCAGGGCAGGACGAGATGACCCAGTACGTCTATTATTTCGGCGCGGCGGAGGCGGACGGCAACGGCAAGATGAAGGAGCTGCTCGGTGGCAAGGGCGCCAACCTCGCCGAGATGTGCCTCATCGGCCTGCCCGTCCCGGCCGGCTTCACGATCACCACCGAGGTCTGCACCCACTACTACGCCAACGGCAAGAAGTACCCCGCCGAGCTGCGCGCCCAGATCGACGCCGCCCTCAAGAAGACCGAGAAGACGATGGGCGCCGTCTACGGCGACCCGAAGAACCCGTTGCTCGTCTCCTGCCGCTCGGGCGCCCGCGTCTCCATGCCGGGCATGATGGACACGGTCCTCAACATCGGCCTGAACGAGGCCACCCTCAAGGGCCTGATCGAGAAGACGAGGAACGAGCGCTTCGCCTGGGATTGCTACCGCCGCTTCGTGCAGATGTTCGGCGACGTGGTCCTGGGCATGAAGCCCCAGTCCAAGAGCGAGGCCGACCCCTTCGAGCACATCCTCGAGGAGTACAAGCACCACAAGGGCGTCGAGAAGGACAACGACCTGAAGGTCCCCGACCTGCAGGAGATCGTCAAGCGGTTCAAGGCGGCCGTCAAGGACCGCACCGGCCACGACTTCCCCGACGACCCGATGGAGCAGCTCCTCCGCGCCGTCGGCAGCGTCTTCGACTCGTGGGGCAACGACCGCGCCGTCGTCTACCGCCGGCAGCACGGCTACCCGCACGAGTGGGGGACGGCGGCCAACATCTGCTCGATGGTCTTCGGCAACATGGGCGACGACTGCGCCACCGGCGTGGGCTTCACGCGCGACCCGGCTACGGGCGAGAACAGGTTCTACGGCGACTACCTGATCAACGCCCAGGGCGAGGACGTTGTGGCCGGCATCCGCACGCCGTTGAAGATCGACCAGCTCGCCACGGACATGCCCGAGACGTACAAGCAGCTCCTCGTCATCCGCGACAAGCTGGAGAAGCACTACCGCAACGTGCAGGACATCGAGTTCACGGTGCAGCAGGGCAAGTTGTGGATGCTCCAGACCCGCGACGGCAAGCGGACGGGGTTCGCCGGCGCCAAGATCGCGATGGACATGTTCCGCGAGAAGCTCATCTCCCGCGATGAGGCGATGAGCGCCAAGTTCATCCCGCCCGGTGACCTCGACCAGCTCCTGCAGCCGCTCTTCGACCCCGCTGCCAAGCGGCAGGCGCAGGAGAAGGGGCAGCTCCTCGCCAAGGGCATCAACGCCGGCCCCGGAGCGGCGTCGGGCAGGATCGTTTTCTTCGCCGACGACGCCGAGGCCATCGTTCAGAAGGACCCGAACGCGAAGGTCGTTCTGGTGCGGCGTGAGACCTCGCCGGAGGACCTGCGCGGCATGGCGGCGGCGGTGGGCATCCTGACGGCGTTCGGCGGGGCGTCGAGCCACGCGGCGCTGGTCTCCCGGCAGATGGGGAAGGTGTGCGTGGTCGGCTGCTCGCCGCTGGTCATCGACTACGACCGGCGGACGCTCTCGATCAAGGACCGGGAAGGCCTGGTGCTGAAGGAGGGCGACTTCATCAGCGTGGACGGCTTCACCGGCGAGGTGCTGCAGGGGCAGATCGCCACCAAGCCGAGCGAGGTGGTGCAGGTCCTCATCGACAAGACGCTCAAGCCCGAGCAGAGCGAGGTCTACCGCAACTTCGACCAGCTGATGAAGTGGGCGGACGAGACGCGCAAGCTCCGCATCCGCACGAACGCGGACAAGCCGGGGCAGGCGCTGCAGGCCGTGGCGTTCGGGGCCGAGGGCATCGGCCTGTGCCGCACCGAGCACATGTTCTTCGACCACATCACCGAGTTCCGGCGGATGATCCTGGCCAAGGACGACGCCGAGAAGGCCAAGGCCCGCGCCGAGCGCGGCTTCGTGTCGGTGTTCGTGGACGGCGGTTACGACGCCAAGATCAAGGTGAAGCGCGAGAAGAAGCAGGGCGACAAGACGGCGGTGGTGACGACGGAGGAGCCGGTCATCAGCGACCGCGAGAAGGCGCTCCTGCCGCTGCTGGGCTTCCAGCGTGCGGACTTCGAGGGCATCTTCCGGGCGATGAAGGGCTTCCCGGTGACGATCCGGACGCTCGACCCGCCGCTGCACGAGTTCCTGCCGCACGACGAGAAGGGCCAGGCCGAGGCCGCGCAGGCGCTGGGGATCAGCGCCAAGGACGTGGCGGAGCGGGTGAAGCAGCTGCACGAGTTCAACCCGATGCTGGGCTTCCGCGGCTGCCGTCTGGGGCTGGTGTACCCGGAGATCACGGCGATGCAGGCGCGGGCGATCCTCGAGGCCGCCTGCAACGTGCAGGCGGAGGGCATCGAGGTCCACCCTGAGATCATGATCCCGCTGGTGGCGTTCCCGAGCGAGCTGAAGTCGCAGGGGAAGCTGGTCCACGACATCGCCGAGAAGGTGATGAAGGAGAAGGGCGTCACGATCAAGTACCTCGTGGGCACGATGATCGAGCTGCCGCGGGCCTGCGTGGCCGCCGAGAGGATCGTGAAAGAGGGCGGGGCGCAGTTCTTCAGCTTCGGGACGAACGACCTGACGCAGACGGGGCTGGGGATGAGCCGGGACGACTACGGCCCGTTCATCCGCGCCTACATGGAGAACGACCTCGTCCCGCGCGACCCGTTCCAGGTGATCGACTTCGACGGCGTGGGCGGCCTGATGGAGATCGGCGTGCAGCGCGGGCGGCAGGCGGACGCGAAGCTGAAGATCGGCATCTGCGGCGAGCACGGCGGCGAGCCGGACAGCGTGAAGTTCT
>CAZVZK010000045.1:19074-65189 GCA_964630925.1 uncultured Alcaligenaceae bacterium
GCCACAGGATCGGCCTGGACTACGTGAGCTGCTCGCCGTTCCGCGTGCCCATCGCGCGGCTCGCGGCGGCCCAGGCGGCGCTGACGAAGTGACGCGAGCGGGGTAAAGTCATGGTGAGGGGAGGTGGACCATGCCGCCTCCCCTCTTTCGTTGATCGCGTATCCGATGTTCGGGTAGAATGGCGTGGCCCGGAGGGCCCGATCATGGCGGTGCTGATGACGAGGCTTGGCCTGGACAAGTTGACCGCCGACGAGCGGAGGCAGCTCGCCGAGGAGCTGCTCGAGAGCCTGCCCGCCCAGACGGAGCTACCCCCGCTGACGGAGGCCCAGAAGGCGGACCTCGACCGCCGGCTCGAGGCGTTCAAGGACGCGCCCCTGGCCGGCAAGCCCTGGGAGGAGGTGTACGCCCGCCTGAGGGGCAAGAAATGAGCCTGCCCGTCGTCGTCAACCCTCTCGCCGAGGAAGACATCGAGGAGGCACGCGCTTATTACGAGGCCCGACGCGTCGGCCTGGGCGACGATTTCATGGAGCGGATGAGGGAAGCCGTCTCGCACATCAGCGCTTTCCCGGAGATCCACGCCCTGGCGCACAAGGACCTGCGCCGAGGGCCGATCCAGCGGTTCCCCTACGCGATCATCTATCGAGTCGATCCGACGCAGATCACCGTCGTCGCCGTCCACCACACCAGCCGCGACCCTCGATCCTGGCAGTCCCGCGCGTGAGGACCGGCCGGCGGTGCCCCTCAATCGACCTGCATCTTCTGCACCTCGAACAGGCGCGGCGCCCGGAGCTTCTGCCGTGGTTCCCCGAAAGCCGGCTCCGCGTCCTGGCATCGGCGGGCGGCGCGTCGCTGCTGACCGAGGCGGGCATCCCGGACCACGGCCCCGCGTCCGGCCATCTGCCGATCCTGTTTCGCGTCAACCACCCTCGGAGGAGGCCACATGCCTGACAACCTTTGGCCCGAGTTCCCCGTGGAGGCGAAGCCCCGGACCATCCGCACGGTGCTGCTCGAGGCGGGAGGCGGCATCGCCGATCGGACGGGCGGCAAACTCTTGTTCGACGTGGTGTCGTCGCTGGATGACGCGGGCAGGCGGTTCTTCCACACCTGCTATCTGAGGGCGGCGACCGGCTACCGTTTCCCGCTCTTCCAGGTCGTCGAGCAGGGTGGGCCGTACCCCGTCATCATCAACGGCGACGAAGCGTTCGATAAGGGAATCAAGGCCGGCGACGAGGCCGAGCTGCGGGAGCAGCTCCGGCGGCTCTTCGCCGCCGAACCGACGCGGCGGCTCGTGTTCCAAATGCTCGACACCGCCGCCTGACGCGGACGGGCCTGGGGATGAGCCGCGACGACTACGGCCCGTTCATCCGCGCGTACATGGAGAACGACCTGGTGCCGCGCGACCCGTTCCAGGTGATCGACTTCGACGGCGTGGGCGGGCTGATGGAGATCGGCGTGCAGCGCGGCCGTGCCGCGGACGCGAAGCTGAAGATCGGCATCCGCGGCGAGCCGGACAGCGTGAAGTTCTGCCACAGGATCGGCCTGGACTACGTGAGCTGCTCGCCGTTCCGCGTGCCCATCGCACGGCTGGCGGCGGCGCAGGCGGCGCTGACGAAGAGCTGGTGCATGATCTGACGTGTCGTCCAGAACCCTGCATTCGCGGGCGAAGTACACCTCGGGTACGCCTGGATCGAGGGTCTTGTGGCCCAGATCCAGGCCATCAATGGCCCGAACGCGCACGGCATCCAGAGTGTTTACAATGGAATACATCTCGCGGACATCCAGTGGGATGTGCGTGATTCTAGAGGAAGACCTCTGGGAGGCCATCAAGCGCGGCGAGTACGCCGTGTGACTGGCACTCCTGGTTGAGCAGGGCCGGTCCGAAGGCTTCACGCTGCTGGCGGGTAGATCACGGCACCATCAACGCTCATCCCACCGAGGCTCGACCCGCCGAACCGGGTCATCCCAGGATACGGCTTCGGTGCCTGCACGGCGAAAGGCGGGGCCGGCACCTTGGGCCGGATGACCGACAAGACCGCCTGAGTCAACGAGTCATCCAGGCCCAGGACCCGCACCTCCAACGGCTCGATCCACGGGTCGGGATGCGCCCGCATCACCCCGTACACGTGGCGGTACCCTTCGGCCGGCCCCTTGTCGTCCACGAACCGAGAAGCGAGGTAGAGGAACCACTTGCCCTCTTCGGTCGGCTTGGCCCAGAAGGCGACTTCGGCCTTGAAGCCGTTGGCCGTGAGTTTCTCGACGAGCCGCCGTCCGGCGTCGGCCTGTTCCATCACCATTGCGTCTTGATCCATGGCAACACCCCGTTGGTGGCATCCGAAATGGCGGCGTAGAGCCCCTCGGCCTCTGCCTGGGTCATCCGGTGGTACCGTTTCTGTTCCGACCAGCTTCCCACAAGCCCCCAGTTGGCCTGGAGGAGTGGATTCGCGTCGGCCGCGGCTTTCCTGGCGGCATCCAGCCGCGCCAGGATCACCAACGTCTCGATGACGTGCGTATAGCAATCCGATGAGAACTTTTTGTCTGGGAAGGCATCCGTCGCCATTAACATCTTGATGATGCACGCCTTCAGAGCAAGTTCAACGGCGTAGCCCGCCAGATAATAGGCCCCGTCCCACTTCCCTACGTCAAGGAGCGCCTTCGCCTCAACCAACCTCTCCTCGGCCAGTTGCTGGAACTCGGCTCGAGTCTCGATCAGCTTGCTCATCGAACAACCCCTGCCCCTCGCTCCATTGTACCAGGGGGCCCCGTGCGTGGCGGCGGCGAGGATCGTGATCGTGAAGGACGGCGGGGCGCAGCTCTTCAACTTCGGGACGAACGACCTGACGCGGACGGGGCCGGGGATGAGCCGCGACGACCACGGGCCGTTCACGGCTCACCAGACGAGGAGATCCTGGCGCGGCCGCGAGGGGATCGATGAGCCAGGGTGCAATCTGTCCTCGGTTGGCAGGCCCGCGCGTGACAGGCCCGCCCTCACGCCTCTTCCTCGACCTCCTCCAGCCGGTCCATCGACGCGCCCTCCGTCAGCCACCTCTCGCGGATCTGCTCCTGCAGCGCCAGCAGTGCCCCCAGGCTCTTGAAGTGGATGCGGCGGATGCGGTCCTCGATGGCCCCCAACTGCCCCAGGAACTTCGACACCCACTTCCCGGTGATCGAGGTCGCCGTCGGACGCAGCCTCTTCACCAGCTTCACGTCCATCAGGAAGAACCCCAGCTTCGCCCCCTCCTTCAGGTTCTTCAGCCGCGGCAGGGCCAGCTTGTCGGCCCGCGAGATGCACCTCGTCATCACGTCGTGCGTGTCGATCAGGCTGCCGCGGATCGACGCGAACATCTGGTAGTCCATCGGCCCCTGCGCCCCGCTCAGCACCGCCAGGGCCATCTCCAGCATCGGACGCTGCACGGCCAGGTCGATCAGGATGCCCTGCGCCGCCATGTGGAAGCGGTAGCGGGAGAGGAGCTCCTCCGCCAGCGACGCCTTCAGCTCCCGCGCCATCTGCATGTGCAGGCGGAAAGAGCGCCGGTCCATGTCCGCCAGCCAGTCGAGCTGCTCGTCGTACTCCTTCTCCGTCCGCTTGATGAGGCGTTTGAAATCGTCCTCGTCGTATTTCTTCCCGCGGAAGCGGAACGTGCCGTCGTGCTCCAGCATCTTGTCGCCGCGCTCCAGGGCGCGGAGGCGCTCCAGCTCCTCGCGCAGCGTCTGGATCTCCTTCATCCGCAGCTGCAGCTCGGGGCCGTACATCTTGTTCGCCATGCCACGCACCACCTCCGGCTTCCACGGCGAGTCGCGGACCTCCAGGAGGAGGTCCTCGATGTCGCCGGGCCGGATCGGGCGGTTGTCGTAGGCCCCGTGATAGCGCGGGTCGTAGGTCGTCTCCGAATGCTCCTCGTCGATGAACGCCTGCACCTTCCGGGCCGGCGTCACCTCCACGTCCTTGTCGATGTCCCACACCACGCGGTAGTACTTCCACGTCAGCCGCAGACGCAGGTCCTCGGCGTCGTCGAACAGCAGCCAGGGCGAACGCTCGTCGATGGGGCAGCGGAGGTAGATGCGCTTGGCGTTCTGCTCGCGGTCGTAGTTGGGCGGGTGCGACGCCCACATCTCCGGCACCGACTCGTCGTCCGCGTCGAACACCTCCGGCGACAGGTCCTCGTCCTCCGGCAGCGGCGGCGGCTCGCCCAGCCTCGGGTTCTTCCGCTTCTTGCGCAGGTAGGCCGCGGCGTGGTTCTGGTGGTGGAACAGGTCGTCGGTGTACAGCCCGTGGTCGCCGGCGGCCTTCAGGTCTTCGAGCGCCTGGCCGAATGACTCGGCGATGAAGTCCACGCGCGACAGGGCGTTGACGATGGCGTCGCTGCCGGTGACGCGGACGGCCACCAGGTCGGCGTTGAACTCCATCTCGCGCGACAGGCCGGCGCCGAGGTAGTTGATGAGGTATAGGTAGCCCTCCATCGCCTTGCGGAACGCCCACATGCTGCCGTAGCCGACGCCGCCAATCATGTTCAGGAAGCCGTTGTCGGGGGCGTGATACATGGACAGGACGAGGTGGTCGTACCAGTCGCGGTTGAAGACGACGTCGCCGATGATGCGGTTGGCGGAGTAGATGTAGCGGTGCAGGAGCATGCTCTTCTGCGAGAAGTGGCCGAACTCGTGGGCGAGGACTGCCTTGAACTCGCTGAGGTTGAGGGCGTTGACGAGGGGCACGCCGATGAGGAGGTTCTTGGGCGGCGGGAAGATCAGGCCCCAGACGGTGTCGTTGTCGTAGAAGACGGCGGCGTTGACCTCCGGGGAGAGGAAGACGCGGTGCGGCAGGGGGGCGTCGGTCTCCTCGCACAGGCGTTCGAGGAACTCGAACAGCCTGGGGTGCTCCTCCGGCAGCAGCTCGACGCGGAACGTCTTCTCCGGGTAGGTCTTCTGGAAGAAGCCCTTGATGAGGAAGAAGAAGAGCAGCATGCACGGCAGGGCGAGGATCGCCGCCAGCACCGGCGAGAAGAACAGGCACAGGATGGGCAGGCCGAGGGAGAAGACCAGGCCGAGGAAGTAGAGGAGCGCGAACATCAGCAGGGCCATGAGCACCATCGTGGCCTGCGTCTGGTACTCGGCGTGTGGGTGGGCCAGGCCGTCGGGCACGCGGCGCGGCGACGGCGGGTAGATGTCTGCCACGGGCGGCACCTCCTGTCCGGGACACGGTCAGGATAGCGGCGGCGGGCCGGCGCGGCAGGGCGGATCGACAGGCACGGCGGCCGGCCCTTTACTCCGCCAGCGCCGCGAATCGGAAAGAGACACCGGGGATGGCCGGCGGAGCGCCCTACCGTGACGACACGCCTCCCGCGGCGGATCGAAGTCAGGGCGTCGCGGGAGGCGTTCACGCAACACAAGGGCGATCACCCGAATTCCGCCAGCAGCGCCGCCCACCGCCGTGACTCCTCCGCCGGCGTCACCAGCGGACGCAGGCGCTCGCCCGAACGCCGCAGCGACTCCAGCCAATCCGCGTCCGTCTCGGCCCGGTGCAGCAGCGCCGCCAGCGCCGCCGAGTCGCCCACCGGGAAGTAGCCTGGGTGGCCCTCGCCCAGCAGCCCCACCGAGCCGTCGATCAATGAAGACACCACGGGCGTCCCGACAGCACACGCCTCCGAGATGACGTTCGCGCCCCCCTCGCTGACCGAGGTCAGCGACAGCAGATGCGCCCGCGCCAGGAGCCGCAGCGTGCGCGTGCGCGTCCGCTCGCCCAGCCAGGCGTACCGCGGATTCGCCGCCATCTCGGCCCGCGCCTGCGACTCCATCTCGCCGCTCAGCGCCGCCCCGACGTGCCACACCCGGACCCGCGATTCCGCCGGCAACAGCCGCGCCGCCTCCGCCGTGCGGAACGGGTCCTTCACCGGACGCAGGTGGCCGGCCACGATCACGTCGAACGCCGTCGCCCGCCGCCGCGGCGGGCCCTTCAACGGCTCGACGGATTGATAGATAACGCGCACGCGGTCACGCAGCGTCTCGGGCAGCCGCAGCGCCGCCAGCGGCTGGAGGACGACGATGCGCGAGGCCGCCCCCAGCGAACGCGCCGCCTCTTCGGCGTGGATGTCGCCGTACACGTCCGTGCCGGTCAGCGCCAGGACGAGCGGCGCGTCGGGCCGTTCCTCGCGGAAGCGCTGTATTGAGGCGGCGCTCTTGCCGGCGTGCAGCGCCACCAACACGTCACACCGCCGGCCGGCGTACTCCACGCCGACGCGCACGTCATGGCCCAGGCCGGCGAGCAGACGCCGCCAGCGCAGGGCCGTGATGCGGTTGCCGACGCGCGAGCCGGCGGGGGCCGGGGTGATGATGAGGACCCTCATGGCACCCCCGGCCCACGGCCGGCCCCGTCATCCGATCAGCCCTTCGTCGGGTCGGGCAGCTCGAAGCCCTTGCGGTACGCCTCGCGGACGAGCATCTTGTTGGCCGCGTCGCTGCCCACGAACCGCTCGGTCTTCGTGTCCAGCGTCAGCTTGGGCCCCTTGCCCCACTTCACGCCGGCGTCCACCTTGTGCCCCGCCAGGTGCTTCACGGCCGACTCCACCGCCTTGTCGGCGTTGGCGTTGCCGAACCACGCCGCCTTGTCGTCGTAGGCCTCCAGGCCGCCCAGCCGGTACGAGATGTTGCCCAGGTGGCACATCGCGCTCGACAGGTGCCCCTCGAGGATGTCGCCGTTCAGCAGCGTCGGCTTGCCGGCCCGCACCGCGGCGACGAAGTTGCCGTAATGGTCGCCGCCGCCGGTGAACTCCTTGATGATCTCGCCGTCCTTGGTGTACGCGACGCCGCCGGAGTAGCTCGGGCAGACGAGGAAGCCGTCCTCGCCGTACCAGATGTTGCCGACGTAGCCGGGGTACTTGTCCTTCGGCCCCACCGTCTTGGGGCTCTTCTTGCCGGGGTACGGCGTCTCGGAGCGCAGGCCGCGCACCTCGAAGACGAGCTGGCAGTCGCCGTAATCGAAGTCGATGATCTGCGTGTTGGCGGTCTCGCCGTCGTCCTTGTAGCCGAACCGGCCGCCGACGCTCTGCACGCTCTTGGGGAGCACCATCTTGTTCAGGCCCCAGCGGGCCTTGTCCATCTCGTGGATGCCCTGGTTGCCGAGGTCGCCGTTGCCGTACTCCCACGTCCAGTGCCAGTCGTAGTGCAGGCGCGACCGCTTCATCGGCTCGTTGGCCGCCGGCCCGCACCACAGGTCGTAGTCGAGGGTGGAAGGCGGTGTGCCCGTGCCGGCGTCGCCGATCGAGCCGCGCAGCTTGTAGCACAGGCCCCTGGCCAGCTTCACCTTGCCGATCTTGCCGTCGTGCAGGAAGGCCATCGCGTCGCGCATGCCCTTGCTGCTGCGGCTCTGGGTGCCGGTCTGGCACACCTTGTCGTGCTTGCGGGCGAATTCCACGATGCGCCGGCCCTCGACGACGTTGTGGCTGACCGGCTTCTCGACGTAGACGTGCTTGCCGTTCTGGATGGCCCAGATCGCCATCAGCGCGTGCCAGTGGTTCGGCGTGGCGATGCTGATGATGTCGATGTTCTTGTCCGTGACGACCTTCCGCACGTCCTTCTCGAAGCGCGGCTCGACGTCCTGCTTGGCCTTGGCCGTCCCCATCGCCGTCTTGACGCGGTTGGAGTCGGCGTCGCAGATCACCGTGACCTCGCAGCCGTGCCGCCCGGCGAACCCGCTGACGTGGTCGTTGCCGCGGCCGCCGACGCCGACGACGGCGACGCGGAGCTTCTCGCCGGCCTTGCGGGCGGCGACGGGCTCGGCCTCGGCGCGGGACTGGCCGAGGATGGCGGCGGTGACGCCGAGCAGGGCGGATTCGTTGAGGAAGAGACGCCGGTCGATGGCGCGCATGGAGAGGACCTCGGTGGGTGTGTGGGAGGCAATGAGCGTAATCTATCCGCCGGGCCGTGCCGGGGTCAATCAGGAAGGGAGAAAAACGGGCGAGTCGCTGACAGCCGGCGAACAGCCGGCAAGCAGAAGACAACAGCCGGCCTCCCTGTGAGAGGGGGGCCGGCTGTTCCTGCTTTCGCCGGCTGTTCGCCGGCGGTTTCTGGCTGTCGGTTATGAGGGTGGCGTCATTCGCCCTTGCCCTTGCGCTTCTTGCCGAAGAAGCCGCCGCCCTCGGTACCGCCCTCGCCGGTGCCGCCCTTGCCGAAGCCCTTGCCGAAGCCCTTGCCCCAGCCGCCGCCCTCGGTCTTGCCGCCGTCGGTGCCGCCCTTGCCGAAGCCCTTGCCCCAGCCGCCGCCCTCGCCGGTGCCGCCCTTGCCGAAGCCCTTGCCGAACCCCTTACCCTTGCTCGGGGAGTCGGTGCCGAGGGAGCCGACCACGTCGGAGCCCGGGTCCGCGTTCACCTTCAGATAAGTGACCGCCGTCGTCTCCTTGTTGGCGTCGATCTGCCGCTGGATGGTCAGGACCTCCTCGGCCACGATGAAGCCGTCGCCGTTGATGTCGTAGGTCTTGAACTCGGCGGTGGAGCGTCGGGCGGCCCGCCACTCGTAGAGGCCGACCTGCCCGTCCTTGTCCGTGTCCAATTCGGTGAACCACGACGGCAGGTCCTTGGTGGGCAGCTTGCCGTAGCGGTACACCACCGGCCGGCCGTCGGCCTTGGGCGCCTCCTTCACGACGGGCGCGACGTACCCCCTGCTCTCCTTCTTCTCCTCCTTGCGCTCCTCCTTGGCGACGGCCCGCTCCTCCTTCTTCTCCTCCTTGGTCGCGCCGGCACGCCCGGCCGACATGCGGGCGGTCATATAGGCGGAGTATTCCTCCTGGTCGATGAAGCCGTCCTTGTTCTTGTCGTACGTGTCGAACTCGTCGAGCAGCGGCGAGCGCCGCCCGCCGAAGCCGCGCGAGCCCGCCTCGATGTCCTCCTTGGACAGCTTACCCGTCTTCTTCGTGTCCATGCGATCGAACATCGACTTGGCCATCGTCTTGGAGCGCTCGGCCTGCTGCTCCTCGCTGTAGCCGGCGAACTGCTCGCGGGTCATCTTGTCCGTCGGCTGGCCGCGCTTGGCCAGGTAGGCGGTGAGGGTCTCGCGCGTCTTGGCGGTGGCGTCGGCGCCGCCGGCCCACGCCGGGGCCTCGTACTCCGCGATGATGATCACGTCGCGCTGGTTGCCGCTCTTGTCCTTGCCCGCCATCTGGTTGAACCAGAAGTCCGAGCCACCGCCGCCCATCTTGCCGCCGCCCATCTTGCCGCCCTTGTCGCCGCCCATGCCGCCCTTGTCGCCGCCCCCGAACTGGAAGCGCTGCGTGAAGGCGAGCGGCACGAACAGGCCGAACAGCAGGAAGCCGGCCATGATCCATTGCAAGAGTTTCAGACGCATGGGTAGGCCCTCCGGGATTCCCTGTGGTGCGCGGGCGCACCCCGAGCGCGATGTGTCAGCTTATCTTAACCACGTCCGCCGCGTTTTGTCACGGTTCTCATCCCTTTTTCATCCCCGCTCGGCCAGCGGACGCACCGTCCGGCCCTCCGGGCCGTTGTAGATCGCCCTCGGGCGGATCAGCCGGTTGTTCGCCGCCTGCTCGATGATGTGTGCCGCCCAGCCCGTGATCCGCGACATCACGAAGATCGGCGTGAACAGCGGGATCTCCAGCCCCAGCGAGTGGTACAGCCGCCCCGCCGGCCAGTCCAGGTTGGGGTACAGCTTCTTCTCGTCGCCGAGGATGCGCTCGAACACCTCCGCCGTCTCCTCCCACTTCTCCGACCCCGCCTTCTTCGCCGCCGCCGCCGCGTACACCTTGAGGATGGCCGCCCGCACGTCGCCGGCCTTGTAAACGCGGTGCCCGAAGCCCATGATCTTCTCTTTCCGCGCCATCGCCTCGCGCAGCCACTTCTCCGCCGTATCCGGCCCGCCGGCCGCGTGCAGCACGTCCATCACCTTCTCGTTGGCCCCGCCGTGCAGACGCCCCTTCAGCGCCCCGATGGCCGCCACCACCGCCGAGTGCAGGTCGGACTCCGTCGAGGTGACCACGCGGGCCGCGAACGTCGAGGCGTTGAACTCGTGCTCGGCGTACAGGATCAGCGACACGTCGAGGGCCTTGGTGGTGGCCTCGTCGGGCTTCTCGCCGCGCAGCATCCACAGGAAGTTGGCCGCCAGCCCCAGCGACTCATCGGCTTCGATGAGAGGCAGGCCCTTGCTCAACCGGTCGTGGGCCGCCACGGCGACGGGGATCTGCGCCAGGAGGCGTTCGGCCTTGCGGAGGTTGGCCTCGGGGGAGCTGTCGTTGGCGTCCTGGTCGAAGTGCGCCAGCACGCTGACCGACGAGCGCACCGCGTCCATGGGCGGGGTCCAGCGCGGCAGCGCCTTGAGCAGCGCCAGCAGCGGGGCCGACACGACGCGGTTGACGGCGGCGGCGCGGCGGAAGGCGTCGAGCTGGCGGGCGTTGGGCAGCTCGCCGTGGAGCAGGAGGAACGCCACCTCGTCGAACGAGCAGCGCTCACACAGCTCGCCGACGGGGTAGCCGCGGTAGCGCAGGCCGTCGGCGACGGACGAGATGCCGGTCTCGCCGGCGACGACGCCTTCCAGGCCGGGTGAGTAAGCCTCCTTGGGTGCCGCTGCGGCCATCGTCGTCCTCCAGGCGTCTCGTGCGGGCCTATGCGGGCATGATAGGCGGCGGCGGGTGGGACAGCGAGGGGCGACGTGGGCGTGGCCGTCCACGCGCCGTAGCCTGACCGTGCCTTCTCTCGTCCGGATGCCCCGCCTCCCCGACCCAGGAATCGGCATGGCCCGCAAGCGGAGCAAGGGCGGCGCCAGGCCGTCACCCCGGCCGGCGTCGCAGGTCATCTACCAGGCCCGCCTCGGCCTCAACGGTGCCGTCGTCCGCGTCCAGCCCCCGATCACCGAGGCCCAGGCCGTGGCCGTCCGACAGGGCGGCGGCGATGTGGTCGTCTGCGGGACGGACAAGGCGGCCAACTCCGTGACGGCCTGCCGGATCGAACAGGCCGCGAGCGGGAGGTGGCGGAGGTGCAGGCCGCACGTCAACGCCGGGCCGAACGCCCTGCCCCATTACCAGCCCGACCCGAGGGGCACGACGACGGGCCACACCTTCTACGAATCCGACACGAAGCACGCACTCTGATCTGAGCGAGCCATGAATTACTTTACCCCTGAGCTGTATCTGCGATTCAACTCGCCCGACGAGGACGAGGCCGGACGCGCCGATGCGGACTGGGACGGTGCGGAAGCGGCCTACCGGGATCGGCTGGCGGCCATCCGCCCGCGCATGCCGTCCACGGTCCTGGCGTTGTCGGAGCTGTGCCTGCACGACACTCTCGTCGCCTCCCGCGTGGAGCTGTCCCAGCCGGCGGGGGAGGGCCGGCCCCTGTGGACCGCCGTGGCGATCATCTCGGTGACGGCCGGCGAGGAGGTGGTCTCCCTCATCTACAGCCTCAGCGACCACGTCACCACGCGGGAGGCCCCGGCGGGGTGGAGGTTCTCGCGGGAGCAGGAGCAATGGCTGTACGACGAGGTGGACGTCGGCGGCGACGCGCGGGGGCCGTTCGTCCACCGCATCCTCCTCAGCTCCGGCGTGACGTTGGAGATCCCGTTCGTGTCGGTCATCGTCCACCGCTTCCAGGTGCCATCCGAGGCGAGGGCCGCCCGTCAGAGCGCGTGAGTCCCCCAACTGACGCACCCAGGTACAACGGCCATTGAACCAATCGAACGCCGGGAGCCGAGCCATGAGGCCCCTCCGCTTCGTCGCCGCCTGCACCTATCTGAACGCCATGTTGTGGGCGCTCTTGAGCCAGGTGATTACTGTCATCCCGTCGCCCTGGATGTACGTCTTCGGCCGCTGGCTCCAGCCGCTGCTCGCTGCCGCGTGGCTCGTGGCCATCGGTGCCGTCCTCGGCGTGGCCGCCGGCCTCGCCGCGCTGCTGTTGCTGTGGATCGGCATGCGTCTGCGCCTGCCTTTCTGCGAGCGGCTCCTCGAGAACACCCTGGCATCGCCCGTCCCGGCCGCCGTGGTGACCCTGGTGATCACGGGGTCCGTCTGGATGGGGCTGACGGCGGTGCTGGCAATGACGCAGGGGCCCCTCCCACCGCCGCGTCGCACCTGAGGCCGGCGCAGAACCCGGCGTAAAGTGAAACAGCCGCGGCAGGCAACGCCCCCCCGGCCGCCGTCCCCGGGCCTGGCGAAGCACACGCCTCGCGTACTCCTCCTCGTTTTGTTACACTGCACTGCCCGCACCCCGGCCCGAGGCGGCCATGCCGTTGCTGGATCACTTCGCCCCGCCCCTTTCCCGCACGCACCCCTGGCGCGGCTTCCACGCCGCGTGGGCGGGCGCCATCGTGCGCCATCTCAACGCCGGCATCCTCCCGGCCGGGTTCTACGCCCTCCCGATGACCGACCTGGACGGCCCCGTCGAGATCGATGTCGCCACCCTCCGCGAGGCAGGGGCTCTGCCCGCTGACGGTGGGGCGTGGGCCGCCCCCGCGCCGGCAGTCGATATCGCTCTCGACTTCCCCCCGCTCGACCTCGTGGAGGTGCAGGTGATGCACGGCGAGGGCGACCCGCGCCTGGTCGCCGCCATCGAGCTGGCGAGCGAGGCCAACAAGGACCGCCCCGCCAGCCGCCGCACCTTCGCCGTCAAGTGCGCCAGTTACCTCCAGGAGGGCGCCAGCGTCGTCGTCATCGACCCCGTGACCGTGCGCCGCTCCAGCCTGCACGCCGCGATCCACGCCCTGCTCGCGCTGCCCGGCGAGCCGTGGCAGCCGGCGTCCGGCCTCTCCGCCGTCTCGTACCAGGCGCTCGGGGAGGATGACGCGCGGCGTCTGCGGATCTGGACCGCCGAGCTGGCCGTCGGCCAGCCGCTGCCCACTGTCCCGCTGTGGCTGGGCGGCTTCGGCGTGCCGCTCGACCTGGAGGCGACACACACCGCCGCTTGCCGCGACGTCCGCATCCGGCTGGCGGGGTAGCCTGGCTCCTGTCCGGCCCTCTCCTTTCAGACCCGCCCGAGGACGGATGTGGCAGCGCGAGCCCCGCGCCCTGGGCCGCCTTCAGGTTGCTGCCCCCTCCTCAGCCCCCTCGGCCCTCTCCGCCCCATCATCTTCCCCGCTTCCCGCCCGTGACGGCAGCCGAGGTTTCCGCCCCTCCGCGCCGCCCGCGCGCTTTTTTCCTTGACAAAAAAAGACACGTCGTCTTAAATGCCAGCACGCACCCGAACGAAGTGACTGGGAGATGGGACGGTGATTCCCGAGAAAGATGTCACGAACACGGAGCTCGACGTGTTGCAGGCCCTTTGGCAGCACGGCCCGCTGACGGTGCGCCAGCTCGCCGATATCCTGTATCCCGGCGGCAGGGCGGCGCAGTTCGCCACCGTGCAGACCCTCCTGACACGTCTGGAGGGCAAGGACTGCGTGCGCGGCGACCGCACGCAGCGCCCCCACGTCTTCCGCGCCACCGCCGACCGCGAGGCCCTCATCGGCCGCCGCCTCCGCGACACCGCTGAGAAGCTGTGTGGCGGCTCCATGACGCCCCTGCTCGTCCACCTCCTGGAGGCGCAGTCGTTCAGCGACTCCGAGCGTGGCGAGCTACGGTCCCTTCTCGATCAGCTCATCAAGGGCAACCCCCCGAAGCGCGATCCCGGCCCCTGACGAAGGAGCGCACCCGTGGTCAACCTGGTCGAGGTCGGCCTGGCCAACGCCGCCGTCGCGGCGTTGCTGGCCGCCGTGGCCCTCATCGCCGGCAGATGGAACCGGCGGCCCGCCCTGGCCCACGCCCTGTGGCTCCTCGTCCTCATCAAGCTCGTCACGCCCCCCCTCTTCCGCCTCCCCGTCCCCGGCCTGCATCACCCCGCGCCGCCCGTCGCCCAGGCCGCCCCCAGGGCCACGCCCCCCGTTGTCGCCCGCGCCTCGTCGCGGACGGTGGACACGCCGCCGCCCGCCGCACCCATGCGCTTCGCCAAGATCGAGGACATCGGCAAGGCGCCGCTGCCGCCCGCCATGCCCCCCGTCGCGACGCCCGCCCCCGTGCCGCCCGCCGTCATCCCCGTCGCCGCCCCGCCCGCCGTCGCGGGGCCGGAGGCCGAGGACGACCCCACGCCCGCCCCGGAGCCCACGTCCTGGGTGACCATCCTGGGCGTCGTCTGGCTCGCCGGCGCCGCCTTCTGGTTCGCCGTCGCGCTGTGGCGCATCTTCTCCTTCCATCGCCTGCTCCGCTTCGCCGTCCCCGCACCCGAGTCGCTCACCGACGAGGTCCGCATGATGGCGGCCCACCTGGGCCTGCGCTCCGCCCCCTCCGTGTGGATCATCCCCGGACACCTGCCCCCGCTCGTGTGGTCCTTCGGCTACGCCCGCCTCCTCCTGCCCGCCGGCCTCCTCGAACGCCTCGAGGCGCCGGGCCGCAGCGCCCTCATCCTCCACGAATTGGCCCACCTCGCGCGCCGCGACCACTGGGTCCGCTGGGTCGAAGTGTTCGCCTCCTGCCTCTACTGGTGGTACCCCGTCGCCTGGATGGCCCGCGTCCACATGCGCGCCGCCGAGGAGGAGGCCTGCGACGCCTGGGTCGTCGCCGAATTGCCCGGCTACGGGGCCGCCTACGCCGGCGCCCTCCTCGACACGGTGGACTTCCTCGCCGGCAGGCCCGCGCCGCTGCCCCCCGTCGCCAGCGCCTTCGGCGGCCTGCACCGCCTGAAGCAGCGCCTCACCACCATCATCCAGTCGCCCGCCCCGCGCACCGTCTCCGCCGGCGGCTGGGCGCTGCTGCTCCTGCTCGCCGTCGCCCTGCTCCCCATCACGCCCGTCCGCGGCGCGGCCCCGCCCGCCGACCCCGTGCCCGAGGAGAAGCCCGCCGACAAGCCGCCGGTCAAGGCCGAGGCCGTCAGGGCCGACGTTCCCCAGCCGCGGACGATGCCGCGCGACCCGCCGACGTTCCGCGACGACCCCCGCGCCTTCGCCGGCGTCGCCGGCGGGCAGGTGTGGGCCGTCGCCCTCTCCCCCGATCAGAAGACCATCGCCGCCGTCGCCGGCGGCACGTCGGGCGAAGGCGCCGTCATCCTCTTCGACCGCGCCAGCGGCAAGGAGATCGCCTGCGTCGTCGAGGCCAAGCCCGTCCGCTGCGTCGCCTACTCGCCCGACGGCAAGTGGCTGGCCACCGGCGACTTCGACAACTGCCTCAAACTGCGTGACCCCAGGACCGGCGAGACGAAGCGCGTCCTCAAGGGGCACACGGGGTCGGTCAACGCCCTCGCATTCTCCGGCGATTCGAAGAAGATCCTCACCGCCTCGCTCGACAGGACGCTCAAGCTCTGGGGCGTCGAGAAGGGCGACGTGATCCGGACCTTCGACGGCCACAAGGACTGGGCCCTCACCGTCGCGCTGAGCCGCGACGGCAAGACCGCCGTCTCCGGCAGCAAGGACCAGACCGCCCGCATCTGGGACGTGGCCGCCGGCACGACGCTGCACACCCTCAAGGGCCACACCTCCTGGGTCGAGGGCGTCGCCCTGTCCCCCGACGGCAAGCGCGCCGCGACGTGCGGCCACGACAACACCATCCGGCTGTGGGACGTGAAGACCGGCAAGGAGGAGAAGACGCTCGACGGCCACACCGGCATCGTCAACGCCGCCGCCTTCACGAAGGACGGCAAGGCGCTCGTCTCCGTCAGCCACGACATGACCGTCCGCACCTGGGACGTGGAGGCCGGCGCCCTCGGCAAGACCATCGAGAACCACCACGCCGAGCGCATCTACGGCCTGGCCCTCGCCGACGATGCCGCCGCCGTCACCGGCTCCTGGGACCGCACCGTCAAGGTCGCCGGCCTCGACGGCACCGACGAGGCACGCACCCTCCAGCCGAAGCGCTACAGCCCCGAGAACACGTACCCTCTGTCCTCCGTCGCGGTCTCGCCCGACGGCAAACTCGTCGCCGCCTGCGGCGACGAGCGTTCGGTCAAGATCCTCGACGCCGCCACCGGCTCGCTCATCCGCCTGCTCGAAGGCCACGAGGACGCCGTCGGCGCCGTCACCTTCTCGCCCGACGGCAAGACCCTCGCCAGCGCCGGGTTCGACGGCACCGTCATCCTGTGGGACCCGTCCAGCGGCAAGATCACCCGCAAACTCACCGGCCACACCAACTGGGTCTTCTGCGTCGCGTTCAGCCCCAACGGCAAGATGCTGGCCTCGGGCGGCTATGACCGTAGCGTCCGCCTGTGGGACGTGGCCTCGGGCGAGCCCCTCGCCACGCTCACGCGCCACAAGGGCGGCGTGCGTGCCGTGGCGTACCACCCCAGGGGCGGCATCCTCGCCTCGGCCGGGACGGACAAGAGCATCCGCATCTGGGACCTCGCCAAGAAGGAGGAGGTCCAGGCGATCAAGGGCCATGAGGACGCCGTCCGCGCCCTCGCCTACGCCCCCGACGGCCGGCTGGCGTCGGCCTCCGAGGACAAGAAGGTCCGCATCTGGGACGCCGAGGGCAAGCAGACCGCCGAGACCGCCCTCAACCAGGATGTGCAGGGCCTGGCCCTCGCCTTCACCCCTGCCGGACGCCTCCTCGCCGCCAGCGACGGCAACTCCGTCGTCGTCCGCGACGGCCGCACCCTCTCCGCCGTGTCCACCTTCGGACGCCACGCCGAGGCGGTGACCGCCGTCGCCTTCTCCGCCGACGGCCGCGTGATGTACACCGCCAGCAAGGACCGCAACGTCCGCGCCTTCCCGGCGGCCTCCGAGCGCCGCCTGTGGCAGGCCACCCTCGCCGGCCACGGCGGGCAGATGTGGTTCCACCAGTTCTCGCCCGACGGCAAGTGGGTCGCCTCCGGCGGCTCCGGCAGGAGGCTCGTCGTCCGCCCCGCCTCGATGGGGGCGGCCGTGGCCAGCGTCGCCCACGTCCCGGCGGTCTTCGCCGTCGCCCTCTCGCCCGACGGCAAGACGTTCGCCCTCGCCTGCCACGACGGCAACATCGTCCTCGCCGACGCCGCCTCCGGCAAGAGCCTCAAGCGCCTGTCCGGCCACAAGGAGCGCGTCTGGGGCGTGGCGTGGTCGCCGGATGGGAAGCAGCTCCTCAGCGCCGCCGGGTCGTGGGACAAGGACTCCGAGCCGGGCGAGGCGCGGGTGTGGGACGTGGCGTCGGGCAAGACGCTGCACACCCCCGAGGGCCTCACGTCGCGGGCGCAGTCGGCGGCGTGGTCGCCGGACGGCAAGTGGGCCGCCGTCGCCCAGTCCGACGGGCACACCCTCGTCTTCGAGACGGCGACGTGGAAGGAGACGCACACGCTCAAGGGCGAGAAACGCGACCCCGCCCGCACCGTCTCGTTCAGCCCGGACAGCGCCCTCCTCGCGGTCGGCGACCAGGGCGGCAACGTCCGCCTCTGGGAGGCCGCGACGGGCAAGGAGCGGGCGACGCTCAAGGGGCCGGTGAACGGCGTCAACTGCGTCGCGTTCTCGCCGGACGGGGCCACCATCGCCGCCACGTCGCGCCCCGTGGGCCGGCTGACGGCGGGCGAGGTGTGGCTGTTCAAGAAGGGCGACAAGGGCGAGTACGCCCCCGGCCCGGTCCTGAAGGGCCACAAGTTCCCCGTCCTGTGCTGCGCGTGGTCGTCAGACGGCAAGCGTCTGGCCTCCGGCGGCGGCATGTTCCGCCAGCCCGGCGAGGTCGTCGTCTGGGATATGCCCGCAGGCAAGCCGCTCATGACGCTCGGCGGACACCGCCACTGGGTCGAGAGCCTGGCCTTTACCAGGGACGGGAACGGCCTGATGACGGCCGGCGGTGCCAACGAGGCCGGCGAGGCGCTGCTCTGGGGCCTCGCCGACGGCGGCTGGGCCGTCGATGACTCCCACCACGGCCATAGTTGCGCCGCGTGGTCCGCCGACGGCAAGAGGCTGTACACGGGCGGGTTCGACAGGTCCGTCCGCGTCTGGGACGTGGCGGCGGGCAAGTGCCTTGCCGAGTGGAAGGGCGCCCACGGCGACTTCATCCGCTGGGTCGCCCCCAGCCCGGACGGCGCCCGCGTGGCGACGTGCGGCAACGACCGCCTCGTCAAGATCTGGGACGCCGCCACGGGCGAGATGCTCAAGGCGCTGCCCGCCGCGAAGCACATGACGATGACGGCGGCGTGGTCGCCGGACGGCAAGTCGCTCGCCGTCGCGACGGGCGACCCGTTCTACAAGGTGAAGGAGGGCGGCGTGGCCGTCTACGACACGGCGTCGTGGGAGGCGCGGGCCGGCGCCGAGTGGGCGGCCCACCAGGCCCAGGGGGCGGCCTTCAGCCCCGACGGCAAGTGGCTGGCCGTGGGCGGCCTCGGCGCCGACTCCGTGGCGGTCTACGACGCCGTGACCGGCAAGAAGGCCGCGACCATGAAGGGGTCGAATTCGGTGCGCTGCGTGACGTGGTCGCGTGACGGCAGACGCCTCGCCACGGGCCACATCGCCGGCGGCATCAAGGTGTGGGACCCGGCCACGGGCCGCGAGGAGGCCGAGATGCCCGGCCACACCAAGGGCATCCTGGGGCTGGCGTTCGGCCCGGACGGGCGGCTCGGCAGCGCCAGCGACGACGGCACGGTCCGGTCGTGGGAGAAGGTGGATTGACGAAACCCCACCCCCTAACCCCCTCCCCGAAACGGAGAGGGGGGATCGCAAGAGTAAGAAGAGTGGCGGAGGGGAGGGTGGCGCGTCTCCTGTTGGGTAGGGTCGAATGGGTGCGGGTCACAGTACCCCACCGCTGAAAGCGATGATCCGACGGCTCCCCCTCTCCGCTTCGGGGAGGGGGTTGGGGGGTGGGGTAGAGGTCCGCATCATGAACATCATCCTGGCGCTGTCCCTGGCGCTGTCGGCCAACACAACCGACGAGGCGCGCAAGGTCGCGTCCAAGCTCGACGAGTACATCGCCGCGGGTTACGCCAAGGCGAAGGCCAAGGCGGCCCCGCTGGCCGACGACGCGGCGTTCCTGCGCCGGCTGTCGCTCGACGTGTCGGGGCGCACCCCCGCCGTCAGCGAGGCCCGCAAGTTCCTCGCCGACACGGGCGCCGAGAAGCGCGCCCGGGCGGCCGAGCGCCTGCTCGACGGCGTCGGCTACGCCAACCACATGTCGCAGATCTGGCTGGACCTGCTGCTGCCGGAGGCGAAGAGCGACCTGCAGAAGCGCTACCTGATGCTGACGATGGACCGCTGGCTCCGCAAGCAGCTCATCGACAACGTGCCCTACGACAAGATGGTGCGCCAGCTCGTGTCGATGCCCCTGCCGCGCCGCGACGCGATGGAGATCTACCAGGACTCGTTCCGGGGCGGCCCCGGCGGCGACACGCCCATCAACTTCTACCTCGCCAAGCTCGGCAAGGCCGACGACATCGCCGCCGCCGTCTCGCGGCTGTTCCTGGGCGTGCGGCTGGAGTGCGCCCAGTGCCACGACCACCCGTTCGGCAAGTGGAAGCGGGAGGAGTTCTGGAGCCAGGCCGCCTTCTTCGCGGGCATCAAGGGGCCGATGGACATGTTCAACGGGCAGCTCAGTGAGGTGGGCGACCGCCGCGAGCTGGCCATCCCCAACACCGACCGCGTGGCCCAGGCCCGCTTCCTGGACGGCAAGACGCCGAGGTGGAAGTTCAAGACGAGCGCCCGCACCACCCTGGCCGACTGGATGACCGCCAAGGACAACCCGTTCTTCGCCAAGGCGCTGGTCAACCGCATGTGGGCGCACTTCTTCGGCGTCGGCCTGGTGGACCCGGTGGACGACATCGTCGATGACAACCCGGCCTCGCACCCCGAGCTGCTCGACTACCTGGCGAAGGAGTTCGCCGCCCACGACTTCGACCTGAAGTTCCTCATCAAGGCCATCGTCCTGAGCCGCACCTACCAGCTCTCCAGCAAGGTGCCGGCGGGCGAGAAGGCGGCGGACACGCGGCTGTTCGCGCGGATGCCGGTCAAGGGCCTGACGGGCGAGCAGCTCTACGCCAGCCTGGGCGTCGCCACCGGCGTGCCCGACAGGGAGGGCATGCAGCAGCGCGTCTTCTCGTTCGGGTCACAGCGGCAGGCGTTCCTCGACCAGTTCACCGAGCAGGAGCGCAGGACGGAGTACCACACCGCCATCCCGCAGGCGCTGGTGATGATGAACAGCCCGCTGGTGGCGCAGGCCACCAACCCCGACCAGGGCCGGCTGCTCGGCGCCGTGGTGGATGCCCCGTACCTCGACACGGCGGGCAAGATCGAGACTCTGTTCCTGGCCGCCCTGTCGCGCAAGCCGACCCCCGCCGAGGCGGCGAAGTTCCTGGCCCACGCCCGCAAGGGCGGCAGCAAGGCCACGGAGCGCAAGGCGCTGGGCGACGTCTTCTGGGCCCTGCTGAATAGCACCGAGTTTATGTTTAATCACTGACAGTTTTCAGTTTTCAGTTTTCAGTTTTCAGGGAACAGCCGGGCCCACTGGGTCCGGACAAACCCTGGAGACGCCAACTGAAAACTGAAAACTGAAAACTGAAAACTGAAAACTGAAAACTGAAAACGAAGGATCGGGAGATAGGCACCATGTTGACCCGCAGGGATTGGCTCACGCTCTCCGCCGCCGGCGTCCTCGGCGGCTCCGTCTCCGGCTGGCTGGGCCGGCTCGCCGCCGCGGCGGCCCCCGCCAAGGCCCGCAAACGCTCGTGCATCCTGCTGTGGATGAACGGCGGGCCGTCCACCATCGACATGTTCGACCTGAAGGTCGGCCACAAGAACGGCGGCTCCTTCAAGGAGGTCGACACCGCCGTCCCAGGCGTGAAGGTCGGCGAGCACCTGCCCAAGCTGGCGAAGCAGATGAAGGACCTGGCGGTCATCCGCTCGATGGCCACCAAGGAGGGCGACCACACCCGCGCGACGTACCACATGCGCACGGGGTACCTGCCGCAGGGGTCGATCCACTACCCGGCGATGGGGTCGTTCTTGAGCAAGGAGCTGGGGGACGCCGACGCCGCCCTGCCCAACTTCGTGAGCATCGCCGCCTCCCCGTTCCTCAGCCCGCAGGCGTACGGCCCCGGCTTCCTCGGGCCGGAGCACGCCCCCCTCATGATCGCCAGCCAGCTGGGCTTCGGCGGCGTGGCCGGCTACGCGGACGCCCTCAAGGTGCCCAACCTCAGCCCGCCCGCCGGCGTCTCCGAAAGTGACTTCTCCACCCGCCTCGACCTCACCAAGGGCTTGCAGGAGGACTTCGCCGAGGGCCGGCCCGGCCTCGCCAGCGCCAGCCACCGGGCGGCGTACGGCCGCGCGGTGCGCCTGATGAAGACCGACGCCCGCAAGGCGTTCAACCTCGAGGAGGAGAAGCCGGCGTTGCGCGACGCCTACGGGCGCAACCTGTTCGGCCAGGGCTGCCTTCTGGCCCGCCGCCTCATCGAGCGTGGCGTGCCGTTCGTCGAGGTCACGCACTCGGGGACCAACGGCATCGGCTGGGACACCCACTTCAACAACTTCAACCTGGTCCGCGGCCTGTGCCAGACCCTCGACCCGGCCTGGGCCACGCTGATGAGCGACCTCAAGGACCGCGGCCTGCTCGACAGCACGCTCATCGTTTGGATGGGCGAGTTCGGGCGCACGCCGCAGATCAACCCGCAGGGCGGCCGCGACCACTTCCCCAACGCCTGGGCGGCGGTCCTGGGCGGCGGCGGCATCAAGGGCGGCCAGGCCTACGGCTCCACCACCCGCGACGGCATGAAGGTGGACAAGGACCCCGTCAGCGTGCCCAACTTCATGGCCACCGTCGTCTCGGCCCTCGGCCTCGACCCGACGAAGCAGAACATGAGCAACGTCGGACGGCCCATCCGCCTCGCCGACGCCGGCGCCAAGCCCGTCAAGGAGGTGCTCGCGTGAGGGCCCTCTTCCTCCTGCTCGCCGCCGCCGCCACGGCCACGGCGTCCGCCCCGCCCACCACGGTCATCCGCTCGCCGGACCAGCTCGACTACGTGTTGATGCTCGACGGGCGGCCGGTCACCGTCCGGCTGCATCTGCGTGCCGGCGAGAGGCCCTATGACGGCGCGATGGCCGACTGGGCCGCCCGCCTGTTCAAGTGGTTCGACCGCGACGGCGACGGCTATCTGTCCGGGGCCGAGGCCGCCCGCCTCCTCCCGGCGGACAGGCTGAACTTCCTCGCCCGGGGCAGCATCCGCGGCGACCGCCCGCCGTCGGTCCCCTTCGCCGGCCTCGACAAGGACAAGGACGGCAAGGTGTCGCCCGGCGAGTTCCGCGCCTTCCTGTCGCGCGGCTTCCCCGCGTTGACGGTGAATTCGCAGACGTTCCGGGCCGACCAGTCCGCCCGTGTCAACGACGCCCTCTGGAGGCGTCTCGACGCCGACGGCGACGGGCGTCTCACCGAGGCCGAGCTGGCCAAGCTCCCGGCGCTCGTCGCGAGGCTGGACGAGAACGAGGACGAGATGCTCTCCGAGGCCGAGCTGCTGCAGGAGGGGAGTGACGTGTACGGCTTCGCCCCGCGCCCCGTGCGGCCGGGCGGCCCGCCGCCGCAGGTCCTCGTCCGCATGGGCGAGGTGCCCGCCGGCCAGGTGGCGGCGATGCTCGTGCGCGAGTACGGCAAGGGCAAGCGCTCGAAGCTGACGCGCGAGGACATCGGACTGGACGAGGCCGAATTCGCCGCCCTGGATCTGGACCGCGACGGCAAGCTCGACGCCCGCGAGCTGGAGCGGTTCGTCCTGCGTGAGCCGGACCTGACGTTCCGCGCCCGCGTCGGCACCATGACCGGCGCCGCCGGCATCATCGACGGCCTGGGCCTGGGGCCGCGCATGGGCCTCTCACCCCAGCGCGTCGCCCTGCTGACCCCGTCCGGCAAGGGCCTGACGAGGGGCCTGTCGCGCCTGTCGCCCGACATGGTCCGCCTGAAGCGCGGCCAGACCGAGGTCGAGATCATGGCGTCGGCGGGTCAGCGCGTCAACCGGGGCGGCGCCCGCAACTTCTACCTGCAGAACTTCGACTCCCTCCTCCAGGACAAGGCCAAGGGGCTGACCCGCGCCCAGGCGGAGGAGAACGTCTACATCGCCGGCCTGTTCTCGCCGGCGGACCGGAACGCCGACGGCCTGCTGGAGCGCAAGGAGCTGACCGACTTCCTCGCCCTCGTCGGCGAGGGGTCGTCGGCCTCGGTGACGCTCACCCTGGACGACGGCGGACGCAGCCTGTTCTCCGTGATCGACACCAACCTGAACGGCCAGCTCTCGGTGCGCGAGATGCGGACGGCGTGGTCGCGCGTCAAGGGGCTTTGCAAGGGCGGCAAGGGGCTGGCCCGCGAGGACCTGCCGCGGCGCGTGCGCATCGACCTCACCGAGGGCGAGAACTTTAACCGTGGCGTGCCGGTGGCGGTGGGCGGGCCGAGGCCGCTGTCGATGTTCGTCGGGGCGGCCCCGGCCTGGTTCGCTAAGATGGACCGCAACGGCGACGGGGACATCTCGGCCTCCGAGTGGCTCGGCTCCGAGGAGGAGTTCAAGCGCCTCGACCTCGACGGCGACGGCCTGTTGAGCGTCGCCGAGGCGATGAAGGCCGGCACCCCCGACCCCACCAAGAAGAAGTGAGGCACGCATGACCGCACTGCTGATCGTCCTGGCGTTCGCCGCCGACCCCGACCCGGAGCCGGGCGCGAAGTTCGACGCCAAGCTGGGGCGCGCCGACAAGTTCGCGTCGAAGGTGGAGAAGGGCGTGACCGTCTGGGAGGTCAGCGGGGGCGGGGGCATCGGCAACGCGACGGTGACGTTGAAGGCGGGCGAGGCGCCGAAGAAGGTGGTCGTCCGCCTGCCGGGGCTGTCGAACCTGGAGATGTTCAGCATCACCGCCGGCGGGGCGTCCGGCAACGTGCGTCTGGGCTCGACGGCGTACTTCACCGCGAAGGGGGGGGCGACGAAGGAGGCCGCCACCCTCACCCTCACCGCCCGGAGCGGCAAGGACTGCGTGGAGGTGGAGATCGTGACCAAGGAGGCCCCCAAGGAGTGGGTCTTCAACTGGATCAACGAGTATCGCCGGATCCGCGGATGAGCGATCCGTTCTCCCTCGCCGGGATGCGCGTCGTCGTCACCGGGGCGACGCGCGGGATCGGCCTGGCCACGGCCCGGGCCCTCGCGGCGCGCGGCGCCGCCGTGTGCGTCACGGGGCGCAAGGCCGACACCGTCGCCGCCGCCGCCGCGCAGGTGCCCGACGCCGTCGGACGTGTCTGCCACCAGGGCGACATCGCCGCCGTCGAGGCGATGTTCGCGTCGCTCGACGCGGACGGTTTCTCCCCGGACGCGGTGGTCGTGAACGCGGCGACGAATCCGGTGATGGGGCCGCTGATCGACATCGACGCCGACGCCTGGCGCAAGATCCTCGACGTGAACCTGACGGGGGCGTTGTGGACGGCGCGGTGCGCGGCGCGGCGGATGCTCGCGCGGGGGCAGGGGAGCATCGTGTTCGTGGCGAGCGTGGCGGGGCTGGAGCCGATCCCCGGCCTGGGGGCGTACAGCACGAGCAAGGCGGGGCTGCTGGGGCTGATGCGTGCATTGGCGCGCGAGCTGGGGCCGGGCGGGGTGCGGGTGAACGCCATCGCACCGGGCCTCGTGGAGACGAGGTTCGCCGGCGCGTTGTTCGCCGACCGGGCGGCGTACGACGGCATCATGGCCAAGGTGCCGCTGGGGCGGCACGGGCAGCCGGAGGACATCGCGGGTGCGGCGGTCTTCCTGTGTTCGGCGGCGTCGGCCTACGTCACGGGACAGACGCTGGTGGTGGACGGCGGCGGCCGCGTGTGACGTGGCGGCGGGGCCAAGCTTCCGGGCCCTCCGGTCCGCCTGTTGGGGGTGTGATCCCGGGTCGGGTTGGATCGTTCCCTCCGGGCGATGCACATGCTGGCCGGGCCCGCGGCCCGGCGGCAGGCAGGCAGCCTGCCCTACGCGACGGATCAACGCGGTACGGTATGATTTCGACACGACCCGGGATGGCGGCCCCGCCCCGTGCCGTCCGGCTCGCCGCCGGTACAATGGCCCGGCGTGCCAACCGGGAGGGCCCATGATGGCCGACCAGCCGAGCCGGGCCGTTCAGGACTACCTCAAGGCCATCCACGAGGCCGAGACGCCGGAACGCCCCGCCGCGCCGGCCGACATCGCGTCCCGGCTCGGGGTGAAGGCGCCGTCCGTGACCGGCATGTTGAAGCGGCTGGCCGAGGCCGGTTGGGTCGCCTACGGGCCCGGGGAGGGGGCGCGGCTGACGCCCTCCGGCGTGGCGGAGGCGCGGCGGGTCATCCGGCGGCACCGCCTGGTCGAATTGTTCCTCACCCGCGTCCTGGGGCTGGACTGGAGCGAGGTCGATGCGGAGGCGGAGGCGTTGGAGCACGCCATCTCGCCGCGGCTGGAGCAGGCCATCGCCGCCCACCTCGGGGAGCCGCTGGAGGACCCGCACGGGCACCCGATCCCGACGCGGGAGGGCGTCATCGCGCGGCGGGTGCTGCGGACCCTGGACACGTTCCGGCCCGGGGACCGGGCGGTGATCCGCGAGGTGCGCGACGACAGCCCCGAACGGCTGCGGCACTGGCAGGGGCTGGGGCTGACGCCGGGCGCCGTCGTGACGTTCGTGCGGCACCAGCCGCTGGACGACCTGTTCGAGATCAGCGTGGGGGGGCAGACGCACGCCCTGGGGAGCGAGGGGCTGGTCGGCCTGCTGGGGGAGGCGGCGCCCGTCGCGGGAGGGGTGAGGGATGAGGGGTGAAACGCCCGGAGGGCACGCGCCTACTCGGCGCGTGCCCTCCGGGCGTTTCATCGTCGGGTGAGGATCACTCGCCGATGGTATCCTCGACGGGCTTGCCGATGGGCAGCTTGCCGACGTCGGCGGAGGCGCCCTTCTCGATGACCTTGGGGTCCTTCTTCTCGATGACCTTGGGGTCCTTCTTCTCGATGACCACCGGCGGGTTGACCACCGGGCCGGGCGTCACGACGACGCCGGTGCAGCCGGCCACCGGGGCGTGGGCCGGGGCGTAGTGGATCACGCCGCTGCAGGTGGCGTGGCCGTGGGCGCCGTGGGCGCCGTGGCAGCCGGTGGTGCCGTGGCAGCCGCTGTTGCCCGAGCAGCCCTTGTTGAACAGGCCGCCGGAGAAGAGGCCGCCGCCGGAGCAGCCGCCCTTGCCGGAGAAGAGGCCGCCGCCGGAGCAGCTGCTCTTGCCGCTGAACAGGCCGCCGCCGCTGCAGCTGCTGCCGTTGCAGGCGCTGCCGCCCTTGTTGAAGAGGCCGCCCGAGAACAGGCCGCCGCCGGAGCAGCCGCCCTTGCCGCTGAACAGGCCGCCGCCGGAGCAGCCGCTGCCGCCGTGGCAGCCGGTCCAGGCGCCGTCGCAGCTGCTGCCGTTGCAGGCGCTGCCGCCCTTGTTGAAGAGGCCGCCCGAGAACAGGCCGCCGCCGGAGCAGCCGCCCTTGCCGCTGAACAGGCCGCCGCCGGAGCAGCCGCCCTTGTTGAACAGCCCGCCGCCACAGCCGCCCAGGAGCTGGGCCGGGGCTTCGCCGCCGCTGACCGCGGCCACCATCAGGATAACGCTGTACATCTTCTCTCCTCCGCGGACCCCGGACGGCCCTCCCCGGCGCCGCCCGTCGGAAATCAACACCCCTGTGCGGAATCCGCCTGCCCGGCTCGCCGTGGCGGGACGGGCAATGTGGGTATTCCTGAGAACATGGTAAACCCTGGAGGCCTAGGCGGTCAACCAGGCAATCGACGCGCGGGGGGGCCTTCTGGCCCCTGGCGGTGCGGTGGTTCCGGTTGTGTGGGTTGGGGCGGGCGCGGGGGCGTTTCAGTAGTCGGCGTGGGTCAGCTCGTAGGCCGCGGCGGCGAGCATGACGGCGGCGAACGCGAGGGAGGAGAGGACGGCCGCCGGGAGGGAGAGGGACCCGGCCTCGGCGAGCGCGGGCAGCATGGGGTACAGGGCGAGGTCCTCGTGGGCGCCGAGGGCCTGGCTGAGGGCGTGGCCGAGGTCGAGGGGCTTGGGGAGGAGCCAGTAGCCCAGCTCGAGGGCGCCGCCCAGGCCGGAGGCGACGCCGGCCTCGTAAAAGAGGTGGGCGTGGCGGCCGTAGTTCATGCCCAGGCAGACGGCCCAGAAGAGGAGGGAGCCGAAGATGCACACGATGGCGCTGCGTGTCCAGACGGCGAGGAGGCAGGAGAAGGAGAAGAAGACGGCGAAGTGCATGACGAGGAGGGGGACGGCCAGGAGGTAGCGGGCGTCCCAGATGCCGGTGGCGAGGCCGAGGGCGAGCCAGGTGCCGCCGACGAAGACGGCGGCCTGGAAGAGGACGAGGATGAGGACGCCGAGGAATTTGCCGACGAGGAGGCTCCAGCGTGGGATGGGCTTGGCGAGGAGGACGGCGGCGTTGGCGGGCTCGAGGAAGCCGGGGAGGAAGGCGGCGGTCCAGATGAGGGCGAGGAGGAGGCCGGCGGTGTCGGCGATGCCGCCGGCGAGGAGGAGCTGGAGCCAGCGGACGGCGGAGTCGCGGTAGGAATTCCACTTCACGCGGACGGCGCCGAAGAGGAAGCGGATCTCGCCGTCGATGGCCTCGACGCCCTCCTTGGGCGCCTTTTTGGCGTCCCTGTCCTTGGTGGGGATGCGGAAGGACGGCTCGCCGGCGGGCATGTGCGGGAGGCCGGGGGTGGTGGTGGTGGCGCAGAAGACGATGGCGACGAGGGAGACGGCGAGCATGGCCCAGAAGATGGCGGAGGCCTGGGCCTGGCGGAAGGTGTCCCAGACGAGCCAGCGGACGGCCATGAAGGCGGCGGGGGCGTTCATGCGGTGTAGAGCCCGTGCAGGGCCTCCTCCAGGGGCCGGCCCTTGGTGAGGTCGGCGAGCGGCCCGGCGTGCCGCAGGGAGCCGCGGGAGATGACGGCGACGCGGGTGCAGAGCTGTTCGACCTCGGGCAGGACGTGGGAGACGAGGAGGACGGTGCGTCCGCGGGCCTTCATGTCGGCGACGACCTCGCGGAGGAGGCGTCGGCCGGAGAGGTCGAGGCCCTCGGTGGGCTCGTCGAGGACGAGCAGCTCGGGGTCGTTGATGAGGGCCTGGGCGAGGCCGAGGCGCTGGACCATGCCCTTGGAGAAGGTCCAGATGGGGTCGGCGGCGCGGTCGGCGAGGCCGACCCTGCCGAGGAGGGCCTCGACGCGGGGGAGGAGGCCCTCGTAGGGGACGAGGCTCATGGCGCCGTAGTAGGTGAGCAGCTCGCGGGCGGAGAGGTAGCGTGGGAAGGCGTGGTTCTCGTGCATGTAGCCGACGCGGGCGAGGGTGGAGCGGTCGGCGGCGGGCGCGCCGAGGCGTGTGACCTCGCCGGAGGTGGGCTTGCAGAGGGAGAGGAGGATCTTGACGAGGGTGGTCTTGCCGGCGCGGTTGGGGCCGAGGAGGCCGAAGACCTCGCCGGGGGCGATGTCGAAGGAAACGTGGTCGACGGCGCGCAGGGAGGGGCCGAGCCAGCCGCGTTTGTAGTCGCGGGAGATGTCGGTGAAGCGGACGGCGGGGGCGGACATGGGGTGATCTCCTCAGGGACAGCATACGTCATGGCGGCGGGGTGGGCGAGCGCCCTGCGGGCGCGGTGGGTGGTGTGGGGGGCGTGGGGCCGATGGGGCGGATGGTGAGTGGTTGCAACGTGGGGGTTGTCTGCCGCCCGTGCTTCCGGCCTGTGGGCCTGAGAGGATGGGGGAGGCGGAACGGAGGCCGGAAGCACGGGCCCGGCTCGTCAACCCCCGAGTGCTGACTGGGGGCGGGTGGACTTGTGGGTGCTGGGGCGGATGGCGCAGCGCGGGGCGGCCTGACCGGGGAGGTGCTGACGTAGAGGCGGGGCGGGTGGCTGGCGCAGACGGAGGCGTTGATGGAGGCGCAGGCCCAGGCGGTGTGCTTCAGCTCGGCGAGGAGGTCGCGCGGCGACGGCTCGCGCTGGCGGCGGTGGGCGTCGATGAAGTCGCCGCCGCCGGATGGGGGCCGGCGGTGCGGAGCGGGTGAACAGGGAGGTGAGCCAGGAGAAGATGCCCATGTCGGCATCATGGCCGGGGGCGGGGGTGGGCGGGGAGGGGAGCGTGGATAGGTTGAGGGGCAGTAGCCGAGGCGACAACCGGACGCGAGGTGCCCGATGCGGACCATGACGCTGCTGGTGGCGGGATGGGTGATGGCGAGCCTGACAATGGCCCAGGATGTGGAGCCGAAGAGCGAGTCGAAGCCGCTGCCGGCGCGCATCGTGAAGGCGTGGGAGGAGGCCGGGGCCGACGTGGTCTGGATAGCACTGTCCAACGTCGGCTACCTGCAGTTCCACGGGGGCAAGGACCTGGCCGGCTGGGACGGACCCCCGGTTCCTGCGTTCCGTTTCAAGGATTGGCCCGCGAAGGGGCTGGAGGGCCTCCCCGTGCCGGCCCAGCCCTTCGGGCTATGCCTGTTCGACACGGAGATGGGGGACAAGGGCCTGGCGACCCTTGCCCGGCTCAAGGCGGTCTCCCTGTTGCGCCTGGACGGCACGAAGGTCACGGACGAGGGCCTGAAGCACCTCGCCGGCCTGGGGGGCCTCACCGGGCTCGACCTGTCCGGCACGCAGGTGACCGACAGAGGACTGGCCCGTCTGGCCGGGCTGAAGAAACTATCGTCACTTCGCCTTGCCGACACCATGGTCACGGACGAGGGCCTGAGGCAGTTGTCTGGCCTCAAGTCCCTGCGCTGGCTCGAACTGCGCGACACGAAAGTGACGGACGCCGGGGTGAAGAAGCTTCAGAAGGCGCTGCCCAAGTGCGAGATCGATCGCTGAGGTCTGGGCGGCTTAGAGGCCGGTCCAGAGGCTGTCGTCGTCCCAGATGTCCATGCCGAAGACGCCGCGCTGCGTCTCGCGCCAGCGCTCGGCCTGGCGGGAGCAGTTGAGGAGGGCCTGGCGGGCGGGGGAGAGGAGGAAGGCGCGCTGCCAGGGGTCGGGGGCGATGCCCTGTGCGAGGAGGATCAGGGATGGTTCGGCGGCCAGGGCGAGGGCCTGCTGGGGGGAGAGCGTCATGGGGGCGAGTATGGCGAGGGCGGGGGCGGAGGGCGAGGCGGTGCTTCAAGTGGGTCGAAAGCAGATGAGGTTTTCCATGCAGTGGCTCGTGTAGAAGTACCGTGCGCCAACGATAGCCCGGAATCTCGCTTCGTGGTGATTGAGGACAGTCGGATCGTGATGGGCATCGACCATGACCTGGGGCAACGGGAGAGACTGGATCTCCTCGCGAACCAGGTCGCGGCCCACCTCGCGGAATCCTTTCTTGGCCAACAGGCACGTTCCCAGCCGCGATGCGTAGGAGGGCCAGACGCAATCGGGGGGCAAGGGTGCTGGTGGGCGTAGGAGGGCACGCCGGGTCATGAAGCGATTGACACGGCGAAGGCGGTCCTGCCCGGCTTCAACAACTCGTTCCTCGGCGATGATACGCGTCAGCTCGACGAGGGCCGCAGCATCGGCGACAAGATCCCTGTGGCGGCAGTCCGCCCACGGCACGCCGGTCGTTCCCAAGCACGAGGGGTCGATGGCAACGCCAGCCTGATCCACATCCTCCTGCCGGATGCGGAGCATGGTCCAAGCCTTGTCCTGGAACTTGTTGGTCAGCAGAAAGGCGGCGAAGACGGCGAACTCATCGTCCGGGCCTGCCACCTCGTAGACGGATTGTGTTTTCTCGTCCTTGTCGAAGACCTTGGACAGCTTCGTGATGTCTCTGGTTTCGGCGCACCACTCGTCCGGTCCCGAATCAGTGAATCGAACGTAGTAAGGCCGGGCGCTCACATCCGGCCCCTTTCACTGCCGCCGGGCCGCCAATTCGCGGGCCCGATCCGTCGCGTCATCGTCCGGCTGGCCGGCATCGCAGAGCTGCCGCAAGACGACATTCAGCATGGCTGTGGGAAGGTCATCAATGTATTCCAACAACCGACTCCGAGTATTCAGGGAGCGGTTAGCGGCCAGGTCGAGGAGGGCGGCGGTCTTTTCCCTGGGCGGGACACCTCGGGCCGCGACGATGGCGTGGACGAAGAACTCACACTCGGGCACGCGCTGCTTGGCGAGGGCACGCAGACATGGCCAGGCGGCCGTGCCGTGCTCCATGAGCTGGCCGGCGGTGTCCACGAGATCACCTTCGTAGCCGTTGGGGCGGCGATACCGCTCCAGCGCTCGGTCGAGGATGGCTTGGGCTTCATCCATTTGGGGGAGCTGCCAGACGACCGGTAGTTCCCCCAAGAAGAAGGTAGTGAACAGGTAGTTGTTCGGCCCAGATTCGGGGAGTGAATGGTGAACCTGCCGAGCTCTCCCCCACATCGTGTCTCGCTTCACGGCCCAAACGTGGGCCGTGGACGCCACGGGCCGGGCCTTCCGGAGGGGGGCCAGCAGCTCACACGCGGCCCCGCCTTCATCCTGGACAGGGATCCGTGCCACCGGGGCGCGTCGGGGGGCGGTGCCAGACTCGATTGGCTGGGGTGGGGTTAAAAAGGGGAAGGACTCCTGGCTCGTCCAGGAATCACACGGTGCGGTCAACGTCATTTGACATCCCCCTTCCCCGTGATCTCTGTGGCCAGGGCAAGGAATTCATCCAGTAGCGCCGTCACCTGCCCGCGAGGCAGTGGCTGGGGGCCTGGGACGTTGTTGATGTCGAGGGCGGCCTGGCACCAGTGCCGGGCTTCGCCGAACCGGATATCGGCTGCCTGGGCCGCCGGGCCCACAGGCAATTCCGCCGCCATCTGGGCTACTGTTGCGACCGACCATTGGGTCAGGCGGTTCACCGTCATGCCGGGAACAGCCTTGGAGGGCCGGGGCCTGTTGATCTGATACAAGAAATCCGAGGACCCTTCCGGGTCGAGCTGGACAGGGACGAACTGCCCGAGGCGACGATATCCCTCGTTGCGATCCCGGACCGGGATACGGGCCACGATGCCCAAAGCCATGCGGCTGATTTCGGGGCAATGGCCGCTGAGCCAAGGTGATAGGAAGTCTGCGAATCGGCGGCCCGCCTCATCGGCCGGTCCGACGTCGAGGAAGATGGCGTCATCAACTTCCGGGTTCGGGACGTAGACGAAGTCGATGCGGCTGGCAGTGGTCTGGACGATGAGCCAGTTGTCCAATTCGGGCCCTTGCTCAGTGGTCTCGCCCTTGACGCGGGCGGATGTCGGCGCTTCGGCGAGGCCCAACTCAGTCCAGGCCTCGGGACGGGGATTCCATCCGCCCCCTGCTGCGAACACGGTGACCCGAACCTGGGCGGCAATCCACCCTGTAGGTTCGGTTTGTGGGGTTACCATGGACATGGCTCGTAGGCCTGGGGCCGTTCAAGGCGTCTTGCCGCGGCCTCGCGGCAAAGAGATGCCAAGGTGCTTCCTTGTCGACACTGTGCCTGGCGGCACGCAGGAAGGGCTGCCCTGTACATTCTACGGACACTGGGTAGTCGCTGTTCTCGATTGTCAGCCCTCACCGCCCTACCCTGCCCCCCGCCCCCAGCCGCGCCAGCGTGGCGCGACGGGCCTCCTCGGGCCAGGTCGCCAGCAGGGCGAGGAGCGAGGCGAACTCGGCCTCGGTGAGCGCGCCCTTGGTCTCGTTGCAGCGCATGCAGAGGACGCGGAGGTTGTCGAGGCCCCAGCCGCCGCCGCGGCTTGTTGGCCGGGCGGGGTCGATGCCGAAGTTGCGGGGCGTCAGGGGGCCGAGGCAGTGGGGGCAGGGGCGGGCGAGGGCGTCGGCCACCCGCGCCTTCCGCTCGGCGGGGCCGAAGGCACCGACGAGCCGGCGTCCCTGGCGCGGCGACGCTGGTACGCGTGGGTATCATCGGAGGTGTAGCGAGGGAGGAGGTCTGGGCACGGGACACCGGGGAGACGGGGGAGGGTTCTGGGACGAGAGAACCTCCCTGTTGTTAGTATTGGACGGGTGTTCATGCCCCGTCAAGGGGCCTGCCAACTTGTTCGTCTCCTGGCAGGGGTGGCGTGTGCCGCCTCTGCCATATGACTCGGCGCTCGCCACGGGCCGTGCGCGGAGTGGGCATGTGGCCATGTGACTCGCGCACTCGGCGCGGATGGTGACGCCATGCGTCAGTCGGCCCCGGAGTCACCTGGCCACATCGGTGGAAGTGGGCATGTGACTCCGGAAGCGGCCAAGTGACTCCGGGGCCGCATCACTTGCCCTGAGCTGCAATTATTTCGGAGGCATTGCATTGCGGGGGGTGAGACAGGGTGAGCGTGTGAGCGGGTGACTCGCGCATTCGACGCCGGCCAATGACACCATGCGTCAAATAACGCCGAGTCACCTGCTCAACGGGGTGGGTGGGTGAGCAGGTGACTCGGTGGAATTTGCATTTCAGGGGGTGTCTGGGGGGGTGCAATGCAATGCAATTCGCCGTCGGGCGGAGGTGCGGCACCTGGAAGCGGCTCCCCGGTTGGACGCCCCCTCACCCCCGCAGCGCCCGATACAGCCCGTGGATGAACGCCGCGTTGTCGCACTGCAGGTAGTGCATCGCCCCGCCCATCCGCGAGTAGCTCTTGCAGAACCGCAGGTAGTACGCCGGATTCGTCTTCGGCGGCTCCCCCGCCGACCAGTCCCACCCCCCGCCGTCCTGCAAGTCCACCACGTAGATCGTGTGGCCACGCACCACGCCGCGGCCGGCCTGGAGGCGCAGGTTGTTCACGCAACTGATGCTCTTCTCGAACACCTGCGGGCCCATGATGGCCGAGCCGACCGACAGCACCACGCCGCCGTCGAGGCCCTCGATGCTGCCGCCGAACAGCCGGAAGTCGATCTCCGCGCCGCGCCCGAGGGCGCTGCCGCTGAAGACGGGGTGGTTGCTGATGATGTCGTAGCCGATGCCCGGGTGCACCGTCACCGGCACGCCGTGCCGCCACGCCTGCGCCAGGATCGAGGCGTGCTTCCAGCGATGCCCCACCTCCACACGCCCCGCCGGCCAGCCCTGCGCCCGCATCGCCCGCAGCAGGTCCACACGCGCGGCGGTCCGCTCGCCGGCCACGTCCGCGCGGATGGCGTCGGCCAGCTCGTCCTCCGTCGGCAGCGTCGCCCCGTCCTCGGCGATGAAGCGCCCCAGGGCGTTGCCGTACCCCAGCCCGTCCAGCGCCCCCGCCATGACCGCCATGTGGATGTACGTGGCCGTCTCGTGCCAGGTGCCGAAGGAGCCGCCGGCGACGCCCATCTCGACGCTCTCGGTGGACGAGCCGCACCAGGCATACTCCCAGTCGTGGATGGTGCCGGCCCCGTTGGTGGCCACGTGCGTGAGCCACCCCGCCTCCATCATCCGGCCAAGGATGGCCGCCGCCCCGTTGCGCACCAGATGCGCCCCGTAGATGAGCATCACCGACGCCCCGCGCCGCCGGGCCGCGCGGACGTGTTCGGCGCACACGTCGATCATCGCGGCGGCGGGCGCCGGGCAGGCCGTCGGCGCCGAATCCGGGTCGAGGAGGATGTCATCGGCGCGTGTCAGGCTGGCGCGGGCCGCCAGGGGCAGCACCTTGAGGGCGGACAGGTCGAGTGGCCGGACCATATGCAGCCAGGGGTCAGGGGTCAGTCAAGCAGAGAACAGCCGGTGAACAACCGAGGGGTGGCTGTTCACCGGCTGTTCTACTGGTTTTCACTGACCCCTGACCCCTGACCCCCAGACCCCGACTTCTTCGTGTGCGACTCCACCGGGGCCGTCTCGTCGTTGCCCCACTCGCCCCAGCTCTTGTAGTAGTTCCGGGCCGGCTTACCGCCCATCAGCTCGACCACGAAGGCCAGCACCGCCGCCCGGCCCCCGCCCTGGCAGTACGTCACCGCCGGACGCGCCGGGTCGATGCCGGCGTCCTTCAGCAGCTTCGCCATCTTCGCCGGCGGGTGGAACCTGCCGTCCGCGTCCAGCGTGTCGGTCCAGTTCAGGTTCTTCGCGCCGGGGATCGACCCGCCACGCTTCGCCAGCTTCATGTCGCCGCAGAACTCGCCCGGCGTCCGCGCGTCGATGATCTGGTCAAACCCCTTCGTCTTCAGCCCCCTGAGGATCTCCTCCTTGGTGGCGAGGCGGGCCGCGTCGGCGGCCAGCGTCACGCGCGTCCGCGCCGGCTCGGGGAAGCCGGCCTCGGACTTGCCGCCCGCCTTCTGCCAGGCCGGCCAGCCGCCGTCGAGGATGCGCACGTCCTTCACGCCCCAGTAACGCAGCGTCCACCAGACGCGGGCCACGTCCGATGTCTTCGGGTCGCCGTAGACGACGATGGAGCGATCCGGGTCGATGCCGGCGGCGGCCAGGCGCCGCGACCACGCCTCGGCCGACTCGCCCTTGGCGAAGGCGTCGCCCCAGGCGCGCACGTCGATGCCCAGGGCGCCGGGGATGTGCCCCTTCGCCGCCGTCTTCGGCAGACGGACGTCGATGACGAGATACCGGCCCGCCGGGGCCTTCATCAGCGTCCCGGCGTCGATCAGCAGATCCGGCTTCGCGTACCTCGCCTCGTCGGCGCCCATCAACAGCACGGCGAGCGTCAAGATGGTCATGACAGCGGACTCCTCTCGTCGGGCGAGGGCGGCCCCATCGTCTGGCCCACGACGTACCACAGCTCGTTCATGCGGAACGGCTTGCGCAGGATGCCCGTGGCCGGGTACTGCAGCAGGCGCGGCGCGGGGTCCGCCTCGGCCCGGCCCGTGCACAGCAGCACCGGCAGGGCGGGGCGGCGCGAGCGGATGGCGGCGAACGTGCGGGCGGCGTCCTCGTCCGGCATCATCAGGTCGAGGATCACCAGGTCCGCCGGCTCGCCCGCGTCCAGCGCCCGCAAGAGGTCCGCCCCGGACGGGTGGCAGCGCACCAGGTGCCCGGCGATCTCCAGGAACCGCCGCACCACGTCCAGCACCGCCTCCTCGTCGTCCACCACGGCGATGCAACGCCGGGCCGACGGCTCCGGCTCCATCAAGGGCGCGTCGGCGAGGAACACCGGCGACGGCCGCGCCTTGACCGAGTCGGCCAGGCGCGGCAGGTACAGCGAGGCACAGGTGCCCCACGCCCCGCTCTCGATCAGCAGGTGCCCGTTGTGCCCCTGCACGATGCCGAACACCACCGGCAGGCCCAGCCCCGTCCCCTGCCCGACCTCCTTGGTCGTGAAGAACGGGTCGAGCGCCTGCTGCAACACCTCGGGCCTCATCCCGCCGCCGTTGTCACGCACGCTCAGCACCATGTACTCGCCTGGCGGCACCGTCTGCGGGAAGCCGGCCCGCGGCCCGGCCAGCATCTCGCGGCGCAGCTCGAACGTCACCGTGCCGCCGGCCCGCGCCGTCAGCAGGGCGTCGCGGGCGTTCAGCGCCAGGTTGATGAGCGCCTGCTGGAGCTGGTTGCGGTCGGCCTCCACGAGCGACGGCGGGCCCTCCTCGTCCGCCGGCAGGTCGAGGCGCACCGGGACCTGCAACGTCCGCCCGGCGAGGTCGGCGGTCGCCCGCATCAGCTCCGCCGGAGACAGCGGGTGCCTCGACAGCGCCGGCTTGCGGGCGAACGCCAGCAGTTGCCGCGTCAGCCCGGCGGCCCGCTCCGACAGATCGACGATGTGCTGGAAGAACAGCCGCAGGTTGGGCGGGGCGTCGGCCTCGCGCAGGCCCAGCGAGGCGTAGCCGTTGATGCCGGCCAGGAGGTTGTTGAACTCGTGGGCCACGCCCCCCGCCAGGGTGCCGACCGATTGCATCTTCTGCGCCTGCATGAGCTGGCGTTCGAGGAGCTTGTGCTCGGTGATGTCGCGCTGGATGGCGACGAAGTGGGTGAGGCGGCCCTGGGCGTCCACGATGGGCGAGACGGTCAGCGACACCTGCTGCGTGTTGCCGTCCTTCTTGCGGTTGGTCACCTCGCCCTGCCAGGACGCCCGCCCCAGGATCGTCTGCCACATGCGGGCGTAGAACTCCGGCGGGTGCGCCCCGCTCCGGAACAGCCGCGGCGTCTGGCCGACGATCTCGTGGCGGGCGTAGCCGGTCTGCTTCTCCAGCGACTGGTTCACCTCCAGGATGGTGCCCTGCAGGTCGGTGATCAGGACGCCGTCGCGGGCCGACTCCAGCGCCTGGATCAGCAGGCGGTTCATCTGCTCCAGCCGGTGGCGGCGGACCGAGACCGCGACGCGCTTGGGCAGGTCTTCCAGGAAGAGCAGCGCGGTGTCCTTGACGATGTAGTCGAGGGCCCCGGCCTGGAGGACCCGGGTCGCCAGGTGCTCGTCGCCGCGGGCCGTGATCATCAGCACCGGGACGAGGACGCCGTCGGCGTTGAGGCGTTCGAGGAGGGCCAGGCCGTCCATGTCCGGCAGCTTGTGGTCCAGGATGACGAGGTCGAAGGCGGTCTGCGACAGGACGATCAGGGCGTCGGCGCCGGTGCGGCAGCGCGTGACCCTGAAGCGGGCACGCTCCAGCTCGCGGCGGATGAGGACGGCGACGTTCTCGTCGTCCTCGACCAGGAAGAGGCGTTGCGGGTCGCTCATCGAACGTCCTGGGGGCCGGGGGGGATGCACAGTTCGACGCGGAGGCCGCGTCCTGGTTCCGTGAACACCTCGACGGCGGCGCCCCACAGCGCGGCCACGGAGCGCACGAGGAAGAAGCCCAGCCCAGGCCCGGCGTTTTCACTCTGGCGGGAGGCGGCGAACGGCTCCAGCAGCAGGCGGGCCTGATCCTCGGCGAGGCCGGGGCCGTCGTCGGCGACGGCGATGCGGCACGCGGCGCCGTCGGGGCGGGCGGTAACACGGGCCGTCACGCCGGGGCGGGTGCGGGCGCTGTTGAGGAGCAATTCACGGAAGACACGGCGGAGGAGGCGTCCGGAGCAGGCTACGGTGAGGCCGCCGCCGTCAGCGGACACGGAGAGGGCGGCATCGGGGAGGAGGGCGTTGGCCTCGGCGGCGGCATCATGGGCCTCGGCGGCGGGGGAGACGGGCAGGCCCCAGGGCGGCTCGCGGAGGACGCGTCCGATGTCGGCGAGGCGGCGTGCGGCCTCGTCGGTGCGGCGGGCGATGGCGGCGAGGCGGGCGGCCATGTCACGGGCCTCGTCGGCGTGGAGCCCGCCGGCGGCGAGGAGGCGCGCGAAGCCCTGGAGGGCGACGAGCCGGTTCGGCAGCTCGTGCCCGACGAAGGCCTGATGACAGGCGGCGAGGCCGGGGAGGTGCCCGCCGGAAGGCGGGGCGAGGACGAGGTGCATGCTTGCCCCTCGGCGCGGCGACAGGGGGCATTATACACCGGCGGGGGCTTGCGGGGTGGGCCGGCGGATGGGATAACGGACCGTGGGGACGTTGGACGCCGGAGAAGGACACTGGTGGACTATGCGGACTTCGCGGATTATTCACTTGGCGCGGGGGGGGGGGCTCGCGGTAGATTGCGTGGGAGTGATGTCCCACGCCATCGAAAGGAGGATATCGTCGTGCCGGCGGTTGTGTGGACCTGGACCGGCGCCGGCGCCACCAATTTCGTCTCGGAGGACGCGAACTGGGACGAGGACGGCCCCGGCACCCCGACCGACCTGGTCTTCAACGGGGCGGGCGGCGCGGCCTCGCAGAAGAACGACGAGTTCGACGAGGTCGGGGTGACGTACGCGCGGGTCCAGCTCACGTCGGACTACCTGGGCACGCTCCATATCGCGCAGGACACCACGTTCGACACGCTCGCCGTGTCGGGCGGCACGCTCACCGTCGATACGGGCAAGACGCTGTCCACGACCACCGCCAATCTCGGGGCGGTCACCGTGAACGGCAGGGGCACTCTGGCCCTCACGGGCATCACGCCCACCCTCGGCGTGTTCGGCACCTTCATCGACCTGGCGGCGGTCAACGTGCCGGCTGGCGGGACGATGAACATCACGGGGAACGCGGACTTCAACAACGTGGAGGTGACGCAGCAGGGGACGCTGAACTGGACAAACGGGATGGTGCAGCTCCTGGGCGTCGGATCCCGGATCGCCAACACGGGGACGATGAACGTCAGCGCCACGGACGCCCTCCAGGACCCAGGCAAGATCGACAACCCCGGCCTGATCCGCAAGACGGGCGCGGGGCTGACGCGGATCTCCTCCCAGACCAACAACATCGGGCCCGGCCAGCACGTCACCGTGGACGGGGGCGTGCTGCGTCTGGGCCTCACCGCCGGCGCCGAGGCCGGCACCAGCGAGGTGAAGGATGTCGGGGTGCTGGAGTGGCTCAACCGCAACGTGAGCGCGACGGCCACGGTGTTCGGGGCCGGCACGCTGCGCATCGGGCAGGCCGACGGCCTGGCGGACGGTCACGTCAACCCGACATCCAGCCTGACGGTGCTGGCGTCTAACGTCGAGATCGTCACCAAGGGCAAGCTAACCGGCACGGGCGTCGCCATCATCCTCGGTGCCACCGACTGGGAGGGCGGCACCATCGGCTCGCTGGGGGCGACCTCCGCCATCGCGGGGCCGCTGACGATCTCCGGGATGGACGAGAAGGTGTTGGACAACTGGACCCTGGACCGCTACGGCGGCACCACCTGGACGGGCGGCAACATCAAATTATTGGGCAACGCCGCCATCAAGAACTACGGCGCCTTTGAGGTGCGGACCGACTCGGAGATGTTCACCGTACCGGGGGCGACGCCTTCCTTCCAGAACCTGGTGAGCGGCGGGGCACGGGGCGTGGTGTCCAAACCCGCCGGGGCCGCGACGACCACGTTCAAGGTCGACGTCACGAACGCCGGCGACTTTAACTTCCAGGGCAGGACGATGAGGTTTGAGAAGGCCTTCACGACGCAGGCGGGCGGCAAGATCGACCTCGCCAGCGGCACGATGAACATGGCAGGCCAGACGCTGAGCTTCACGGCGGGGCAGTTGGTCGGCGCGGGGACCATCGTGGGCGACGTGAGCCACACAGGCGGGACGTTCAAGGTGGGCGGCACGCTGAACGTCCAGGGCACCTACACCCAGGGAGCGTCCGCCACGCTCGACGTGGTCTTCAGCAACGGCTGGGGCAAACTGGCCGCCACCGGCGCGGCCACCCTGGCCGGCACGATGGTGGTGACGGTGGAGGCGGGGGCGCCTGACGACGTGTGGACGGACGTCGTCACGTCGCCCCTGGGCGTCACCAACAACATGCCCGGCCTGCCCAACGGCGGCTACGACCTGCGCCTGATGGGCGGCAACCTCCAGATCCGCAAGCCCTGACACCGGCCGGAGACAGCCATGCCACGGACGTTCCGACTCCGCGGGGCGGGCGCGTCGCTGCTCGCGCTGGGCGCGGCGCTCTGCGCCTCGGCCGCCGGCAGGGCGGCTGCCCCGCCGGCCATGCCCGCGCCCATCCTGAAAGTCACCGCGCCGGAGGAGCTGAGTACTTGGTGCCGGGCGTTGACGCTCTCGCCCGATGGCCGCCTGCTCGCGGCTCTGGTCGATCGGCGGAAGAATCCGCGCAAGGTGGCGGGCGGGCACTATTGCGACCTGGAGATCTACCGGCTCGGCACCGAGAAACCCAAGGCATCCGTCTTCGCGATGGCCTCGTCGGTCGGCGCTTGCCAATTCAGCTCGGACGGCAAGCGTCTCAACCTACTCCACGACAACCGCGGGCGGAGGCCGCCGGGGGCAAGATGGGCGAGTTACACCTTGGATGTCTTCGACGTTGCCATGGGCAAGGTCGTCCGGTCTGTCGAACTGCCCGCCGGCGCGGGCTACCCCGCCCTGCTGCTGCCCGATGACAGGACGTTGGCCCTGGGCGGCGTAGCCGACGCCGCCGTCCTGTTCGACCTGAAGGAGGAGAAGGTCATCGCCCGCCTCCGTGGCGACGAGAAGTACCCCGCCGACTTCCCCAAGGGCGCCGAGGAGAAGCCTGAGACGCGGTGGAAGTTCGTCGAGCACTTCACGGGCAAACTCGCCGTCTCGCGGGACGGCAAGCTGCTCGCCGTCTCCACTCAGGGCGGGTGGGCGTCCGTGTGGGACATCGCAAAAAGTAAGCGCCTCTGGCGCGAATACGACGGCGACCCGAAGCGCGTCCCCGAGCCCCACCTGAGCCTGACCTTCTCCCCCGACGGGGCGACCCTCGCCTCTCAACGCCAGGGGAGCGATGTCCAGTACTTCCGCGACGCCAGGACCGGCAAGCAGCGGTTCGCCGTCGAGAGGCGCTGGGGGTACTTCGCCGAGTATCTGCCCGACGGGAGCATGATCGTGAACCGAGGGCACGTCCGGTGGGACACCGACCGGGGCCCCTACGGGCGCTTCGGCTGGATCCGCTGGGAGCCTGTCGAGAACAAGTACTGGGGCGAGAGGTGGGACTTCCCCGCAGGCACCTACCCGATCCCCAGGGAGGCGATCCTGGACTCCGAGTCTACGCTCATGGCCGTCTCGGCCAACGGGCACACGCTCGCCCTCTACGCCCGCAGGGCCGGCCTCGTCGCCTACGACCTCACCAAGTTCTGGCCCCGGCCCTGACGCCGCGGTCACTTCGGCTTCATCCGCCCCTTGATCTGCTCGACGGCCACGCTCACGTCCACGCGCGTCAGGGCGTCCTTCCGCGACAGCGCCGTCAGCGGCTTCAGCGACTTCTCCCCGCCGATCTTCTCCAGGATCTTCACCGCCGTCCGCCGCGTCTCCACGTCGGTGTTGTTGAGCTGCACCCACACGTACGCCTCGGACTTCGCCCCGAATCCGATCAGCACCTCGGCGATCTGCTCACGCTCCTTCGAGTTCAGCCGCAGCATCAGCCCGCGGATCGCCCGCTCCTCCTTGAGACGCGCCGCCGCGGCGATCACCGACGCGATGTCGTCCACGCCGCCCTTCTCCAACACCTCCACCAGGGCCGGCCCGTTGGCCTTCACCGCCCAGCGCTTCATCGCCCCGGCCGCCGCCTCGCGCACGTCCCTCTCCTTGTCCTTGAGCAGCCCCTCCAACGCCTTGGCCGCCTCCTCCTGCTCCTCGGCGTCCTTGGGGCCGTGCTTCGCCAGCCAGTTGGCGGCGCTGGCCCGCGAGCGCTCCTCCGTCGAGGACAGCGAGCGGATGGACTGGGCGCGGAGCAGGGCCTCGTCGGTCCCGAAGGCCGTCAGCAGCTTCTCGACATCCTGGCGGGTCGGGTAGTCCTTGTGGTGCAGCAGGGGCAGGGCGTGCTTCTCCGCCTTCTTGCCGATGAGCTTCAGCTGCGCCGCCGCCTCGGTGCGCAGGAACGGGTCGCCGAGCATGCGGCCCAGGGCGGCCAGGGCGCGCTCGCCCTCCTGCTTGCCGAGGGCGCGCACGAGGGGGGCCTTGTTGTACGGCTCGCCCTCGTCGATGAGGGAGATCAGCTCGTCGGCGGCGGGGTCGGAGGGCCAGGCCTCCGCCACGCGGGCGGCCCGCGCCCGTGTCGCCTTGTCGCGCAACAGCGGACGCAGGGCACGCCCGACCTCCGCGGCCCGCGCCGGCTCCGCCGGCGCCAGCACCAGGAAGTCCATCCCCTCGTCCTTGCGCCCCGCGTCCGAGTCGCGCAGCGCCTCCAGCGCCTCCGCCACGTTCCGCGGCGGCTCCTTCTTCGGCGGGGGCGGTGGCGGTGGCGGCGGGTTCTCCTTGCCCTTGTCCGCGTCCTTGCCCCCGTCGTCGCGCTTGCCGAGGTCGTCGGGCGGCTTGATGATCGGGTCGGGGGGCTTCGTGCCGCCGTCGGCCACGGGCGGCGTGGACGGGCCGGACATCGCCACCGCGAGGGCCACCCCGCCGATCACGAGGACGATGAGCAGCAGGCCGCCGCCGATCACCAGCGGCATCATCATCCCGCCGCCGCCGGACGCCGGCGGGTCGTCATAGTCGTCCTCGTCGTCCTCGTGGCGTCCGCGGCGGCGCACGCGTGGCCTGTCCTCCCTGTCGTCCTCGCGTGGGCGGCGCGGCGGGCGGAAGGAGCCGGAGGGCCTGGCCTCCTCGACGACGGGCAGCTCCTCGACCTCGTCCAGACGCTTCTTTGATCGGGAGGGCACGTCCTCGATGACGGGCAGCTCCTCCAGCTCCTCGGGGACGGTGAACATCTCCTGGCACGACTTGCAGCGCACCTTCTTGCCGGCCTGCGTGTCGGGCAGGCGGAAGGAGGTGGAACAGGCGGGGCAGGCGGCGTCGATCATGGGTGTCGGCCCGTGAGCGGCGGTGCGATGAGGAGGATGCCGACATTCTAGCGGCGACGGGTGGGGCGTGTCACCCCCCCACGCCGCGCCACACCAGCACGCGCTTGCCGGCCCCGCCGGACGCCAGCCGCCCGCCCCGGCCCCACGCCACGCACAACGCCCAGCCCTCGTGCGCGCCCAGCGTCTCCGCCTCGCCGCCCGACGCCGGCCAGACCCGCACCGCGCCGTCGCGTCCGCACGTCACGAACGACCCGCCGTCGGGCGACCACGCCGCCCCGGTCACCCGGCCCTCGTGGGCCGCGACCCGCGCCAGCTCCTTGCCGGCGCCGTCCATCACGCGCACGCCGCCCCCGGCGTCGCCCGCCAGCAGGCGCGTGCCGTCCGGCGCCAGGGCGGCACACGTCGCCGCCGCGTCGAGCGTGACCGAGGCCGTCTCGGTGCTGCCCTGGTCCCAGATCTTGACCGCCCGGTCCTGCCCGGCGGACGCCAGCGTCGTGCCCGCCGCCGACACCGCCCACACCGGCCCGGCGTGCGCCCGCAGACACCCGGCGGGCCGGCCCGACGGCACCTCCCACAGACGCACCGTGCCGTCGTGCCCGCCCGTCAGGGCCAGCGGGCCGGCCGCGAAGGCGGCGGCGTTCACCTGTCCCGCGTGCCCCTCGGCCCTGCCCCCGGCCGCGCCCGCCTTCGCGTCGAGGAACGCCAGCGAGCCGTCCTCCAGGGCGCAGGCCAGCCACGCCCCGTCGGGCGAGAACGCCAGGGCCAGCACGGCGGCCGGCTGGCGGCGCGTCCACAGCGGGCGGCCCGTGTCGGCGTCCCACAGCCGCGCCTCGCGGTCCACGCCGCCGGCCGCGAGACGCGAGCCGTCCGGGGAGAACGCCACGGCCTTGACCCAGTCGTCGGCCTCCAGCCGGTGCAGGGGCGGGCCGGGCTGACGGCGGGCCGGGCGGGCCGCCGGCGCGGGGGCGGGCGGCGGGGCGTTCAGCTCGGCGAGGAGGGCGGCGGCGGAGGCATAGCGGCCCTCCGGGCGCTTGGCCATCAGCCGCAGCAGGGCGGCGTCGAGGGCCGGCGGCAGGCCGGGGCGGGCGTGCGCCGCCGACGGCGTGTCCGCCGCCTGGTGCTGCATGAGCTTGGCGAGCGGGGTGGGTCCGTCGTAGGGGGGGCGGCCCACGGCGGCGTAGAAGAAGGTGCAGCCGAGGGAGTACAGGTCGGCGGCGGGGCCGGCGCCGCGCGGGTCGTTGGCCTGCTCCGGGGCGACGTAGTCGGGCGTCCCCATGAACGCCCCCGCCTGCGTCAGGCCGTCGTCGCCCCCGAGCGCCAGCCCGGCCGTCTGGCGGGCCAGACCCAGGTCGAGGAGCTTCAGGCGGCCCGGCCCGGGGGCGCCGTCGGCGGGCGGGACGATCATCAGGTTGGACGGCTTGATGTCGCGATGGACCAGGCCGGCGGCGTGGGCGTGGCCGAGGGCGTCGGCGGCCTGGCGCAGGTACTCCAGGCACGCGGCGCCCCCGAGGGGGCCGTCGCGTTCGACGAGCCGGTGCAGGTCGATGCCGGGGACGAACTCCATCGCGAAGAAGTAGCAGGGGCCGGCCTGCCCGGCGTCGAAGACCGTGACGATGCCGGGGTGCGACAGCCGGCCCGTCATGACGGCCTCGCGGCGCATACGCTCCAGCGCCTGCTGGTCCCCCTCGCCGCGCTCGCGCATCACCTTGAGGGCGACGGCGCGGTCGAGGCTGCGCTGGCGGGCGCGGTAGACGACCCCCATGCCGCCCCGGCCGATCTCCTCCAGGATCTCGTAGCCGGGGACCTCCGGGGGCGCCTCGTCGCCGGAGGACTTGGGGAGGCGGCCCAGGTAGGTGGGCGGCGGGCCGGCGGGCGGCGGGTCCGAAAGGGCGAGGTGCACCTCGGCCTGGCGGGTCAGGAGGGCGGCCAGGGCGGGGAAGCGGAGTTTGTATTCGTCGATGGAGGGCAGCTCGCCGAGCTGCTCGCGGATGAGGTATTCCCCGTAGACCACATCGCCGGACGCCTGCTCCAGGCCGGGGCCGTCGCCCAACAGCCGCAGGTACTCCTCGGCGGGGATGCGTTTGCCCAGGCGCCACTGCTCGAACTGGTCGATGGCGATGACGGCGGCGGCCTCCTCCGGGGGCATGGGCGGCAGCGACGCCAGGAAGGAGCGCAGGTCGGGGGGGCGGCCCTGACGCCACAGGCTCCAGAAGCGCTGATCGGCCGGGATGGCGCGGCCCGCGGTCAGGCGCGTGTCGGCCGGCTCACTCATCGGGGTCTTCGGCGTCCAGGCCTAGCTCCTTGGAGACCCGGGCGACGGCGCGTGTGAGCTGCTTGCGGCGGGCCTCGGCCGTGCCGCCCACCTCGCCGGCGATGTCGGCCCACTCCCTGCCGTTGGCACGCAGGTCGGCGAGCTGGCGCTCCTCGTCGGAGAGCTTGCCGCGGAAGGCGGCGAGCAGCTCGCGGCCCTCGGCCACCTGGCTCGGGCTGGGGGTGGCGGCGGCGACGTCCACGGCCTCGAGGCTGGTGGAGCGGCGGTGGTCGCGGCGCTGGGCGCGCTGGCGGCGGGTGGCATCCACCACCTTGTTGCGTGTCATGCTGACGAGGAGGCGGACGAGGTCCTCGGGCCTGCCCAGGTCGTACTCGCCCAGCGCGGCGCGCAGGAAGAAGCTCCCCATGACCGACTGGCAGATGTCCATCGAGTCGAAGGAGCGGCGGAGGAACGGGTCGCGGAGCAGGAAGCGCACCTCGCGGCGCACCTCCGGCTCGTAGCGGCGCACGAGGATGGTGGCCGCATTCTCGTCGCCGGCCCGGACACGGTTGATCAGCTCGGTGAAGGTCTCATCGGCCATCTCCGGCCCTCCCGAGGGGGTCTCCCTTACACTTGTACCACGTCGCGGCCGCCATTCCAAGGGGGCACCGGCCTTGCGTCCCCCGCCGCCGGCCGCTAGCCTGAAGTTCGGAGGCAGGGCTGATGACGCATGCACGCAAAAACAGCGCCGTGGGGATCGTGGCGGCCGCCTCCGCCGTCGCCGCCCTCGCGCTCCTCCTGTTGACACCGCCTCCGGCCCCCCTCCCCGCCTCCGAACACCCCGGCCCCGCGATCGGCCGCCCCGCCCCGCCGCCCGCCGGCGAGGCGGCCCGCGAGGACGGCGCCGCCCGCGCCGCCGTGGACCTCCGCGGCGCCGATCACGGCCTCGCCGCGTGCGGGAC
>CAZVZK010000046.1:0-29133 GCA_964630925.1 uncultured Alcaligenaceae bacterium
CCGGCAGGATCATGATGTACACCGCCGGGTGCGAGTAGAACCAGAACAGGTGCTGGAACAGCACCGGGTCGCCGCCCAGCGCCGGGTCGAAGACGCCCACCCCCCACAGACGCTCCACGGCCACGAGGATGATCGTGATCGTGACCACCGGCGTCCCGAGCATGATGACCACGCTCGTGGCGTACATCGCCCAGATGAACAGCGGCAGGCGGAACCACGTCAGCCCCGGCGCACGCATCCAGTGGATGGTCACGAAGAAGTTCAGCCCCGTCAGGATCGACGAGAACCCCGTGATGAGCGCCGCCGTCCCCGCGAACATCACCTGCGTGTGCGACGTGCGCGTGCTGAGCGGCGTGTAGAACGTCCACCCGGTATCGACGCCCCCCGTGAGCATGGACACCACCCCCAGGATCCCGCCCACCATGAACACGTACCAGCTCAGCAGGTTCAGACGCGGGAACGCGAGGTCCTTGGCCCCGATCATGAGCGGCACGAGGAAGTTGCCGAGCGTCGACGGGATGGCGGGGATGAGGAAGAAGAAGAGCATCACGATGCCGTGCATCGTGAACAGCTTGTTGTAGGTGTCGCCGGGGACGAGGTCGCCCTTCGGCGTGAGCAGCTCCAGACGCACGATGGCGGCGAACACCCCGCCCACGAAGAAGAAGACGGTGATGGCGATCAGGTACATGATCGCGATACGCTTGTGATCGAGCGTGAACAGCCACGACCACACGCCGTAGGAGACGTTGAGGTAATCCGCCCGGTCGATCGGCCGGATCTCGACCGGCTCGGGCCGCGGCTCGGGTGCTATGCTGGACATAGGATCGGAACCCTGTTCGGGGGCCTTGCTTCCCGTGACGTCAGGCGTCCCGCCTGCTCACCTTCTCCACCAGAGGGCGGGCGGGCGAGGACGCCCGCCGACACGATTTCACTTGCCCTTCTTCGTATCCTTCTTCGCCTCGTCCTTCTTCGCCTCGTCCTTCTTCGGCTCGGGCGGCGCCTCCGGCGGGTCTGAATCCTGCACCGGCGCCGGCGTCTCCCCGTGCTTGAGCGCCTTGAGGAAGGCGATCAGGCGTATCAGCTCCTCCTCCGTCACCTGCTTGTCGTACGGGGGCATGATCGGCTTCCACCCCGCCCGCACCTTCCGCGCCGGGTACAGGATCGACTCGCGCAGGTACGCCTCGTCGGCCACCACCTCGCGTCCGCCGTCCAGCACGACGGCCCTGCCGTACAGCCCCTCCAGGATCGGCGCGCGGTTGTTGGCCCTGGGGTGGTGGCACGTGACGCACTGCAGCTTCTGGAACAGTTGCCGCCCCTGCAGCGCCGGCGAGCGGTCCGCCTTCTCGGTCAGCCACTGCTCGAACTCCGCCTTCTCCATCACCACCACCTTGCCCACCATGCGCGAATGCTCCGTCCCGCAGTACAGCGCGCAGAACAGGTGGAACGACCCCGTCTTCGTCGCCTCGAACCACAGGTACGTGTACTTCCCCGGCACCGCGTCCCGCTTGACGCGGAACGCCGGCACCGCGAAGTCGTGCAGCACGTCCTCGCTCGTCATGATGAGCTTCACCGGCGTGCCCACCGGGATGTGCAGCGTGTTGATCTCGCGCGGCCCGCCGGGGTGCTGGATCTGCCACATCCATTGCTTCCCGATGACGTAGATCTCCATCGCCCCCGCCGGCACGCGCTGGATGTCGAAGTACACCTTCACGCCCCACGCGAACATCATCATCGCCAGGATGAGCGGGATGATGCTCCACAGCAGCTCGAGCGGCGTCGAGCCGACGATCGGCTTGGGGAAGTAATCCTCCGTCTTGCGCCGGTAGCGGATGGCGAAGACGAGGAGCAGGATCGCGATGAGCAGCGTGAAGAAGATCGACACGCCGCTGATGAACCAGAACAGCGCATCGACCTCGCCGGCCACGGTCGAGGCCTGTTCGGGCAGCAGTTGGAAGCCGGCGTTATCCATTGCTCATCAGCCTCTCGCGGTCCTCGTTCCGGCCCCCCGCCGCGGGCCCGGCGATCCCGGCCCCCTCCCCGAGCGCGGCCTGGGCGAGGGGGGTGAGCGGTGAGGGGGGCGAGCCCCGGCGCCGCCACCACGCCACCAGCCAGAACCCCCCGATCAGCCCGAGGGTCAACAGCCCGCCGAGCTGCACCACCGTCAGCACCGCGACCGAGTACCTCGCCGTCACCGGGTCGTAGTTGAAGCACATCAGGAGGATGCGGTCCATCGGCGAGCCGACCTTCCCCTCGCTCGACTCGATCAGCGCCAGCCGCAGGTCGCGCGGCGGGAACGAGCCGTCCACGAAGTAGCGCGTCAGGAGGTGGTAAGGTGACACGACCATGATCGCCCGCGCGTGGGCGTACTGCTTCTGACGCTCGTCCCACACCGCGTGGAACCCCGTCGCGTCCATCAGGCGGTTGATGTTCGGCTGGTCGCCGGTGAGGAAGTGGAAGCCCCCCTCGCCGCCGGCCCTGCCGTACTCCTCGACGTAAGCCGCCTTCTTCGCCGCCGCCAGCTCGGGCCCCTCCTTCGGGTCGAAGCTCACGACCACCACCTCGTACTCGCGCCCCGCGTTGAACGGCAGGCGCCGCAGGCTGCTCACGAGGTCATTCAGCACGAGGTTGCACAGCATCGGGCACTTGTAGTAGGCGAGGACGAGGATGTAGGGGCGGTCCTGGCCGTAGTCCCCGATGGTCACCTTCTTGCCGGTGCTGTCGGTGAAAGCCAGCTCCTTCGGCAGACGCGCGCCGAGCTTCGGCGAGAGGAACTTCTCCCGCGACGCGAGGAGGTCCTCCACGCCGCCCCACGAATGTGGAGTGAGCCAGAGGGCGGCCAAACATGCGAGGAGGCGTTTCATTTGCCCTCAACCCCCTTCACGTCTCGCCCGGCGCCCGCCCGGTTCGGCGTCCCCGCCGGCGCGGGCGCCCCGCCGCTCGACGGGAACTTCATCCCCTTGAACGCCTGCTCGATGGGGATCACGCCCTCCCCGCCCTTCTCCGCCGACGCGCGGTGTTCCACGGCCCGCGGCGGGTACAGCCGCGGGCGCCCCTTCTCCAGATCCTCCAGCGCCTCCAGGCGTGGCTCCGGCGGCCGGCGCGACACGTCCCCCGCCGCCGGGGGCAACGCCAGCCCAGGCGCCGGGACCTTCACGAACGACGACGCCACCCACACCGCGAAAAGCGCCCCGAACACCGTGACGGCGGCGAAGCCGGCGGCCCAGTACGTGACCTCCGCGTCGGCGATATCCTCGCGCTCGTAGCGGACGTCCGGATTCTTGTAGGCGGCCTCAGTGTGCTTCGCCATGAGCCGCCTCCGTCATGTCAGGGTATGTCGGCAGCAGGGGCCGCCGGCCGAGCTGCCACAGGAACGTCCCGAGCCACAGGCCGCCCACGCCGACGATGGCCGCCGGGTACAACACCCACGGCCCCACGCCGGCGCTCTGCTTCTCGCCGAAGGCCGGGATCAGGAGCCAGCACACGTCCACCACGCGCATGAGGCACACCAGCAGCGCCACCGAGGCGAGGCGGGCGCGGTTCCGCTTCACGTCGAACGACATGAGCAGGGCGAACGGCAGGGCGAAGTGCCCGACGATGAGCAGCACCGCCACCCACCGCCAGTTGGGGTCCATCATCCGCTTCTGATACCAGGGCAGCTCCTCCGGCACCTGGCCCATCCAGATGATGAGGAACTGCATGAAGCTCAGGTACGCCCAGATCATCACGCACGCGCCGAGGACCGTCCCCATGTCGCTCATGTTCTGCCCGGCGACGGCCCTGTCCAGCTCCGGCCTCCTCGCCAGCAGCATGAACACCGCCACGCACACGGAGAAACCCGTCAGCACCTGGCCCATCCCGTACATCGCCCCGTAGATCGTCGAGTACCAGTGCGGCTCCAGCGACATGCCCCAGTCGATGGCCGCCACCGTCACCGTCGCCATGAACAGCACCATGCCCGGCGCGCTCACGGCCTCGCACCACTCCGTGATCGCCGGGGATCTCGCCGCCTCCTGCATCGCCGACCACCGGTCGAGGGCCAGCATGAGGCCGATCCAGACGGCGAAGACGATCACGGCGCGGATGACCCACCAGCGGACGTTGAGGTACGGGTACTTGTGCTCCAGCTCGTGATCGTGCTCGGGCGTGTCGGCGTAGAGCGGCTGCTTCGTCAGGCCGTGGTCCTTCATCACCGACTCGAACCGCGCCCACGGGAAGACGTGGTCGGCCCCGGCGATCAGCGGCAGGAACAGCACGGCCATCAGCGGCAGCGTGCGGGCCGACGCCTCCAGCGTGGGCCGCAGGACGTGGCCCCAGCTCGCGCCGAACAGGTACTGCACCATGACGACGACGAGGGCGCCGACGGCGGCGCCGGTGAAGAGGTTGAACGCCACGAGCCAGGCGCGGAAGAAGTGGCCAGCACCGCCGTCGAGCGACAGCGCCGCGAGGGCGCACACGGCCAGGCCGGCCAGGCCGACGCCGAAGGCCCCGTTGCGCCAGGGGTGGAGGTCGCCGTTCACTTGCCGGCCCCTTTCTTCGAGGGTGGGAGGGCTTCGCCTCGCTCCCCCCCAGCCCCTCGCCTGCCTCCGGGGGGGAGGCCTTCGGCCCGCTCCCCCCCCGCCCCCCCCTGCCGCATGGCCGGCGAGCGGCTGAATTGCAGGGCACGCACGTAGGCCGTGATCGCCCAGCGGTCATTCACGGGGACCAGCTCGGCGTGGTCCGGCATCGCGCCGTGTCCCTTGACGATCACGCCGTAGATGTAGCCCACGGGCACCTTGGTCAATTCGAGCTTCGTCCCCTTGAGCGCGTACCCGCGCGAGTCGTCCGTGGCGAGGTCGGGCGGCTTCGTGAAGCCACGCTGGACGATGCGGCCGTCGCCCCGGCCCGTGTAGCCGTGACACACGGCGCAGAAGATTTCGTACTTCTGCCGCCCGCCCTTCAGCACGTCCTCGGTGATCTCGAACGGGTATTGCGTGACGTACTCGCCCTTGGCGTCGCGGCCCTCGTACAGCGCCCGGTCGGTGCGCAGCTGGCCGCGCGCCACGGTGCCGGCGACGGGCGCCCGGCTGCTGCGTCCGTCGGGGAAGAAGCTGCTCGGCTCCAGCGGGCGGTGGGCCTGCGGCTGCGTCGCCATCTTCTGGTAACAGCCGGCGGACGCGATCAGGGCCATCAGGATCAGGGGCCTCATTCCGGCACCTCCTGGACCTCGCGGGCCCCCGGCAGCGCCTGCATGAACTTCCTCGTCTCCACCAGGTCGAACTTCGGATCGACGGTGCGGATGCACAGGAAGAACCGGTCCCGGCTCGCCAGCGCGAAGCGGTCGATGTTGAACAGCGGGTGGTACGGCATCGGCAGCCCGTTCAGGCCCAGCATCCCGAACACCGCCGCCAGCGACGCGCCCAGGATCGTGCACTCGAACGTCACCGGGATGAACGCCGGCCAGGAGTGGTACGGCCTGTCGGCGATGTTGAGCGGGTAGCTGTAGACGCTCGTGTACCACTGGAGCAGGTAGCCTCCCAGCCCGCCCAGGATCCCGCCGAGGAGCACCACGTACGGCAGCTTCGTGTGCCTGTGCCCGAGGGCGTCGGTCAGCCCCTCGACGGGGAACGGCGTGTAGGCGTCGAGGCGTTTGTACCCCGCGTCGCGTGCCGCCACGGCGGCATCGACGAGCTGCTGCGCCGTCTCGAACTCGGCGAGGATCCCGTAGGGGGGGAGGGTGTGTTTGGCGGCGTGAGCCGTGGTCATTTCATGTCCCCCTTCTCGTTGGGCGGGACGGGGGCGGCCTCGCCGGCGTGGGCGTGCGCCTCCGGCAGCAGCGTCCGCATCTCGAAGATGGAGATCAGCGGCAGGAACCGCAGGAACAACAGGAGCAGGAAGAAGAAGAGCCCGATGGTGCCCAGGTACAGCATCCAGTCCCACATGGTGGCCGAGTAGTGCCCCCACGACGAGGGCAGGTGGTCGCGCGACAGGCTGCCCACCACGATCACGAACCGCTCCAGCCACATGCCCGTGTTCACGATGATGGAGATCACGAACAGCACGAGCGGATTCGTCCGCACCGCCTTGAACCACAGGAGCTGCGGGACGAGGATGTTGCAGAAGATGAGCGGATAGTAGTACCAGCCGAAGAAGACGCCCGTGCGGTTGCTCATCAGCGCCATCTCGTACTTGTTGGCGCTGTACCACGCCATGAACAGCTCCATCGCGTAGCCGTAGGCCACCATCAGGCCCGTCGCCAGCATGACCTTCGCCATGTAGTCGAGGTGCGTGACGGTGATGAAGTCCTCCAGGCCGTACAGCCGGCGGATGGGGATGGCCAGCGTCAGCACCATCGCGAAGCCGCTGAACACGGCCCCCGCGACGAAGTACGGCGGGAAGATCGTCGTGTGCCAGCCGGGCACGATGCCCGCGGCGAAGTCGAACGACACCACCGTATGCACCGACACGACCAGCGGCGTCGCCAGCGCCGCCAGCAGGACGTAGGCCACCTCGTAGCGCTGCCAGTGGACGGCGCTGCCGCGCCAGCCCATCGCCAGGAAGCCGTAGAAGATCTGCGCCGGCTTGCTCGTGGCCCGGTCGCGCAGGGTCGCCATGTCGGGGATCAGCCCGACGAACCAGAACAGCAGCGACACCGTGGCGTAGGTGCTGACCGCGAACACGTCCCACACCAGCGGGCTGCGCCACTGCGGCCAGAGTGCGTACGTGCTGGGGTACGGCATCAGCCAGTAGAAGAACCACGGCCGGCCCATGTGCAGCAGCGGGAACAGGCCGGCGCACGCCACGGCGAACAGCGTCATCGCCTCCGCGAAGCGGTTGATCGACGTGCGCCACCTCTGCCGCAGCAGGAGCAGGATGGCGCTGATGAGGGTGCCGGCGTGGCCGATGCCGATCCACCACACGAAGTTGACGATGGCGAAGCCCCAGCCGACGGGCATGTTGACGCCCCAGATGCCGACGCCACGCAGGAGCAGATAGACGATGGCGCACAGCATCATGTTGACGGCGAGGAACGACGCCGCCAGCCCGGCCAGCCAGCCCCACCCGAGCGTCTCGCCCTGGACGATGGAGCCGATCTTGTCGGTGATGGTACCGAACGTGTGCCCCGGCGCGATGATCTCGCCTTCCTTGGCCTCGCCGGGGGCCGGGTGCTGCTCAGTGGCCATGCTCGCCCGCCTCCTCGACGAGTTTGGGATTCGGGTTCCGCACCGCCGCCAGATACGCCACGCGCGGCCTCGTGCCCAATTCGCCCAGAAGGTCATACCGCAGGGCGGAGTCGTGCATCACGCGGACCTTGCTCTTCCTGTCGTTCAAATCGCCGAAGACGATGGCCGACGACGGGCACGCCGACTGGCACGCGCTCACGACCTCGCCGTCACGGATCAGCGGAACCTCCTTGCCGTCGTGCAGGCGCGGCCCGCCGTCCTTGCCGTTGGTGTCGCGCCGCTTCTGCCTGCCCGCCGGCACCTCCAGCTCGTCCATCGCCTCCGTGGCCGCCTGGATGCGGGCCGACGAGACGCGCTGGATGCAGAACGTGCATTTCTCCATGACGCCCCGCGAGCGGACGGTGACCTCGGGGTTGTACATGAGCTTGAACGTGGGCGTCTCGAAGTCGGAGTACTCGAGGTAGTTGAACCGCCGCACCTTGTACGGGCAGTTGTTGGCGCAGTAGCGGGTGCCGACGCAGCGGTTGTACGCCATGTCGTTGGTGCCCTCGTCGCCGTGGGCCGTCGCCTCGACGGGGCACACCAGCTCGCACGGCGCCTGCTCGCAGTGCTGGCACATCACCGGCTGGAAGTACACGTTGGGGTGAGGTATCTCCTCCAGCGGCTTCTTCTCGTGGCCCGTCTGGAAGTAGCGGTCGATGCGCAGCCAGTGCATCTCGCGCCCGCGCACCACCTCCTCCTTGCCGATCACCGGGCTGTTGTTCTCCGCCTGGCACGCCACCACGCACGCCCCGCACCCCGTGCAGGATGACAGGTCGATGGCCATGCCCCACTTGTAGCCGGGGTACTCGTGCTGCTGCGGGTACAGCGTCAGCGGCTTGCGCCGCCCGTCCTCGCCCTTGACGAACCCTGGGAGATGCGCGTCGGGCTTCGTCGCGAACTTCGGATCCTCCTTCCACTGCCCCACCGTGGCCGAGCGCACGATGTCCCGGCCCTCCATGCTGGAGTGCCCCTGCACGCATGCCAGCGTGTGGCGTCGGCCCCGCTTGTTGATCTTCACGTCGGGGACGACCCAGGGCGCGTCCGACAGGCGCAGCTTGTAGGCGTCGAACCCCGCGCCGTTGCCGACCTTGCCGGCCCGCGTCCGCCCGTAGCCGAGGTACAGGGTGGCGGCCCCGTCCGCGTGCCCGGGCACCACCCAGACCGGCACCTCCAGCGAATACTTGCCGTGCGAGACGCTGACGACATCGGCGACGCCGTGCCCGTGGTCGCCGCCCTTGCCGTTGCCGACGCCGGAGGCGAGCCGCATCTCGGCGGCGGTCTTCGGGCTGACGAGCAGCGCGTTGTCCCACGTCAGGCGGGTGATGGGCCGGGGCCACTCCTGGAGCCAGCCGTTGTTGGCGAACTGCCCGTCGAAGACGCCCGGCTCGGCGGCGAGGCGCAGCTCCAGGCCCTTCGCCTCCGCCGGCGCCGGGAGCTTCGCCAGGAACAGGGCCGGGTCGATGGGCGAGGCGGCGTGCTTCGGCGCCGTCCCCGCGATGACGCCGTCGTGCAGGGCGGTCTGCCAGAAGGTGTCGAAGTCGCCCGTGGCCTTCGGACGCCAGTGGGCCTTGAGGATGTCGAGGGGCGACCGCGTGTCGTAGGTGTCGGACTCGGGCACGCGCGTCAGGCCGGCGATGATCTCGACGGCCGACTTGCTCTCGTACAGCGGCGCGATGAGCGGCTGGATGATGCCGGCCGTCCCGTCGTGGCCGACGGCGTCGCCCCACTGTTCGAGGAAGTGCGTCAGCGGGATGTGCCAGTTGCACAGCCGGGCCGTCTCGTCGAAGGACAGGCCGGCGTGGACGGCGAGCCATTTCGGCCTCTTGAGGGCCGACTCCAGCAGGCGGGCGACGGGCAGATCCGCCGGCGCGGTGTAGGCCGGGTTCGCGCCGACGACGAGCAGCGTCTCGATCTCCCCGGCGTCGAGAGCCCTGGTGAAATCGACCATCTGCGGGCCGACGGGGACGCGGGCCGGCAGGGGCGGCTCGATGTACGAGACGGTGACGCCGGCGTTGCCGAGGCCGGCGTTGATGGCGTGGGCGATGGCGTGGACCGCGGGCGGCTGGCCGTCGCCGGCGAGGACGAGCGACTTGCCCTTGCCGGCCTTGAGGAGGTCGGAGGCGATGGCGTCGGCCCACCTCGTCTCTTCGGGGTCGAGTTTGGGCGCCGTCGCGTCCTTCAGGCCGATGCGGGCCGCCAACGCCCGCGCGAACGCCTCGACGCGCGAGGGCTTCAGCGGGAGGCGGTTATCCGCCGCCGCGCCGGTGACCGTGAGGTCGGTCTCGATGACATACAGGCGATTCATGCCCTCGGGCTTGCGGCGCGAGGCGAAGGCCCGCGCGTCGGCCAGGTGGGCCGGGCCCTCGGCGAGGAAGTTGGCGTCGAGGGAGACGATCACGTCGGCCTTCTCGACGTGGTGGACGGCGTGGGTGTCGCGGGCGAACGCCAGCCGCGCCCCGAGGATGGCGTTGTCGCGGTTGACGGGCTCGTGCTGGTAGTGCTTCGCCTCGGGGTGGTCCTTGAGGAACGTCTGGATGACGGCGTGCAGCGTCGGCGAGCCGACGAGGTCGGTGAGCAGGGCGAAGCCCTTGCCCTTCGACGCGGCGAGCCTCTTGCGCAGCTCGCCCATCACGTCGCCGAAGGGGCGGGGCTGGCCGCGGAGCTTGGCGGTCTGCGTGCGGCCGGGGTCGTACAGGCCGAGGATGCTGGCCTGGTGGATGGGCGACGTGCCGCCGAGGCTGGAGGGGTGCCGGTCGTTGCCCTCGACCTTCGTCGGCCTGCCCTCGTGGCTGGACGCCAGCAGGCCGGTGCCCCATCCCGCCAGTGGCATGGATGTGGCGTAGAACAGCGGGCGTCCGGGGGTGACGTTCTCGGGCTGGCGGATGAACGGGACGATCTTGCCGGTGGGCGGCCGGCACCCGGAGGCGCCGGCGAGGGCGAGGGACGCGCCCATGAGCATGAGGAAGCGGCGACGCGACAGGGGGTCGGTGAAGGAGCCGGCGTTGTCGGGGAACTCGCGTTCCAACATCTCGCGCGTGGCGGGGTCGTCGGCCAATTCCTCGACGCCGCGCCAGTAGCGCTTGCCCTGCAAGGGGGCGAGGCGGTCTCGCAGCAGCTCGGGGTCGGTCGGTTGGCGTTTCATGCTCGGCGTTCCATAAGCCCCATCGGCCTCATGAGGCCCTCCGGCCTGTCAGCGGTGACAGGCGTTGCAACTGATCTTCGAGCGGATCTGGTACTTCTGCACGAGGTCCTTGCCCATCTCCTCCTGCGAGGCATACCCCGCGTCCTGCGGCTTGAAGTTCGTGTTGTAGACCTGGTCGCGTGGGCGGACGTGCCTCTCCGGGGCGCGGTGGCACTCGACGCACCACTCCATTAATAGCGTGTTCTGCTGCCGCATCAGGTGCATGTTGTGGACCGGGCCGTGGCACGTCACGCAGGCCATGCCCTTTTTAACGTGGATCGAGTGATCGAAGTAACAGAAGTCGCCCAGCCTGTGGACGCGGTTCCACTCGATGGCCTTGTCGTCGCGGTAGCTGTTGCGGACGGGGGCGAGCATGTCGCTGCCGTGCCAGACCTGCGAGTGGCAGTTCATGCACGTCTTGGTGGGCGGGATGCCGGCGAAGGAGGACTTCTCGGCGGAGGTGTGACAGTAGCGGCAATCGATGCCCAGCTCGTTGACGTGGTGGGCGTGGCTGAAGGGGACGGGCTGCTCGCGGGTGATGCCGGCGTTGGTGGCGTAGGGCGAGCGCGCGAGGGTGTAGATCATCCAGCCGACGAGGGCGAGGATGAGGACGGACCCGTAGATGGTCACCAGCGAGACCGTGTTGAAGGCTCGGTGAAAGATCTGGGGCATCGCGTGTCCGCTCCTGGCCGATGTCGGGCCACCATGCAATCCGGATGCCGGGAGAGTCGGCGGGTGCGCAATGGGCTTCCCGCCCGGCGTGGAGGGCCTCGGGGCCGGAGAGATGCGAGTCGCGGCTCCCACGCGCGGCAGGGGGCATTCTCGGGAATGACAATCACTCGGCCAGTGGGGACGCCTCAACCTGCGTACCGCGTCGGGTCGGCCACGCCCGCCGCCGCGAAGCCCGCGCGGCGGAGCTGGCACGAGTCGCAGGCCCCGCACGCCAGGCCCTCCGGCGACGGCGCGTAGCAGCTATGGGTGAGGCCGTAGTCCACCCCGAGCGACACGCCCAGCTTGATGATGTCCGCCTTCGACAGGTGGATCAGCGGGGCGTGGATGGTGTAGCGCCCGCCCTCCACGCCCGCCTTCGTCGCCACGTTCGCCAGCCCCTGGAACGCCGTGATGAACTCCGGCCTGCAATCGGGGTAGCCGGAGTAATCCTGGCAGTTGACTCCGACGTAAATGTCGAAGGCCCCACGCACCTCGGCGAACGCCAGCGCCAGCGACAGGAAGATCGTGTTCCTGGCCGGCACATACGTCGCCGGGATGCCCGCCGACATCTCGGCCTCGGGGCGGCCCATCGGCACGGGCACGTCCGCCGTCAGCGCCGAGCCCCCGAACGCACGCAGGTCGAGCTGCATCACCTTGTGTTCGACGGCCCCCAGCTGCCGGGCCACGCGCGCCGCCGCCTCCAATTCGACGGCGTGCCGCTGGCCGTAGGACACCGTCAGGGCGTGGCACGCGAAGCCGTCGCGCCGGGCCGCCGCCAACGCCGTCGCTGAATCCAGACCGCCCGACAGCAGCACCACGGCGGGACGCATCGGCAGGCCCCCTCAGATCGATTGTGAAGAACGCAGGATGAGCGTGATGATGATCAGCAGGGCGCCGCTCATGGCCACGAGCCCGGCGCACGACAGCCACAGCCCCGTGTCGCGGTCCGGGGCCTCGGCGGCCTCCAGGTGCCGCGTCAGGGCCACCTCCACCCGGGGGCGCAGGAGCGAATCGCCCGGCGACCAGCGCAGCGTCGTCGTGGTCAGGAGGTCGAACGGCTCCAGCTCCAGCCGGGCGGCCCCGTCGAAGTCGTACACGCCCCCCGTGCGCGTCGGGCGCAGCCCCAGCTCCTCCAGGGCCGCGTCGAGGGCCGCGGCGGCCGCCGCCCCCTCGATGCTGTAGATGCACGTCCACGCCCGCGCCCGCATCAGCATCCAGGCCACGCCGGCCACGACGACGACGAAATACGCCGCGCAGGCCAGCACCCACCAGGACAGGTAGGTGGCGATGGGCGGCCGCGGGGCGCCGGGGTCGGCCAGGAGCCACCACATCCGCCAGCGGTCGTTGAGGGCCGTCAGGATGGCGGGGCCGCCCGCCACCACGAAGCCGGACACGCCGAACAGCATCCCCACGCGGTCCCAAACTCCGGGGACGAGCATCGGCTGGCCGCGGCGGTTGACGAGGCCCAGCACGACGAGGTAGATGCCGAGCGGCACGAGGAACGCGACGAAGACCAACGGCGGCGGCCCTGGTGGGGATCCTGAGGGCGAATCAGCCGCCATTGTAGCGACGCGGCCCCGTCACGCCCCTTTCCGGGCTCGTCCCCGGCTTTGCACCTTATCGTGACACACGAGTTTACAGGCGACGGACGGCCCTGTAGCCTGAAGCGGGGGCGAGACGCCGGCGTCTCGCCCCCTCCCCTCACCGGTGCTTCTCCGAATGTGATCGTATCGCGGCCTTTAAGACCAATCGTCCCCGGCTGAACGCCGGGGACGAGGAGTGGAATGACCGCATGAAATCGTCCCCCTGCCGCGTCTGCAACGCCCCCCTCGACGACACCGCCCTGTCGTGCCCGAGCTGCGGCACCGCACACGACATCACGACAGACCACGGCTGCCCCGCCCCCGCCGTCCTGGCACGCCGCCTCGCCGACGCCCTCGCCGACGCCGAGGCGTCCCTCGTTGACGCCCACGTCGAACGCTGCGCCGCCTGCCAGATGGTCCTCGAGGGCCTCGTCGCGGCCCCCGAAAGCGAGAAGACCGGCCCGCCCTCCGCCGGCTTCCTCGACGAGCTGAAGCGCACCCCCCTCGTCTCGTCGCCCGAGGCGCTGCCCAGGGCGCACGAGGGCGGCGCCGTCTCCGTCCCCGGACACGAGGTCGTCAAGGAGCTGGGGCGCGGCGGCATGGGGGTGGTGTACCTCGCCAGGCAGACGCGCCTGGGCCGCCTCGTCGCCCTCAAGATGATCCTCGCCGGCAGTCACGCCGGCGAGGCCGAGCTGGCCCGCTTCCGCACCGAGGGCGAGGCCATCGCCCGCCTTCAGCACCCGAACATCGTCCAGGTCCACGAGGTCGGCGACCACGACGGCAAGCCGTACTTCAGCCTCGAATACTGCCCCGGCGGCAGCCTCGCCGACCGCCTCGCCGCCGGCCCCCCCGAGGTCGAGCAGGCCGCCCGCTGGGTCGAGACCCTCGCCCGCGCCATGCAGGCCGCCCACGCCGCCAATGTGATCCACCGTGACCTGAAGCCGGCGAACGTCCTCCTCGGCGCCGACGGCGCGCCCAAGATCACCGACTTCGGGCTGGCCAAGAAACTCGACGACGCCGGCCAGACCCACACCGGCGCGATCATGGGGACGCCGTCGTACATGGCCCCCGAGCAGGCCGAGGGCAAGAAGGACATCGGCCCCCTCGCCGACGTGTACGCGCTGGGCGCCATCCTCTACGCCTGCCTCACGGGACGCCCGCCGTTCCAGGCCGCCACGTCGTTCGACACCATCATGCAGGTGGTGGCCGACGACCCCATCCCGCCCTCCCGCCTGCGCGCCGCCGTGCCGCGCGACCTGGAGACGGTCTGCCTCAAGTGCCTCCACAAGGACCCGGCGAAGCGGTACGCCTCGGCGCTGGACCTCGCCGACGACCTGCGCCGCTTCCTCGACGGCGAGCCGATCAAGGCGCGGCCCGTCGGCCCCCTGGAACGCGCCTGGCGCTGGTGCCGCCGCAACCGCGCCGTGGCGTCGTCCCTGGCCGCCCTGTTCCTCGTGCTGCTTGGCGCCGCGGTCATCTCGTCGTCGCTGGCCGCCGTCGCCCGCTCCGAGAAGGGCCGCGCCGACGAGAAGGCCGACCTCGCCGAGAAGAACGAGAAGAACGCGAAGAAGAGCGCCGAGGAGGAGAAGAAGAGCGCGGCCCTGGCGAAGGAGAAGGCCGAGGAGGCGAAGGTGCAGGCCGCCCTGGCGAGGGCCAACGAGGAGAAGGAGAGGCGGGCGGCGGCCCTCGCGAAACGCAGCGAGGAGAAGGCGTATCAGGAGAGGAAGAGGGCCGACGCCGCCCGCCGCGACGAGGAGGCCGCCCGGCGCGAGGCCGAGGACCGGCTCGTCGCCCTGCACGTCGCCACCGCCCTGCGTCTCGTGGATGAGGGCGACCTGCTCGGCGCCCTGCCCTGGCTGGCCGAGGCCCTGCGTCGCGAGCGCGACCCCGCCAGGGCCGGACGCCACCGCGTGCGCTTCGCATCGGTCCTGCGCCGCTGCCCGCGCCTCGTCGGGCTGTGGACGGAGAACGTCTACGAGGCCACCCCGTCGCCGGACGGACGGCACATCGCCGCCCGCTCCGTCGGCGACGGCTTCACGTCGCTGGCGATGATCGACGCCTTCAGCGGCAAAGAGCTGTACCCGCCGCTGCGCATGCCGATGCGGGCCGCGGTCAAGTTCAGCCCGGACGGGGCACGCTTCCTCACCATCGAGGACTACCTGCCCAGACAGGTCACCATCCAGCTGCGCGACACGCTGACCGGCAGGACGGCCGGGCCGGCGCTGTCGTCGCCGTCGCTGGAGGTGAACACCACCTTCACCCCCGACGGCAAGCGTCTGCTGACGATCCACATCACCGGCGAGATCCAACGGAATCTCCGGCTGTGGGACCTGGCGACGGGCGGGGACGTGACGCCGGACGAGCTGCGGCGGCACCGGCCGCAGATGTTCATGCGGGCGCTGGACGGCGACGTGATCGCGACCGTGTGGGACGCCACGGACCCGGCGACGTTCAAGGCGCGTGCGTGGGCCCTGTCGCAGGGCGAGCCGCTGGGGGACGTGGTCCGGCCGGAGCGCGACCCCGCGGAGAGGCCGGAGCGATTCGCCGGGGCGGCCGCCACCGACGGCTCGCGCTTCATGATCGGGCTGGGCAAGGTGGGCACGGTCTTCGAGATGACGCCGCGCGGGCCGGCGCGGCTGCCGTTCACCCTGCGCACGGCGGAGGAGATCACGCACTCGCACATGTTCCTCGGCGGGGCGCGGCTGGCGACGGTGACGGCGGGCGGCACGCAGTGGTGGGACGCCCGCACGGGCAAGCTGCTGCGGACCTGGCGGCGCGGGCGTGAGGGCGATCAGGAGGTGGAGTTCAGCGACGACGGCAGGCTGGTGCTGTTCCACGACAAGGCGACGGACTCCGGCGGGGAGCGGACGCGCGTGTGGGACTGGCAGGCGGACGAGCCCGCCTCGCCGGTGATGCGCCACGCGGCCGCCCTGTACGCCCGCGCGTTCCTGCCGGACTCCCGCCGTCTGATGACGCTGCACCGCTCGCCGGGCGACCTGTCCCGGGGCGAGCTGCTCCTGTGGGACCTGAGCCCGTCGGCGCCGCGGGCCATGGATTTCAAGTGCTGGACCGACCGGATCGGCCGGGCCTGCCTCAGCGCCGACGGCTCGCGTGTCGTGTGCGAGGCGCCGGAGGGCTTCGTCGTGCGGTCCACGTTGGACGGGAAGGCCGTCGCGCCGGTGATCCAGGGGCACCCGCTGGGCGCGTCGTTCAGCGCCTCCGGGCGTCACCTGCTGGTGACGTTCGAGAAGCCGAAGCGGGTGCGCATGTACGACCTCGACGGCAAGCGGGCGGGCGAGCCGATCCCGATCGGGGTCGAGAAGTCCGGGGTCGTGGACATGCTGGCCGACGCCGCGGTCTCGCCCGACGGCAGGCGTGCCGTGCTGGTGCGCATCGCCGGGCGCGAGGCGGAGGACATCCGCACATTCCGCAGCCAGCCGGTGATCGAGCTGTGGGACACCATCAACGGCGAGCGGGTGGCCACGCTGCGCCTGCCGCGCCGCGACGGCAAGGCGGTCATGGTCAAGAACGTCGGCTTCGCGCCGGACGGGAAGCGGATCGTGGCGGTCCTCGGCGAGGCCGTCCGCGACGACACGCCCGGCGGCGTCGGGATCAAGCTGCCGGGGCGGTTCTTCGTGGAGGTCTGGGACGAGGGCGGGGCGCGCCTGCCGGCGCCGCCGCTGGCGGGCGGCATGCAGCAGCAGCACTTCCACCTCTACTTCCTGGGGCAGATGGCCCGGCAGCAGCGGTTCCTGGCGTTCTCGCCGGACGGGGAGCGCCTGGCGGTGTCGTTCGGCGGGGCCCGGGGCCTGCTCTCGGGGCTGGCCCCCAAGGCCCCCTCCGCGGAGCTGCTGCACGAGGGCACCGTCGGGCTGGTGGCGTTCAGCGCGGACGGCAAGCTGGTGCTGACCGCCAGCGACGACCAGACGGCCCGGCTGTGGGACGCGGCGACGGGCGTGCCGGCCGGGCCGCCGCTGAATCACGGCGTGCCGGTCAAGTACGCGGCGTTCGGCCCCGGCGGGCTGGTGGCGACGGTAGGCGGGGACGGCACGGTGCGCGTCTGGGATGCGGCCACGGCGTCGCCGCTGACGCCGCTGTTCCGCCCGCCGGGGGCGAAACACGCCTCGCTCGACCACGAGACGGTGCAGGCGGCGTTCAGCGCCGATGGGCGTCGGTTGATGCTGGCGGCCAGCGGGCGGATCTGGTGGCACGACCTGTCGCCGGACGGGCGTCCGGCGGAGGAGCTGCTGCGGCTCGCCGAGCTGCTCGCCGGCAGGCGCATCGAGGCGGCGGGGGCGTCGTTGACGCCGCTGACGGCGGCGGCGCTGCGTGAGCGGTGGGAGGGGTTGACGGCCGGGGGGGCCGACGCGCCGGGCGTGGGGCGGATGCGGCGCGACGACCTGCTGGTGTGGCACCGCGGGCAGGCGCGTCTGGCGGCGGCGGAGGGCGAGTGGACGGCGGCGGCGCACCACTGGGGGCACCTGGCGCGGGCGAAGCCGGGTGACGGCGAGGCGTGGCGCGGGCGCGGGCAGGCGCACCTGGCGCTGGGGCTGCCGGCGCGGGCGGCGATGGACTTCCGGCGGGCGACGAAGGCGGACCGCGAGGACGCGGAGGCGTGGCACGGCGGGGGGCGGGCGTTGGCGGCGCTGGGGCTGCACGCCGACGCGGTGGCCGACTTCAGCCGGGCCATCGAGCTGGGCCGCAAGATGGAGGTGCTGGAGGACCGTGCCGACTCGTACGCCGAACAGGAGATGTGGGCCGAGGCGGCGATCGACCTGATGGCGCTGACGCAGGACAGCTTGAAGGACCCGCGGGGCGGGGTGGGCGGGACGCCGCGGCTGGTGTACAAGGCGGGCTTGCTCTCCGCGCTCATCGCCGCGATGCCTGAGGCGGCGCGTTTCCCGGACATCAACAAGGGGTATCTGGCGGCGTGCGTGTGGTTCGCGCATCGGTTCTGGAAGGAGCCGTCGGCGGCGCGGGCGCGGCAGCTGGCTTGGATCTGCGGGATGGCGCAGGGGGAGAAGGGGTTCATCACGGCGCTGGCGACGTACCCGAGGGAGGTGAAGATGCCGCAGGAGGTGGCGCTGGCCTGGTTCCGCGGGGTGAACGAGGGGGTGCGGGGCTTCCGGTTCGAGAAGAAGGACGAGGTGCGGCTCGAGGGCGAGGACGGCATCGGGGGGGCGGCCTACTGCCCGCTGACGGCGGGGGCCATGATGGGGCTGCGGATGGGGTATCCGAAGTCGGTGGTTGACATCCTGACCCTGAACCCGCCGCGTATCCGGGCTCAGGTGCTGAAGATCGCGGGCAAGGGGGACCTCTCGGCGCTGCCCGCCCCGACGCGTCGCTCCCTGGGGCTGGACGGCACGCCGTGGAACGACCTGCTGATGGCGCTGGCGCTGGCCAAGTTGGGGCGGAAGGAGGAGGCCGAGAAGGCGTACGAGTCCGCCGTCAAGCGGATCGAGGGCGACAGGTGGCCGTGGCCGGAGCGTCTGGAGCTGAAGATGCTGCGCATCGAGGCGGAGGCGGCGCTGGGGAAGAAGTGAGGCTCGCCGGGCTCGTCCGAGGCGTCAGCCGGGGAACAGCGACTTGTTCGCCATGACGGGGTTCCACGGGCGGATCGTCCACCGCACGAAGACGCCAGCGGCGTGGAACGGGTCGGCCTGCAACAGCGCCTCCGCCTGCTCGGGCGTGTCGGCCTCGTAGATGATCAGCGCGCCCCAGCCGTCGGTGAACGGCCCGGTGGCCGCGAGCTGGCCCTTGGCGAGCAGCTCCGCCAGGTAGGCGCGATGCGTCGGGCGGATCGACTGAATCTTCTCCGCGTCGGTGATGTACTCGATGACGGCGGCGTACCTCATGCCGGCTGCCCCTCCGCACGCGGTGCGGGCAGGGCGGCGGTCAGCAATTCGTAGACGCCGAAGATGTAGAGGGTGAACAGCAGATCCCCCTGGAGCGTGCCGCGGAAGAACGGCAGGGCGTCGCGGTAGCTGTGCGCGAGGCCGGCGAGGCCGGGGGAGTAGCGCCCGTCGAGGTTGACCAGCCAGGAGCCGGCGTTGGTGACGAGGAAGAACATCACCGAGCCGCCCAGTGCGCCGAGGAGGGCGCCGGGCAGGGCGAGGGGGCCGGGGAAGAGGCGGGCGACGACATGGCCGATCAGGAAGTAGCCGACGAAGCAGAGGTACACGAAGGGCGTCGCCCAGGTGAACGACGGCCAGCCGATGGCCGCCAGCGGGCTGATGAGCAGCAGGTCGGCGGCGAGGGTGGAGGCGAGGGGGATGGCGACGGCCCAGGGGGAGCGCAGGCGCGTGCCGGCGAAGAGCGCGAGGGCGCCGACGGGCATCATGTGCCACATCGAGTCGCGTGGCACGAAGTAATAGGGGGCGATGCGGAACAGCACCGCCAGCACGGCCACGCCCAGGGCGATGGCCCAGGCGAGGCGGTCCTCGTTGCGGCGTGCGTCGGTCATGTCGGCCTCTGCGCGTCATCGGTGCGGCGAGAGGTTCATCCTACCCGGCGGCGAGGCGCGGGGCAAGGCGGCGGCAAATGCCCTTGCCCCGCCGTCCCGCCGTGGGGTACACCTTGCGTCGGCCCCGTGGAGCCCGCCGTGCGCACCCTCCTGATCACCGCCGCCCTGGCCGCCCTCACCGGCTGCGACGAGCCCACGCCCAGGCCCGCCGAGCCCCCGCCGCCGGACAAGACCGGGCAGGCGTTCGACCCCGCGCGCGCCGGCGACATCGAGGGCCGCGTCACCTGGCGAGGCCCGACCCCCGACGTGCCGCCGTTCCGCAGCGTGGAGTTCGTCAACGAGCTGGTGGTCGGCCCCGACAACCGGTCCGGCCTCTTCCCCAACCCGCACGCCCCACGCGTCAACGGCGGCGCCCTCGCCGGCGCCCTCATCGAATTGCGTGGCGTCGATCCGCGCGAGGGCCGCCCCTGGGATCTGCCGCCCGTCACCGCCACGGTGTCCGGCAACAGGCTCTCGCTGCGCCAGTGGGATCTCGCCGGCCTCATCGCCGTCGTCCGCGCCGGGGACGAGATCACGCTGGCGTCTTCCGAGAAGCACATCCACACGCTGCAAGGACGCGGGGCGGCCCACGTCGGCCTGGCGCTGCCGGCCGGCTCGTCGCGGCGCTGGCGTTTCGACAAGCCCGGCCTCGTGGAGCTGCGCTCCGGCCTGGGCTTCTTCTGGATGCGTGGGCACGTCCTGGTGAGCGAACACCCCTACGCCGCGGTCAGCGCCGCCGACGGCACGTTCCGCCTGCCGCGCGTGCCGGAGGGCGAGTACGACCTCGTCGTGCGGCACCCGTCGTGGCGTGTCGAGTCCATCGAACGCAACGTGGACAACCTGCGCACGTCGCAGGTGCTATTCGCGCCGTGGCTGGAGTCGGCGGCCAGGGTACGCGTGGAGGCGGGCAAGGCGACGAAGGTGCCGGTGACGCTCGGGCCGGGGTGAGCCGGGCGGGAATGGCGCTACTCGCCGGCGGCCACGGCGGATACACTCGCCGTATCCCGCCTAACCGCTCTCCCCCGGTGGCCCCATGAACGCGCTCCTCCTGCTCCTCCTCCACGCCGCCCCCGACACGCTGCCCGACACTAGGCCTCTGACGATGAAGGGCGACATCGCCGAGCAGCTCGTCGCCGGCGTCGATCGCTTCCTGCTCAAGCAGATCGATCAGGCGGCCAAGGACCGCGAGAAGAGGTGGAAGCGCGACCCGTCGTCGCCGGAAGCCTATTCGAAGTCGATGCAGCCCTACCGCGAGAAGCTCGCCCACATCCTCGGCGTCCGCGACAAGCGCCACCCGGCGGCGGCCCCGGACCTGGTGGCGACGGTGGATCAGCCGGCGCTGGTGGGCAAGGGCAAGACCTACGACATCCACGCCGTCCGCTGGAAGGCGTTCGGCGATGTTCACGGCGAGGGCCTGCTCCTGACGCCCCGCGGCAAGAAGCCGCTGGCGAGCATCGTCGCCATCCCCGACGCCGACGTGACGCCCGAGCAGCTCTGCGGGCTGATGCCCGGCGTGAAGCCCGAGGCGCAGTACGCGCGCCGCCTGGCCGAGTCCGGTTGCCGGGTGGTCGTGCCGACGCTCATCAGCCGCGAGTACAAGGCGCGGCGTAGCGCGAAGATGACCAACCGCGAGTACATCTACCGCAGCGCCTTCGAGCTGGGCCGGCACCTCATCGGCTACGAGCTGCAGAAGGTGTTCGCCGCAATCGACTGGTTCGAGAAGGAGAAGGGCGAGAAGATCGGCGTCATCGGCTGGGGGGAGGGCGGCATGCTCGCCCTGTACGCGGCGGCGCTGGACACGCGGATCGACGTCACTGCGGTGGCCGGTTACTTCGGCTCGCGGCAGCCGGCCTGGGAGCAACCGCTTGATCGGAATGTCTTCGGCCTGCTGGAGTACTTCGGCCACGAGCAGCTCGCGGCCATGCTCGTCACCCGTCACTTCGTGTTCATCCGCGTTGACGGCCCCGCGGTCACTCTGCCGAGCGAGGGCGGCGCGCCGGCGAAACTGGAGAACGAGATCAAGGGGGAAATCGACGCCTGGATTGCGGCGAGTCGGGTTCGAGCCGCGCTCAAGACCGACGCGAAGTGGCTGGCCCATGAGGGCTGGGAGGATGGGATCAAGCACATCGTGGGGGCGATGGAGCCGGGGGTGGCCCCCGAACACCTCCGCAAGTCCTTCGACCCCGCCACACGCCAGGCGCGGCAGCTCCACGAGCTGGACCGCCACAACCAAGCCGTGCTCGAAGACGCCCACAACGTCCGCCGTGACTTCATGCCCATCGCCGACCAGTTCGGCAGGCCCGACGACAAGAAGAAGCTCGATACTACCTCCGTCGCCGCCTACGAGAAGTCGGTCGAACGCTACCGCGAGATCTTCGCCACCGAGGTCATCGGACGCTTCGACCTCAAGATGCTCCCCGCCAACGCCCGCACACGCAAGATGGAAGAGCACGACAAGTACACCATCTATCAGGTGGTCCTCGACGTCTACGAGGACGTGATCGCCTACGGCCTGCTCATCCTGCCGAACGACCTCAAGAAGGACGAGAAACGCCCCGTCGTCGTGTGCCAGCACGGGCTGGAGGGCCGGCCCGAGGACTGCATCAACGAGAAGAAGGGGTTCGCCGCCTACAAGGCGTTCGCGACAAAGCTCGCCGAGCGCGGCTTCATCACCTTCGCGCCGCAGAACCTGTACATCGGACGCGACAAGTTCCGCACGCTGCAGCGCAAGGCCAACCTCATCAAGAAGACGCTGTTCTCCGTCATCGTCCCGCAGCACCAGCAGATCACCGACTGGCTTGCGACGCTCCCCAACGTCGATGCCAAGCGCATCGGGTTCTACGGCCTGAGCTACGGCGGCAAGACGGCGATGCGCGTGCCGCCGCTGGTGAAGAACTACTGCCTGTCCATCTGCTCCGCCGACTTCAACGACTGGGTGTGGAAGAACGCATCGACGAAGGACCGCTACAGCTACGTGTGGACGGGCGAGTACGAGATCTTCGAGTGGGACCTGGGCAGCACCTTCAACTACGCCGAGATGGCCGCCCTCATCGCCCCGCGCCCCTTCATGGTCGAACGCGGCCATTACGACGGCGTCGGCCCCGACGAGCGCGTCGCCCTGGAGTTCGCCAAGGTGCGGCACCTGTATCAGGCGAAGTTGAAACTCAAGGACCGCGCCGAGATCGAGTGGTTCGACGGGCCGCACACGATCAACGGCAAGGGGACGTTCGACTTCCTGCACAAGCACCTGAAGTGGGAGAAGAAGTGATGCGGCTCAACAGCCCGCCGACGGGCCAGTGCCCCCGGATGGAGTCGCATGGACGCCGATCAGTGAAGGGAACGGACCGGGGAAACGGATGGAGGTGAATGGACGCCCTTCAGTGAAGGAAACGAACGAGGGAAACGAACTTTCCCGACACAAAGTCAAGCTACAGAGCGACTTGAGGAAGTTCGTTTCCCTGACCCCCTCACACCCCCCCCACGCCACGGCAAGGACGGCGAGGGCGCGTCTGGGTCATGCGCCCCCGCCGACCCCCCTCCGACTCAGCGCCAGTCGCCGGAGAGGACGAACGCCGCCCAGTAGTACGGCGGCACGCGCCGCGTCGTGCCCTTCTCCGGCACCAGCTCCCCGACCGGGCCACGCGGCCTGCCGTCGAGCGTCCTGCCGAACAGCATCGCGAGCTGCGCCTTGCGGAGCGCCTCGGCGCGGCTGAGGGTGCCCTTGGCGTCCCAGGCCAGCGAGTAGAAGTCCTGCATCAACTGCTGGGTCGCCCTGTCATCAACCGACCACAGCGACGCCACCACCGACCGCGCCCCCGCCACCTGGAAGGCACGCTGCATCCCCAGCAGGCCCTCGCCGTCCGCCACCTTACCCAACCCCGTCTGACAGGCGCTCAGCACCGCCAGCTCAAGCCTGGTGAGATCCATCTCGGAGACCTCCGGCGCCGTCAGGATGCCATCCTCCTCACCCGGCTTCGGCTCACGGTTGGCCCCGGCGAAGACGAGGCCCGACAGCAACAGAGGGTCCCAGCCCGTTGGAGGCCCGTCCTCCGGGCGTTTGCCGCCGAGGTCGAGGGCGCTCTTGACGGTCTCCGGGGCGAAGTAGCCGTGGGTCGCCAGGTGGGCGTACCGCGTCTTCGCCAGGCCGGCTCGCACCGCGCCGGAGGACGCCTTCCGGCCCGACAGACTCACCGCCTCCGCCTTGAAACGCACCGCGAAGGATCCGGCCACGGATGCGGCCTCCCCCGCCGTGCCCGGCAGGGCAGCCCAATCACGCGAGATCCCGAGAGGGGCGCCGCGCGTGTCTGCCGGGGCCGCGGGGGCGCCGTCGTAGTCCACGCCCCCGACCGCCAGCAGCGAAGCCGGCAGACGCTCTTTCTCAACCACCGGCCTCAGCACCTCCGGGATGGCGCTTGGCACGGGGACGACGGCCACGGCCACGTCCTCGATCAGGTACGCCCCCGACTTGCGGCCCGGCAGCGCCGCGAAGGGCACGGTGCCGAGCGGGCCGTCTGGGGAGACGAGGACCACCTTCGCCCCCTCCAGATGCCTCTCCAGGGGCAGCCACACCAGCCGCTTCAGGGCCGCGCCCCGCGCCGTGCCCGTCTTGCCCCGCGTGAGGAGCGGCCGCCACTCGCGGACGGCGGACAGGATGGGCTCGGCCTTTCCCAGATCGACACGCACGGGCTTCTGTCCCCGGCGGTGTACGAAGGCCGACAGCCGGCCCCAGTAAAAGAGGTAATCGACCAGAACCGCGTCCTCGGGCAACGACTTCGCCAGGGCCTCGGGCGTGACAGCGCCCCTGGCCTCCTCGCGGAAGGCGGCGGAGAGGCGTGAGAGCGCGGCCTGGGCGTCGTCCTGCTCCTCCCGGAGGGCGTCCAACTTCTCCCTGGTGGCGGCCGGCGAGGACCGCAGGGCCACGAGGCGGCGCGTCACGTCCTGGAGGCGTTCGGAGGCGGCGCGGGTGACGGGGTCGGCGTCGAGGGAGAGGAAGAGGCGCCGCCGCTGCTGGCGCAGCAGCACCTGCCCCTTCCAGGCGAGGACGTGCGTCGCAGCCGTGGCGTGCCCCTCACCGTCCTCCATCAGCAGGCGGTTGTCCAGGCGGTGACGCAGGAGGGCGAGGTTGGCGAGCTGCTGCCTGTCCGACTGCACCGAGGCGTTGTCGCGCAGGAGGGAGGCCGCCAGCTCCAGCGACCCCTCCATCATCTCCAGCGCACCCTTCTGGTCCCCCATCGCCCAGAGGAGCAAGGCCAGGTTGTTGAGGCTCATGGCGTAGTCGGGGTGCCTCACACCCAGCACCTCCTTCTGCAACGTCAGCGCCTCCTTGTGGACTGGGAGGGCGCCCCTGTGGTCCCCCATCTCTGCCAGGAGCGATGCGAGGCCGTTGAGGCCGCGGGCGTAGTATGGGTGCCCGGTGCCCAGCACCTCCTTGGTCAGCGCCAGGGCCTCCCGGTACAGGGGCAGTGCGCCCTTGTGGTCCCCCAGCTCTTTGAGGAGCGCGGCGAGGTTGTAGAGGCCGCTGGCGTAGGATGGGTGCCTGGTGCCCGGTACCACCTTGATCAGCGCCAGGGCCTCCTTGTACAGGGGGAGTGCGCCTTTGTGGTCCCCCGTCTCTTTGAGGAGCAGGGCGAGGTTGTTGAGGCTGGTGGCGTAGTGGGGGTGCCTGGTGCCCAGCACCTCCTTGCGCACCGCTAGGGCCTCCTTGAGCAGCGGGAGGGCCCCCTTGTGGTCACCCATATCCCTGAGGAGCAAGGCGAGGTTGTTGAGGCTGGTGGCGTAGGATGGGTCCCTGGCGCCCAGCACCCCCTTGGTCAGCGCCACGGCCTCCTTGTACAGGGGGAGTGCGCCTTTGTGGTCCCCCACCTCCTGGAGGAGCCCGGCGAGGTTGTCCAGGCTGGCGGCGTAGTGCGGGTTTCTGGTGCCCAGCACCTCCTTGTGCAGCTTCACCGCCTCCTTGAAGAGTGGTAGTGCGGCCTTATGGTCACCCATCTCTTTGAGGAGCAAGGCGAGGTTGTTGAGGCCGCTGGCGTAGGATGGGTGCCTGGCGCCCAGCACCCCCTTGTGCAGCGCCACGGCCTCCTTGAACAGGGGGAGTGCGGCCTTGTGGTCCCCCATCGCCTGGAGGAGCGCGGCGAGGTTGTTGAGGCTGTTGACGTAGTCGGGGTGCCTGGTGCCCAGCACCCCCTTGTACAGCTTCAGTGCCTCCTTGAGCGGGGGGAGAGCGATGGCCGCCTTCCCCTCGCCGTGCAATCTCATCGCCTGCCTGTAGAGTGTCGCCGCCCGGCTCAGGGCCGCTCGCTGCGCCGCCGTCCGCCCCGGCTGCGCAAGCGACTCCGCCAGCTCGAGGCGTGCGTCGGCCACACGCCAGTGCCCCTCCCCGTCCAGGCGCACGCGGGCGGCGATCACGACACGGCGGCACGCGGCCTCCTCCGCCCACTCCCCCGCCGACCGATGGGTGTCCCCCAGCCTCTCGGCGGTCCTCTCGACCTGCCGGTGCCAGGGGCCGTACACCGCCAGCTCGATCTCCAACGTCTTCGGCCAGACGCCCACCCAGGGCCGGCCCGCTAGCGCCGCCCTCTGCCCCGCCGTAAACGCCGCGGGCGGCGCGGCCCCCCACGCCAGCCCCGCCGTCAACGCCGTCAGCAGCACCGCACGCATGGGCTAACCCTCCGGGTGGCCGACCCGCCCCTCCCGACAGGATGACCGGCCGCCCCACGACGGGGTGGCGAAATCCCCCGCTCAGCGCCAGTCCCCCGAAAGGACGAACGCCGCCCAGTAGAACGGCGGCAGGCGAGAGGATGGCTCCTCGCCGCTCCCGACCTCCTCCGCCTCCCCCAGGCCGCGCTTGCGCCCCTCCTTGAGCAGGGCGAGCTGGGCCTGACGGAGGGCCTCGGCGCGGCTGATGACCTTCTTGGTGTCCCAGGCGGCCTTGTAGAAGTCGCCCATCAACACCTGGGTCGCCCTGTCGTCCACCTTCCACATGCTGGCGATCACCGAACGAGCCCCCGCCACCTGGAAGGCGCGCTGCATGCCCAGGATGCCCTCGCCGCCCGCCACCTGCCCCAGCCCCGTCTCGCACGCCGACAGCACCGCCAGCTCCAACCTCGTCAGGTCCATCTCGGAGACCTCCAGCGCCGTCAGGATGCCGTCCTCCTCACCCGGCTTCGGCTCACGGTTGGCGTCAGACAGCGCCAGCCCAGACAGGAGCAGCGGGTGCCAGCCCGTCACCTCGCGTGCCTCGCCGCCCGGGCGCGCCTTGGCGTCGTGAGCGAGGGCGGGCTTGACCTCCTCGGGGGCGAAGTAGCCGTGGGTGGCCAGGTGAGCGTAACGGACCTTCGCCAGCGCCTCCCTGATAGCCGCCTTGGTGGCGTCGCCCTCCGTCAGGTGGGTGGACACGCCCCCCTTGAAGAGCTTCTCGAACGCGGCACGCACGGCCAACGCCTCGGCGGCGGTGGCGGCCAGACGCCCGAACCTCTCGCGCCCCGTGCGTGGCGCGGAGCGGTCGTCGGCGCCGGCGGCAGGCGCGTCGGCCTTCTCCGCGGGGTCGTAGCGCAGATCCCCCGCCACGAGGAGGGTCGGCTTCAGACGCTCCTTCGGGTCGGGCTTCCTCATCAGCTCGGGGAGGGCCGACGGCACCGGCACGACGGCCACGGCCACGTCCTCGATCAGGTACGAGCCCGACCTCCGGCCCGGCAGCGCCGCGAAGGGCACGGTGCCGAGCGGGCCGTCTGGGGAGACGAGGACCACCTTCGCCCCCTCCAGATGCCTCTCCAGGGGCAGCCAGACCAGCCGCTTCAGGACCGCCCCCTGCGCCAACCCCGTCTTGCCCCGTGTCAACAGCGGACGCCACTCGTGGACCGCCGACAGGACGGGCGCGGCCTTGCCCAGATCGACGCGGACGGCCTTCCGCCCCCGGCGATGGACGAAGGCCGCGAGCCTGTCGTGGTAGAAGATGTAATCGACCAGGACCGCGTCCTCGGGCAACGACTTCGCCAGGGCCTCGGGTGAGACGGCCCCCCTGGCCCTCTCCTCGCGGAAGGCGGCGGATAGCTCGGAGAGCTTGGCCTGTGACTCGTCCTGCTCCGCCTGGAGGGCGTCCAACTTCTCCCTGGTGGCGGCTGGCCAGGACCGCAATGTCACGAGGCGGCGCGTCACGTCCTGGAGGCGTTCGGCGGCGGCCTTGGTCTCGGGGTCGGCGCTCAGGCGGAGGAAGAGGCGACGCTGGGTCTGACGCTGGAACAGCGTGCCCTTCCACGCCAGCACGTGGGCGGCGACGCTGGGGGGTCCGTCGTCCCCGATGTGGAGGCGGTTGTCCAGGCGGTGGCGGAGCAGGGCGAGGTTGGCGAGCTGCTGCCTGTCCGATAACACCGAGGCGTTGTCACGCAGGGTCGAGGAGACGATGAGGATGGACTCCTCAATCAGTGGGAGGGCGGCCTTGTGATCCCCCATCGCATTGAGGTACAAGGCGAGGTTGTTCAGGCTGGTGGAATAGTTGGGGTGTCGGACGCCCAGCACCTCCTTGGTGAGCTCCGACGCCTCCTTGTAGAGTGAGATGGCAGCCTTGTAGTCCCCCATCGCCCCGAGGAGCGAGGCCAGGTCGCTCAGGCTGGTGGCGTAGTCGGGGTGTCGGACGCCCAGAACCTCCTTGCGCAGAGCCAACGCCTCCCTGGCGAGTGGGAGGGCGGCCTTGTGGTCGCCCAGCGCCTTGAGGAGCAAGGCCAGGTTGTTGAGGCTCAGCGCGTAGTCGGGGTGCCGGACGCCCAGCACCTCCTTGCGCAGCGCCAACGCCTCCCTGGCGAGTGGGAGGGCGCCCTTGTGGTCCCTCATCGCATGGTAGAGTGCGGCCAGGTCGCTCAGGCTGGTGGCGTAGTCGGGGTGTCGGACGCCCAGAACCTCCTTGCGCAGAGCCAACGCCTCCCTGGCGAGTGGGAGGGCGGCCTTGTGGTCGCCCAGCGCCTTGAGGAGCAAGGCCAGGTTGTTGAGGCTCAGCGCGTAGTCGGGGTGCCGGACGCCCAGCACCTCCTTGCGCAGCGCCAACGCCTCCCTGGCGAGTGGGAGGGCGCCCTTGTGGTCCCTCATCGCATGGTAGAGTGCGGCCAGGTCGCTCAGGCTGGTGGCGTAGTCGGGGTGTCGGACGCCCAGAACCTCCTTGCGCAGAGCCAACGCCTCCCTGGCGAGTGGGAGGGCGGCCTTGTGGTCGCCCAGCGCCTTGAGGAGCAAGGCCAGGTTGTTGAGGCTCTGGGCGTAGGCGGGGTGCCGGACGCCCAGCGCCTCCTTACGCAGCGCCAGTGCCTCCTTGTAGAGCGGGAGGGCCGCCTTGTAGTCGCCGATCGACTGATAGCTTCCGGCCAGGTTGTCCAAGCTCATGGCGTAGGAGGGGTGCCGGATGCCCAGCGCCTCCTTGGTGAGTGATAATGCCTCCTTGTACAGCGAAAGGGCGGCCGTGGGGTCGCCCATCGCGTGGTAGAGCCCGGCCAGGTTGTTCAGGCTCGTGGCGTATCCGGGGTGCCGGACGCCCAGCACCTCCTTGAAGAGCGCCACCGCCTCCTTGAAGAGCGGGAGGGCCTCCTTGTGGTCACCCATGTCCTTGAGGAGCAAGGCCAGGTTGTTCAGACTTTGCGCGTAGTCGGGGTGCCGGAGGCCCAGCACCCCCTTGCGCAGCGCCAGCGCCTCCTTGAAGAGCGGGAGGGCCGCCTTGTGGTCACCCTTCGCATGGAGGAGGGATGCCAGGTTGTTCAGGCTGTGGGCGTAGTCGGGGTGCCGGACGCCCAACACCCCCTTGCGCAGAGCCAACGCCTCCTTAAAGAGTGGGAGAGCGCCATTGTTGTCCCCCGTGTCCTTGAGGAGGAAGGCAAGGTTGTCCAGGCTCGTGGCGTAGTGGGGGTGCCGGACGCCCAGCCCCCCCTTGCGCAGCGCCAGCGCCTCCTTGAAGAGCGGGAGGGCCGCCTTGTGGTC
>CAZVZK010000046.1:29233-65122 GCA_964630925.1 uncultured Alcaligenaceae bacterium
ACCCATCGCATGGTAGAGTCCGGCCAGGCCATCCAGGCATGTGGCGCAGTCGGGGTGCCGGACCCCCAACACCTCCTTGAAGAGCGCCAGCGCCTCCTTGAAGAGCGGGAGGGCCGCCTTGTGGTCACCCACCTCCGCGAGGAGCACGGCCAGGTTGCTCAGGCTCTGCGCGTAGTGGGGGTGCCAGCCCCCCAGCACTTCCTTGCGCAGCGCCAGCGCCTCCTTGAAGAGCGGGATGGCCGCCTTGTTGTCCCCCCTCGCATGGTAGAATGCGGCAAGGTTGCTCAGGCTCGTGGCATAGTAGGGGTGCCGGACGCCCAACGCCTCCTTGTAGAGCGCCGACGCCTCCTTGTAGACTTGGAGGGCCGCCTTGTGATCCCCCAAGGCCTGAAGGAGCGAAGCCAGGTCGCTCAGGCTGGTGGCGTAGGTGGGGTGCTTCTCGCCCATCACCTTCTTGCGCAGCGCCGACGCCTCCTTCGCGAGTGGGAGGGCCTTGGCCGCCTTGCCCTCCCCATGCAGTGCCCTCGCCTGGGCAGCCAGGGCCGACGCCTTCCTCAGTGCCGCGCGCTGGGCCTCCGTGTGCCCATTCTGCGCAAGGGCATCCGCCAGCTCCAGCCGGGCAGCCACGACCTTCCAGTGGCCCTCGCCGTGAAGCGCCGCCAGCACGCGGAGCATGCGGCGGCGGTGCCCCGCCTCCTCCAGCCACCCGCCGCGGGCCTGTTCCCAGAAGGCCAGCCAGGAGGAATCGGCGTAGACGAGCAACGAGGCCGGCCCGTGGACGCGCTCCGCCAGCGCCAACGCAGCCGACATCGACTTCAAAGCCGCCCCCTGCTCGCCCGCCTTCCACGCCGCCTGCGACTTATCCCACAGCGCCGCCCGCTCTGACATCAACTTCGCCTGCTCCGGCGTCAGAGTCGCCGGCGGCGCCGCCGCGCCCGCCACACCCGCCAACACCGCCGCCAGCAACAGAGCCCGCATGGCACCGCCCTCTTGAACCATCCCCGACAGGATAACGTCCCGCCCCGCCGGGGACAACGAATCCCGCCCCCGCATTCTCCACCACCGGCCGGCCCACGCTACTCGCCCACGCCCCCGGCGGATACACTCGCCATATCCCGCCGATCCGCTCTCCCCGCCGCCGAACACCCGAATCGTGAGATGAACCGATGCGGCCCCTTTTCTTCCTCGTCCCCCTCGCCGCCGTCTCCCTGTGGGCCGCCGCCCCGCCCGCCCCCAAGGGCGACATCCCCGACTTCATCAAGGGCGCTGAGGGCCTCGATGACGCCCTCCGCAACCTCAAGGCCAAGATGGAGACGACGCCCGTCCTGTCGGCCAAGGAGGCGAGGAAGAAGTTCAAGCCGCGCCCCGGCCTCGCCGTGGACCTCATCGCCTCGGAGCCCGTGGTCAAGCAGCCGCTGTACATCGCGTTCGACGAGCGCGGACGCATGTGGGTGACGCAGTACCGGCAGTACCCGTTCCCCGCCGGGCTCAAGGTGGTGGAGTACGACCGCTACATCCGGGCGAAGTTCGACAAGGTCCCGCCGCCGCCGCCCGACCACTTCAAGGGCGATGACCGCATTACCATTCACGAGGACGAGCGCGGCGACGGCTCGTTCACCAAGGTCACGACATTCATCGACGGGCTGAACATCGCCACGGCGGCCCTCCCCGGCGACGGCGGTGTCTGGGTGATGAACCCGCCGTACCTCCTCTTCTACCCGACCAAGGACGACAGGCCGGGCCGGCCCGTGGTGCACCTCTCCGGCTTCGGCCTCGAGGACACGCACGCCGTCGCCAGCTCGCTGTGCTGGGGGCCGGACGGCTGGCTCTATGGCGCTCAAGGCAGCACCTGCACGGCCAAGGTGCGCGTCGAGGTCACCAAGGCCAAGGCCACCACCGACTTCCTCGGCCAGGCGATCTGGCGCTACCACCCGACGAGGCACGTCTTCGAGATCTTCGCCGAGGGCGGCGGCAACACCTTCGGCGTGGCGTTCGACGAGGTGGGCCGTGTCTACTCCGGTACGAACTGGGGGACGTACCGCGGGCTCCACTACGTCCAGGGCGGCTACTACGTCAAGGGCTGGGGCAAGCACGGGCCGCTGACCAACCCGTACGCGCTGGGGTTCTTCGGCCACATGCCGCACAAGGGCGACGCCGACCGGCTGACGCATCAATTCATCGTCTACGACGACGGGGTGATCCCGGAGCTGCAGGGCAAGATCATCGGCGTGAACGCCCTGCAGAAGCGCCTCCAGGTGACGCAGCTCCACGCCGACCGCTCGACGTTCCGCACCGTCGAGGAGCCGTTCCTGCTGACGACGCCCGACGGGCGATTCCGGCCCGTGGACGTGAAGCCCGGCCCGGACGGCACCCTCTACGTCGCCGACCTCTACGAGCCACGCATCAACCACGTCGATCCGCGCGATAACTGGGACAGGGCGACGGGCCGCATCTGGCGCATCCGCCCCGAGAAGATGCCGCGGCCGACGGAGAGCATCGAGCTGCACACGGCGAAGAGCGTGACGCTCGCGCTGCTTCTGACGAACAGCGGCTCCCGCCACGAGCGCGAGACCGCCCTGCGCCTGCTGGCCCAGCGCAAGGACGGCGGCGGCGACGAGGTCTTCGCCAACCGTCTCGCGGAGAACGACATCCAGGCGTTGCGCGCCCTGTGGGGCATCCACCGCACGCGCGGCCTCGATGACAAGACGGCCCTCACGGCCCTGGCGCACGTCAACCCGCACGTCCGCCGCTGGGCGGTGCGCCTCGTCGGCGACGAGCGCAAGGCGTCGCCGGGCCTGGCGTCGGCGTTCGCCAGGTTGGCGGCGGCGGAGAAGGACCCCGAGGTGCGCTCGCAGCTCGCCAGCACGGCGAAGCGGCTGCCCGCCGACGCGGCACTGCCCATCCTCGCCGAGCTGTGGAAGCGCGACGAGGACATCGCCGACCCGCACATCCCGCTGTTGACGTGGTGGGCGCTGGAGAGCAAGGCCGAGACGGCCCGGCCCGCCATCGTCAAACTGCTTGCGGACGACGCCGTGCGCTCGCGCCCGATGGTCGAGAGGTTCATCCTCGAGCGGATCATGCAGCGCTGGGCGATGGCCGGCGGCGAGGCCAACCTGTTGGCCTGCGCGACGTTGCTCGGCGCGGCGGGCAAGAAGGCCGACGTCCTCCTCTCCGGCCTGGAGAAGGGGTTCGCCGGGCGCTCGACGGGCGACTTGCCGAAGGGGCTGCGCGACGCGGTGATGACGGCGTGGGCGCGGGGCAACACCGCGGCGACCCTGACGCTCGGCCTGCGTCTGGGCCACGCGCCGGCGGTCAAGCGGGCGTTGGCCGTCATCGCCGACGAGAAGGCGGCGGCGGCGGCACGGCTCGACTGCATCCGCATCGCCGGCGAGGCCGACATCCCCGACGCCGTCCCGGCGCTGCTCGCGGTGGCGAAGGGGTCGAAGAACGTGTCGCTGCGGCAGGAGGCGCTGGGCGCGCTGGCCCGGTACAAGGACGCGGGCATCGCCCCGGCGGCGCTGGCGCTGCTGGGCGAGCCGGAGGCGGTGCGCAACGCCGCCCTGGGGCTCCTGGCGTCGCGGCCCGCGTGGGGGTCGCTGCTGCTCGCGGAGGTCGAGGCGAAGAAGGTGTCGGCGGGGTCGGTGCCGTTCGAGGTGGTGCATCGGCTGTCGCTGCACAAGGAGCTGGCGGAGCGCGTCACGAAGCAGTACGGCAAGGTCCGTGGCGGCGACCCGGAGAAACGCAAACGCGAGATACTGCGCGTGGCCGCCGCCATGAAGAAGGGCAAGGGCGACGTGGCCGCCGGCAAGGCGGTGTTCAAGGAGGCGTGCGCGAAGTGCCACAAGCTGTTCGGCGAGGGCGGCGACGTGGGGCCGGAGCTGACCGGCTACGAGCGGTCGAACCCGGTGTACTGGATGGAGAACATCATCGACCCCAGCGCGGTGATCCGCGAGGAGTACATGATGTTCACCGTGAAGATGGAGGACGGGCGCACGCTGACGGGGGTGGTGGCCGGGCAGGACAAGACGACGGTGACGCTGCGCGACCAGGAGGGGCGCACGGCGAAGCTGTCGCGGGCGAAGATCGAGGAGATGAGCGCCAGCCCGGTGTCGATCATGCCGGAGGGGCAGTTGCGGACGATGAGCGACCAGCAGGTGCGCGACCTGTTCGCCTACCTCATGTCGCCGAAGCCAGGGCGGTGACCCTCGTGCCGGGGCTCCTGCCCCGGCACGAGGGGGCCGGGCGGGCGTCGAGACCCACGTCAACCCCCCTTGTTTCGGGCCGGTGCGGCGGCTATGGAACGCCCCGCCCGCCGGATGATCCGGCGGTTACTGTCCGAACGGAGGAGCCGACGATGACACGACGCTTCTGGAGCGTCCCGACCCTGGCGCTGCTCGCCATCACCGCCGCCGCCGTCGCCAAGCCGCCGGACCTGCCGCAGAAGCTGAAGATCACCGTCGACGCCGCGCCCGCCTCACAGGCCCTGGCCGGCTTCGAGCTCATCTGCCCCGAGGCCGCCCCCGACCGCCACGTCCGCGGCGCGTTCGACGTGGCGGCGGGCCGCAGCGTCCTGGAGAACCTGGACCTCCTCATGAGCGCGGGCGAGCGGCTGGAGAAGGCCCGCAAGCACGCGAAGGCGGGCGAGGTGGGCGAGGCGCTGGAGTGCGTGGCCTGGATCATGAAGGCGGTCCCCGGCTCCAACGTGGCCGAGGCGTGCGACGAGGTGGTGGCCGACGTGACGACCTGCCTGGCCAGGGCCACCCCGTATCGCCCGGACGCCGGCTGCGAGGAGGCCGCCGAGGAGGGCTGCTGCTGCCCGCTGATGGCTTGGCTCGGCTGGGTGAACAACAAGGGCCTGTGCTGGCTGTCGCGGGTCGGGCACGGCTGCCCCGCCTGCCCGTCGGCGCGGGGCAAGGGCGTCATGGTCGATGGCCTCCTGAAGGCGGCGCACCTGGCGATGGGCGACGGCCGCGTCGAGAAGGCGCGCGAGCTGGTCAAGCAGGCCCACGCCCTCGACGCCGAGCGCGTGGAGGCCGACCCGCTCGTGTACAAGATGCACCTGCTGCCTCTGGGCGTCGCCGCCCCGGCCGGCGGCGAGGAGCGCAGCGAGCCGCTGCCGACGCACCCCAAGCAGAAGAACCCGAAGAAGCCGGTCATCTGCCCCGCGCCCAACATGCCGCCGGGCGTCTGCCCCGACTTCATGGAGGCGATGGAGCAGGCCCTCAAGGGCGCCGGCGGCAAGTGAGGGCCCCCGCCGCCATGGGTCTCGTCGTGGCGGCAGCCGTCCTCGCCCGCTCGGGCTCTTCACCACGATGACGGCGAGCCGGCGAGGACGCCGGCGTCTCGCCCAGGGCTCACGGCGGGCTCACGCCCGCCGGTGTGTCTTCTACGGGGCCGATGGCATGCAGCCACAGACGTGGGAGGCCGAGGCGGCCGAGGCCCCCGAGTACCTCACCGGGCAGCTCCTCACCTACCTCGGCAACAAGCGCGCCCTCCTCGGGCTGATCGGCACCGCCGTGGAGCGTGTGAAGCGCCGGCTCGGCAGGCAGAAACTGCGGGCGTTCGACGCGTTCAGCGGCTCGGGCGTCGTCTCGCGCTTCTTCAAGGCCCATGCGTCGCGCGTCATCAGCAACGACATCGAGGACTACGCCGCCGTCACGGGCCGCTGCTACCTGAGCAACCGGGGCGCCGTCGATCTGCCGGCGCTCGCGGAGGCCGTCGCCGGCCTCAACGCGCGCGTGATGTCCGCGCCGTTCGCCCCCGGCTTCATCGAGGAGATGTACGCGCCGCGCGACGAGGACAACATCACCAAGGACGACCGCGTCTTCTACACGCGGGACAATGCCCGGCGCCTGGACAACTACCGCCGCCTCATCGACCTCGCCCCCGAGGGGATGCGCGACCTGCTCCTGGGGCCGCTCCTGAGCCGCGCGTCCGTCCACGCGAACACCGCCGGCGTGTTCAAGGGCTTCTACAAGAACCGCGACACGAAGGCCGGCCAGTACGGCGGCAGCGGCTCCGACGCCCTGACGCGCATCCGCGGCGCGATCACCCTGGACGTGCCGGTCCTCAGCCACTTCGAATGCGACTACGAGGTGTTGCAGGAGGACGCCAACCGGGCCGCCCGGCGCGTGCGCGGCATGGACCTCGCCTACGTCGATCCCCCCTACAACCAGCACCCCTACGGCTCCAACTACTTCATGCTCAACCTGCTGACCAGGTACGAGAGGCCCGGCGAGGTCAGCGCGGTGTCGGGCATCCCGGCCGACTGGCGGCGCTCGGGGTACAACGTGCGGGCGCGGGCGCTGCCGCTACTGAAGGATCTGCTCGAGGCCGTGGACGCCCCGTTCCTCCTCGTCTCCTTCAACGACGAGGGGTTCATCCCGCCGGTGGAGATGCGGGCGATGCTGGGCGGGCTGGGCGGCCTCGAGGAATTCGAGTCGTCTTACAACGCCTTCCGGGGGAGCCGCAGCTTCGCCAACCGCCCGCTGCACGTCATCGAGCGGCTGTTCCTCGTCGAGCGCAGGTAGTGGCCTGTCTTGACCGCGTGGCGGAGACGCCCGACCCCACGCCCATCGGCCCCCGCCGCCCGCTCCCTACCCCCGGCGTTCGCGAGAGTAGAGCGCCGTCATCTCGGCCAGCGCGCCCAGCACCGCCGGCGAGAGCTGCCCCGGCATCAGACGCCAACGCCAGTTGTTCGACGGCTTACCGGGGAAGTTCATCCGCGCCTCCGTCGGCAGGCGCAACAGGTCCTGCAGCGGCGCGATGGCGTAGTCGGCCACGCTCGCCCACGCCGTCCGCGTCAGGACGCCGGCGATGTCGTGGCCGTCCGTCGCCAGGTAGCGGCGGGCGAGGTGACGCTCGCCCTCGGGCAGCTCCGACCACCAGCCGATGGTCGTGTCGTTATCGTGCGTGCCGGTGTAGACGACGGTGTTGTGCTCGTAGTGGTGCGGCAGGAAGCGGTTGTCCGGCCCGCTGAAGGCGAACTGCAGGATACGCATCCCCGGCAGGGCGAATTCCTCGCGCAGCTTCTGCACGTCCGGCGTGATGACGCCCAGGTCCTCGGCGATCAGCGGCAGGCCGCCCAGCGCCGCCTTCAGCGACGACAGCAGGCCGGCGCCGGGGCCGGGCACCCACCTGCCGGTGATGGCCGTCTCCGCACCCGCCGGCACCTGCCACGCGGCGGCGAAGCCGCGGAAGTGATCCAGCCGCACCAGATCGACCTGCTTCAACACGGCTCGGAAGCGGGCCGCCCACCAGGCGTAGTCGTCGCGCTTCATGGCGGCCCAGTCGTAATGCGGGTTGCCCCACAGCTGGCCCGTCGCGGAGAAATAGTCCGGCGGCACGCCGGCGACCACGGCCGGGCGTCTGTCGGCGTCGAGGAGGAAGAGGCCGGGGTTGGCCCACACGTCGGCGCTGTCGCCGGCCACGAAGATGGGGATGTCGCCGATGATCCGGATGCCGCGTCTGTTGGCCGCCTGCTTGAGGGCGGACCACTGGCGGAAGAAGAGGAATTGCGTGAAGCGGTGGCGGGCGATGTCGCCGGCCAGGGACGCCTTCGCCCGCTCCAGGGCGGCGGGGCGGCGCTGGATGAGGTCGGGGCTCCAGGTATACCAGCTCTGCTTGGCGTGGGCGTCCTTGATGGCCATGAACAGGCCGAACTCGTCGAGCCAGGCGGCGTTGTCGTGCTGGAACTCGTCGAAGGCGGGCTTGAGGGAGGCGCCGCGCCCGGCCTGGAAGTTGGACCACGCCTTCGCGAGGAGGGCCTCCTTGTAGTCGATGACGGGGCCGTAATCGACGGTGCCGTCGGGGAAGCTCGGCGGGAGGAGGTCCACGGGGCCGAGCAGCCCGTCGCGCATGAGCAATTCGGGCGAGATGAGGTTGGGGTTGCCGGCGAAGGCGGACGGCGACTGATAGGGGGAGTCGCCGTAGCCGGTGGGGCCGATCGGCAACACCTGCCACCACGTCTGCCCGGCGGCGGCGAGGGCGCCGGCCCACTCGTGGGCGGTGGGGCCGAGGTCGCCGATGCCGTAGGGCGTGGGAAGGGACGTGGGGTGCAGCAGGACGCCGGCGCTGCGGGCCGGGCGGGCGGTGATGCGGTCGGTCTCCAAGGCTCTCCCCCCACGGGCGTCCGAGTGATCCGGGGATTGTACCGGCGGGGCGGCGAAGAAGAAGAAGGCATACCACGAAATACACGGAAGACACGAAAAAGAAGACAAAGAAACAAAGCATGTATAAAGCAGACAGACAGGCACGTGGCCGCTCTCTTCCGCCTCCTTGCCTCTTCTCTGCTTCTTTGTCTGCCTTTTCGTGTCTTCCGTGTATTCCGTGATATGCCTTCTTCGCCCTCACTCGCCCAGCCAGGCCGTGCGCGTGCGGCCCTTCTGGTCGGCCTGCCAGTAGCGCCCGGTGCCCACGTCGAGGCACGTCAGCCAGCCCCCCTTGCACGCGGCGGTGTCGATGCAGACCGCGTGCCCCACGCTCTTCGGGAGGCCCGAACGCTGCGCCGTGTGGCCGCACACCATCACCTTGCCCGACTCGTGCGCCGGCGGGTCGTCGAACTTCTCCCAGTACAGCATGAAGTCCGGCTGCTCGGCCAGCGGCATGTCCGCCATGACCCCCGCGTGGACGAAGAAGTGCGACCCGATCTCGTGGTGCGGGATGGTCTCGTCGAGGAACCTCCAGTGGGCGTCCGGCACGTCCACCAGACGCCCCGCGTCGCCGAAGGGCGAGTAGGACGCCAGGGTCGCGTCGCCGCCGCAGGCGAGCCACTCGCCCAGGTGGCCCTCGTCCTCGCACGCCTGCAACATCATCAGCTCGTGGTTGCCGCGCAGGGCGACGAGGCGGCCCTTCTTCTGGTAGGCGATGAGCCAGTCGAGGACGCGGTGGGTGTCGGGGCCGCGGTCCACGTAATCGCCGAGGGTGATGAGCGTGTCCTCGGGGCGGAACGGCACCGCCGCCGCCAGGGCGGCCAGCGCGGTGAAGGACCCGTGGATGTCGCCGACGGCGAGGTGTCGCGTCATGTCCCCTCCTGAACCGCCCAGTACGCCTGCTTGTGGCCGCGCGCCTCGTACTCGGCGGCGAGGCGCTCGGCCTCGTCACGCGACAGGCCGGCGCACACGACGAAGCGGTTGCCGTCGTCGCCCTGGCGCACGACGGCCCACGTCGGCCCGGCCTGCTCCCTGTCGTCGCTCACCGCCCGCCCCGCCTCGCCGGCCAGTCCTTCGTCCTCTCCCGCGCTGAGGAACGCTCACGTTCGACATCGTCCGCCACCAGTTTCTCCGGGGCCGAGGCGAAGACACCCTCGCCGCTCGTGTTGCTCCAGTAGACGAAGGTGAACGTCCCCTCCGCCGACGTGCATCGGTCCCAGAGCCGGTACCCGAGGCCGTCGCGGCCGTCGGCCTCGAACGCCACGCCGCGCTTCTTGAGGGCGGCGGCGTAGCGGGCGTGCAGCTTCTGAAGGTACTGGTGATGGACGCCCTCGGGCGGCCTGACGAGGTGCGTGCGCGGGTGCGGCTTGACCGGGTGGACGATGGTGAACGCCACCAGCGACGAGGAGGCCGCCTCGTCGGGCTTGCCGACGGGGGCGACGGTGCCGGAGAATTCGAAGACGGCCTTCGTGTTGTGCAGCGTGAGCGTCACCTCGTTGCGGAACGACCGGCGGCCCAGCAACCACTTGTCGGCGGTGAGCGGCAGGCCCTTGAACGCCCGGCGGAGGTCGGCGACGGGCATCCGCCATTTCGCCCGCGCGAGGACGTCCTCCAGCACGTCGCGTTTGGGGACGTATTCGTCCGGCTCCGGGGACGGGGCGGCGGACGCCAGCACGGCGAGCAGGGCCGCCCCGGCGGTGAGGACGATCCGCGCGTTCATCACCACCCTCCTTCTGCCACTTCATCGCCAGGCGCTCAGGGCGGGGTGGCGCCCGCGCTCCCCGCGTTCTTCGACGCCCGGCCCCGCCTCGCGCAACCGCTGGCCGGCAGCCTCTGCCTCCCATTTCGCCCTCAGGGCCTCGGGCTGGGATGTAACAATCACACCCGATCCGGCGAGGCCTGTCAAGCCGCGCTGGCTTGGCAGGCCTCGCCGGATGGTGTTTGGTTGGGTGGCCGCACCGCTGATCGGTTCGGGGGCCGGAGGGGTGTCATGTGGAGCCGGACCGCTGCGCCAGGCAGATGCGGGCCGCCTGCCAGCCCGTGAAGGCGGCGACGTGGATCTCGAGCTCCGACGGCATCCACGCCTCCCATCAGGCGCTGCCGCGCCTGGAGGCGTGCCGACGAGCGGCTACGGCGGCGTGCCGTCCCACAGCCGCACCTCCGAGCTATCCGCGGCGTACAGACGAAGCCCGTCGGGGCCGAGCCACAGGGCCTCATGCTGCTTCGAGGTCAGGCCGTCCAGCGTCAGCACCTCGGTGCCGGTGGCGACATCCCAGACGCGCAGCGTGCCGTCCTCCCCCAGGCTGAAGAGGCGGGCCCCGTCGGGCGTGAAGGCGAGGAGGGTGGCGTGCCCCGTGTGCCCGACCAGCGCCCGCTCGCGGCGGCCCGCCCGCCAATCCCAGACCTGGATGTCCTTCGGGCTGGCCACGGCGAGGAGACGTGAGCCGTGGCCGAAGGCGAGGTACTGGCTGCCGTTCCGCTCGCAGGGGAAACGCCCGAGCATCCCGCCCGTGGCGACATCGCGGACGTGGACCTCCCTCGCGAGCCGCAGCGCCACGAGGCGGCCGGCGGGGTCGAAGGAGGGGCGTACCGGGGCGTTGTCCGGCGTAGGGAGGCGGGTCACCACCTCCAGGCCGGGCAGCCGCCGCACGACGGCCGCGTCGGCCTCGTGGGTGACGGCGAATCGGCCGCCCGGCTCGACGATAGGCAGGCTGGTCACGGCCAAGGCCACGCCCACCCTCCCGCCGTCATGGGCGGTCAGCGAGAGGCGGCCAGGGGGCTTGCCGTCCCAGCGCACCGTCCAACCGAGACGCGGGTGGTGCGCGAGAACGGCGTTATCCTCCGGCACGCCGAGGGGCAGCCGGGACTCGCCGGCGTCCCGGTCCCAGATGACGGCGGAGCGTTTGAGATTCACGGCGGCGAAGCGGTCCCCGTCGTGTACCAGCCTGCCGATGCCCTCCTTGACGCGGACGAGCCGGGCCGACGAATTGTGCGTGGTGGCGTCCCACACCTTCACGACGCCGTCGTTGTCGCTGCTCACGACGCGCTCGCCGCCGGGGAGGAAGTGGACGGAATGCACCTCGCTCCGGTGGCCGTAGAAGGTCTGCAACAGCTCACCCTTGCTCAGGTCCCAGATACGCACCGAGAGGTCACGGCCGGCACTCGCCAGCAGCCGCCCGTCGGGGCTGAGACCCAGGCCGTTGACATTTTCCCTGTGGCCGCGGAGGGTCTGGGCCGGGGCGTCTGGCTTGGCGGGGTAGACTCGGATCGTCCCGCCCCGATCGCCCACTGCGGTCTTCCCGTCGGCGGCGAGGCGCACCGAGGCGATGCCCCCCCTCGCCCGGACCGGGAGGACCGTCTCCTCGCCCGTGCGCAGGGCCCAGGTCCGCGTCCGGCCGACCTGATCGACGGCGGCCAGCTGGCGGCCGTCGCGGCTGAAACGCAGCTCGTTCACATAGTTGCCGGGGAGGGTGGTCTTGAGGTCGGCCAGCCTCTTGCCGGTGGTGCCGTCGAAGACGGCGAACTCGCCCTTCTGGCTGCCCCACGCCACGCGGCGGGCGTCGGGGGCGAAGCAGCAGCGGTCGTGGGGGTCCACGCCGACACGCTCCGTCATGAGCGTCTTGCCGGTGCGCACGTCCCACACGGTCAGCACGCCGTTGACCACGGCGACGAGGCGGCGCCCGTCGGGGCTGAAGTCGGCGCATTTGGGCGTCAGCCTTTTGCCGCCCGGCAGGCGCGACGGCACGACGCGGCCCGCGTGCGGGTCGAGGAGACGCAGGTCGCGGGTGAGGATGCGTCCGGTGGCGGGGCAGACGGCGAGGTGCGAGGAGTAGATGCTGGGCGTGGCCGCCGGGGGGCGGAACGTCCAGAGGCTGCCCTCGCACAGACGCAGCAGATAGCCGTGCTCCCAGCCGCGCAGGGCGGGCGGACACTCGGCCAGGCGCTCCAGGGCCTTGTTGACCCGCCCGGCCTGGATCTCGCGGTGGGCGAGCTGGATGCGGCCGAAGTAGAGGAGCCGCTCGGCGTGATCGCGGGCGAGGTCGGCCTCGCGGCGCTCCCTGTCCGCCTTGCCCCGCTGCTCGACCGCCTCCTCCTCACGCTCCTTCGCCTTCTTCTCGCTGGCCAGCGCCTCGGCCTCCTTGCGCTGGGCGAGCGTGGCCTTCTCCTCGGCGAGGGTGGCCTTGTCGGCGGCACGCCAGGCGAAGGCCACGCTGGCCGCCGTCCCGGCGATCAAGGCCAGGGCGAGGCCCGCCGTCAGCGCCGCGACCACCGGCTGCCGGCCGCACCATCGCACGAGCTGGCCCAGCGGCCCGACCGGGCGGGCCGCCACCGGCCGGCCCTCGGCGAAACGCTTCAGGTCGTCGGCGAAGGCCGCGGCGCTGGGATAGCGCCGCCAGCCCTCCTTCTGCAACGCCTTGAGGCACACCGTCTCCAGGTCGCGCGGCACCGCCGGGTTGAGCGAGCGTGGCGGGGCCGGCTCCGCCGTGATGACCTGGGCCATCGTGTCCATGACCGAGGCCGAGCGGAACGGCGGCCCGCCCGTGAGGCAGGCGTACAGGAGGGCGCCGAGGGCATACACGTCGGCGAGGGGGCCGACGTTCCGATCACCACGCGCCTGCTCCGGGGCCATGTAGGAGGGCGTGCCGACCACGGCGCCGGAGGGCAGCGAGCTGGCGGCGTCAAGGCGGCGTGCCAACCCGAAGTCGGCGACGCGCGGCGAGCCGTCGTCGGCGAGGAGGACGTTGGCGGGCTTGAGGTCGCGGTGGACGATCCCCGCCTCGTGCGCCGCCTGCACCGCCCGCGCCACCTTCTCCACGAGCGCCGCCGCCTCACGCGGGGGCAGGGGGCCGTCGGCCAGGCGCCCGGCGAGGCTGCCGGCGCACATCTCCAGCGAGAAGTAGGGCAACCCGTCGTGCACGCCGTGGTCGAAGATCTGCACGATGCCGGGGTGCTTCACCCGCGCGACGGCCTCGGCCTCGGTGAGGAAGCGTCGGCGGGCGTCGGCGTCGGCGTGGCCGCCGCCGAGGATCATCTTCAGCGCCACCACCCGGTTCAGGGCGAGGTGACGTGCGCGGTAGACCACACCCATGCCGCCGCGGGCCAGCTCGCCCAGGATCTCATGGCCGGCCACGGTGCGGGGCGCGGGGCCGACGCCGGGCCGGGGCGTGTCGGAGGCGGTGGCGTCGGCGTCGTGGCGCATCCAGCGCATCATGTCGCAGACGGAGCGGAGGGCGCGGTGGAGGTCAGGGCGGTCCGGGCAGAGGGCCTCCGGGGGCAGGTCCTCGCCGGCGGCGAAGGCCTGCTCCCAGCGGCCAAGGTAGGATGCGATGCTCGGCTCGATCATGGACGGCCCTTCGGGCTACACGCGCACCACGGGCGAGGGGGTGGGCTGGCCGTTCTCGTTGAGGACGTAGGCGTAGGCCTCCTTCATGTCGGCCTTGCCACTATCGGTGTACACGAGGAGGCGCCCGCCGTCCGTCCGCGTCTTGACGATGCCGTAGGCTGCACGCGAGAAGCCGTAGAAGCGGCCGCGGGCGTCGGCGGCGGGGCCGTCCTGCTTGCACCAGCCCTCGGCCTGGAAGAAGGCGACCAGTTCGGTGACGAAGATGAGCGGCTCCTCGATGCGGGAATGCCGCCCGAGGGCGCCCATCAGGGTGGCGCGCGGGTGGATGTACTCCTTGCGGGCCGACTCGTCCCCGCTGGACACGACGGACACGACGGGGGACACCATCTGGAAGAAGGCGCCGGAGAAGTCCGCGGAGCCGTGGTGCGGCACCTTGAAGACCTCGGAGCGGAGGTTGATCTCGCCGGCCTGGTGCTTGCGGGCGAGGATGCGTCCGGACTCGTCGTTGAGGTCGCCGCAGAACAGGTAGCTGAAGCCGCCGTAGCGGAGGCGGAAGGCGACGGAGTGGCCGTTGATGGTGTGCGACGCCGACACGCCCTTGAACGCCTCGCCGCCCAGGCCGAGCGACTCGTGGCCGAGGCGCGGGCCGGAGGGCGGCTTGCCGAGCAGGGGCAGCCCGCGCACGCCGCCGGCCTCGTGGAGGATGGGCGCGAGGACCTGGATGTGCCGGCCGTCCCTGTTGAAGAAGGCGAAGGCGTCGTCGTCGCCTGCCGACAGGCGGCGGCACGCGATGGGGCCGCGTGCGGACCACGCGGCCAGGGCGGCCTTCCACTGGCGGAAGGGCAGGTTCATCTGGGCGTCGGGGAACGACAGGAGGTCATCGACGAGGGGCGTGAGGACGGGGCGGCCGCCGGCGTCGGCGAGGGGCCCGAGCAGCTCCTTCTCGGGGAGGGTGCGGCCGTCGATCTTCGCGGGGCGTTTGACGAGGCCGTTGTGGAACACCCTCTTCGGGGCGATGAACAGGCGCTTGCCGGGGGTGGGGTTGGACTCGGACTCGTGAATGCGCGAGAGGCCCTGGAAGTGGTCGGCGTCGCCGTGGGTCACGAGGATGCAGTCGATGGCGCGGGGGCGCTCGGCGGAGGAGCCGCGGAAGCGTGCGGCGAGGTAGCGTGCGAAGAGCTGGTTGTCGCCGCCGTCCACGAGGATGACCTGCCCGTCGGGGGACTCGATGACGGCGCCATCGCCCTGCTGGACGTCCACGAAGTTGACCTTCAGGACGCGGTTCTCGGCGAAGGGCTTGACGACGTCGGCGGGGGCGATGCGGGCGGAGGCGGGCGGGGCGATGAACGCCTCGACGGCCTGGGGGAGGATGCCGCCGTCGGGCTGCTTGACGAACTTGGCGGTGCGGACGCGGAGGTGCTCGGCGGCCGTCTCCAGCACCTCGACCTCATCGCCCCAGGCGAGGGCGTGGAGGAGCTTCTTGCGGCCGGGCTGCTCGTAGACGTGGGCGAGATCGACGGCGATGACGCTGCGCTGCGGGGGCATGGCTCGGCTCCTTCAAGGGGACTGTCGGGGGGTGGACGACCAGGGGGGCGCGAGGCAGGTGCCGACGGCGAGGAGGCACAGGCCCAGCCACGCGGCCAGGTACGACCCGTATCCTTCCTCCGCCGTGGCGGCCCTGGCGAGGAAGATGAGGTCGAAGAGGATCACCGCGGCCGGGACGGCGAGCAGGGCGAGCGCGACGAGCCAGGACGGGCGGAGGCCGAAGAAGGCGGCCTCGGCCAGGGCGGGGTCCAGGGTGGTGCCCGGCTCCAGGCGGGCCTTCTGCAGCTCGAGGAGCCGGGCGTGCTCGCTCTGGAGGGCGAGGAAGCGGAACACCAGCCACAGCGCGACGCCGGCGAGGAGGAGGGGGAGTACGGCGACGAGGTCCTCCGGCCGGAAGGCGACGAGGGGCAGCGGGTTGGCGTACCCCTTGAGGCCGTCAAGTGCCCGCTGGTAATCGGCCTCCTTGGCGGCGGCGGCCTGGAGCGCGGCCTCGCCACGCTCCCTTGCCAGCGCGTTGGCGGCCGCGTTGTCGGCGAGCACCGCGAGTGCCGCCTCCGTCGCCCCCCCGCTCGCCTTTTCCAGACGTGCCGAGAACCCCTGGAAGACGGCCTCCTTCCCGTTGTGCTCCCACAGGCCGGCGACCCGGGGCGTCTCGACGGACCATTTCGTGATGGCCTCCTTCGCCTTCGCCAGGGCGTCGGCCAAACACCGGCAGGCCGGGTCGGCCGCCCCTTCCTTGCCGAGGTCGGGGAGGGCGGCGAGGAACTCCGCCTGGACCTTCCGCACGTCCACCTTCATGCGGGCGGCCCAGACCGGCAGGATGTGGACGGAGATGGTTTCCTCGACGGCCTTATACTTCTGTTTCAGGTCCGTAACCGCCTTGAGGCGTGCCTGCTTCTCCGGGCCGATCCCATACTTGAGGAGGAGGACGGGATCGGTCTTCTCCCCGAACGCGGCAGCGAGGACGGGGTCCATGAGGGCGTGCAGCTCGAGGCGTTTGTCGGCGAGGAGGGCGTTCAGCTTGCCGCGGGCGGTCTGCAGGGCCGTCGCGAGCTGGCGTGCCTGCTCCGAAGTCCGGGCCGCCGCCTTGACGGCGGCCCTGCCCTTGTCGGCCTCTTCCAGGGCGAGGGCCTTCCGGGCGGAGGCGCGGTGATAGCCGACCCACGCGAGTTGGATGGCGAACAGCACCAGCACGCCGATCAGGATGTCGCGGCGCAGGGCCCTCGCCTCGCCGTCGCACTGCTCCAGTCGCTGCTCGATGACCTTCATCTCATACGGGCTGGCGGGCATGGGATGGCTCCTTGATGGTCAGGAGAAGGTGATGGCCGCGCCGGCGTGGGACGCCTGCGCCGCCGTGTAGGCCACGCCGTGGACCGTCAGGCCGGCGGCGTTCAGCAGGGTGATGGTGCCGCCGTTGTTGCCCAGCTTGAACGGGGCGTCGGCGGGGACGGTCACCGTCATCGGGGCGACCCGCGACAGCACGCCGGACAGCTTCAGCGGGCGGTCCATGCGGTCGAGGAGGGACCAGCCGGCGAGGTCGATGTCGGCGCCGGTGACGTTGGCCAGGGTGACGTACTCCTTGCCCTCGTCGGGGCCGGCGGGGTTGACCATCGCCGCCACGATGCGCACCGTGGCCGGCAGCGGCGGCGGGGCGGCCACGGCATCGCCGGGCCGGGGCTCGATGCGCCCGCCGTCGCGGCCGATGGCGTGCCCGCCCTCCTCGTCGGTGTGCCAGGACTGCGACTGGAACTTGGTGAAGTAGGCGACGAAGCGGTCCTGGGGGGCGAGGTAGACGATGAGCGCGCCGTCCTGGTACAGCCCGTCCTCGTGGGCGTGGGCCGCCTTCAGGTTCCCCTGGTTCATGTGGATGTCGTGGATGCCGCGGCCCGGCAGGAAGCCGAACACCTTGTCGGGGACGGTCTCCGGCCCCCACGGCTCGCCGAAGGCGCACAGGTAGTTGCCCTCGTCCGAGGCCGCCTGGTGGAGCAGGTTGCCGATGACCTCGTTGAGGTCGTCGAAGGGGCCGGGGGCGGCCATCGGCACCGGGCGCATCTTCTCGCGGGCGAACAGGTTCATGCGCACGAAGTCGAGGGCCACCCCATCCTCGCGGCGCTTCTTCCAGTCGGCGGGTAAGACCCGCATGCCCCGCCGCAGGTTACGCAGGGCCTGCGTCACGGGGTGCCGGAAGTCGTCGTCGAGATGGCACTCCAGGTCGTGCGGGTGGTACTTCGACTTGACGTTGACGGCGATGCGGTAGTTGGCCTCGTCGTCAACGATCCGCACCGAGAAATGGGCGTTCTGTGAGGTGGCCGGCTTCGAGCCGATCACCGTCCCCTTGAGGACCGCGTAGCCGTGCTTCAGTGGCATGTGAACCCCTGGGAAGTGAGAAGGGTGGCCATCAAGAAAGGTCGGTCATCCGGAATGAGCGAAGCCTCGCTCATCCGCAGGACAAGAATTCCCGTCCTACTTTGTTTCTTCTTACACGCCCGCAGCCCCCGACGGGCGGCACGCCCTCCGCACATCCGCTACCACCCGCCTCCGGGCTTGATATCTGTACAAGATTCCATTACTATTCCTTCCGTGGGGGTGGGGGGGCGTGCCGATGGGAGACTTTGGCCCGCGTCGGCGCTAGAATAGTTGTTTCGCGGGATTCCCCGGAGAGGTTGTGATGGCCGAGACGATCACGACGGTGACGCTGCGCGAAGAGACCCAACAGCGCTATCTGACCTACGCGATGTCGGTCATCAAGTCGCGCGCGCTGCCGGACGTGCGCGACGGCCTCAAGCCCGTGCAGCGCCGCATCCTGTACACCATGTACCACGACCTGCGGCTCACCTTCGACGCCAAGCCGCGTAAGTGCGCCAAGATCTGCGGCGACGTGACCGGCACCTACCACCCCCACGGCAGCGCGGCGGCCTACGAGGCCCTCGTGCGCCTCACCCAGCCGTGGGTCATGCGCGCCCCCCTCGTGGACGGACAGGGCAACTTCGGCTCCCTCGACGGCGACACCCCCGCCGCCGACCGCTACACCGAGGCCAAGCTGACGGCCATCGCCGAGAGCCTGCTCAGCGAGCTGGCGCAGCGGACCGTGCCCATGCAGCCCAACTACGAGAACACCTGTCAGGAGCCGATGGTCCTGCCCGCGCAGTTCCCCCACCTCCTCGTCAACGGCTCCTCGGGCATCGCCGTCGGCCTGGCCACCAACATCCCGCCGCATAACCTCGGCGAGTGCTGCCGCGCCGCCGCCTTCCTCATCGAGAACCCGGACGCCACCACCGCACAGATCATGGAGAAGGTCAAGGGGCCCGACTTCCCCCTCGGGGGCAAGATCATCACCGACCGGGCCACCCTCCGCAAGATCTACGAGGACGGCCACGGCACCATCAAGATCCAGGCCGAGTGGAAGGTCGAGGACCTCCCGCGCAAGCAGCAGATCGTGGTCACGTCGCTGCCCTACGGGGTGGACAAGGCCAGGCTGGAGCAGGAGATCGGCGCCTTCATCGCCGACCGCAGGCTCCCCCAGCTCCTCAACATCGTCAACGAGTCGAACGAGAAGGACGGCATGCGGATGGTCATGGAGATGAAGGCGGGCAGCGACCCGAACCTCATCATGGCCTACCTCTACAAGCACACGGCCATGCAGGACACGTTCCCCGTGAACATGACCTGCCTGGTGCCGGACGTGAACATCCACGGCGAGCCGATCACCCGGCCGCAGCGCCTCTCCCTCAAGGAGATGCTCCGCTACTTCGCCGACTTCCGCCTGGAGACCGTGCGGCGCCGCTTCCAGTTCAAGCTGGAGAACCTCAAGCGGCGCATCCACATCCTCGACGGCTTCCGCAAGGTCTTCGACGCCCTCGATGAGGCCATCCGCCTGATCCGCGAATCGACGGGGAAGGCGGAGGCCGCCGAGAAGCTCATCGCCCGCTTCAAGCTGGACGAGGCCCAGGCCGACGCGGTCCTCGACGCGCAGCTCTACAAGCTCGCCTCGATGGAGATCAAGAAGATCCTCGAGGAGCTGAAGGAGAAGAAGGCCGAGGCCAAGGAGATCGAGGCGATCCTCGGGTCGGAGACGCGACTGTGGGGCGTGGTGACGGGCGAGCTGAACGCCCTGGCCGAGACGCACGCGAAGGACCGCAGGCGGACGCGGCTGGGGTCGAGCGAGGACGAGGTGGAGTTCGACCCGGAGGCGTACATCGTGCGCGAGAACACCAACGTCGTGCTGACGCGCGACGGGTGGGTCAAGCGCGTGGGCCGGCTGGCGTCGGTGGAGACGACGCGCGTCCGCGAGGGGGACGAGGTCATCGCCGTCCTGCCCGGCAGCACGGTGGATCATGTGGTGTTCTTCGCGGACGACGGGACGTGCTACACGATGCGCATGCTGGACGTGCCGGCGAGCCACGGCTACGGCGACCCGATCACGAAGTTCTTCAAGCTGGCCGACCAGGTGAAGGTGATCGGGGCGGCGACGACGGACCCGCGGTTCACGCCCGAGGACAGGGAGGACGGCTGGCCGTACATCTTCGCGGCGACGGCGCAGGGCCAGGTGCTGAGGACGCCGCTGGGGCCGTACCGCACGGGATCGACGAAGGCCGGCCGGAAGTACCTCAAGCTGAACGAGGGCGACCGGGTGGCGGCCGCGTGCGTCGTGACGGACGAGACCTCCGTGATGTTGGCGTCGCGTGGAGGCCACGTGATCCACTTCGCGATGGAGGACGTGAACATCCTCACGGGCGTGGGCAAGGGCGTGATGGGGATCAAGCTGGATGACGATGATGTGTGCCTGGGGGCGGCGGTGATGGGGCCGGGGATGTCGCGCCTGGTGATGGAGGTGGACGACGGGCAGACGAAGGAGTTCACGAACCGGCACGAGCAGGTGGGGCGTGGCGGCAAGGGGTTCAAGGCGGTGACGAGGCGGTCGTTCGGGCGGGTGGTGCCGCCGGCGATCGAACTGGCGGACTGGGACGCGCTGGCGGAGAAGGAGCCGAAGAAGGAGAACGGGGACAAGGGGCTGTTCGAGTGACCATGATGGCGACGATCAGCGACCTGATGAGGTTGGAGGGACGCGCCGAGCTGGTGCGCGGTGAGATCCGCCGCCTCTCGCTGCTCCGCTACGGCGAGGCCATCGCGGTAGGGAACATTCGGTTCGCACTGCATCGCGTGGAGGGCCCGCTGCGGGGCGAGGTGTATGGGACGACGTTGGTTTACGCCCTCCCGACGCAGCCTTCGGGCCGGCAGACGATCAGCCCGGTGGTGTCGTGGTTCGCGGGGCCGTGGCCGGAGGATCGGATGGGGCCGATCATCGGGGCGCCCCGCTTCGCCGGGGAGCTAAGCGACGAGCCGGAGCTGGATGCCAGGAGGGCGGACTACTTCAGGGCGGGGACGCTGGTGTTGTGGGAGATCGACGTTCGGGCCGCGACGGTCCGCGTGTGGCGGAATGGTGAGGCCGAGCCGAGGACGTTCGTGGGCGGGCAGGTGATCGACGCCGAGCCGGCGATACCGGGCTGGACGATGAGCGTCGACGAGGTATTCTCGGACGGGCCTTGAGAGAAGGCCCCTGGGTGGCACATCAGACAAGCGGGATCACAGACGGGAAGCCAAACTCTATGAGCGCCGCGATCAGCAACAACTACGGTGCGGGCGACATCGTCGTGCTCGAGGGGCTCGAGCCGGTGCGCAAGCGCCCGGCCATGTACATCGGGGACACCTCGCGCAACGGGCTGCACCACCTCGTGTGGGAGATCGTCGATAACTCCGTGGACGAGTACCTCAACGGCCACGCCGACTCCATCACCGTCATCCTGCACAAGAAGGGCGACGCGGTCACGGTCATCGACAACGGCCGCGGCATCCCCGTCGGCATGCACCCCAAGCACAAGAAGCCGACGCTCGAATTGATCCTCACGACGCTGCACTCCGGCGGCAAGTTCGGCGAGGGCAACGGCTACACCTACTCGGGCGGCCTGCACGGCGTGGGCTCGTCGGTGGTCAACGCCCTGTCGAAGAAGCTGACGGCGACCATCAAGCGCGACGGGTTCGAGTGGCAGCAGACGTTCGCGCGCGGGAAGGTGGCGACGCAGCTGGAGAAGGTGGGGCCGAGCCGGGGGCACGGGACGAGCATCACGTTCGAGCCGGACGCGGAGATCTTCCGCACCACCCAGTTCGACGCGGAGCTGATCCGGTCGCGGCTGGACGACATGGCGTACATCCACAGCGGGCTGCGGATCACGTTCAAGAACGAGGTGACGGGGGAGACGCACGACCTGACGCATCCGGGCGGGGTGCCGGAGTTCCTCGACCACCTGGTGAAAGGGGCGGGGAAGGCGACGGTGGCGGAGACGCCGTTCACGCTGGCGCGGAAGGACGGGGACCGGATCGAGGTGGCCCTGTGGTGGACGGAGTCCACCGACGACGGCATCCGCAGCTACGTGAACGGCATCCGGACGGCGGGGGGGGGGACGCACGAGAACGGGCTGAAGGCGGGGGTGACGAAGGCGGTCCGCAACTACATCGCGACGCACGACGTGAAGACGAAGGGGCTGGACATCACGGCGGAGGACATCCGCGAGGGCGTGGTCGCGGTGCTGTCGGTGTTCGTCCGGGAGCCGATGTTCCAGGGGCAGACGAAGGACCGGCTGAACAACCCGGAGTGGGCGGGGACCGTCGATAACTTCGTGCGCAGCGGCCTGGAGGCGTGGCTCAACGCCAACATGACCGCCGCCGACCAGATCATCGGGCGCATCGTGATGGCGGCGCGGGCGCGGCTGGCGTCGCGCGAGGCCGTGGCGGAGGTGAAGCGCAAGACGCTCACGTCGCGGCGTGTGAACCTGCCCGGGAAGCTGGCCGACTGCAAGTCCACGGCGATGGAGGAGACGGAGCTGTTCATCGTGGAGGGCGACTCGGCGGGCGGGTCGGCGAAGCAGGGGCGCAACAACAAGACGCAGGCGGTCCTGCCGCTGCGCGGCAAGATCCTCAACAGCGAGGGCCTGGCCCTGGCGAAGGCGCTCCAGAACGCCGAGCTGAGCGACCTGGTGAGCGCCATCGGCACGGGCGTCGGCGACAAGTTCAACCTCGCCGGGCTGCGCTACGGCAAGATCATCCTCCTGATGGACGCGGACTCCGACGGCATGCACATCTCGACCCTGCTGCTGGCGTTCTTCTTCCGCCACATGCCCGAGCTGATCAAGAAGGGGCACGTGTTCCTGGCGGCGCCGCCGCTGTACAAGATCCAGGTCGGGAAGGAGACGCACTGGGCGCGCGACGACAGGCACAAGGACCAGATCCTCGCCGGCCTGCGCTCGAACGCCAAGTACGAGATCTCGCGGTTCAAGGGGCTGGGCGAGATGAACCCGCCGGTGCTGGCGGCGACGACGCTCGACCCTAAGTTCCGGACCCTGTTGAAGGTGGACATCGGGTCGCTCATCGAGACGGACCGGACCTTCGTGGACCTGCTCGGCAAGGACGCGGGGCAGCGGCAGCGGCTGGTGATGGAGCAGGCGGACAAGGTCAAGAATGCGGACCTGGACGTGTGAGGGATCGACAGGCTGGAAGCTTGTCGCCACGGAAACAGTCACGCCGCCTTCGCCTTGGCCAGCATGTGCGACTGGTACGCCTCCACCACGTCCTCGGGGGCGCCGAGCATGCGGACGCGGCCCTGCTCGAGCCAGGCGGCCTGGTTGCACATCTGCTTGACCGAGTCGAGCGAGTGCGTCACCAGGACCATGATGCGTGCCTGTGACATCAGGGCGCGCATGCGGGCCTTGGCCTTCTCCAGGAAGCCGGCGTCGCCCGCCGCCAACACCTCGTCCATGAGCAACACTTCGGGCTCCAGGGCGGTCGAGATGGAGAAGGCGAGGCGGACGAGCATGCCCGACGAATAATACTTGATCGGCATGTCGAGCTGGGCGTCGGTCAGCTCGGTGAAGGCGCCGATGTCCTTGACCTTGGGCTCCAGCCGCGCGGGCGGCTCCTTGAGGAGGTAGCCGCGGTAGCGGATGTTCTCCCAGCCGGTGGCGTCCTCCTCGAAGCCCAGCAGCAGCTCGAACAGGGAGCTGATGCGGCCCTCGACGAGGCGTGTCCCCCGCGTGGGGCGGTAGACGCCGGCGAGGAGGCGGAGCAGCGACGACTTGCCCGCGCCGTTGTGGCCCACGACGCCGAGGCGTGCGCCGTCGTGCAATTCGAGGTCGATGCCACGCAACGCCTCCACCGTGGGCGGCGGCGGGAGGTGGCGGCCCAGGCCGAAGAGGCGGAGCATGGTGTCCTTGATCGACGTGCTGCCACGCTTGCGCGGGCGGAACGTGAGGTGGACGTCTTTCAGCGAGATGCGTGCCATGTCGGGCCTCAGAGGGCGAAGATGAGGTCGCTCTCCAGGCGGGCGACGAGGGCGACGGCGACCCCGGCGACGGGGAGGACCATGAGGGCGGCCCTGGCGTACATCCAGAGCGAGGGGATGTCGCCGGAGAGCAGCGGTCCGCGGAGCAGGTCGAGGAGGACGGCCAGGGGGTTGATGTCGATGATCCAGCCGAGGCCGTTGCCGTGCAGCAGGGCGGCGGGGTAGATGACGGGCGTGAGGTAGAAGAGCATCTGCAGCCCGACCTCAAGCAAGTGCTGGGTGTCGGGGAGGTAGACGTGGGAGAAGGCGGCGACGGTGGCCAGGGACCAGCACAGGACGAAGAGGAGGACGACGACGGGGACGGCGGCGAGCAGGCCGGCGACGTGGACGGTCCCCGCGCCGATCCAGCCGAAGACGGCGGCGAGGAGCAGCGACAGGGAGAAGTGGAAGCCGAGGATGAGGACGACGCGGAGGGGGAAGATCAGGGTGGGCAGGGGCTGCTGGCGCATGTACGGCTCGGCGGCGATGAGGCTGGTGCAGCCCTGGAGGCAGGACTGCTGGAACATGGTCCAGAAGGCGACGCCGGCGAGGAGGGCGGGGCCGAACTGCCAGAACCCGACGCCCATGACGCGGCTGTAGACGGCGGTGAGGACCAGGGCCATGCACAGCGGCTGCAGCAGCGACCAGCCCACCCCGAGGACGCTACGCCGGTAGCGTTTCTGCACGTCGCACATGACGAGGTGGAACCAGAAGTGGCGGCACTCCCACACCTCGCGGACGTAGTCGCGGACGCCGCGGACGAGATCGGCAAGCATCGTCGGTGTTCCTTCTGTCCGCGGGCGGTGGCCGGTGGGGTGTCCCATGTCTGTGTGGCCGGGGTCGGCCTTGAGACCCCGGTTCGGGCATCCGCCGGGGTCTCAAAGCCGACCCCGGCCACCCGAGCGGAAGGCGGCGGCCTAGCCGGCGAGGCGCCCGGGGGCGGCGGTGCGGGCCAGGGCGGAGTGGATCCACCGCTGGTTGGCGCGGTACCAGGCGACGGTGTTGGCCAGACCGGCCTCGAACGTGACCTCGGGGCGCCAGCCCAGCTCGCGCTCGATCTTCGTGCAGTCGATGGCGTACCGCCGGTCGTGCCCCGGGCGGTCGGCGACGTGGCGGATGAGGGAGCGCGGCTTGCCGAGGAGGCGGAGCAATTCGTGGGTGAGGTCGAGGTTGGTGCGTTCGCAGCGGCCGCCGATGTTGTACACCTCGCCGGGCCTGCCCTTCTGCCAGACGGCCTCGATGGCGCCGCAGTGGTCGGAGACGTGCAGCCAGTCGCGGACCTGCTGGCCGTCGCCGTAGACCGGCACGGACTGGTCGGACAGGAGGTTCTTGATGAACAGCGGGATGAGCTTCTCGGGGTACTGGTACGGCCCGTAGTTGTTCGAGCAGCGCGTGACGGTGATCGGCATGTGGAACGTGTGGGCGTAGGCGAGGGCGAGGAGGTCCGACGCCGCCTTGCTGGCCGAGTACGGGCTGGACGGGGCGAGCGGGGTGGTCTCGGTGAAGGCGCCGGTGTCGCCGAGGGAGCCATACACCTCGTCGGTGGAGACGTGGACGAACTTCTCGACGGGGTGCTCGCGGGCGGCGTCGAGGAGGACCTGGGTGCCGAGGACGTTGGTGCGGACGAAGGGGCCGGAGTCGTGGATGCTGCGGTCAACGTGGGACTCGGCGGCGAAGTGGACGACCGAGGTGACGCCCTTCTTGAAGGCGTCGCGGACGGAGGCGCGGTCGCAGATGTCGGCGTGGACGAAGCGGTAGCGTGGGTCGTTGGCGAGGTCGGCGAGGTTGGCGGGGTTGCCGGCGTAGGTGAGGGCGTCGAGGTTGAGGACGGACGTGTCGGGGTGGGCGGCGAGGACGCGGCGGATGAAGTTGGAGCCGATGAAGCCGGCGCCGCCGGTGACGAGGAGGAGGGGCATCGGATGGGGTCCTTCCCAACGGAGACGTTCGGGCGTCCTTGGCCCGCTCGCCGGGAGGATAGCGTACAGGGCGGGCGGGGGTCAAGGGGGAGGCGCGGCGCCGGGTCACCCGGTCACCCGCTCACCCACTCACACCGTTGAGCAGGTGACTCTGGCATCAACCGACGCACCGTGTCACGCGTCGGCGGCGAGTGCGCGAGTCACCCGCTCACCCGCTCACCCGCTCACCGCATCTCATATCGTCTCGCGTTGATTCGTAGCGTAGGGCAGGCTGCCAGCCTGCCGCCGGGCCGCGGGCCCGGCCAGCATGTGCGTCGCCCGGAGGGAACGATTCAACCCGACCCGGTATGAGACGGGAGCGGACGGGTGGCGTGGCCGGGGGTGCGAATTGCATTTCATTTCAGACCCCCACACACGAACTTGAAATGAAGACGGTCAAGCCGTGTGAGCGCCACCGCGTGCCGGTGGCCGCCTGTGGTTGTCTCCGACGGACGCGACGCCCCGCCGGGCGCCGGACCATGTCGATCCCGGGCCCGGTCTTGTAGGTCGTGGTTGAGCCCGGCGTCAGCCGGGCGAAGCCCGACGTGACGCGCCACGGCCTGCGTGCGCGGGACGCAAGGCCCCGCCGGGCGCCGTGAGCGCGTGGCGAGGGGACGGTGGCTCTTGTCGGCCGGGTTGAGGGGCCACGGCCCAAAGCCGCGAGTCACCTGGCCACATGCTCACTTCGCGCACGCCCCGGCGGGCGCCGAGTCACATTCCACTTCCCGACGGCGTGGCATGTGACTCCGTCGCCGTAACATCATCTTGATTCAGCATTTGCATCGACTATTCCGAGTCACATGCCAGATGCCAGCACACGCCACCCCCGCCAGGAGACGGGAAAAGTCGGCAGGCCCCTTGACAGAACATGAACATCCGTCCAATACTACCAACAGGGAGTCCCTTCGCCCTCCCCTATCTCTCCGGTGCCCCGTGCCCAGACCTCCCCCGCAGCGAGAACCGCAACGTGGCAGCCCAACTTCCCGCCCTGGCCAAGATGGCGTCGGCGACGCCAGGTCGTTGGCCGTGATCCTGTCCGCGATCAACCTTGTTCCAGGCCCGTTGCAATCGCGCCCTTCTGCCGCTTGTCCGGTCCACTCGCCGCCGCCCCGTTGGGGGCAGTCGCCGCAATAGCTCACAGAGCCAGTAGGCGAAGGCGCGCGGCTTCACGGGTTCCCCGTAGGGCAGGCGGCCTCGCCTGCCGACATGACGCCACCCGTCGCTCACCGCCTCATCCCGCGGCCCCTCGTCGTACGTCTCCGCCGTGACGCACCGCCGTGCATGCCCCGCCCGGCACGCGCCGCGGCGGCCCCGGCCTGCCGGGAATCGAAATGAGCGGCCACAGACTCCACTGATCCCTACACCATGTCAGGAGCCGCATCATCTCTCCCCGTCATCCCTGGCGGTGCCCATGTCCAGCGCGATCTTCCGGCAAATCGACGCTCTCCGCAGATGGAGGCGTGAGGACGAGGAGGCCCCGCACAAGCCGCTCCTGCTCCTGTACGCATTCGGGCAGTGGCACCAGGGCCGAAGAGAAGCGATCCCATTCAGCGAAGTGGACCGCGAGCTGACCGCGCTCCTCCAGCGGTTCGGCCCGGAGCGCGTATCGCACGTCCCACAAGAGCCGTTCTGGCGGCTGGTCGGTGACCGCCTGTGGGAGCTTGAGGGCGCCGAAAGTCTCGGGACAGGGGCGTCCCCGCCGCCGAAGAGCGTGCTCCTGGAGAAGAACGTGAGCGGCAGGCTGTCTCCCCTGGCGCGGGCCGAGCTGGAGCGCGATCCGGGGCTGGCGACGGTCTTCGCCGACTGGCTGCTCATGCACTACTTCGCGGCCGACGATCACGATGCGATCCGGCAAGCCGTCGGCCTCCCGCTGGGTGGGTCGTGATGGCAGACCACTTCCTCCTTTACTGGAAGCCGGCCACGGCGGATGAGGTGCTGGCCGCGGGCGGGCCGCTCCGCTACGCCGCGAGCAACCAGTTCGACCGTGTCAAGGCCGGGGATGTCGTCTGGCCCGTGACGTGCCGTAATGGAGAGCTGCGGTTGCTCGGCCGCGTGGCGGTGGCCCGTGTCGTGGGCCGAGGCGAGGCGGAAGAGGCGTTGGGCCGCGAGGGGCTTTGGGACGCGGATTGGTACGCCCTTGCAGAGGGCGGCACGGGGACGGCCCGCGAGGTGTCCCTACGGGCAGTGGCGGAAGGTCTACGCTTCGACAGCCCCGGCGGCAAGAACCGGCTTGCATTGGAGGAGGGCAGTGTGTCACCCAAGCAGTTGCAGGCGATGCGCAAGTTGACGGCGACGTCGGTGGCTGTGTTGGAAGCGGCGTGGGAGGCAAGAGGGGTGGCCGGCCTTTGAGGACATGGGTAACCGATCACGCGAACAACAACAGGTGAACCCATGAAGTACATGATCAACGTCGATCTGGAGACGATGAATATCAGTGGGGGTGCAACGGATTGCAGGTCCGCACTTCACGAGGGGCATGGCCGCCACTACGACCTGACGGTCCACGCCCTGGGATGTCGCCACCGGCAAGGGACGGGCACTCACCGCCCACCGAGCCGCTACTGGGACGACAACGAGGGCGCGGGGTATACCTTGGAAGAAGTGATCGAGCGGATTCGCATCCTCCAAAGCCAACACAAGAGGGCGTACGGCAGACGCTCGCGCGCGTGCGGCGTGGAGTCCCAGCCGCCCCACTGGGACTGACCTGTCTGTAGGCAGGCGGAGGCCATCATGACCGAGGCCCAGTTCGTGGCGTTGCTGCGTTCCAATCTACCAGTCGGCCTTGCCTTGGAGAATCCAGGGGGTGGCACGTCCGTCGTCGCGGCAAGCGACGCGGATCGGGTTTGCTACGTGCGGGGCCGCTCGCGGATGTGCGTTACCCTCCACGAGCTCTACCGTGCATACGCCCATTTCAGCGGCGGGCGCGTCACGACCACAGACCTCAAGGGCTTTACGCCTTCCGTGTTCGATAGCGACGAGAGCGGCCACAACTGTCACAACTAGCTCCGCCCTGCCCCTCATTCCAGCACGTCCGAACGAAGTCCGAGGGTGCCCCCACCAGCACTTGGGGGTTGACGAGCCGGGTGTGTGCTCCCGGCCTCCGTTCCGGCCCCCATCCTCTCCGCCCCCCAGGCCGGAAGCACACGGGGCAGACAACTCCCCACGTTGCAACCACCCGGCGCGTCATTCCAGGCGAGCGGCCCCGCGTGAGCGGGCCGAATGACCTCACCCCCTCGGCATGCCTCACCCGCCTCATCGCGCCGTCGGCTGTCGGAGCCGCCTCGGCGACCGGAAGAAAGCCCTGGGAGGCCCTGCGGAGCCCCGGTTCGCGGGCTGCGCCGCGGCCTGCCCGCAAACGAGAGCCCCCTCGCCCACCCGCCGCCCCGCCCCCGGCGGGTGTCCCCCACCGGAGACGGGCGGGGCGCCGGCACGCGCTGTGCTAAATGCGAGCCCAGACACCGGCCCCCGGGGCCGCGGCCACTCCGGCCGCTCCGGCCGTGACGGGGCCATCACCTTTCGGAGCTTCTCTCCCATGACCACGGCCACCAAGCGCGCCATCACCGTCGGCGTCTTCGAGACCCGCGACGCCGCCGAGCGCGCCGTCGCCGACCTGAAGGCCAACGGCTACCGTGACGACCAGATCGGCCTCGTCGGCAAGGACAGCGCCGCCGCCGACACCGCCGCCGGCGCCGCCACCGGCGCCGCCGTCGGCGCCGCCGGCGGCGCCCTCGTCGGGGCCGGCGTCCTCGCCGGCGTCCTCCCCGTCATCGGCCCCGTCGTCGCCCTCGGCAGCCTCGGCACCATCCTCCTCAACGCCGCCGTCGGCGCCGCCGCCGTCGGCGTCGCCGGCGCCCTCACCGGCTGGGGCGTCTCCGACGACGACGCCAACTACTACGAGGGCGAGGTCAAGGCCGGACGCTACATCGTCACCGTCGACGGCACCGGCCGCGCCGACGCCCGGGGCGTCTTCTCCCGCTACGGCGGCTACGACCGCGCCTCCGCGCCCCGCCGCTGACCGCCCCCCCGGCAATGCCGCCCTCGGCGGCCACACCCTCGGCGGCGCCGGAGCGCGGCCGCCGAGGGCCCACCGGCCACCGCACACCCCCTCACCCACCGCCCGCGCCGTCATACGGGTAGTCCATCTGCCGCGCCACCCGCCGCCGCGCCCCCGCACCCGCCAGCCGCCCCACCAGGTGCAGCCCCAGGTCGATCCCCGCCGTCACGCCCCCCGCAGTCACCACACCGCCCGCGTCCACCACCCGCCCCCGCCGCACCTCCCCGCAGTACGCCGCCAGCTCCCCCACCGCGTCCGGGTGCGTCGTCGCCGGCAGCCCCGCCAGGAATCCCGCCGCCCCCAGCAGCAGCGCCCCCGTGCACACCGACGCCTTCAGCGGCACCCCGTCCGCCGTCCGCAGCCACCCCAAAAACTCCGCGTCCGTGACCAGCCCGCGCGTGCCGTGCCCGCCGGGCACCACCAGCAGGTCGAACCCCGCCAGATCGCCCCCCACCACGTCCGGCGTGAACCGCAGGCCGCGGTCATCGGTCACCTCGGGCCGCAGCGCGCACACCGACCACGCGAAGTCCGGCAGCAGCCCCATCGTCCGCAGCCGCCCCAGCGGGTCATACACGCCGACGAAGTCCAGGGCCGTGACCCGGTCGAAAAGCACGAACGCCGCCCGCATCGCCCCTCCCCCGCCGAACGCCCGGCAGTTGGCTGTTGGAGCCGCTTCGGCGACGGCTGCTGGCTTTAGCCCAGGCCGAGCGCAGACGCCCTGGGCCCGAAGCCCACACCCCTACTTCGCCCCCACCGCCTCCCGGAACGCCTTCAGCCGCGCCGACGTCCCGAACACCTGGCTCAGCCACGCCAGCGGCGCACCCGCCAGCGCCTCCGCCGCCTCACGCCGCGCCCCCTCGTCCGCCCCGCCCTCGGCGAACCGCGCCCGCGCGATCCGCCGCAGCACCTCCCCCCGCGCGTCCCCCCGCTCCTCCAGCCAGTCCGCATACACCAGGTGCGCCACCCGCCCCTCCCCCACCGTGTTCCCCGCACACAAAAACGGCATCTCCTCCGCCGGATACAGCTCACCCAGCAGCGGCCCCAGCCGGTCCGCCACCTCCCCCCACAGCGTCACCGGCCCCGGCCCCACCAGGTCCGCATACCTCCCCGCGAACGCCGGCCAGTTGCCAAAGACCCCGTCCCCCACCGCCACCCGCCGCACGTCGAACAGCACGTCGAAGCCGTTCCAGTCCAGCCCGTCCGCCGCGCCCACGGCCAGCATCGCCCGCCGGAACACGTCCGGCCGCAGCCCCCGGTCCGTCGCCAGCAGGTGGGCGTCATACAGGTCCTTCGGCTCCCCCGCCCACGCCACGCGCCCCCCGCCCGTCCGCATCAGCCCACGCACCAGCCACGACACCTTGGCCGCGAGCATCGCCTCCTTCGAGTACGCGGAAAACCGGAACCCCACCTCCCCCGGCGCCGTGAACGCCTCGTTCACCACCCCCAGGTCGGCCGGCGTGTACGGCCCGGGCGTCGAGAGGTCCAACTGCAGCCGCCCCGACGCCGGGCTGTGCCCCACCCACTCCCACGTCGAGTAATACCTCTTCCCCGGCGTCCCATACACCCACAGGCTGGCGCCGTCATCGGGCGCCGACTCGTCGTCCCGGAAGCGGATGCCCACGTCCCCGCCCGGCCTGTCCGGCCCGTACCCCCACACCGCATCCCGACACAGGGCCTTCCCGAAGTCCACCCGCGAGACGAAGTTGCCCCACCGCCCATACCGCCCCTCGACGGGCCCATAAAACCCGTCGTCCTGCTGCGGCGGCTCGTCACCGGGCTCATACTCCCGCTCGACATCCGGGTCATCGAAGCACTCGACGTCGATGTCCGCCGGCGGCCTCGCACATTCCCCGTACCAGTGGCGCAGCAGCAGGCTCCCCCGCAGAACCGGCACGAACCCCTCCTCCCACTCGTCAACGAGCCGCCTGACGCCATGCAGGAACTCAACGAGCACCTCGACAGGGGGCGGGGCATCAGCAGACATGAAGCCTCCTCAATCTCATTGTGTGCGGTTCAGGCGAGCGGCACGGCGTCAGCGTGCCGTGTCTTCTCTCGGCTCATGCGAGCGGCCCCGAGTCAGCGGCTCGCGTCGGGCAGCCACCCGTCATCCAGCCGCAGGTTGGTGTCATACACGCAATACTCGGTCTCGTGCTCAACGACCTCCTCACCGACCCCGTCCAGATCGGCCATCAGCGCACCGAGCCGGGCCGCCGCCGTCAACAGGCCGCACGCGTACCCCCGCTGGGTGACGAAACGCTCCTCGACACCGCCGCCATCACGGAAGGCGTTCCGCGACAGATGCGCCCCGTTCCGTTCGCACACGCCCAGGAGTGCCTCCCGTGGCGCGTCCGGCGCACGCCGGATCTTGACGTGGCACTCGAAGTAGTTCCGCTCATCATGCCCGGCGGCTTCCGCGTCCTCCGACGGGACATCGACGTTGTGCGGGTCGGCCTCCACCTTCACCCGCACCACCCCATGCCCCGACGCCGCCGCCTCACCCGCCAAACGGTGAGCTTCGGCCACCACCGCCGACAGGGTGGTGGACGAACGCCGCCACGTCGCCATCGGCTGGTCGGCCGCCTCACCCCTGGCGAGCACGATGCGCACGCACTTCAGACCCCGGCCCCGGCACCACCCGGCGAACCGTTCCGCGGCGTCCGCCCCGCCCGCCCGCGCGGTCAGGTGGACCTCGAAGTGCCCCGGATACTCTCGCACGGCACGGCCCCCAATACAGGCGGCGAAGGAGTCCGGATGATACCACCGCCCAGCTCCGCAGACCAGCGCCGTAGTCGCTTGTCGGACGTACTCATTCAAGCGACGCGCCCCCCACCGCGCAGGCGATGCTCTGACGGCTCCCCCCTCTTCCGTTTCGGAGAGGGGGCTGGGGGGGTGAGGTCGAAGTCCATACCACAAATTCATCCCCACACGGAGACACCCGACCATGCGCCACCTCCTCCCCGCCCTCCTCCTCGCCCTCGCCACACCGCCCCTCCACGCCGACGAGGCCCGCCTCCTCCGCTTCCCCACCATCCACGGCGACACCGCCGTCTTCACCCACGCCGGCGACCTCTACACCGTCAGCGCAAAGGGCGGCATCGCCCGCCGCCTCACCTCCCACGAGGGCCAGGAGATCTTCCCCCGCTTCTCCCCCGACGGCAAGCACATCGCCTTCACCGGCCAGTACGACGGCAACACCGAGATCTACGTCATCCCCGCCGACGGCGGCGAGCCCCGCCGCCTCACCTACACCGCCACCCTCGGCCGCGACGACGTCTCCGACCGCATGGGCCCCAACAACATCTGCGTCGGCTGGACCCCCGACGGCAAGCACGTCCTCTTCCGCTCCCGCATGCACTCCCACAACGACTTCATCGGCCACCTCTACAAGGTGCCGATGGAGGGCGGCCTCGCCGAGGAATTGCCCCTGCCCCGCGGCGGCTTCGCCTCCTTCTCCCCCGACGGCAAGAAGCTCGCCTACAACCGCGTCTTCCGCGAGTTCCGCACCTGGAAACGCTACCGCGGAGGCATGGCCGACGACGTCTGGCTCTACGACTTCGACACCAAGAAGACCACCCAGCTCACCGACACCCCCGCCCAGGAGATCATCCCCATGTGGGCCGGGGACCGCATCTACTTCCTCTCCGACCGCGAGAAGTCCGGTCGCATGAACCTCTACTCCATCTCATCCTCAGGCGGCGAGGCGACGAAGCACACCGACTTCCAGGAGTTCGACATCAAGTTCCCCTCCCTCGGCGACAAGGCCATCGTCTTCGAGCAGGCCGGCCAGCTCTGGAAGTTCGACCTCGACAAGAAGAAGCCCGAACGCATCAAGGTCCGCATCCTCGAGGACAGGGCCGGCGCCCGCGCCAAGCTCCAGAGCGTCGCCGCCAGCGTCACCAACTACGAGATCTCCCCCGACGGCTCCCGCGCCCTCTTCGGCGCCCGCGGCGACGTGTTCACCGTCCCCGCCAAGGCCGGCCCCACCCGCAACCTCACCAACACCCCAGGCGCCCACGAGCGCAACTCCAGGTGGTCGCCCGACGGCAAGCACATCGCCTACATCTCGGATGTCTCCGGCGAGGACGAGGTCTGGATCACCCCCGCCGACGGCTCCGGCAAGCCCACCCAGCTCACCAAAGGCGCCGACACCTACAAGTTCGAGATCGCCTGGTCCCCCGACTCCACGAAGATCCTCTGGACCGACAAGAAGCTCCGCATCCGCTACGTCGAGGTCGTCTCGCGCAAGGTCGTCCCCGTCGCCCAGGCCCCCGTCTGGGAGGTCCGCGACGCCGTCTGGTCCCCCGACTCCAGGTGGATCGCCTGGAGCCAGGAGGAGCTGAAGGGCGGCAGCGACGTCCACGTCTACTCCGTGGCCGACGCCAAGGCCCAGCGCGTCACCGAGGGCTGGTACCCCGCCAGCGAGCCTTGCTTCTCCGGCGACGGCAAGTACCTCTTCTTCGTCTCCGCCCGCGACTTCAACCCCATCTACAGCCAGACCGAGTGGAACCACGCCTACCGCGATATGAGCCGCATCTACGTCGCCCTCCTGGCCAAAGACACCCCCTCCCCCTGGGCCGTCAAGGACGAGTCCGAGAAGCCCGCCCCGCCGAAGGACGACAAGCCCAAGGGCAAGGATGACAAGGCCCCCAAGGGCGTCGAGGTGAAGATCGACCTCGAAGGCATCTCCGACCGCATCCTCCAGGTCCCCGTCAAGGCCGGGAACTACCGCAACCTGCAGTCCGTCGCCGCCTCCGTCTACTACATCGGCGGCGCCTCCGGCTCGCGCCCCACCCTGGCCGTCTACGACCTGGCGGCGAAGAAGGAGACCAACCTCGGCAACGTCTCCGGCTACGAGATCAGCGCCGACGGCAAGAAGATGCTCGTCTCCGAGGCCGGCAAGTACGCCATCATCGACCTGCCCAAGGCCCCCGTCACGATCACCGACGCCCTCAACCTGACCGGCATGGAGATGCGCCTCGACCGCAAGGCCGAGTGGAAGCAGATGTTCAACGAGTGCTGGCGGCAGATGCGTGACTTCTTCTACGACGAGAACATGCACGGCGTGGACTGGAAGGCCATGAAGGAGCGTTACGAGCCCCTCGTCGATCACGTCGGCCACCGCGCCGACCTCACCTACATCATCGGCGAGATGATCAGCGAGCTGAACGCCGGCCACGCCTACGTCGGCGGCGGCGACATGCCGCGCCCCGCCCGCGTCCCCCAGGGCCTCCTCGGCGCCAAACTCCGCCAGGACGGCAACGGCAACGTCCAGGTCGTCAAGGTCCTCCGCGGCAGCCGCTGGGACCCCGCCCTCAAGTCCCCCCTCAACGAGGTCGGCCGCGAGGTCAAGGACGGCGAGTGGATCGTCGCCGTGGACGGCAAGCCGGTCAAGGAGATGGCCAACATCCTCGAATCGCTCGTCAACAAGGTCGGCAAGCAGGTGAAGCTCACCATCAAGCCGGCCCCCGAGGCCAGGGAGTCGCGCACCATCCTCGTCGTCCCCATCGCCGACGAGGCCGCCCTCTTCTACCACGACTGGGTCGAGGGCAACCTCAAGAAGGTGACCGACGCCACCGGCGGCAAGGTCGGCTACCTGCACGTCCCCGACATGCTCGCCAACGGCCTCAACCAGTTCGCCAGGTACTTCTACCCCCAGGTCCGCAAGAAGGCCCTCATCATCGACATGCGGGGCAACGGCGGCGGCAACGTCTCCCCCATGCTCATCGAACGCCTCCGCCGCGAGATCGCCATGATCACCATCGCCCGTAACTCCGTCCCGCGGACGGACCCCGCCGCCATGGTCCACGGCCCGATGGTCTGCCTGATGAACGAGTTCTCCGCCTCCGACGGCGACCTCTTCCCCTACCGCTTCCGCCAGCACAAGCTCGGCAAGCTCATCGGCAAACGCTCGTGGGGCGGCGTCGTCGGCATCCGCGGCTCCCTGCCGCTGCTCGACGGCGGCACGCTGAACCGCCCGGAGTTCAGCCGCTACGACACCGAGGGCAAGGAGTGGATCATCGAGGGCAAGGGCGTGACGCCGGACATCATCGTCGATAACGACCCGGCCCGCGAGTACGCCGGCGAGGACCAGCAGCTCACCCGCGCCATCGACGAGATCCTGAAGGACCTGAAGGCCGGCGGCGAGAAGGACCTGCCCAAGCCGCCGCCGACCCCGAAGCGCTGAGCCCAAGGAGACATCGGGCAGGCAGCAGGCATCCAGCCTCCTGCCTGCCCGCTCTTCTAGTCTTGGCCGTTCTCCCACCGTCGGCCATTTCGGGGTGCAAGTCTTTTCGGACGAGTGCCCCGCTTCCGGATTCACCCCATGGAGCATCAGGAGACACCCGCCGCGGGCGGGTCGGGGGAGGCCGTTGCCATGCGGAAGGGGAGCACGAAGCGTCTGACGTTGGAGGCGTTGGAGGCCCGCGAGGTGCCCGCCGTCTTCGCCACGGCCGCCGGCATCACTTACCAGG
>CAZVZK010000047.1:0-65009 GCA_964630925.1 uncultured Alcaligenaceae bacterium
GGGGGGGGGGGCCCCGGGGGGGCCCCCCCCCACGCCGGCTTACTCGTCAACGGGTTTCCTGCTGTTAACAGGCAGATCACCCCTTGAATCGTCTTCCGACATCGTCACCCAACATTGTAGGCATGAGAATGAATATCTCAAGTGGCATTCCCCCTCCCCTGCGGATTTCTTACCCGCTGGGCCGTCGTCGGGGGCGTGCGGCCGGGGCGTGCGGCACCGGCCGGTGGCCTTGCCCTCGGCGAAGAGCAGCCGGCGCAGCCAGTCGGCCTCCAGGGCGCCCGCGGGCCCTCCGGGCAGCATGTGGTCCTTGACCGCCTGGAGGAAGGAGGGCCCGCTGTCCGGCCGTGGTCGCCGCCAGCGTTCTTGCAGCTCGGCGAGGAAGCAGGCCTCCCGCCCCAGGTCGGCCATCCACGGTCTCCTTGTCGTGATGACCCCCGGCACGCGGTGCCGAGGGCGGTTCGGGCGGCCGATCCCCGCTTCGGGCCGCGGGCGTACCGAGGGGGCAGGGTCAGCGCGACGACGCGACGATGTTGCCGCCTTCCAGCTCCTGGAAGTCCTTGCGGATCTCGCGGGCGTCGGCGGCGTCGTGGGGCACCACGCCGACCATCACCCCGCCGTTCTTCATGACGTCCTCGTAGGCCCTGGCGTTCGGCTCGGCGATGCCCAGGCCGAGCAGGCCGTCCAACACGCCGCCCGTCACCGCGCCCGCGCCGCCCCCGGCCAGGGCGGCCAGGATGGGCCCGGCCACGAAGCCGACGCCCGGCACGACGGCCGTGCCGACGGCGCCGCCCCCGCCCGCGCCCTCCGCCGCCGACGAGCCCGCCTCCTCGGTGTGCCCGTGGGCGTCCTCGGAGTACCGCTCGCGGGTGCCCTCCGACATGAGCAGGCTGATCTCGTCCGACCTGTAGCCGCGCGCCAGCAGCCGGCCGTACACCTGGCGTGCGTCGCGGTGGTTCCGGAAGACGCCCGTCAACAAGTGCTTCGCCATGTCACTCACCTCCTGAACAGGGGATCCTTCCTTGGGGGAAGCGTGATCGGGTCGTGGGGCTCGGCCGAGCAAGGGTCGGCCTTCGTCGAGGGGCCTGCGCCGGGGAGGACACGCCGGGCGGGAGGGTCATGCCGCGGGGGGCATGCCGTGGGCATGGCGGAGCTTCTCCCACACCTCCCAGCGGTGGACGGGGACGCCCGTGTCGGACTCGAAGCCCAGCTTCACCCGCCCGCCGCGGATCTCCAGCACCGTCACCTTGAGCAGGCACTCGAGGTCGCCGGGGCCACCGACCATCACGGACTCCTTGTTCTTCCTTGACAGGACCAACATCGGTGAGCCTCCCCATTTCCGGCGTGTACCCCTCGTCACAGGGAGGGGGCCGCCGAGCCACTCGGCCGCGTCCGCCGACGCGGCGGGCAGCGGCCACACCAAGCGCCACCCGGGCTCTGAAGTCCATGCTGGCGCCGGCCGTCCCCCTCGGACGAGGGCCGGAGGGTGAGCAGGCCGTCCGGCAGATCGTCGAGGGTGATCGTGTCGCCCTCGGCCAGGATGCGGGCCCGCTCGAGTACGTTGGCCAGCTCGCGCACGTTCCCCGGCCAGTCGTGACGGAGGAGGGCCTCCATCGCCTCGGGGTCGATCCGGTGGCGGGGGCCGCCGCCGGCGGGCCGCGAGGCCAGCAGGTAGTCGACCAGCTCGGGGACGTCGCCGCGCCGCTCACGCAGCGGCGGCAGGGTGAGGGTGATGACGTTCAGCCGGTAGTACAGGTCCTCGCGGAACCGGCCCCTGGAGATGAGGCCTTCCAGGTCGGCGTTGGTCGCGGCCACGACGCGGATGTCGGCGTGCCGCTCGACGGCGGAGCCGACCCGGCGGTACTGGCCGTCCTCGAGGACGCGCAGGAGCTTGGCCTGCAATCCAACGGCCATCTCGCCGATCTCGTCGATGAACAGGGTGCCGCCCTCGGCCACCTCCACGAGGCCGGGCTTGGCCTGGGCCGCCCCGGTGAAACTCCCCTTGACGTGGCCGAACATCTCGCTCTCCAGGAGCGTATCCACCAGCGCGGCGCAGTTGAAGGTCACCATGGGCCGGGCACGCCGCGCGCTGAGGGCGTGCACCATGCGGGCCACCACCTCCTTGCCGGAGCCGGTCGGGCCGCGGACCAGGACGGATGCGTCGGTGCCGGCCACCCGTGCCGCCAGGGCGCCGACCTTGCGCATCGCCGGGCTGGAGCCCACCAGCCCGTGAGCCGCCGGCTGGCGGGAGGCCGCCTCGTCAGCGTGTCGGTGCCGTCCGTTCAATCGGGGCGGCGGGCTCGGCGTGTCTGGGGTCGTCATCATGCAATCCTCGCAACGGCCTTCCGCACTCCCGGGATCCGCGGGCCGGCGGAGAGGGCTATGCCTTGCTGCTCGGCGCTGGGATGTGGTTTCACGGGCTCGTCGGCGGTGGTGATGGCCTTGTCGTGGCTGGGGATGATCACGGGTGCGTCCGTCATGGCCGCCTCCTCGGCGTGGCCGTGACACGGGTGATCGGGCGGCAAATGGGATGGGGCCGGCGGGAGGGCCCGCCGGCCGGCCCCCCGCCGTTACTTGCGGTCGGCCATGAGGCACTTGAGGGTGGACTTGCCGTCCACCTTGTCCACGATGAGGAGGGCGCGGTCGCCGATCTTGATCTCCCCGATCTTGGTGTTCTCCATGCTCAGGCGCACCTTGGCGTCGCCCATGCCGTAGGTCCGGCTCTTCTTCTCGGTGTCCGTGATGGTCAGCTCCTTCGTGTCGGCGTCGTAGCCCTTGACGGCGCCGTAGACCAGCTCGCAATTCTTGGTGTCGCCCTCGCGGACGAGGATGTAGTGGGCCGTCCGCGTCAGGGTGCCCTTCTCGTAGCACACGTGCACGGGGTCGCCCACCTTCAGGTCGGCCTTGCCCTCCTTGCCGCCGCGGTTGACGACGACGGCCTCGCCGAGCGACATCGTCCAGTCCTTGTCCGTCGAGTCGTCCGTGAGGACGAAGGTCTTGCTGTCGGCGTCGATGGACTTGACCTTGCCGCCGGCGATGTCGTTGGCTGCGGACGCCTGGCCCACGAACAGGGCGAAGGCGGCGGCGGTGCAGACCCACTTCGAAATGCTCATCATCAGTCGCTCCTTGCCTCGAACCTTGTCCCCCGATCCCGCTTCCAGGCGGCCGATCGGGCCCGCCTTCGACCCACCAGGGCCGAAGGCCTCCTGAATGCCGGTGACGGCGGCCGCGCGGGGGCGGGCCGGCGCGCAAAAAAACCGGCGTGGCGGACCCATCGAGGGGGGATCCGCCACGCCGGTTTACTCTTCAACGGGCCTTCCGCCGACGGCGGAATGCCCTTTGATTCGTCATCCGACATCTTCAATCAACAGTGTACGCAAGAGGCCGAGGAATACAAGTGACAAACTCCCTGCCCTCACCTGTTATCCTCTGCTGCGGGCCCGCGCCCGATACCGACCTGGCCCCGAGGCCCCTGGCCGAGGCTTTGATGGACGGAGACGCCGACGAGGCCCGGCTCCTCGGCCGCGTCTGCCTCGACTTCGCGCGCGTGTGGGCCGACGGGCCAACCGACCTCGCCGTCTACCTCGCCGCTGGCCCGGCCCCCTCCTCCGCGAGCTGGCCGCCGTCGAGCTGGAGATCCGGCAGACACGCGGCCTGGAGGTCGGCCCGGCGTCCGACGCCCGCCGCTTCCCGCGGCTCGCCGCCCTCATCGAAGGCCTGAGCGCCACCCTCCCCGACCCGCCCACCAGGCGTTGGATCACCGGAGGCTCCCGGGGCTGACGCACCTGACGCCTCCGTCCCGTGCGGCGTCACCATCCCGGGATCATGCGTGTGGACACGCCCTGCCGCCCGGCCGATTCGTACCGTCGCGTGGGGGGGGGTGTGAGGGGGGTCGGGAAACGAACTTCCACAAGTCGTTCTGGCGCTTGCATTTGCGGAGCGAAAGTTCGTTTCCCTGGTTCGTTTCCTTCACTGAAGGACGTCCATTGCACCTCCATCCGTTTCCCCGGTTCGTTTCCCTCACTGACTGGCGTCCATCCGCCACCATCCGTGGCGGGGGGCGCGCCCACAGGTGGCGTTCAGCGGTCTCGTGAGGGGGTGAAATGCAGTACAATACCCGGGCGCCCTCCCTCCCGCTGGTGCCGGCAATGACCCTCCCCGTCAAGGCGCTGCCCGTGGTGCAGAACTGGGACTGCCACGTCTCCGGGTCGTGCTGCAAGGAGTACCGCATCCCCCTCTCGGACGACGAGGTGAAACGCATCGAGGCCCAGGGGTGGACGGCGGAGGAGCTGGGCGGTCACTCCCCGTTCACCGTCACCGGGTGGCTCACCAAGGAGACGTGGCTGAATTCGCGGGCGGGGGAGGGGTGCGTCTTCCTGTCGGAGCAGGGCCGCTGCCGCATCCACGAGAAGCACGGGTTCGAGGCCAAGCCGCTGCCGTGCCGCCTGTTCCCGTTCGCCCTGTTCCCCGCCGGCGACCACTGGCGCGTCGGCGTCCGGTTCGCCTGCCCGTCCGCCGCCGCCAACAAGGGGCGCGGGGCGGCGGAGTATTCCGACGACCTGCACGCCTTCGCCGGCCAGCTCGCCGCCCGCGAGGGGATGACCGAGCGCCCCGACGGGTCGCTGGCGCCCCCTCCGTATCTGGACGACGGCTCACGCCTGGAATGGCCCGAGACGCTGCGTCTGGTCGATGCGCTGTTGAAGATCGTCCGCGACCCGCGCTCGCCGATGGAGCGGCGGATGCGGAAGTGCTTGCACCTGTCGTCATCCATGAAGCAGGCGAAGCTGGCGGACATCAAGGGCGTGCGGCTGACGGAGCTGCTCGACCTGATGAGCGGGGCGGCGGACCAGGAGACGCCCGCGGACCCCGCCCAGGTGCCGGCCCCGACCTGGGTGGGGCGGATGCTGTTCCGTCAGGCGGCGGCCCTGTTCACGCGCAAGGACCAGGGCCCGCAGCGCGGCGAGCCGCTCCGCTCGATCCTGGGCCGTGTGGGGGCGGCGTGGTCGTTCATGCGCGGGACGGGGGCGGTCCCGCGATTGCACCGGAAGATCCCCGAATCGACGTTCGAGGAGGCGGAGGAGCCGCGCGGCCCCCTGCCGGCGGAGGCGGAGCGGGTGCTGGAGCGGTACTTCGCCATCAAGGTGTGGTCGATGCAGTTCTGCGCCAGCCGCAAGGGGCCGCCGTTCTGGGAGGGCTTCGAGACGCTGGCGCTGATCTGCCCGCTCGTGCTGTGGGTGGCGCGGCTGTTCAAGGACGTGCCGCGTGAACAGGCGGTCATCACGGCACTGACCATCGTGGACGACCACTTCGGGTACAACCCGGTGCTGCACGGCTTCCGCCAGCGGATGGGCCTGCGCATCCTCGCCGGGCGCGGCGAGATCGCGCGGCTGACCGCCTGGTATTCGCGGTAACTCGCTCTGGCAACGGGAGGGCCGGTTGTGGCATAGTGCGTGCCTCGGACGACGGAACGTCCGGAGGACATATGGACGCGCCACGCCGACGGATCCCGCTGTTCACCGCCCTGCTGGCGGGCTGCCTCGTCGGGCCGGCGCTCGCCGCGGGGCTGCACTGGGGCGTGATCCTCGGGACGCTCAACAGCGGCGAGGTGTTGCCCGGCCACGTGTACCGCTCGGCGCAGCCCGACGCCAGGGCGCTCGCCTGGCTGGTGAAGCGGTACGGGATTCGGACCGTCATCAACCTGCGCGGGCACGCGCAGGCCGCGCCGTGGTATCTGGCGGAGGCGGGGGCCGGGGCCGACCTGGGGCTGTCGCACGAGGACATCACCATGTCCGCCAGCCGGCTGCCGTCGCCCCACGCGGTCCGGCAGCTCGTCGAGGCGCTGGACAGGTCGCCGCGCCCGGTGCTGCTGCACTGCCAGCAGGGTGTGGACCGCACCGGGCTGGCGGCGGTGTCGGCGGTCCTGCTGCACTCGGACACCCCCGTGGAGGTGGCCCTGCGGTCGATGTCGCTGGGGACCGGACACGTCCCCCTCGGGCGGACACGCTTCATCGGGCGGTTCTTCGCCCAGTACCGCGAGTGGCTCGCCGGCCTGGGGCTGGCCCACACGCCGGCGTCGTTCCGCCTGTGGGCGACACGGCACTACGCCCCGGAGGGGACGCCCGCGGAATGGGTGGGTACGCCGGTGACGGTGCGCGGGCCGGCACTTGTGACGGCGCGGTGCCGGAACCTCTCCGGCCGCGAATGGCGATTCCGCCCGGAGCCGCGGGCGGGCGTGCATGCCGTGTGGCACGTCGTCGGCGAGGACGGCTCGCCGGCGGCCGCCGGGATCACCGGGCTGCGCGACGCGGCGGTGGCGCCGGGCGGCGAGATCGGGCTGGGCTTCGCGCTGCCGCGGCTCGCGCCCGGGCGGTATCGGCTGCGGGCGGAATTGGTCAGTGAGCACCAGGCGACGTTCACGCAGCTGGGATCGCCCCCCCTGGACATCGAGGTGACGGTGCCTCCCGACACGGATGAAGGATGAAGGATGAAGGATGAAAAGGGCGGCCTGTCGGCGTGGCGTGTCGGCGGGACGGTGTTGCTGTTCGCCGTCCTGGCGTGGCGCCTCGACTGGGGCAATTTCGCGGCCGCCCTCGGGCGCCTGTCCGTCGGGCCGTGGCTCCTGGCCTGCGGCGTCTACGTCGTCGCCCAGCTCGCCAGCGCGCTACGCTGGCAGTATCTGGCGGCGCCGCTGGGGTTCGCGGTCGGGGCGGCGCGGATGGCGTCCATCTACTTCGTCGGCATGTTCTTCAACCTCGTGCTGCCGACCTCGGTGGGCGGCGACGTGGTGCGGGCGTGGTACCTGACGCGGCAGGCGCCGGAGTACCGCTCGCGCTGGGGGGCCGCCCTCCTTTGCGTGCTGGCGGACCGGGCGAGCGGGCTGGCCGTGCTGGTGGTGCTGGCGGGGGCGGCGGCGCTGCTGACGCCGCTGCCGGCGTGGATGGCCTGGCTGTGCTGGGGCCTGTGCGCGGGCCTCGTCGTGGGGCTGTGCTGCCTGCCCCTGCTCCCGCTGATGGCCGGCCTGCCGCTGGCCGGCAAGGCGGCGGCGAAGGTGAAGGAGCTGCTCGACGCCTATGGCCGCGAGCCGGGGACGCAGGCGCTGGCGCTGTTGCTCAGCGTGGTCGTGCAGGGGGCGGGCGTGGTGCAGGTGTGGCTGATCGCCGGGGCGCTGGGGCTGGAGGTGCCCCTGGCGCACTGCGCGGTGGCGGTGCCGCTGGTGGCGCTCTTCACGCTCTTGCCGGTCTCGGTCGGCGGGCACGGGCTGCGCGAGGCGGCCCTCGTGCTGCTGCTGGCGCCGGCGGGCGTGGGGACGGCGGAGGCCGTGACCCTGTCGCTGACGTGGCTGGCGAGCTGCGCGCTGGTGGGCAGCGCCGGCGGGCTGATCTACCTCGTGGGGCCGTACCCCCGTCTATCCGACCTCAAGGGGCCAGGCGATGAGAACGCTCTCGGTGGTGATCCCGATCAAGGACGAACGCGACAACCTGCCAAGGCTGCATGAGGAGGTCACCCGCGCCCTCTCCCCCCTGCTCGGCCGCGGGGGCCCGACGGGCCTGCGCGACTACGAGGTGGTCATCGTCGATGACGGCTCGGGCGATGACTCCCTGGCGATCCTGGAGGGGATCGCGGCGGCGGACCCACGCTTCAAGGTCGTGTCGCTGCGGCGGAATTACGGGCAGACGCCGGCGCTGCGTGCGGGGATCGACGCCAGCACGGGCGACGTGGTGGTGACGATGGACGGCGACCTCCAGAACGACCCCGCCGACATCCCGCTGCTCCTGGAGAACCTCGAGGGGCATGACGCCGTCTTCGGACTGCGGGCGAACCGCCAGGACGCGATGTGGCTGCGCAAGGTGCCGAGCCTGCTGGGGAACTGGATGATCCGCGCCGTGACGGGCGTGGAGATCAAGGACATGGGCTGCACCCTGCGGGCGATGACGCGCGAGCTGGCGCTGGAGCTGCCGCTGTACGGCGAGATGCACCGCTTCATCCCCGTGCTCGCCAAGATGCAGGGCGCGAAGGTGCTGCAGGTGCCGGTGAACCATCGGCCCCGGACGGCGGGGGTGACGAAATACACCCTCTCGCGCACGGTCCGCGTGATCCTCGACCTGATCACGGTGAAGTTCCTGCACAGTTACGTCACGCGGCCCATGCACGCCCTGGGCCTGCCGGGGCTGGCGGCGATGGTCCTCGGGTGCGTGTGCCTGGCGGCGACGGTGTGGATGAAGTACCTGTGGCCGACGCCGGTCTTCATGACGGGCAACCCGCTCCTGCTCCTCGGGGTCGGTTTCAACCTGGTCGGCATCCAGTTCATCTCGATGGGCCTGCTGGGCGAGCTGCTGGCCCGGACGTACTTCGAGAGCCAGGGGAAGACGGCGTACGCGGTGCGCAAGACGATCAACGTGGGGCCACGGCTGGCGGCGTAGCAGGGGTCAGGGGTCAGTGAAAACAGTAGAACAGCCAGGGGAGAGCCGAGACCCGGCTGTTCACCGGCTGTTCTCTTCGCTGTTTCCTGACCCCTGACCCCTGACCCCTGACCCCTGGTTTCCATGCCGATGCACGCCTGGCACGACGTGACGCCCGGCTCGGGCCTGCCGGCCGAGTTCATCACCGTCATCGAGATCCCCATGGGGTCCAGCGTCAAGTACGAGCTGGACAAGGAGACCGGCCTGCTCAAGCTGGACCGCATCCTGTACTCGGCGGTGTACTACCCGGCGAACTACGGATTCGTGCCGCAGACCCTCGCGGAGGACGACGACCCGCTCGACGTGCTGGTGCTGTGCCAGGAGGCGGTGGCGCCGCTCACGCTGGTCCACGCGCGGGCCATCGGCCTGATGACGATGATCGACAGCGGGAAGAAGGACCACAAGGTGCTGGCGGTGGCGACGCACGACCCGGAGTACAACGGGTTCCGCGAGGCGAAGGAATTGCCGGAGCATCGTCTGACGATGTTGCGGCGGTTCTTCCTCGACTACAAGACGCTGGAGGGGAAGGCCGTCGAGGTCGATCAGCTGGAGCCGGCGTCGGCGGTCTACCCGGTCGTGGAGGCGGCGCTGGCGCGGTACAGCACGCAGCGCCGCGCGGGGTTCAAGTCCAAGGGCTGACGGCGGTCACGCCTCCCTGAGCCACTCCCAACTGTCGCCGGTATGCAGGATCAGATAGACATAGCGCTGCGCAGCGCGCTCTTCGGGGTAGGGCGGCCACAGTGCCGCCCGTCGGGTGTACCCCTCGCCGGGCTCCGTGAGATCGTTCAGCGTCGTCCGCCGGGTGTCGATGATGTACACCCAGGCTTGGCGCGTTCCGCTTGCGAAGATGAGTAGGGGGACCTGCCTGCCAGAGGAGCCGGGCAGCTCGGCGCGCATCGGGCCTTCCAACAGGAGGCGGTAGTCGGCGAACTCCGGGGCGCTGCGGGCGAAGCCGAGGCGGGCCAGGGCGTCGTTGGCGTCATCCGCGTTGCCGGGCCGGGTGACATTGGCGTGCCATTGCACGTTGTCCGCCCCGACCGGCCAGAACCGGCCGGAGAAGGCCCCCCAAGAGCAGACGACGAACAGGACGGAGGCGGCGACGGCGGCGGCCGCCGCCGCCAGGCGCACCCAGGGGCGGACGGCCTTGCGCCACAGGGCGGCGCGTCCTGCGGCCAATGCGTCGCCGAGGCGGGCCTTGAGGCCGGACGGCACGGGCACGTCGTTGACGGCGTGGCCGATGTGACGGTCGAGGCGGCGCTCGGCCTCGCAGTCGGGGCACTCGCCGAGGTGGCGCAGGAGCGGCTCGGCGTCGTCGGGCGACAATTCGTCCGCGAACGGCAGGAGCAGACGCGCGGTCTTACACTCCATCGTGAGACCTCCTTCCCTGGACGGCGGCCACCTCCGCGGCGGGCACGAGCCGCTGCCGGAGGTGGGCCTTGGCGCGGGCGAGACGGGACATCACGGTGCCGAGGGGCAGGTCCATCTGCTCCGCGATCTCGCGGTAGCCGAAGCCCTCGAAGTAGAACAGGATGATCGGTGATCGGTACACTTCGGGTAGCTCGTCGAGGGCGGACTGGAGCTGCTCCGGGTCGATGTCCGGGAGCGGCTCGGGTGGGGGCTCGGGCAGGTCACCGACTGTGTCCAGCGGGACGCACGGCTGCTGCCTCTCGGTGCGGGCGCGGTGGAGGTAGGCGTTACGCAGGATGCTGAACAGCCAGGGCCTGACCCTGCCCCCGTCACGGAGCTGCCCCAGCTTCGCCTGGGCCGTGCAGAACGCCTCCTGGACGAGGTCCTCGGCGTCGGCGCCGCTGCCCGAGAGACGGTAGGCGTAGCGGTAAAGAGGGGCGTAATGCTCCTCGACGAGCCGTTCGACCGGTGGCGGGCTGGACGGGCTGCCCATCGTGGCGCGTTCCCTCTGAAGGCATGAGCCGCGGCGCCGCCATTTTATTCCCAGGCGGCGCGAGAAAGGTGAAGTCCACGATACGAGGGAACGGGCAGGGAGGCGAGACGGGATGTGGACGTAGAGTCCGCATCCTGGGTGCGCCTTGTCGTAGAGCACTCAGGATCAGTAGTTGTCAAGGCGTGGTTGAAGTGCGCAAGCTTTAGGCTTAGAAAGGGTTGCGCCATGCCTGTACACATAATCTCAAGAGGCTCGTCCGGTTCGCCCGATCCTCTTGCCAGGGGTGAGCGCGAAGTGGGTCGGGTAGCGAGAGGCCATGTGACTCGCGCACCCGGCGCTGGCCCGTGACTCACAGCGTCAGTCAGCGCCGAGTCACCTGGCCAAACGGCGAGGGAGTGGGCAGGTGACTCGGCGGAGTGGGCAGGTGACTCCGGGGGAGAATTTGCATTGCAGGGGGGTGTGAGGAGGTCTGCAATGCAATGCAATGGTCCGACCTCTACCCAGCCCACTGGCACACTTCCGTCCAATCCCCGACCCCGGCGATCCGGTTACATGTGATCAAGGTCGCTCGACCCTCGGCATCCCGCCGCGCGACGCCGCCACCCGGCCAGCCAGTCGGTTCGCCAGCCGGGCGGCGTCCGCGACCTCCATGCCCTCCAGCACGCCGCACACCAGCCCCGCCGTGAAGGCGTCGCCCGCGCCCACCGTGTCGATCACCTCGACACGCTCGCCGGCCAGGGTCACGTCGTCGTCGTCCGTCTGCACGTAGCAGCCGCGCGCCCCGCGTGTCAGCGCCACCAGCTCCAGGTTGAACCGCTTCCGCAGGGACGCCACGCGCTCCGCGTCCGTGCCGCCACGCAGGCCGAACGTCGTCCGCAGGACCTCCAGCTCCTCGTCGTTCAGCTTCGCCCACTGGCTCAACGCCAGCGACGACTCGATGACCTCCGGCGAGTGGTAGTGCTGCCGCAGGTTGATGTCGCAGACGACGATCATCTGCTGCGCCGCCAGCCGCGCCAGGTGCTGCACGGCGGCACGCGACGCCTCGTGCCGCTGCATCAGCGTCCCGAAGCAGAACACCAGCGCGTGTGCCAGCGCCGCCTCCGCCTCCGGCGGGCACGCCAGGTGGTCCCAGGCCACGCCCTCGCGGATGACGTAACTCGGCTGGCCGTCCGAAAGCGTCACGTCCACGGTGCCGGTGGGGTGGACGGGGTCATCCTGGATGAGCGTGTCATCCAGGCCCGCCGCTTTCAGCTCGGCCCGCGCATCGCGGCCGAGGTCGTCGGCGCCGACGCGGCTGATGATGGCCGCCTGATGCCCGAGCTGCTTGCAGTGGAACACGAAGTTGCACGGCGCTCCGCCCAGGGCGCGGCCCGTGGGCAGCATGTCCCACAACACCTCGCCCGCCGCCAGGATCTCCGCCGGCATCGTCACTCCTTACCCTGCATCAGCTTCCCGTACTTCTTCAGCATCGAGGGGTCGGCCCGCCCGGTCGTGTCCATGAGCCCCGTGACGCCCTCCCCCCCGCGCGCCGCCTCGTGCCGGGTTTTGGAAGGCGGGGAGGAGGGGGAGAGTTTGCCGAGATTCACTCGGACTTGGGTGGGGCCTTCTCGGCCTGGGCGAGGCAGCGCATGACGGCCTCGAACTGCTTGCCGGCGGGCCCCGGCAGGGCCGCCAGAACCTCGTGCGCCTCGAGGATGTTGCGCCGGGCCTCCGGCGCGTCCGCCGGGCCGCTGGCGATCTCGTGCCACTCGCCCGCCGGGGCGTCGCCGGCCTTCTGGGGCAGCATGCCGTCGATTCCCATCTGCTGGAGGATCCTGGCGCAGGCGTCGGAGGGCATGAGGACGGAGAGCGGCCCGTGGCCCCTGGCCAGCAATGCCTTGTTGATCGAGAGGAGGGTACCGATGAAGGTGCTGTCCATGTAGGTGCAGGCGCGGAGGTCGGCGCGGACGGAGGACACGCCGCCGGCGATGAGGCCCTCGACGAGCTTGCGCACGGGGTGGCCGTGGGCCATGACGCCCTTGCCCTGGACGCGCAGCGTGACCGCGTCGCCTTCGCGGTGATAGAATACCTTGCCCTGGGCCTCGGCCATGTGCGCCTCCTCGTGGCGGAGCGTCGGGGCTCGCCGGATGCCACCATCACGCTACCGCGCCGGAGGGCCGGAAGCAACCACCCGCCCGCCGGAGGACGCCAGCCGTGGCCGACCTGACCCTGTCCATCGAGTCCGGCGTCGCCCGCCTGACGCTCGACCGCCCCACGAAACGCAACGCCCTCTCAACCTCCCTGCTCCAGGCCCTCGATGAGACGCTGACACGCCTCGCCCACGACGCCTCGGCGCGGGTCGTGATCCTCGGAGGCAACGGCCCGGTGTTCAGCAGCGGCCACGACCTGAGCGAGATGACGGGCCGCACCGAGGCGGAATACCGCTCACTGTTCGCCCTGTGTTCGAAGGTCATGCTCGGGCTGCGCCGCCTGCCGCAGCCGGTGATCGCGCGCGTCCACGGCCCGGCGTTCGCCGCCGGGTGCCAGCTCGTGGCCGCGTGCGACCTCGCCGTGGCCGCGGACACCGCCACCTTCGCGACGCCGGGCGTCAAGATCGGCCTGTTCTGCACCACCCCGCTGGTGCCACTCGTCCGCGCCGTGCCGGCGAAGCCGGCGATGGAGATGCTGCTGACCGGCCAGCCGATCTCGGCCCAGCAGGCGTTGGCCTGGGGCCTCGTGAACCGCGTCGTCGAGGTCAACCAGCTCGACGACGCCGTGATGGGGCTGGCGCGTCCGATCCTGGAGGCGAGCCCGCTGACGGTGCGGATGGGCAAGGAGGCGTTCTACCGGCAGCTCGCGCTCAGCGAGGAGGACGCCTATGGCGTGGCAGTGGAGGTGATGACGGCGAACGCCTGCAAGGCCGACGCCCAGGAGGGCATGGGGGCATTCCTCCAGAAACGCCCGCCCCGGTGGACCGGCATGTGAGCGTAGAAGAGGTGTCCACGGATCGCACGGATCAAACGGATAACAGCCAAGACAAGAACCGGGCAGGAGGCGATGCCGCCTTCCGCCTGCTGCTTGATCCGTTTGATCCGTGCGATCCGTGGACACATTCTTCCTTTTCCTCCCTGGCTTTTCCGGGCGGGGGCGTGCCGGTACGATGGTGGCGGGTGACAATCAGCGTCAGAGGCCGTGCCGCGATGCTCCGTGAGCTGTCCGTCCAGAACCTCGCCCTCATCGAGGACGTCCGCGTCGAGCTCGAGCCCGGCTTCTGCGCCTGGACCGGCGAGACCGGCGCCGGCAAGTCCCTCCTCCTGGGCGCGCTGGGGTTGTTACTCGGCGAGAGGGGCAGCGCCGACCTGCTCCGCGCCGGCGCCGACGAGCTGCGGGTCACCGGACGCTTCGACGTGGATGACAACGCCCGCCGTGCCGTCGCCACGGTGCTGGATGCCGAGATCGAAGACGAGGTCATCCTGGGCCGTCGGCTGAATCGCTCCGGCCGCAGCCAGGCGTACATCAACGACCAGCCCGTCGCCATCGGCACCCTCAAGCAGGTCGGCTCCCTCCTCGTGGACATCCACGGCCAGCGCGAGACCGCCACCCTGCTGGAGCCGGCCCGCCAGCTCGAACTGCTCGATGATTACGCCGGTCTCCACGCGGCGCGGGCGGCGTACGAGGAGGCCGCCGGCAAGCTGCGCGAGGCGCGGAGGAGATATCAGGAGCTGGCGGCGGCCCGCACGCAGCGGCAGAGGGAGCTGGCGCTGGTGAAGTTCGAGCGTGAGGAGCTGGACGCCGCGAAGCTGGAGCCGGGCGAGAAGGAGGAGCTGGCCCGCGAGCGCGACCGGCTGGCGAATGCCCAGGAGCTGCAGGCGTTCGCCCAGTCGGGGTTCGCCGCGTTGTACGAGGACGAGGGGTCGGCCAGTGACCGGCTCGGCAAGGTGCTGCGCGACGCCGAGCGCTGGGCCGAGATGGGCCCCGAGGTACAGGCCCTGGCGACGCAGCTCGAGGCGCTCATGGGCCAGGTCCGGGACTCGGCCAACGAGCTGCGCCGCCTCGGCGAGCGCTGGGAGGCCGACCCCGAGAGGCTCGGCGAGGTCGAGGGACGTTTGCAGCTCCTGAAGAAGCTCGAATCGAAGTACCGCAGATCGGCCGATGACCTGATCCTGTACCGCCTCACGCTCGACGAGCAGGAGGCGAAGCTGCAGGGCGAGGAGGACGACCTCGACGGCCTGGAGGGCGAGTTGGGCAGGCTGTTCGCCAAACTCAAGGAGACGGCGAAGGAGCTGACCCGGCAGCGGCAGAAGGCGGCCAGAAAATTCGCCGGCGAGGTGCAGAAGCAGCTCGCCGACCTCGGTATGGCCGACGCCAAGCTGGGTGCCGAGCTGTCGCCCGTTGATCCAGGGTCCGATCCCGTGCGCGGCGACGTGCCGGCGGCGGGGCTTGATACGCTGGAGCTGACCCTGGCCGCCAACCCCGGCGAGCCGGCCCGGCCCCTCCGGAAGGTGGCGTCCGGCGGCGAGCTGTCGCGGACCATGCTGGCCCTGAAGACGGTGCTGGCCGGCCACGGCGGGGCGGCCACCCTCGTCTTCGACGAGATCGACGCCAACGTCGGGGCGCGTCTCGGCGACGTGCTGGGCGACAAGCTGGCGGCGCTGGGGCGGACGCACCAGGTCATCTGCGTCACACACCTGGCGCCGGTGGCCAGCTACGCGAAGAATCACTGGACGATCCGCAAACTGAAGAAGGCAGGCCGGACGACGACACAGATCACCCTCCTGGAGGACGACGGCCGCCTGGAGGAGCTGGCGACGATGCTCCGCGGCGAGGCACGCGGTGAGGCGACCCGCAAGGAGGTGGCTGAGATGCTCGCGGCGGGCAAGCGGCGCTGGTGACGCCGGCCCGTCACTTCTTCAGCTTCTCCAGCAGCTCCTTGGCCTCGACACCCGCCTCCGTCTCGGGGAAGTCCTTGGCCACCTCCTCGATCCGCTCCTTCGCCTTCTCCTTCATCCCCTTCTTGAGGAGCTTCTTCGCGTCGGCGAGGGAGGAGGCGGCCAGGGCCTTGTTGTCCACCTTCGGCTTCGGCCTGACCGACGCGGACGCGCAGGTCCATCGAGAATGGCGCTGACGCGGCGACTCGCCCTTGTGGGAGCACTCACGGGGGTGGCTCTCGTCCCCGGCCAGGGGCGTCTGCTGACTGCCAGCGGCAAGGAGACCCGCCTCTGGGATCTGGCCACGGGCGTGCAGGTCGGAGAGACGCGGAAGCACGACAGCGCCGCGGGCCGGCTGGCCGTCGCCCCCGACGGCAAGTCGGTGGTCATGGGCGGGGCGGAGCCGTTCGCGCAGCGTCGTGAGCTGGACGGGTGGCGGGCGTCGGGGCCGCCGATGCCGCACCGGAGCGTGATCGCCGTCATGAAGTACCTCCCGTCGGGCCGGCTCGTGATCACGGGCATCGAAAACGGGACGGCGCGGCTGTGGCACGCCGACACCTCGCGCGGAGTCGGCCCGCCGCTTCGGCACGCGGACCGCATCATCGACGTGGCCGTCAGCCAGGACGGGGGGCTGCTCGCCACCTGCGGCCTCGATAAGGTGGCCCGCCTGTGGGCCGCGCCGACGCCGGCGGGGGGCGGCGTCGAGGGGGTCCGCCGGTGGGTGGAGGGGCTTACGGGGATGGAGATGGACGAGGCCGGGGGCATCAACGACCTGTCGCCCGCCGCCTGGGCCGCCCGCCTGCCCGCGCCGCCCTGACCACGCCTGATCGCCCTTCCAGGCTGGACCGTGACGGGCTGTTCTGCCATCATCCCCCGTATGAGCGATGAGGCGATCCACCTGGCGTACCACGAGGGCACCGTCGTCCTGACGGGGGCCTCGCCCGAATTGCTGCTCACCCTCCCCGGCGTTCGCCACGACCCCCGCACCGACAGCCATCGCGCCGAGGGCCGGGCCTACCGCGCCATCGTCGAACACCTCCGCGAGCAAGGCCTGGCCTACATCGACGAGGCCCGCGGCTGGAAGCCCGCCGCCTGGCCGCTCCGCATCTCCCGCGACCCGTTCCCCCACCAGCGCGACGCCGTCGCCACCTGGCAGCGAACCGGCAGCCGCGGCGTCGTCGTCCTCCCGACGGGCACGGGCAAGACCTTCGTGGCCATGCTCGCCATCCAGGCCGTCGGGCGGCCCGCCCTCGTCGTCACGCCGACCATCGATCTGATGGCGCAGTGGTACCGCGAGATGCACCTGGCGTTCGACGTGCCCATCGGCCTCATGGGCGGCGGCAGCCACGACGTGCAGCCCCTCACGGTGACGACGTATGACTCGGCGCACATCCACATGGAGCGGTGGGCCAACAAGTTCGGCCTCGTGGTGTTCGACGAGTGCCATCACCTCCCAGGCGCAACGTACTCGATGGCGGCCATCGGCGCGCTGGCGCCGTTCCGGCTGGGTCTGACGGCGACGCCGGAGCGGGCCGACGGGGCGGAGGTGATGCTCGAATCACTGATCGGCCCCATCGTGTATCGTCGAGAAATCACCGAATTAACGGGGCAGTTCCTGGCCAGCTACCGCACCGAGAGGCTGTACGTGGAGCTGACGCAGGAGGAGGCGGCGCAGTACCAGGCGGCCCGCGACCACTACCGGCACTTCTGCCAGATGAAGGGCCTCAGCCTCGGGTCTCAGGGCGGCTGGCAGCGGTTCATCTTCGAGTCCACCAAGAGCCGCGAGGGCAGGGCGGCGTTCGAGGCGTTCCAGCTCCAGCGGAAGATCGCCCTGGCGGCGCCGGCCAAGCTGCACCTGCTGGAGCAGTTGCTCGACATGCACGCGCGGGAGCGCGTGCTGGTGTTCACCTACGACAACGCCACGGTGTACGAGATCTCGCGGCGGTTCCTGGTCCCGGCGATCACGCACCAGACGAAGACGAAGGAGCGCAAGCACATCCTCGACGGCTTCCTGACGGGGCTGTACAACTGCGTGGTCACGAGCCGCGTGCTGAACGAGGGCGTGGACGTGCCGGCGGCGAGCGTCGGCATCGTGCTGTCGGGCACGTCCACGGTGGCGGAGCACGTGCAGCGTCTGGGGCGGCTGCTGCGCAAGCACGGCGACAAGGAGGCGACGCTGATCGAGGTGGTGACGCGCGGCACCGTGGAGGAGTTCGCCAGCAACAGGCGGAGGCAGCACCAGGCATACCAGTGATATGAGGGCCATGAGCAAATCGACCTTCCGCCACTCGATATCCGCCCGCGTCGGCAGGACCAAGGCGCCTTCCTCACCAGTGCGGCGGCATCTTCTCGCTCCGCAGCCACGCCGTATACCACAGGTCCATCGTGAATTGCGCGCCCGCGCGGCACCGTTCCAGGACGAACGCCCGGCTCTCCTTCGTCGGCTTCGTGAACGCCCCCGCCTTGTCCATCTCGTAGCACTTCCCGATGTGCCCGTGGGACTCCTTCACCCGCTCCAGCACGTGCTTCCACACGTCGTCGATCTTCTTCGCCTTCAGCCCGCGCGACATCTCCTCCGCCGTCAGCCCCTGCTTCTCCGGGAAGGCGTCGATCTTCGCGTGGATGCCCTTCTGCACCATCTTGCCGTCCGGCCCCTTCTTGCCGTCGTAGTCGCGCGTGGTGTGCAGCGGCATGGCGCAATCGCCCGTGAGATGCGACAGGATACCCGCGTACACCAGGCACTTCGCGTGGATGGCCGCGTTGTCCTTGTCCTTCCGATGGTCGTAGAAGGCGCAGCTCAGGCGGTCGTAGTTCTCCATGATCGCGTAGGGGAGGAAGCCGGCCTTCTCCGGGGATTGCTTCAGCTTCTGCAATAGCGCGATGGCCTTCCAGCGGTCGGCGGGCAGCTCCTCGCCCTGATAGTCTTCGAGGTCGATGAAGTGGTCCGGCGACTCCGCCGCCTTGAGGTGCTTGCAGTCACGGTTCTTCCAGCGGTCCGGGTCGCCGGAGTAGTGGCCGATGGCCTTCGCCCCGGCACGGAAGAATTTCGGCATCTCGTCCGGCAGCGCCGACACGGCGGCCTCGGCCAGGGCGGCGTGCCCGTCGGCCCACCAGGCCGAACACAGGCCGGCGGACAGCACCACTACGGCGACCAGGGCGATGAGAAGGCGTGTGCGCATGGCGGCTCCTGGGGGGGTGGGGTAAGCGGTGCGGGCTCTGACGGCCCGCCGCCCCCCCCCAGCCATCGATACGGCCCGCCGGTGTGCAGGGGAAGGGGCCACCCCGTCGAAACAGGAGTGTGGCAAGGATTGCCTGCCGCGCCGCCGGTGCGTTCGAGGGATACGACCATGACACTCTCACGGATGAGATGGCTCGCCGCACTCGCCCTGGCCGCCGCCCCCGCATTCGCCCCGGCCCAGGCGCCTGTCGCCACCATCGGACGCCCCGTCGCCCTCACCCGGCCGGCGGAGATGCAGCGGCCCCGGGCCGTGGTGCGGGCGTCCGGCTACACCACCGACGTGCCGACGCCGTACCCCACGGCCCCGATCCAGCCGGTCGTCGCGACCCTCGGCATGCCGCTCCCGACCCACCCCGCCGCCGCCGACCTGTCCGCCCCGCCCGGCAGCCGCCACGCCGAGGTCGTGACGACGCCCCCACCCCCGGCGCGGTACGGCCCCCCCGACCCGCCCCCGCCCGCCGGGCCGAGCGACCCCGGCTTCGCCACCGACCTGATGCCCAACGCGGCCATCGACAAGCCCGTCGGCCCCTCCTTCTGGGAGAAGTGCGGTAATCTCTTCAACTGGGGTGGCGGGGGCAGCGGCGCCGGCGCGACCTGGGCCAGCGACAACTGCGTGCCCGGCCTGATCTCCCCCGTCACGATGCCTTTCTACGCCGAGGACCCGCGTGCCCTGACCGAGCTACGCCCGATCCTGATGTACCAGAGCATCCCCGGCTCGAGCGTCTTCGGCGGCGGCAACGCGTGGTTCTTCGGCACGCAGGCGCGGATCGCGTTCACCGACCGCTTCTCTCTCGTGATCCACGAGCTGGGCTTCATGTCGTTCAACCCCGAGAACAAGGTCGGGGGCAACGACGGGACCGGGTTCGCCGCCGTCAAGATCAGCCCGAAGTACACCTTCCTCCGCAACCCCGAGACCGGCAGCGCCGCCGCCGTCGGCCTGATGTTCGACCTGCCCGTCGGCAGCAAGAACGCCTACCAGGACACCGGCACCGCCAGCCTCGTCCCCTACGTCAGCTACGGCCAGACGTTCGGACGGCTCCCCGGCGGCTACGGCTCGCTGAACTTCGTCGGCAACCTGGGCTACTCGCTGGCCATCGACGACGACCGCACCGACTTCCTATACACCACGCTGCACCTCGACTGGAACATCGCCAACGCCAACACCTTCTTCCCGCTCATCGAGCTGAACTGGATTCACTACACCTCGACGGGGTCGAACGGGAACTTCGGGACCGAGGGCGCCGACCTGATCAACTTCGGCTCCTCGACGCGCACCGGCTCGAACTACGTGTCGATGGCCGCGGGCCTCCGCTACCGCTTCAGCGAGCACGTCTTCCTGGGTGCGGCCCTCGAGATCCCCGTCTCGTCGGAGAAGTCGCTCAACAACTACCGGCTGACGTTCGATGCCATCTTCCGATATTGAAGCCATCGGTGGGCTTGAGGCATACAATGAGGTTGGGCATCCCCCTCACGAACAGGCGGCGGCCCCACGAGTGAGCTAGAGTTGTGCGGCTGTGAGATGTGATCACGGCAGGGGGAGAGGCGACTTCGTCGCATTTGTCTGGGGGGGCTGAATCATGCCTGATATCGAGCAAGCCAGACAAACCCTCCATGGGCACCTCCTGGACTGCCCGTGGTACGTCGCCTCGACCTGGGGCCGCCACAACGACGAGCGTGTCCTTTTGGTCTATGTCGAGGACTCGCCCCCCGCGAACGCCCTCCCGAAGGAGTGGCACGGCTGGCCCGTGGTCACCTACAGGTCATGTCAGCGCTGATCGCCCACCCAGGATTCCCCTGCGGCGCTCAACGCGAAGCGCAAAACGTCCCGACGGCAAGGTCGGCTTCGCCCTCCGCGGCCTGACACGGGCCGCGGTTCGAACACATGGACGGAAGACGCCGGCGGTGGATGGGACGCCCTGGGTATGTAGCCGCTATGCATACCCTGTGCCCTTGCCCCCCGGTTGTCCCATGAGTGCGATCGCATGCCGACCTACGACTTCGCCGGACAGCACGCCATCGTCACCGGGGCGGCGCGGGGCATCGGCCACGCCATCGCCACACGGCTGATCGCCGGGGGCGCGAAGGTGGCGTTGTGGGACCGCGACGCCGACGCCCTCGCCGCCGCCGGGCGCGAGCTGGGGATGCCCGGCTTCCCCGTGGACATCACGGATTGGGACGCCGTCCGCGGTGCCGCCGACGCGACGGCGGAGGCCCTGGGTGGCGTGCAGATCCTGGTGAACAACGCCGGCATCGCCGGCGCGAACCGCCCGAGCTGGGAGCTGAGCGTCGAGGAGTGGAAGCAGGTCGTGGACATCGACCTGACGGGTGTCTTCCTGTGCTGCAAGGCCGTGGTTCCCAGGCTGATCGCCGGCGGCTACGGCCGTGTGGTGAACATCGCGAGCATCGCCGGCAAGGAGGGCAACCCGAACGCCGCCCACTACAGCGCCGCCAAGGCCGGCGTGATCGGCTTCACGAAGTCGCTGGGCAAGGAGCTGGCGAAGACGGGGGTGGTGGCGAACTGCGTCACGCCGGCGGTGATCGAGTCGGACATCCTCAAGCAGATGAGCGAGTCACACATCCAGTACATGCTGTCGCGCATCCCGATGGGCCGCTTCGGCCGGCAGGAGGAGGCCGCGGCACTTGTGGCGTGGCTGTGCTCGCGCGACTGCTCGTTCTCGACCGGCGCGGTGTTCGACCTGTCCGGGGGCCGGGCGACGTATTGATCGCTCACGGGCCGGGGGGCGAAGCACTCGGCCCGAGGAACCGGGCGGCGAGATCACGGAGGGGGCAACCGAGGTGCTCCCGGCAGGCGGCCTCACCGCAATCCCCCGCGCCCGCCGAGCGGAGGAACGCGAAGAACTGCCCCTGCCGCCCCCGGCCCCAGCCGAACCAGCCCGGCTTCGCATCCTCGACCAGCAGGCGGACGAGGATCTCGGCCAACTGGTAGCTCAGCTCCTGGACCTTGCCGGGGCGGGAGAACGATTCGCCGCGCCAGAACCCGTCCATGCCGCGCTTGCCCCAGTACCTCTTGTGCCGGGCCGCCATCTCCTCATCCACCTCCAACAGGAGGCGGCCCGTCATGTCGTGCTCGAACATCTGGGCGAGGCCCTCCTCCAGCCACTGGGGCATGGTCAGGTGATGGAGGGAGGCGTGCGTCAGCTCGTGGGCGAGGGTGTTCTCCAGCGCCCACAGCTGCGTCCCGCAAAGCGCGACGTGGGGCAACCCTTCGCGGATGTGGACGCCGGCCGACCCGCCGTGTTGCCCTTCCGGGTAGAACGGCGAGATGTACTGGTAATAGTCGGCATGCGTCCGCAGTGCCACCACGGCCGTCCTGTCGCCGGCCCCCTCGAAGCTCGCCACCCCGCCCAGGCCCGTGAGCAACCGCGTCCGGCAGGACTCGGCGTGCCGGAGCAGCACGTCCCCGTGCCCATCGGCCTTCGCGGCCAACAACCGGAAGTGATCGGACTCGATGACATGGTAATCGCCGTTGAGGGCGGCCGCGAGCGCCCGAAGCCAACCCCCGCACGCCACGTCCCATGCCGCCCACCTCGAGTGGGCCTCCCGTGACTCGACCCACGAATTGACGAGATCCCAGCGCAGGCGCGGCAGATCCTCGTCCCACGCGAGGAAGCCCGAGATGTCGTTCTCTCCGTCGGCCATGAGCCCCTCGATTCCACACCCGTGATGACCCTCGGCAAAGCCGTCTGGCCTTGCGTATGCCCGTGTCACCTACCCGGCGGGGTGACGCGCCGGGCGACGTAGCGCCAATCGATGTCGCCGCCGACGACGTGGCCGGCGATCCCGCCCTCGGGCGTGAGGGTGAAGGTGGTCCGCCCGCGGCGCCCGTCCGTGAACACCCAGTCGTAATGCCCGCGCCCCGCCGCGCACCGCCCCTCGCCGGTCCAGCTCTGGCCGACGCCGGCGATGGTGAACGTCTCGCCGCCCGACATGCGGATGGCGAACCGCGCCACGGGGGGGCCGTCTTCCCGAGTGTTGTGGAAGTAGAGGACGTACTCGCCGGTGAGCGAGACGGGCTCCGGCTTGCGGGACAGGAACGGCGCCGGCGCGAAACCCAGGGACAGCACGGAGAGCGCGAGGAGGAGGGTGCGCATGGCGTGGCCTTCCGTGGGGTGATGAAGGGATGATACCCCGGTCCCACGGGCGCGGGCAAGGGCCACAGGCCCCGGAGCGGTGTTCGACCTGCTGGGGGTGGAGCGCCTTACTGCTCCGTCGGTTGCCTCTCGGCCTGCTCGTGGCCGTCCTCCTGGTCCACCTGATAGATGTCTTGCCACAGCATCGCGCCGAGAGCCGCGATGCCGGCGATCACGTCCGCCTCGTAGAACGGGCCGCTCCCCGCGTAAAGGTAGTTGCCCTTCCAGAGGACGCTGAACGACGACTGCCCAAACTCGTCCCGAATGCGGCACGCGATCCCCTCGACCCTGGTGAGCAGCTCCCGCAGGTGGTCGTTGACATCCTTCGACTCCGTCCGGCTCAGTAGCGACCAATCGTTCCAGAGCCAGGGGAATTCTCGGTCGCCCATGACCGCTCGGATCGCCCCCTTCCGCCCGACCTCGTCAGGCACAACACCAAGGGCCTTCGTGATCTCGTCGGGGTCGCAGGCGAACTCACTGAAGCCGAAATACGCCCGCACTTTGACGATTGTCGAAGCGTGGAAGTCAGATATCGCCATGTCTTTGTCTCTGACCTCGGGGGTCTTCGTCTACGAGCCCGACATGCCCCCTGGCCATCCTCCTGTCACGCCCACGCCGACGCCGCGTATCTCGGTCAACGATACACGACGGAGGCACGACGATGAAGGCCATCCTCAAGAGCGGTCAGTTGATCCTCGCCCCGGAGAATCCGGCGGAGGAAGAACACCTCACCACCTGGAAGGGCGAATTGGGCGGGCACGTCCTGCACGTCCACGCCACCAGCGGCACCGGCGTCGCCCTCTTCGACATCGGCGCGAAGGAGGACGCCTGCAACGAGCCGATCAATATCGCCAGCACCGTCAAGGACCCCGCCCACGCCCTCATCTCCAACTTCGCGGCGACGCCGTTCACCCTCGACGGCGAGGGGTACGCCTCCGTCGAGGGCTTCTGGCAGGGGCTCAAGTTCACCGACCCCGCGGCGCGGCGCGAGGTGGCGATGCTCGCCGGCGGGCGGGCGCGGGCGGTGGGGCAGGCCGTCGAGTACGGGCCGACGGTCACCTACGGCGGCGAGGAGATCCCCGTCGGCACCTGGCGGCACTGGGCGCTCATGGAGCGGGCCTGCTCGGCCAAGTTCGAGCAGTGCCACGAGGCACGCGAAGCCCTACTCTCTACCGGGACGCGGCCTCTGACGCACCGGATGCGCCGCGACAGCAGGTCGATCCCCGGCGCCATCATGGCCGAGATCTGGATGCGTATCAGACGCCGCCTCCGGAACCAGGCCGGCGAGGAGTGACAGCGTGCCGATCACGGTGGTATCCGCTGAGCCGGTCTCGGGCCGCATCCGGCCCGAGATCGCCATCGTCTCCTCCCTCGGCGAGCACGTCGTCGGCAACTACGTCCTGGTGCGCGTCGCCGACGAGGCGGGCCGCGTCGGGCTGGGCGAGGCCAGCGTCACCAGCGTGTGGAGCGGCGAGACGCAGACGGGGACCATCGCCCTCATCCGTGAGACGCTCGCCCCCCTCGTCGTCGGCGCCGACCCCTTCGACAGCGAATGGATCTTCCGCCGATTGGAGCGGGCCGCCTTCGGCAACAGCTTCGCACGCGCCGCCCTGGAGATGGCCCTGCTCGACCTCCAGGGCCAGACGCTCGGCGTGCCGGTGTACAAGCTCCTCGGCGGACGCGACCGCCCGTCGGCGCAGGCGAAGATGCAATTCGTCATCGGCGGCGACCCGGGCATCCGCCTCAAGTTCGTCGTCGGCAAGGAGTCGCCCAACGTCGCCGCCGAGCGGGCGCGGGCGATGGCCGCGAAGGGCTGGCGCACGGTCAAGGTCAAGGTCGGCCAGAATCCCCAGGCCGACGCCGAGCGCCTGCGGGCCGTGCGCGACGCCGTCGGCCCGGCGGTCATGCTGACCGTGGACGCCAACGGCGGCTACACCGTCGATCAGGCCGTGTGGGCGGCCAGGCAGTTCGAGGCGTGCGGCGTGGCCCTGTTCGAGCAGCCCACAAGGCGCGGCGACCACCGGGCGATGGCCGAGGTGCGTTCGCGCTGCGGCATCCCCATCATGGCCGACGAGAGCGCGTTCACGTCGCAGGACGTGATGGACATCCTGACGCACCGCGCCGCCGACGTGCTGAGCCTGTACCCCGGCAAGCACGGCGGCATCCGGGCGCTCCTGAACCTCGCCGCGATGGCGGAGGCGGCGGGCGTCGTCTGCACCATCGGCAGCAACCTGGAGCGCGAGGTGGCGACGGCGGCGATGGCCCACGCCGCCGTGTCGTGCCCGAACATCGTGTGCGAGCGATTCCCCGGCGACCTGATCGGCCCGCTGTACTTCGAGCGTCCGCTGACGGCGACGCCCCTGCGGTACTCGGCGGACCGCCTGTTCGTGCCGGAGAGCCCGGGCCTGGGCGTGACCCTGTGATCGGCGGGGCTGGCCTCCCGCCCTTGATCCCCTTATCTGTTGATTGGTAGCCCTTCAACTCTGGCCGGGGGTGAGCATGGCCGTCTTGCAGGATAACGGCAACAGCAACGACCACGCCGTCGGGCTGGTGGGCGTGTCCAGCTGGCAAGGGTGGCTGCGTCACCAGCCGAGGAAGACCGGCGACGAGCAGCCCGGCTACGGCGTGAGCAACCTGAGCCGCCTCTGGTCCACCTTCAGCGTCTGGTCGCCCAAGGCGGCGGTGGGGTACTTCAAGAACGGCCACACGGCCCTCCTCGTGCGCCGCGGCGGACGCCTGACGCAGGTCGTCGGGTTCAACCCGAACTCGTACCTGCTCGCCGGCCTCATGCAGCAGGTGTACGGCAACGCGATCACCGTCCAGGGCCTGTGGTACGACGACACGGCCATGATCAACGACCCGACGGCGGTCAGCTACGAGATCAACGTCACCGACGAGCAGGCCGGCGCCTTCGGCGATCTGGCGGCCTCCCTGGTGGGCCGCTCGGACCTCGGCCCCCACTCGCCCGGCGTGAAGTACCTGTACAGCTTCCTGCCCGCGAAGACCGAGCCGGAGGTGGACGGCATCGTCGGGAACTGCGGCAACATGGCGCTACTGCTGCTGTGTCAGTTCCTCTACGAGGTGGGCAAGGGTAAGTACGTCGAGAACTTCGTGGCCTGGGTGCGGCAGAACCAGAACACGCTGAATTTCGGCCAGGGGCCGATGATGGGCGCCATCTCCTCCGGCTTCGGCAGGTGATGGCCTGGAGACCGCCCGCCTTCACGCCAGCACGTCGCGGATGACGTGCCCGTGCACGTCCGTCAGGCGGCGCTCGATGCCGTTGTGGTACACGCTCAGCCGCTCGTGATCCAGGCCCAGCAGGTGCAGGATCGTCGCGTGGAAGTCGTAGATCGTCGCCACCTTCTCCACGGCCTTGTGCCCGAATTCGTCCGTCGCCCCGTGGCTGAACGGCGCCTTGACGCCCGCCCCGGCCAGCCACGCCGTGAACCCCTTCGGGTTGTGGTCGCGGCCCTGCGCCCCCTTCTGGAACGTCGGCATCCGCCCGAACTCCGTGGACCACACGACCAGCGTGTCGTCGAGCAGGCCGCGCGCCTTCATGTCCTTCAGCAGCGCCGCGACGGGCCGGTCGAGGATCGGGCCGTGGCGGTCATAGTCCTTCTTGAGCTGGCGGTGCCCGTCCCAGTTGCCGACGCCCTCGCCCATCGCGTACGCCCCGTTGAACACCTGCACGAACCGCACGCCCTTCTCCAGCAGACGCCGCGCCAGCAGGCAATTCCGCGCGAACCCGGCCCGGTCCCTGTCCGGGTCATCGCAGCCGTACAGCGCCTGCACCGCCCGGCTCTCCTTCGTCAGGTCGCTGACGCCGGGCGCCGAGAGCTGCATCCTCGCCGCCAGCTCATACGCCGCGATGCGGGCGTCGAGGACGCCCTCGCCGGGGCTCCGCTCGCGGTGCCTGTCGTTCAGCGTCTTCAGGAACGCCAGCGTGTCCTTCTCCGCGGGGTCTTTCGGCGGCGCGAGGTTCTTGATCGGGCTGCCCGCGTTGAACGACGTGCCCTGGAACACCGCCGGCAGGAACGCCGCCGACCAGTTCGCCGGCCCGATCTGCGGCACGCCACGCGGGTCCGGGATCGCCACGAACGCCGGCAGGTCGCGGCACTCCGACCCCAGGGCATAGCTCACCCACGCCCCGAGGCTCGGGTACCCCTCCAGCGTGAACCCCGTGTTCATCTGCGACTCGGCCGGCCCGTGCGTGTTCGCCTTCGCCGTCAGCGAGTGGATGAAGCACAACTGGTCCGCCCTGGCGCCGATCAGTGGCAGCAGGTCGCTCGTCATCTTGCCACATTCGCCGCGCGGCCTGAACGCATACGGGCTGCGGGCGACGGCCCCGTTCGCCCCCTGGAACGTCACCACCTCCCCGCCGGGAAGCGGCTTGCCGTCGTACTTGATCAGCGCCGGCTTGTAGTCGAACGTGTCGAGCTGGCTGCACGCGCCGGAGCAGAAGATCTGCAGGACGCGCTTCGCCCTCGTCTTGAAGTGCGGCGGCCGGGCCTCCAGCGGGGCGGCGGGTCGGATGCGTGGCCTGATCGGCTCGGCCCCCTCCGCGAGGAGCGCGGCCAGGGCCACGCCGGACAGGCCGGTGCCGAGGTGCCCGAAGAGGTCGCGTCGTGTGAGCATGGGTTGGCTCCGGGCGTCCCCGAAGATGATACCGCCCCGGCCCGCGTCTCGCCACCTCCGGCGCGGCCAGCCCGGCAACGGGAACCGGACGGAAGGAGTCGCCGCCGGGGCGAATTGCATTGCATTGCACACCCCCAGACACCCCCCTGCAATGAAATCGGTTGAGGCGTGTGAGCGCCCCCGCGTGCCGATGGCCGCCTGTGGGCGTCTCCGACGGACGCGAGGCCCCGCCGGGCGCCAGGTCATGCATGATCGTGTCGATCCGCGGCCCTGGTCTCGTAGGTCGTGGTTGAGCCCGGCGTCAGCCGGGCGAAGCCCGACGTGACGCGCCACACCCCTGCGTTCGCGGACGCGAGGCCTGGCGGGCGCCGAGTCACCTGTCACCGTCCCGCGGGCTAACGGGTGATTCAGCATTCAGCACGCGCAACCTGTTCGCAATAAGGCAGCTGCATCGCAGCACATGAGTCACCTGTCACACGTCAACGCTCGTGATGGTCCCAGGCGGGAGGCCGACTCACCTGCTCACCTCGCCCCCGAGTGAGCATGTGACTCTGGCGGTATTTGACGCATGGTGTCACCGAACGGCGCCGACTGCGCGAGTCACCCTGCTCACCTGCGCACTTCGCGCACCGCCCCGTGGCGGGTGCCAAGTCACATGCCAGATGGCGGCACACGCCACCCACGTCAGGAGTCGCGAAATGTTGCCAGCCCCCTTGACGGAGCATGGACGCCTGTCCAATACTGACAATAGGGAGAATCCGCGCCCGGAACCCTCCCCCATCTCGCCGGTGCCCCGTGTCCAGACCACCACCCCCACAAACACCCCAGACCCATCGCCCTCGCCGCGTAACGACCCATTCGGCCGCCCACGGGCCCGTCGTGCGCCCTGCCCGGTTACGACCGGTAGCGATCGGAGCTTGGCCGACGCCACCGCGGCTCGTCCTCGTGGTCGAGCCAGGCCTCGGGCGGGATGTCGTTAACTCCGCCCTCCACAGATGAACGCCCCCCGTTGAGCCCCGAACCGCGGCCCGGCACGGGAAAGAACTCCTCGTAGAACTCCGCCCGCAGCGCATAGGGCACGGCGACGGCCGTGTAGATCGCACCCACGCAGGTGAGCGCCGCCAGCCAGGCGGCCCCCAGGTGAGCGTAATAGCCCCACGCAGCCCGCCTCACGAGGCCGATGCCGGCGGTCAGATAGACGACCAGCCCGAAGGCGCCAGGCAGCGACAGGATGACGCCCCCAAGCATCGTGCTTGCACGCCTCTCACCTTGCAGCGCGGGGTCATGGGCGGCGACAACCATGACGAGGCACCAGAAAAGCACCCAGAAGAGGCACAAGCCCGCCAGGGCAAAATTCAGGGTGGCGAAGACCACGACGCTCGCAGATGCCGGGGTCGTTCCAGGCGCATGGCGAGCTCACTTCGGGTTCAAGGAACGGCGTGGCCCCTGCCGCCGGCATTTTATGGGCAGTCGCCCCCCGCCTCAACCCCTCGCTAACCGAGCATGCCCCGCCGGGCACCCGCCAAACCGTCAGCGTTCGGGCTGTTGACGAGCCGGGCCCCTGCTTCCGGCCCCTTCTCCCACCCCATCCTGTCCTCCCTCGAAGCCGGAAGCAGGGGTGGCGGACAACAGTACATATTGCAATCAATCATACCTAATCCACCGCTTTCAACCCCGTTCACGGGGCTTGGGTTTGTAGCCACGCCGTAAACGGCGGGGCGTCCACACGCCATCGGTCCCATCGGTCCCATCGGCCGCTTCCCCCACCCCGTCGCGCGCCGCCCGACACTCACTCATACCGGGTCGGGTTGAATCGTTCCCTCCGGGCGACGCACATGCTGGCCGGGCCTGCGGCCCGGCGGCAGGCTGGCAGCCTGCCTACGCGACGAATCAACGCGATACGGTATCACTCCCCCGCGTCCCACGTCGTCACCTCCCCACCATCCCCGAACGCCATCAGCCGCCGCCCGTCCCCGCTGAAACACACCCGCTTGAAATGCTCCGCACCCCGCCCCGCCGCGAACGTCAGCGCCATCTGCCCCGCCGCCGGGTCCCACACCGTCACCGCACCGTCCACGTCACACGTCGCCAGCCGCGCCCCGTCCGGCGTGAACGCCATGTCGATCGCCGCCCCGCCCCGCATCCACCCCGCCCCCACCCAACCCCGCGTGTCCCACAGCCGCGTCCCCCCCGGACCGTGGTTCGCCGCCAGCCACCGCCCGTCCCCGCTGAACGCCACGGCCCACCCCTGCTTCGCCCCGTCCTCCCGCCGGAACACCTCCGCCCCCGTCGCCGTCTCCACCACCACCATAGCCCCGCCCGCCGCGTTGACCGCCAGCAGCCGCCCGTCCGGGCTGAACGCCACCCCACCCTTCCCCACACCCCCTTCCAGCACCGTCCGCCCCCGCCCCGTCGCCGTGTCCCACAGCATCACCCGCTCGGCCCGCCCCCCAGGCCCCTCGACATCCTGCCCGATGGCCAGCCACTTCCCGTCCGGGCTCACCGCCGCCGCCTCCCCCGCCACCGTGTACCCGTCACCCCGGTGCGTCCTCACCACCCGCCGCCCCGCCACGTCCCACACGTGCCACCCGCCGTGCTGCCCCACGTTCACCACCAGCCGCCCACCGTCCGCCGGCAGCACCAGCCGCAGCGGCTCCGCGTGCTTGTACGGCAGCGCCTCGAGCGCCCTGCCCGTCGCCACGTCCACCCGCCGCACCGTCTCATCGAACGAGTGCAGATACGCCGTCGCTCCGTCCCGCCCCACCCCCACCAGCCAGTGCGTCCCCTTCGCCGGCGCCGGCAGCCGCGTCCGCCACACCCCCGGCGGCCCCGTCACGTCCCACACCCGCACACGCAGGTCCATCCCCGCCGTCGCCAGCCGCCGCCCGTCCGGGCTGAACGCCACGTCCCACACCCTCCGCCCCGGCCTGTGATGCGCCCGCAGCGTGAACGCCGGCCGCCCGCCCGCCGCCTCCCACACACCCACCGTCCCGTCCACCATCCCCGCCGCCAGGTGCCGCCCGTCCGGGCCATACGCCAGACACGTCGCCTCACCCTGCATGTCGAACGTCAGAATCTCCACCCCCTTGGCCGCGTCATACACCCGCACCCGCCCCTCCTGATCGCACGCCGCCAGCCGCGCGCCGTCCGGCGAGAACGCCACCCCCACCACCGTCCGCGCAAACCCTTTCAGCGTAGACAGCTCACGCCGCGGGTCGCCCGCCCACACCTTCACCAACCCGTCCCGCCCGCCCGACGCCAGCAGCCTCCCATCCGGGCTGTACGCGAGGCAGGCAGTCGGCAGCGTGTGCCCCTCCAGCACGGGCAGCGCCTCCCCCGTCGTCAGGTCCACCCGCCGGATCACGGCGTTGTTGTCCGGCGGGCTCGACCCCGCCGCCGCCTCCTTCCCGTCCGGACGCACCGCCAGCGTGTAGCTCGGCCCCGGCGCCCCCGCGATCCGCCCCGTCAGCCGCCTCCCCGTCGCCACGTCCCATGCCGCCAGCCCCACCCGGTGATGCGTGCCCCACAGCCGCCCGTCGCGCCGCAGCGCCACGCACGACGGCGAGCCGTCGATATGCGCGCTGGGCCCCTTGGGCGGCGCCGTCCCCTCCATCACGACCCGGGCCGGCCCCCCCGCCGCATCACGCGCCACGACGCCACCCATCTGCTCGCCCGTGATGACATGCCTCCCGTCCGCGCTGAACACCAACCGCGTCTCCCCGCCCCCCGTCTCGCCCAGGTCCGCCAGAGGCCGCGTCAGCCGGCGCACGTACCGCCACTCCCACCCGCGCCGCGCCACGTCGCACCCCTCCAGCCGCCCCACGGCACGGGCCACCTCCGCCGCCTCCCAGTCGCCCCGCGCCAGCTGCACCTCCTGCAAGTACCGCAACTGGTCCAGCCGCTCGTTCGCCGCCGCCGCCTCCGCCCCCCGCCTCTCCGCCAGCCCGCGCTGCTCCTCCGCCTCGCCCAGCGCCGCCGCCAGCCTCCCGCCATACCACAGCGCCGCCGCCGCCCCCCCCGACACGATCACCAGCAGCAGCCCCGCCGCCCACAGCCCCGCCAGCGCCGGCCGCCGCCGCGCCCACTTCAGCCCCCTCTCCACCGCACCCACCGGCCTCGCCCGCACCGGCTCCCCCGCCAGGTACCGCCGCAAGTCGTCCGCCAGCTCCACCGCCGAGCCATACCTCCGCGCCGGCTCCTTCTCCAGACACTTCAAACACACCGTCTCAAGGTCCGCCGGCACCCCGGCCTGAAGCCGCGCCGGCGTGATCGGCTCGTGCAGCCGCACCTGCTCCAGAGTCTCCACCACCGTCGTCCCCAGGAACGGCGGCCTGCCCGTCAGGCACTCATACAGGATCGCCCCCAGCGCCCACACGTCCGCCGCCGCCCCCACGTCCTTGTCGCCCCTCGCCTGCTCCGGCGCCATGTAGTTCGGCGTCCCCATCACCTGCCCCGTCTTCGTCTGCCCCGAGTCGCCGTCCAGCCACTTCGCCAACCCGAAGTCGGCGATCTTCGCCGTCCCGTCCTCGGCCAGCAGCACATTACCCGGCTTCAGATCCCTGTGGGCGATCCCCGCCGCGTGCGCCGCCGCGACCGCCCGCGCCAGCACCTCCACCAGCGCCGCCGCCTGCCGCGGCGGCCGAGGCTCGCGCCGCAGCCACGCCCCCAGCGTCCCCCCGCCCACCAGCTCCAGCGCCAGGAAAGGCTCCCCCGCATGCTCCCCCGTCTCATACACCTGCACGATGTTCGGATGCTGTAGCCGCGCCAGGGCCTCCGCCTCGGCCCGGAACCGGGCCCGCTCCTGCCCCCGCGTCGCCGCCGCACCGCGCAGCATCTTGAGCGCCACGACCCGCTTGAGCGCGACGTGCCGCGCCCGGTACACCACGCCCATCCCGCCCTCGCCGAGCACGCCCTCGACCTCATACCCCGGCACCGACGGCAGCGCGTCGGGCCGCGCCCCGCCACGGACCACGAAGGTCTTGGCCTCCGAGTCGGCCGGCCCAGGCCCGTCCCCTTCCCGGTGCGTGTTGGAGTCCCGCGACATGGTGTCACCTGCGTCCGACGCCTGGCGCCCGCCTCACGTCTCCCTCACGCTACCCGCCCGCGAGGATGGCGTCCAGCAGCGGCCCCCACCGGACGACACGCAGATTCGGACCCGTGTCCGCGAGTGCGAGCCAACCCCCGTCGTGCGAGAATACTGCCGCCGTGACGCCCGCCGAGGGATCCGACGCGAATGTCGCAATGATCTCGCCCGTGCGAAACTCACCCAGGCAGAGCGCGGGGTCGTTGCGGCCTCCGCGCTTCCAAAGGAGAAAGCGCCCGCAGGGCGTCGCCGGGCCGTGCAACTGTGTGTGGAGGGTAGCCACGCGGGCCGGCGCCGAGACATCCCATACCTCGGGATGTCCGCCCCTGGCAGACGCGTTCATCAACACGTAGCTGTCCGTCAGCCAGCGGCCCAGCCGTGTGCCCGCGCCCGTCACGAATGCCTGCCGCGTCCGCCCTGATTCCGCCTCGACGATCCGGATCTCGTTCTCCTCGCGCCCCTGGAGGGCCAACAGCCGCCCGTCCTTCGAAACTACCACTTCCCCCGCGAACCCGTCGTGCCGGAGGGTCTCCCTGAATCCGTCCCCGGCCGCCCGGAACACTCGCCAGCCCGCATCGTCCACAGCGGCCGCCAGCGTCGCCCCGTCGCCGGAGAAGTTGACGAGGCCAGCGCCGCCCGCTTGTCCCACTGGCAATGATTGTCGCAACCGCCCCTGGTGGGTGAAAAGACGGACCACGCCCTGCTCCGGGTCATGGTCGGCGACGAGGTCGTGGTCCGTCGGCGATGGGACAAGGCCATAACCCGCGAACCCACGCACCCCGGCCCAATCCTCGGACAGCGCCCACCCACCGGCTACGAGGTCGAGCCGGGCGAGCGTGAGCCCAGGGCGTTCGAAGTAGAGTGATCGCCCGCCGGCCCGCCACGCCAGCCCATGAACTGGCCTGGGGAAGTCCAGCGGAGCAACGGCCGGATACTCCTCATCCACCGGGGAGCCATCGACGCCCCTGTCGTGGCACGGCCCGCAGCGGTCCCCCATCCACCCCACCGACTCCGGCGGCCCACACACGCCACAACGGCACAACACCACCCAGCGGAGAGGCCGGCCGGGCCGGTCGATGCGGAACAGCACCCCCGGATAGATCCGCCCCAGCGGCGGCCACGCCGGCTCCTCCTGCCACGGATGCTCCGGGGGCGTCACCGGCTCCGCCGTGACGTGCCGCCGGCCGTGGTGATCGCTCCACCACGTCACCGTCAAGCGCCGCGCCTTCGGCGGATAGGGCAGGCGCCCCTGCGGGGCGCCCCGCATCGCCGTGAGGGCACGTTCCGCCTCCGACTTGGCCTGGCGGGATCCGGCCTGGGCGAGCGCCCGCGCCAGCCCGTCCCGCGTCGGGTCGATGAGCGGAGGCATGGTCACCCCGCCATCTGCGACGCCCGCAGCGACACCGTTCGGAGCACCACCTCCGGCGCCGACGGCCTCTGATCCAGCACCGTCCCCAGACGCCGCATCACCACCACGTCGCCCAGAGACTCCACCGCCACCGGGTCACGCCCCGGATCCTCCGACACCATCCGCACCTCGGACCCCGGCAGCTTCAGCAACAGCCGCCGATAGCTGTACTCCGCGTCGTCGAGGTACTGATGCACCCCGCGGCGCAGCAGCTCCGTCAGCGACGGCTGACGCCGGGCCGGCGCACCGTCCAGCCGCAGCAGCGCCGTCCGCGCCGGCAGCCACGCCCGGTACTGCTTCGCCCACACCCCGGGCCGCACCAGCGTGACGTGGTGCGCCCAGTCCAGCGCGTCCAGGTCCGCCGCCGACAGCCGGAAGAACCCCAGCCCGTGCGTCAGGTCCACGCTCCGCTTCCGCTTGCCGTCGAAGAACGAATCGACCACCCCCGCCATCCCGTCCTTGTACGCCCCGATCACCACCCAGTGCTCGGCCCGCATGATGCACGGCACGAGGAACGCCCCCTGCGCGAACTCGCCCGCCAACCCGTCGAGGAACGCCGCCGTCGACTTCCGCTTCGGCTTGCGGACCTCCCGCGCCTCCAGCCCCAGCATCGCCAGGCAGCCGCGCAGCGCCTCCGGTGACGTGCCCTGATTCTCGCGGATCGCCAGAACCGCCTCCAGCGTGGACGTGGGCATGCTCAGCCCGCCCAGAAGCAGCCCGTGGCGGATCGCCGACGCCCCGCAGGTCTGGCAGTCCGGCTGCCGCGCGAACGACCGCATCACGCGCCCCAGCGAGGCGGGGTACGGCTGCGCGGTCACCATATGCGACAGGTCCATCGTCGCCCCTCCCCTACAGGTCAGACCAGTTGGCACGCCACGACGGCTTCCAGGCGGAAGACGTACTCCGGCACGTCGGCGTTGTCGTGGCCGTCCTCGTCGGTCGGCCCGTCACGCACGACGAGGACGCCGGTGTCCTCGTTGAACTCGAACTCGTCCTCGGGGCCGAACTCCCACGGCTCGCTCACGCCGCCGACGTAGAGGTGAATCGCGCGGTACTGGTATTCGGGATGGCGCAGGAACATCAACTGCTGGCGCACCTGGTCGGTGAACGTCAGCGCGGCCAGCTTGCGGGCCATCGCGACCTCATGCAGGGAATCCGGGGAGGACGCCCGACGGAGGCCGGGCAGTTCATTCTAGGCCTCGAGGACGCCCCGGGAAATGCCCCGAACCGCTGAATATCTGAACAGATGTCAAGATGGCATGAGTGTACGGATGGTGCCGGATTTGCCGCTCACCCGAACGCCGGCAGCCGACTCAGCCGCACCTGCCGGTCCCAGCACCCCATCGCCAGCACCCGCCCCGCCGGCGCCCAGTCGAGCGACGTGACCTCCCCCCACCCCGCCGGGATGCGATACAAGACCTCGCGCGACGGCAGACGCATCAACACCACCTCGCCCCAGCACCCGACGGCCAGCACGTCGTCCCCCACGAAACGCACCGAGGACGCCACCAGCGACGTGATCGCCTCCCCCTCCGACAGCACGCGCCGCCCCGCCACGGCGGCCACCAGCCCCGAGGACGACACGTCGAGCGACACCACACGCGCGCCGGCCGCGATGACGCGCCCGCCGGCATGCACCCTGCCGTCCGTGTCGGCGGAGCAGAGGTGCGACCCGGCGAAGGCCACGGCTGTGCAGTCCCACCGATGGCGGGCCTCGCGGCTGAGGCGGCGCCCGTCCGACACGCGGTAGACGGCCACCTCGCCTCCGGCGAACGCGGCGGCGAGGCGCCGGCCGTCGGCACTGAAGCGAAGGCCGCGGACATCCGCGTCCACGTCGATTCCCACCCTCTGCCGCTTCCCGGACCGCAGCGAGATAAGGCGAAACCGCGCCGCCGCGAGGGTCTGACCATCGGGGGAGTAGGCCACCGCCGTCACGCCCGTGAAGCCCGTGAAGGAGGCCACCTGCGAGAGCACGCCGCCGCCGGCGTCATGCTCGATCAGGCACATCGGCGCCTCCTGGGCGGCAACGAAACGCGAGCCGTCCGGTGCCACGGCCACCCCGAGGATGCCGAAATCCATCTCGACGGCGACGGGGTCGGGGACGCGGCGCGTGAGCGGCCAGACCCGGAGGCCGTGCCCGTAGCACCAGCCGGCCACCGCGGAGCCGTCCGCCGCGAGGGCGACCTTGACGAAATCCTCTCGGGCATCGACGCAGGCGATCACCGCCCCGGTGCGGCCATCATGGGCGGTCAGACCCCTGTTCTTCTCCGTGACGAAGAGCCGCCCGTCCGCCGTGAACCCGAGGATGTGCGGCGAGTCATCGTCGTACAGCCCCCCGAGCAGCTCGCCCGTGGCCAGGACACGCACCCCCACCCGCATGTCCCGGGTGAAGACCGCCGCCCTGTCGCCGTCGGGGTGGATCGTAAACCAGCGGTCATCGTGCCCGCCGGCCAGATCCTCCCACGCCACGCGCCGCCCAGGGGCCCACAGCGCCAGCCGCCCCCCCGACCGCAGCGCCAGCCGGGCGTCCGACGTGAAGCCGTGGACGGTGGCGTTCGTCTTCCGGATCGGGAACACCCCCAGCTCCTCGCCCGTCGCCGTCAGCCAGACGCGGACGGTGTTATCGTGGCAGACCGCCGCGAGCCGCGACCCATCCGCCGCGACGGTGATCCTGTAGACATCCCCCGCCTCCACCGACCACATCTCGCGCCACGGCCCCACGCCGAACGCCCGCAGCCGGCCAGGCGAAGCCTTGACGAACACCCCCGCCGCCGACGAGAACGCCGTCTCGCCGCCCGCTCGCAGCTCCGGAATGTCCTGCTTGCTCCCGCGCACCGCCTTGCCGTCCTTCACCGACAGCAGCCGCACGCCCCCGCCGTCGGTCTGGATGAACACCGCCGACCCGTCGGCGGTCAGCCCGAGCGTTCGCGGGTACTCCTTCCAGGCCAGCACCGCCGGCGCGCCTTCCGCGTGGATGCGCAGCCCGAGCCACTCCGCGCCGATCCGTGCCGCCACGGCCGCCAGCGGGTGCCCGGCGTCCTGCATCGCGTCGCACAGGACGCCGAACGCCTTCTCATCCCCGTCGAGCGCCGCGCGGGCCAGCCGCTTCAGGTCGCCGCCCTCTTCATTCCACACGTGCCACAGCAGATGCACCGGCGGGTACGACTCCGCGAGGGCGGCCAGGGCGTCGTCGCGCTGCGTGGCGATGCACGCCCTGTCGACCACGCGGACCGACGGATACCGGTAGTCGCCCACGAAACGGCAGCCGACCTCGTGGGTGTCCTCGCCGGTGAAGCACCACGCCTTCTCGGCCGACACGAAGTCGGGGCGGGCGCGGAAGCGCTCGACGGGCGCCTTGAGGTCGAACGCCAGCAGGCCGTCCTCGCAGATCACGTTCCAGGCGTGCTTCTGGAGCGTCTCGTTCAGCCGTTCGAGTGCCTCGTCGTTGAGCGAGAAGCGGACCAGCCACCCCTCGTTCGGCAGATACAGCGGCATGCTGGCGCTCCGTGGCTTGGTGGGGTGCGGTCACGGCCTGGGGTCGTGCGGCCCGATGATGCCGTATTCGTGCGTCGGCTCCCCGAACGGCGAATTGAGCGGACCATCCCCATTCTCCTGCTTGATGCCGAGCAGGAATGTCAGGCGTGGTGAAGCGAGGCACTCGGCCAGGACCTCAGGCGGGTACGGCTCGGCCACGGCGCCCGGCGGGAGATGGTACCGACAGCTCAAACAGGTGAGGTCGGCGAAGGCGTCGTTGCGGACGAAGGCGAGGAGGTGCTCCAGGTCGGCACGGCCACTCAACCCGACGTGCAGCTCGTTGACCTGGAGCGGATGGGGGCAGTGGGCCAGCTCCCGCAGCGTCTCAGGACGGAGGGCGCAACAGCCGAGATGGAGCCGACGCAGGCCGCGTGCGACGGGGGACGTGAGGAATCCGCGCATCTCCTCGGGTGACACGTCGTAGAAATCGAGCCACAGGTCACGGAGGCGGGGGAACGCCCCCGGCCGGGTCAGCGCGGCGAAGGCCCGGCCCGGCCTGATCGCCCCGCCCACATGTCTCTCGTGGGTGAACATCAACGATTCGAGGCTCGGGTAGTCGCGTTCGAGGATCTCCTCGGGGCCGCCGTGGATCTGGAGCACTCGAATCCCCGCGAGGCCAGGATGGGCACGCAGGGGGGCGGCCCAATCGAGCGGGGCGCCCGGTATGGGTGCGGCCTCCAATCGCTCCAACACCCCCCAGGAGCGCAGCCCGAACAGCGGCTCCGGTGACCCGCCGCCACCGAAACGCAGAGAACGCACCAGCCCTCGCCCGACGCACAGCGCCAGGTGCCGGTCATATTCCTCGTCATCCCTGACCGACGGTGACAAATACCAGCCCCGCCGCTCTGCCTCAGCCAGGAAGTCGCGGAGGAAGGCCGTCTGCCTGCGGCCCAGCCAGCCGACCTCGACCTCGCGCAACGCGGGGAATCGATCCGAGAGCAATTCGGAAAGGGCCTCCTCGGGGAGCCTCACGCCGCACACTTCCAAACGCCGAATTGTGCCAAGGGACGGTGAGGCCAGCAGCGCGCGGAAACCGACGCCATCCTCCGTGTCGCGGGGGTCGCCAAGGTTCAACCGACGCAACCCCGTCATCCACCGACCTGCGCACAGCCGGCGCATGCCTTTCATCGTCAACTCCCTGCGCCCCCTCCAACCCTCGATGTCGCCAGCCACATTGGTCAGTGTGCGGACGCGTCGCCAGAACCGCATCCGCGTCAGTGGGCCGACGGCCCGGCCCTCGTGCGGCTTGCCTTCGCGCCAAACGTCCACATCCTGCACAGGGTGCCCCGCGTCCAGCTCATCCCCAACCGCGAGGAGAGTCCGCATCGACGCCGACACGCGCTCGACAAAGCCGCGGCGGAACCAGACCAAGCACGGCCCGGCCGGCGCCCACGCCCTGCCGTGTCGCGACAACAGCCGGCGTTCTCGCGCGGCGAGGCCGCCCTGCCGCCCATCCCACGACGGCAGGCGAGTACGCTCGATTTGGACGCGGATGAAGTCGGCGCGTGCGTCGTCGCCGTTCTCCTCGCACCAGTCGGCGTAGGCCAGGCGCGGCAAGTCGTCGTCCGGGTCTTCGAGGATCGCCGCGATCAGAGCCTCGCGCATCGGTCACCCTTTGTCTCTTCCTCACTCCCCCTTGATCTTCCACATCCGCAGATGCCGGTCCCAGCCGCCGGCCGCGAGGACGCCGTTCGAGTACGACACCGCCGTCACGTCGCCCTCGCCGGCGGGCACGCGGCGCAGCACCTCGCGCGTCGAGAGACGCAGGAAGACCACCTCGCCCCAGCACCCGATCACCAGCACGTCATCCGACGCGAAGCACACGGAGAACGGGCACAACGACGTGATCTCGTCCACCCCGCCCGCCGCCGGGCCGATCAGCAGCACGCACTTGCCCGCCTCCACGGCGGCGGTCATCTCGCCGCCGGGCCGCACGCCCAGCGCACAAAGCGGCGCCTCGCCGGCGTACTCCTCCTCCGCCTCGCCGCTGTCCGCCTCGTAGCGCAGCACCTTGCCGTCCGCCCCGCACGAGATGACGTGCCCCGGCCCGTCGAAGCCAAGACCCGTCACACGCCCCTCATGCACCCGCGTCCGCCACTGCATGCGGCCCGCCGCGTCGAACAGCGCCACGGTGCCCGACGCCACCCCGGCGGCGAACAGCCCCGCGCCCGGCGACGCCGCCACGCTCACCACCTCGGACCCCAGCTCATCGCTCCACCGTGACTTCGTGCCCTTCCGCAGCGTCAGCCGCCCGTCCCGCCGCCCCGCCAGGAGCAGCCCACCCTCCGCGTAGCCGACGGCCGTCGGCTCCCTGTACTCGATGTTGCCGAGGCCCCCGCCCTCCGGCGTGTATTCCGTCAGGTGGGAGGCGCGCGGCCCGACGGCGGCCACACGCTTGCCGTCCGCCGAGACGGCGACGGACAGGATGTTCGTCTCCAGGTGCAGCTTGACCGGCTCCGGCCCCGCCGACCCGTCGACGCGCCAGGCGCGCACGAACGGGTCGCCGCTCGCCCACCCGGCGACGGTGTCGCCGACGGCGGACACCGCCCTCTGGCTGAAGCCCTTCTTCACCTCGAACGACCCCATCGGCGCGCCCCTGTGCCCGTCCCACGCCAGGATCGTCCCGTGGTAGCCGGTGAAGAAACGCGAGCCCATCGGCGTCCAGGCGAACGGGTCCTGGTAGCCGTCCGTCGCCGGCCGGGCGATGACCTTCTTGCCGAGGATGTCCATGAGGAGCAGGCCGCCAGTGTCCCGGCCCGCCATCCGCGTGCCATCGGGGCTGACCAGCGCGTTGCTCAGGTGCGCGGGCACGTCCTCCGGCATGTCCCGCCAGGCCACCTTCGCCTTCCCGCCCGGCGCCCACAGCCCGAACCGGCCGTCCTCGTGCCGGAACGCCCAGCCGGCGTCGGTCAGGTTGAGCAGGCGCGTCTTCTTCGGCCTCGGCAGCTCGCCCACCTCCTCGCCGCTCTCCGCGTCCCACACACGCAGCACCTCGTCCCGGCAATGGGCACCGACGAGCGCCCCGTGGGTGCTCATCTGGATCGAGTGGGCCTGCTCGTCCTCCGCGCGCTCCGCCTTCCACAGCAGCTCCCACGGGCGCACCCGCCAGCAGGCCAGCGTCCGCCCGCGGAGCATCGCCAGGTACCGGCCACACGCCGAGAAGACCGTCGCCGGGGACCCGGTGTCGTCGCGCCTCAGCTCCGGCACGACGTGCTTCGTCCCGCGGATGATCTTGCCGTCGGAGAAGGCACGGATGAAGACGGTGCCGTCGTCCTCGTGGACGAACGCGGCCTTGCCGTCCGGCGTCAGGCCGAGCGTGCGCGGGTACTCCTTCTGCGAGAAGGCCAGCACGCCCTCCGCCTTGCCCAGGCCGAGCGCGTCGGCGCAGATGAACCTCGCCGGCCCGGCCAGGGGGTGGCCGGCGTCCGTCAGGGCGTCGGCGAGGACCGGGTACGCCTTCTCGTCGCCGTCGAGCGCCGCCCGCGCCAGCCGCTTCAGGTCGCCCGACTCCCGGTTCCAGACGTGCCACAGGAGCCGCACCGGCAGGTAGCATTCGGAGAGGGCGGCGAGCCCGTCGTCCTTGACGCCGGCGATGACCGAGGTGCCCATGCAGCACGACACGGTGCGGATGCTCTTGTGCGGGAAGTCGCGGAAGAACCACCCCCGCCCGTGCATGTCCACGTTCGTGAACACCCACACCTTCTGGTCGCGGGCGTAGCCACGGCGTTTGCGGATCTTCGCCATCGGGGCGTCGAGGGAGAGCGCGACCATCGGCTCGTCCTCGAAGAGGTTCAGATTCCAGCTCTCGTACTCCTCCTCCATCTCCTCCATGAATTCCTCGCGTGCGTCCTCGTCGCGCCCGAAGTCGAAATGGACGAGGTACGCCTCGCCGGGGAGGAAGAGCGGCATGAGGGGGCTCCGTGAGCATCGCTGGATAGGTGTACCCTATCAAGACGGGCGCCCCCGTGCAAACCAACCGCCTTCAAAGCGGCACGTCCACGCCTTCGAGGATCTGCTTCGCCAGGTCCGCCATCGGGATGCGCCGGTTCATGGCCCCGCGCTGCAGCCGGCGGAACGCCTCCGCCTCGCCCCAGCGGTGCTTCTTCATCAGCAGGCCCTTGGCGCGCTCGATCAGCTTCCTGCTGGCGACGGCGGCCTGGAGCCGGGCGTTCTCCTCACGCGCCGCCGACGCCTCCAGCCAGCGCCGGTGGGCGAATTCCGCCGCGGCCGCCACGCCCCCGGGGGCCGCCGGCTCGATCAAATAGGCGTACACCGGCAGCGTCAGCAGCGGGGCGATGTCCCCGCGTGCGGCCCGCTCGCCCAGCACCACGGCGGCGCACGGGTGCTGCTCGGCGAGCCGGGCCAGCGCCTCGGCCGCCCCCGGCGCCGCGAGCGAGACGACCACCACGGACGGCTTCCCGGCGAGGGCGGCCTCGACCAGCTCGGGCCCCGTGGCCGCCAGCCCGGCGACGGCGTGCCCCAACCCCTCGTGGGCCTCCACGAGGGCGCGGCGTGTGGCCTCGTCTGGGGCGGCGATGACGACGCGGACAAGAGAGAGGTCCGGAACCGGAGGTTGCATGATCCATCATCCAGGCCGGCCAGGTCGGGGAGGGAGCCGGCGCTTGCTTGACTAGGGCCCCGTGGCGGCCGGGAGGGAGATCCGGATCGCCACGCTTGATTCCCGCACGTCGGCGGCGACTTGGCCGCCGGCACGGGCAACGACACGAACGCACAGGGCGAGAGCCAACCCGAGCAGCCCCTGTTGCGTCGTTGCGAAGGGGGTATCCAGCCAGGCGAGGAGGGAGGGGGAAGGCGGGACCCCTTGTCTCTCCAGAATACAGACCGGGCCGCCGGCCGTCTCGATCCGCACCGAAAGGCCCTTCGACCCAGGCACCAATGCCGCCAGCAGCAGGCCCGCCGCGTCCGCCAGTGCCGCCCCGTCGCACGTCACCGGCACCTCGCCCGCCGCGTCCAGCGAGACCGCGGCGTCGGGGTGGCTGCGCCTCAAGCCCGCGACGACGCCGCGCGCCAGCGCCGCCAGGTCGGCCTCGCCCGGCCCCGGCTGATCCTCGGCCAGGAGCGCCACCACCGCGTCCAGCTCCGCGCGGACCAGCTCGGCCCGCCGCATCAGGTCCGAGGTCAGGCGGTGCTCCAACACCCGGCCCGCCTCCAGCCGCGACTGGAGGACGGCCAGCGTCGTGTACACCCCCTGGAGGAAGTCGCCCACATCGTGGCGCACCAGCCGCGCCACGCGCCGCGCGAGGTCCGCCGGGGCGGGCTCCGGCTTGTCGGGCATCATCGCTCACCTGTTCGGGGGTTGACACCTATCCTTGTACCACGCCCGAGGGCCGCAGTACAGGACAGATCCACGCCGCTTCAGAATGTGAGCATCGCCCCGCCCCAGCTCAGCCCGCCGCCGAACGCCGCGAACAGCAGGTGGTCGCCCTGCCGGATCACCCCGCCACGCACCGCCTCGTCCAGCGCCATCGGGATCGACGCCGCCGACGTGTTGCCGTACCGGCTGAGGTTCAGCACCACCTGCGACGGGTCGAGGGGCAGCTCCGGGAGGGCCGCGTCGATGATCCGCTGGTTGACCTGATGCGGCACGAGGAACAGCCGGCTGCCCGCCGGCGGCGGCGCCACGTCGAGCGCCTCCTGCACCAGCCCGATCAGGGCGCGGACGGCGAAGCGGAACACCTCGCGCCCGTTGAGCGTCAGGCTGTCCAGCCGCGGACGCCCGAGGCCCCCGTCCGCGAGCGCCGGCGGAACGTTCGTCACCGTGGAGGGCATGCGGATCAGGTCGCCGCGCTCGCCGTCGGAGTAGATGCGGCACCAGCGCAGCCCGCGCTTGCCCGTCTCGCACGCCGACATCACCGCCGCCCCTGCCCCGTCGCCGAACAGGATGCAGGTGGTGCGGTCGTTGAAGTCCAGGGTGCGGCTGAGGACGTCCGTCCCCACGACGAGGACGTTGCGGCAGGTGCCCGCCGCGATGAACTGGTCCGCGATCATCAGGGTGTGGATGAAGCCGGTGCAGGCGCCGGACACGTCGAACGCCCCGATGGGCCGGCAGCCCAGCGCCCCCTGGAGGCGCGAGGCGTTGCACGGGACCATCGTGTCCGGCGTGATGGTGGCGCACACGACGAGGTCGATCTCCTCGGCGTGCAGCCCCGCCGCGGCGATGGCCTGGCGGCTGGCCTCCAGCCCGAGGGTGAACGAGGACTCGCCGGGGCCGGCCAGGCGGCGCTCGCGGATGCCGGTGCGCGTGCTGATCCACTCGTCGCTGGTCTGCAGCGAGGCGGGGAATTCGTCGTTGCGGAACGCGCGGGCCGGGAGGCACCGCCCGGTGCCCGCGACGGCGGAGCAGACGCCGGCGCGCGTGGGCCGCACCGCCCCCCGCCCGCCCGCCGCCTCCGTGATTACGCCCTGCCCGGCCATGTCGTCTCCTGGTGGCGAACCCGGCGCGCGCCCGCCGGAGTGCTTGCCCCTATCATGCAGCGCCGCTAGGATTCGCCCAGCCCCCTCGGCAACCGGAGCAACCATGAGCCACCCCCTCTCCCGCCGCCGCGCCGTCGCGGCCCTCACGTGTGCCGCCGCCGCCAGCACATCTTTTTCGCACGCCGACGCCCCCAAGATCAAGGGCAACATCCTGCAATCCGTCTGCCGCTGGTGCTACGGCAAGATCCCCCTGGCAAAGCTTGCCGACGAGGCAAGCCGTATGGGCTACAGGTCCATCGAGCTGCTCGGCCCCAAGGAGGCCCTGGAGGTCAAGAAGGCCGGCCTGACCTGCGCCGTCCTCGGCGGCGCCGACATCGCCAACGGCCTCAACCGCAAGGAGAACCACCCCCGCATCATCAAGCGCGTGACCGAATACATCGACTTCGCCGCCGAGAACGGCGTGCCCAACGTGATCTGCATGTCCGGCAACCGCAAGGGCCTCGACGACACCAGGGGCATGGAGGTGTGCGCCGAGGGCGTCAAGAAGATGGTCGGCCACGCGGAGAAGAAGAAGGTCACCATCATCATGGAGGGGTTGAACAGCAAGATCGACCACAAGGATTACATGTACGACAAGACGACGTGGGGCGTCGAGCTGTGCAAGAAGGTCGGCTCGGAGCGGTTCAAGCTGCTCTACGACATCTACCACATGCAGATCATGGAGGGCGACGTGATCCGCACCATCAAGGAGCATTCGAAGTTCATCGCCCACTACCACACCGGCGGCAACCCCGGCCGCAACGAGATCGACGAGACGCAGGAGCTGAACTACCCGGCCATCGTGAAGGCGATCATCGCCACCGGATACAAGGGCTACCTGGGGCAGGAGTTCATCCCGAAACGCGACGCCCTCACGTCGCTGCGGGAGGCGTTCCGGATCTGCGACGTGTGAGGGTCCGCCGAGTCACCTCCCCTTGAGCAGCCCCGGCGCCGCATGCAGACGCTTCACCTCGTCCGCCGTCAGCGCCCGCTTGAACACGCCCATCTCGTCGATCAGGCCAATGTAGTTGATGGCCACGTAGATGTTCGCCTTGTCGATGTCCCACTTCATGGCGATGGCCCGGTCCTTCACCTGGCCGATGAGCTTGCCGTCGATGTACAGCGACGTGACGGCGTCCTTCTTGCCCGTGTCGAGGTTCTCCCACGTCAGCACGACGTGGTGCCAGTCGTCGGCCTTCCAGCCGACCTTCGGCACGCGCACCATCGGCGAATCGGGCGAGTCCTCGCCGATGCCCTTGGTGCCGGCGGGGACCGACGGGAACGCCCCGTGACGCAGGTCCCGCGGCTTCTTGTCGTTGAAGTCGAACCACAGCCCGCCGTCGTTGGCGCCCTTCTGCGTGATCTGCACCGGGTCGCAGAAGCGTGTCTTCAGCATCTTGTCCGGGTCGGTCTTGCACCACATCGACACCGACCCGCCCCAGCCCTTCGCGTCGAAGGCGAGGTTGCCCTTGGCCGGGAAGTAGATGCAGCTGTTGTTCTTGAGCACATCGGCCGCCTCCAGGGCGCCGCCGGAGATGCCCTTGCCCCTGGCGATGCGGAACACCTTGGCGTCGATGCCCTCGGTGAAGGTGAACTTGCCCTTCTCGCCGGTGACGCGCGTCGAGGGCGTCAGCACCCCGCCGCCCCGGTCGCCCTTCACCTCCTCGTCGAACGAGGCGTAGAAGGTGACGGCGTCGCGGATCGCCTTGTCGTCGGCGGATGCGGCGGACGTGATGAGCAGGAGGGCGACGGCGGCGCGGGTCATGGCGGGAGGCTCCCGTAGGATGGTGGGTGGAGGAACAGTTATTCCGTCCTCGCCCGCACGTCCACGGGGGACACGAAATGACGGGCCGTCCGCCGCGCGCCGTGCCGGGCCAGCCGCCCACGGAGCCGTCCTTGCGGGGCCTCGTCGGGTGCGAGGGGATGCTCCGCGCCATCGCCGCCGAGCCGTGGGAGACGCTGCACCGCCTCGTCCTCGCCGACTGGCTGGAGGAGAACGGCCACGCCGTCCGCGCGCGGCTGATCCGCTTGCAGGAGGAGGAGGAGCGCTGGCCGGGTACGCACGGGCATGCCATCGGCCGGCTGCTGACGGATCACGGGGCCGCCTGGCGTGAGGAGGGCTGGCTGTTCCGGGGCGGGATGCTGGACGGGCTGAACGTGACGTGCGGGCGGACGTGGTGGGGCCGGGGCGTGGCGCGGGCGCGGGGGGAGTTCGACCTGAGGCACATCCGCATCCTGGCGAACCCCACCGGGGGCTATTCCCTGGTCCACGAGCTCACCTACCACGCCGCGGCGTCCTCCCTGTGCGCGTTGACCCTCCCCATGCTGCCCGACGTCGAGGAGCACATCTCGGCCCTGGATCAGTTCCCCGCGCTGGAGTCCCTCGCCTTCGAGGAGCAAGGCGCCACGGAGGGGCTGTACCGGCGGATGGCCGCCCACCCCTGGCTGGGCCGTGTGGCCCGCCTCCGCCTCCCCGAGAGGAGCCATGAGGGCCTGGGCCATTTGCTCTCGTCGCCGCACATCGGCGCGCTGGCCGAGCTGGCCCTGGCACGCGGGGCGCGCCCCGGCCTCGCGGATCTCGCGTCCCTGGGCAGGCTGGCGGGGCTGTCGCGCCTGGGTCTGGGGGCGTGCGGGTTGAATGACGAGGCCCTCGCCAGTCTGGTCCGGGCGGGGGCGGCGCCGCGTCTCCGCGGGCTGAATCTGGAGGACAACGACATCGGCGACCCCGGCCTGGCCTTCCTGAGCGCCGGGGCGTTCGAGTCGCTCGATCACCTCAACCTCGCCGGCAACCGCTTCCACGAGCGCGGCGTGGCCGCCCTCGCCGCCGCCCCCTGGGCGTCGTCACTGCGCCGCCTGGACCTCACCGGCAACCTCGTCGGCGACGCCGGCGCGGAGCGGCTCCTCTCGGGGCCGCTCGCCGGCCTGGAGTCGCTGGGCCTCGGCATCACCGGCGTCGGCCCGGCGACGGCCTACCGCCTCGCCGCCGGCGCGCTCCCGCGCCTGCGGTCGCTGTCCCTCCACGCCTGCCGGCTCGGCGACGACGCCGTGGCCGCCCTCGCCCGGTCACCGGCGCTGGCCAACCTCACCGACCTGCGGCTATACGACTGTGACATCGGCGAGGCGGGGGCGTTGGCCCTGGCGGCGTCGCCGCACCTGACGCAGCTCGCGTTCCTCGACATCTTCTGGAACCCGCTCGGCGAGCGGGGCAGGGCCGCCATCCTCGCCCGGTGGCCGTCCGCGGCCGTCGAGCCGCGTCACTGAATGACCGCCAGGTTGTCGCGGTGGACGACCTCCTCATACGGCACGCTACCGAGCACGCCCGCCATCTGCTCGGTCCGCAGCCCACGCAGCTTATCGACCACCGCCGAGGTGTAGTTCGTCAGCCCGCGGGCGAACTCCTCGCCGTCCGGGCCGCACACCGCCACCACGTCGCCCTTGCCGAACGAGCCGGACACGCCCACCACCCCGATCGGCAGCAGGCTCCGCCCCTTGTCGCGTACCGCCGCCATCGCCCCGGCATCGACCGTGAGACGCCCCTTCGGACGCGCCGTGTACCCCAGCCAGCGCTTGTACGCCGGCAGCGTCTGCGCGTGCGGCAGGAACAGCGTCCCCACGTCCTCCGCCCGGAAGATGGCGTCCAGCACCCCCTCCCGCGCCCCGCTCGCCATGATGACCGACTCGCCGGCCACCGTCGCCAGCCGCGCCGCCCGCAGTTTCGAACGCATCCCCCCGGACCCCAACGCGCTCCGCGTCGCGCCGGCGCGGCCCATCACGTCGCCGTCGATGTGCGGCACCGTGCGGATCGGCTCCGCCGCCGGGTCCACCGTCGGGTCCGCCGTGTACAGGCCATCCACCACGGAGAGCAGCACCAGCAGCGGCGCCTGGAGGAGGTTCGTGACCTGGGCGGCGAGGTGGTCGTTGTCGCCGAACTTGATCTCGGCGACGCTCACGGTGTCGTTCTCGTTGATGACCGGCAGACAGCCCCACTCGAACAGCGTCAGCAGCGTGTTGCGGATGTTCAGGTAGCGTGTCCGCGCGTCGAAGTCGGCCGCCGTCAGCAGGAGCTGGGCCGTCGGGATGCCGTGCCCCTTGAGGGCGTCCTCCCAGGCCCGCATGAGGAACGACTGCCCCACCGCCGCGCACGCCTGGAGCTGGCGCAGGTCGGTCGGCCTCCTGCCCAGCCCCAGCCGCCCGACGCCGGCGCCGATGGCGCCCGACGACACGAGCGCGACCTTGCGGCCCGATCCGTGCAGGCGCTTCACCTGGGCGGCCAGCGCCTCCATGCGTGCCGGCTCCAGGGTGCCGTCGGGCCGGGCGAGGACGTTGGTCCCCACCTTGATGACGGCGGTATGGGCGGTGGCGATCACTTCCTGGCGGACGGGGTCGATCATGCTGCTCCCTCTCGGCACCATTCTATGGCCGGCCGGCTAGAATCGTCCGCATGGAGGAGAAGCGTCCCTCGCGCTGGTGGCGGCTCCTGGTGCTGGCCCTGCTGCTGGCGGCCGTGGCCGCGTTCTTCCTCACGGGGCTGCCCGCGCGGCTCGGGCTGGACAGCATCGACGGCATCCGCGGCATCGTCGCCGGGTGGAAGCGATACGCCGACGACAACCGCGTCGCCGCCATGCTCATCCTCTTCGCCGTCTACGTCGTCTGCACGTCGCTTTCGCTGCCGTCTTCACTGGGCCTGTCGCTGGTCGCCGGGGCGCTGTTCGGCATCCTCTGGGGCCTGGCCCTCGTCAGCGTCGCGTCCACCCTCGGCGCGTGTGTCGCCTTCCTGCTGGCCCGCTACCTCTTCCGCGACTCCATCCAGCGCCGATTCGGGGAACGCCTCAGGCCGATCAACCGAGGCATCGAGCGCGACGGGGCGTGGTACCTTCTGGCGCTGCGTCTGACGCCCGTCGTGCCGTACTTCCTGATCAACGCCGCGATGGGGCTGACGCCGATGCCCCTGGCGACGTTCGCCGTGGTATCCTGGCTGGGGATGCTGCCGGTGGCGCTGGTGATCGTGATGACCGGGCAGGAGCTGGGGAAGATCCGGCACCTGAGCGACGTGTTCACGCCGGGGGTCCTGGGGTCGCTGCTGGCGATGGCCGTCGTGCCGCTGCTGCTGCGCTGGGCGATGAGGCGCTGGGTGAAGGAGGAGGCGTCATGATCGTGCTGCTTCTGCTGGCGGCCGGGGCCGCACCGCCCGCCGCCCCGACACCAGCCCAGGCGGCCATGTTGCGTGTCCGGGATGCCCTGTTGGATCAGGGGAAGGGCGCCCTCAACGCGGGCCGCCCCGCCGAGGCCATCCCCCTCCTGGAGAAGGCCCTGGCCATCGAATGCGGCACGCACGGGCCCGTAAGCACGCCGGCCGAGGAGCGACTCACCGACCTCGGACGAGCCCACGGGCTGGCCGGCGACTGGGCACGCTCCGCCGCCCGCTGGCGCGAGGCGGCGGCGACACGCTCCGCCCTCCTGGGCGGCGAGCACTGGTCCGCGGCCGACGCCCGCTGGGAGGCGCGGACCGCCTCCCTCCGCGCCGGCTGGCCGGCGGCACAAAACGCCCGGTGGTCGGAGGCGGACCGGCTGGGCGAGACCGCCGTCCGCCTTTTCGAGGCGCGGCGGCACAAGGACGCCCTCGGCCCAGCGCGGCGCGAGCTGGCCATCCGCCTTGAGCTGGCCGGGCCCTGGCACCCCGCCTCCGCCAACTCGCTGTTCACCGTGGCCTCCAACCTGCACGGCCTTGGCGACCTGGCCGCGGCGCGTCCTCTGTATGCCGAGGTGGGTATTGTCACGCGGCGCCTCCTGGGGGAGGGGCACCCGCGACACGCGACGGCACTGAACAACCTGGCGGTCCTGCACCAGGAGGCGGGGGAACACGCGGAGGCGGCCACCCTTTATCGCGCCGCCCTGTCGGCTCGCACCGCCGCCCTGGGGCGGGGCCACCCCGACGTGTTGGCCGGGCTGAACAACCTGGCCACGCTGCACCAGGCGGCCGGGGACCTGCGGGCGGCGCTGCCGCTGTTCCGCCGCTGCGTCTCGCTGGCGGAGCAGGGGTCCGCGGCCCAGGCGACATTCCTCAACAACCTCGCCGAGGCGAGGCGTGAAATGGGCGACCTGGCCGGCGCCCTCGCCGACCACCGCCGCGCCGCCGCCATCCGCCGCAAGTCGCTCCCGGCCCGGCACCCCGACGTGGCCCAGACGCTGAACAACCTCGCCGTCACCCTTCTCGCATTGGGGGATACAGAAGCGGCCATCTCCAATGGCAGGCTCGCCCTCCTTCTCCTCAAGGAGACGCGGGGCACCCGCCACCCGGAGTACGGGCGGGCCCTGGCCAACCTCGCCGCCGCCCTCAGCGAAGCCGGCGAGACGACCCAGGCCCTGAGGCTCCACGCGGAGGCGGCTGCCTCGCTCAAGTCGTCGCGTGGCGAGGGGCACCCCCTGTACGCCGAGGCGCTGCACCACCTCGGCGCCGCTCAGGCGGCGGCGGGCGACCACGCCGCAGCGGGGGCGAGCCTCCTCCGGGCCCTGGAGATCCGTCGGGCGCGGCTGGGGGAGGGCCACCCCGACACCGCCTTGAGCATGGGCGCCCTCGCCCTGCACAGGCTGAAGGCGGGAGAACCTGCGGCGGCTGATCTCGCTTCGGCGGCCGTGTGCCTGACCGGGCCCCTCCTGGGGGGCCGACACCCTGCCCACTTGACCAACCTCACCACCCTGGCCCGCGTCAGCCACGAGCAGTCCCGGCCCGGTGCGGCGTTGCCGGCCATCGGACAGGCCATCAGGCTGGCGCGGCTACGCCTGGAGAATCTGGCGGCGGCGCAGTCAGAGCGGCAGGCGCTGCGTGCCGCCGAGGCGCTGCGCTCGAACCTGTGGCTGCGGCTGTCACTCCCTGACGAGGAGGCGAGGGCGAGCCACGACCTCGTCGTGGCCTGGAAGGGCACGGCGTTCGCCACACAGCGTGCGCGCCGGCAGTACCTGCTGGCCGAAGCCGACCCCGAGACCCGCGGCCTGGGCCGTGACCTGAGGGCGGCCACGCGGACGCTGGCCGCCCTCTCCGCGTCCGACGAGGCCACGCGGCGCAGGGCGGAGGACCTCGCCTTGGCCAAGGAGCGGATCGAGGCGGAGCTGGCGCGACGCAGCGCGCCACTTCGGGCGGCGCTTCGCCCGCCGACCAGTGATGGACTGCGGATGCTCCTCCCGGAAGGCGTCGCATTGATCGACTACCTGGCCTACCCCGGCGACGACCCGGACAGGCCTGTGCGGGGGTCGAGGAGGCAGCGGCGGATGGCGGCGTGGGTGCTGCGCCGCGACGCCGCCACGGTCCGGGTCGATCTGGGGCCGTCGGCGGCCATCGCGGCGGCGGTATCGGCGTGGCGCGAGGGGGTGGAGCGGGGGGACGCGGCGGCGGGCACGCCGGCACGAGCCCTCCTGTGGACGCCCCTGGAGAAGCACCTGCGCGGTGTGAAGCAAGTGTTGATCTCGCCGGACGGGCCCGCCGCCGCCGCCCCCTTCTGCGCCCTCCCAGGGCAGTCGGCGGCGTATCTCGTCGAGGAGATGCCGTTGTCAGTGCTCGCAACGCCGCAGGCCCTGCCGGGGCTGCTGTCCAGGCCGGGGGGGACGGCGTCGATGGTGGCGCTGGGGGGTGCGGCGTTCGGCGTGAGCGAATGGAAGGACCTCCCAGCGTCCGGGCCGGAGGCGCGGGCGGCCGCCGGAAGGTTCGAGAGAAGGTTCGGCGCGTCGGCGAATCTTCTGCATGGTGCCCGGGCCGACGCGGACGCCTTGCGTGCCGCTCTCCCCGGCACGCGCTTCGCTCATCTGGCGACGCACGGCTATTTCACTCTGGGGCGCCTGCGTTCCCGTCCCGATGACCCGCTCCGGCCGTACTCACCCGACCAGAACCCCGGCCTGCTGTCGGGCCTGGTGACGGCGGGAGGGGGGGTGCTGACGGCGCTGGAGGTGGCCGAGCTAGACCTGTCGGGGATGGAGCTGGCCGTCCTGTCCGCCTGCCAGACCGGGCTAGGCAAGGAGGCCACCGGCGAGGGCCTGCTCGGGCTCCAGCGCGCCTTCGCCGTCGCGGGCTGCCGAAGCGTCGTCTCGTCGCTGTGGAGCGTGGACGACGCGGCCACGTCCGTCCTGATGGATCGCTTCTACCACCACCTCTGGGAGCGAAGGGCCAGTAAGATCGAGGCGTTGAGGCAGGCGCAGCTCGACGTCCTCCATCACCCTGAGTGGGTCGAGGGCCGCGTCAGGACGCTCTCCGGCACCCGCGGCCTGCGCGGCGTCGGCAAGGCGTCCGAGGTAGTGGTGTCGGGCAAGCGGGGCCGCCGCTCGCCGCCCGCCTGGTGGGCGGCCTGGCAGCTCTCCGGCGACTGGCGGTGAGCAGCGCCGTCCGTAGGATGACGGCACAGCAGCCGCCAGGAGGACCCCATGACCCACGGCCACGCGCACGAAGAAGCCGAGCACGCCTCGCACCACGCCGAGGACCCCTTCGCCAAGTCGGTCGCCCTGTCGATGGTGGTGATCGCGGCGCTGCTGGCCGGGGTGAAGGTCCTGGCGCACCGCTCGCATAACGAGTACCTCGCCTACCGCATCAAGGCCAGCGACGAGGAGGGCAAGGGCAACAAGGTGCAGACCGCCGCGACCAGCCTGTGGAACCAGTTCCAGGCCAAGAAGGTCCGCGAATCGTTCGCCACGCAGGAAGCCAAGGTCCTGCTCCAGCAGACGACCCAAGGCTCGCCCCTCCCGCCGGCCCCGCTGCCGGGCCGTGACAACCGCCTCACGGCCATCGTGAAGGACCTCAAGGACGAGAAGGTCGAGGAGCCCGAGGCGGCCGCGGGCAAGCTGCTCGACGCCCTGGACGTCCGCTACAAGGCGCTGCTGGCGCAGGGCTACCCGGCGGGGAAACTGGGGCAGGTCATGGATTCCGAGATGACGGCGGCGCGGTACCGCGAGGAGGGCAAGGCCATCGCCAAACGCGCCTCGGCGGGCGAGAAGGAGGCGGCGAAGCACGGCGAGAAGGCCGAGAAGTACCGCCTCGCCGCCGAGAAGGTGCATGAGCAGTCCAACTGGTTCGACGCCGGCGAGCTGGCCGTCGAGCTGGCCATCGTGCTCTCCTCGGTGGCCATCCTCGCCAAGGACAGGCGCTTCTGGTACGGCGGCATGGCCATCGCCGCCGTCGGGGCGATCATCGTCGCCGTCGGGCTCTTCAGGTGAGGCGTACAATCAGTGCGGATCCCGGTGATGCCGCTCCCGCTCACCGGGGTGCATGAGGTGCTGGTGGATCCCGGAAGGACGTGCCGCCGTGCCGCCGACGCCTATCAGGACTGACCCCGAGGCCTAACCGTGCTCCTCCTCCTCCTGGCCCTGCATGCCGACCCGCCCGGCGGCGACGAGTGGAAGTACGACGTCGTCCACCGCAAGGGCGAAACGTCGCTCCACGGCCTCATCGTGGAGCAGACGCCGAAGCACGTCCGCATCCGCTGCGTGCAGCGCCGGCCCGGCAAGTGGACCCTCTTCTACACCCTCACCGTGCCACGCGATGAGGTCCGCCTCGTTGAGGCCCTGCCCGACGCCGAACGCAAGAAGCTGGAGGCGCGGCTCGATTGCCTCAAACGCGAGCGAGAGATGCTCTTCGCCCTGGAACGCTCCATCGGCAAGGGGACGGCACGCCCCGCCGACCTCGTCGAGCTGAGGCCCGCCGATTGGCCGGGCGGGGGCAAGGCCCTCTCCTACGAGTCGTCCCACTTCTCCCTCGTCGCCGCGGGGAGGCCGGAGCTGGCGCAGCTCGCCGCGGTGTACCTGGAGCAGGCCTACGAGGCGTACGCGCGCCACCTGCCGCCGCGCCTCCCCAAGGGCAAGCCGACGACGATCCTCCTGCCCGCGTCCGTCGCCGACTATCAGGCGTACGTGAAGCTCCGCGGCCTCGACCTGCTGAACCCGGCGTACTACGACCCCGGACGCAACGAGGTGGTGTGCGGCAGCGATCTCAGCCGGCTGTGCGACGAGCGCGACAAGGTGCGCGCCCACCATGTCAAACTCCGCGCCGACATCCGCGAGAGGCGCGGCGAGCTGGTGAAGGCGTACAAGGGCAAGCCGCCCCCCAGCCTCCTGGCACCGCTGACCGACGCCGAGAAACGCATGGCCGGCAGTGAGGAGCGCAACGCGGGTGTGCTGGCGCGGGCGCGGGAACGCCTCTTTCACCGGCTGTACCACGAGGCGTTCCACGCCTACCTGGGCGCGTTCGTCTACGACGGCAAGTCCGCCGCCGTGCCGCTGTGGCTCAACGAGGGCCTGGCGCAGATCTTCGAGACCGCCATCGTCGAGGCGGGGGAATTGCGGGTCGGCCATGCCGAGCGCACGCGCTGGGCCGCCGTCCACGAGGCGCTCGAGAAGAAGACACTGATGCCCCTGGAGGACCTGCTCCGCACGGGCGAGAAGGACTTCCAGTTCGCCCACGACACCGGCAAGGAGGGCAGCGGCCGGGCCTACCTCGCCGCCTGGGCGTTGGCACATTACCTCACCTTCGAGCGCCGGCTGCTCGGCACCAAGGCGCTCGACGAGTACGCGCAGTCGATCGCCCGCGAGGCCGACGGCGCCTCGTCGTTCCGCAAACTGATCGGCAAGCCGCTCGACGAGGCCGAGGCCGACTGGCACGCCTTCCTGCGTCGGCTCAAGGCGGACGGGTCTTTGATGCCGAAGTGACCCCGAATCACCCCTTGATCGCGGCCCGAATCAGGTCCCACCACCCGGCCATCCGCCCGAGGAACGTCGGGGCGTGGTTGATCCGCAGCAAAGCCCGCAGGAGCGCCTCCTGGCCAGGGGTGTCCTTATCGTAGTGCGGGCGGAACGTCCCGCCGCGCACGCTGACGACCTGCGGCACGGTCATCTCCAGCAGCCCCTCCTCGCCCTGGGTGCTGCCCCAGCCGCTGTCGCCGCGCCCGCCGAACGGCGTCCCGGGGTGTGCCGTCGGCGCGACCACGTCGTTGATGCACACCGCGCCGGCCCGCAGCCGCGGCGCCAGCGCCTCCGCCTTCCGCCGGTCCGCCGTGAACACGGACGCCGCCAGGGCGAACGGGCAGCGGGCGTCGTCGGCCAGCGCGCCGTCGAGCGAGTCGTATGCGATCAGGCCGAGGATCGGCGCGAAGGCCGCCTCCTTGCACAGCGTCATCCCCGCCGTCACGCCGCGCAACAGGATCGGCGCGACGGCACCGCCCTCACCCCGGATAGGCGTGAGCGGGGACGCCCCTGCCGCGACGGCCTCGTCCGCCAATCGCCGCGCCTGATCCGCCTGCGTCGGGACCGCCATTTTCACGGGGGCCGCGTCCTTCGCCTGTTCGGCGAGCAGGGCGGCGAAGGCGTCGAGGTGGCGCGACGGCACGAAGACGCGCCGCACGGCGATGCACGTCTGCCCGCCGTTGAGCGTGACGCCGAACCACGCCGCCCGGGCCGCCAGCTTCAGGTCGGCGTCGTCGAGGACGAACATCGCATCGCAGCCCGACAGCTCCATCGTGCTGGAGACCAGTCGCTCGCCGAGCCGGGCCGCCAGCCGGCGGCCCACCCCCGCCGACCCGGTGAAGACGACGTGATCGACGTCGGCCTCGGCGAGCGCCGGCCCCATCTCGCGTGTCGCCGGCAGGACGCCGAAGACGCCCTCGGGGAAGCCGGCCTCGCGCATCCACTCGGCCCACAGCTCGGCGAAGCACGGCACGACCTCCGACGGCTTCCACGCGACGGCGTTGCCGGCGACGAGCGCCTGTACCGTCTGGATGCCGTTGAGGAACAGCGGGTAGTTCCACGTCCCGATGATGCCGACGACGCCGCGTGGCCGCCGGTGGACGGTGTCGGACTGCCCCCAAAGCCACAGCGGCGTGCCGCCGACGCCTCGGGGCCGGAGGATGCGGGCGGCGTTGCGTTCGAGCCACAGGAAGGCGTCAGCGGTCGGCATCACCTCGCCGCCGAGGCCTTCGTTGGTGGACTTGCCCAGCTCCTCCGTGAGGACGGCGAGGACGCGGCCCGCGTCGGCGTGGAGGCGCTGGCGCAGTGCACGCACGGGGGCGAGGCGTTGGGCGAGGGGGAGTGCTGCCCATGCGGGCTGCGCGGCGCGGAGGGCGGTCAGGTCGATGGCGTTCATCCGGTCATGATACGGGCGGGTACCCATAGCTCCCAAAGCGTCGCTATGGGCTTTACTGAGGTCGCCGAAGCGGCTCCAACAGCCAACAGTCGACGAGATGCCGCCCTTCACTTCTTCGCGGGGAGCAGGCGGTCGAACGGGCTGTCGCCGTCCTTGTCCTCCAGGGCGCAGGAGTCGATCAACTTCCCACCCTCGTACACCCGCACTCGCCAGCATTCGAAACAGATCTGGAAGTCGATCTCGCGCTTCCCGGCCGTCACCCGCAGGCCGTGACGCGGGTGGTAGCAATCTGCCTGTCGGAGGTGATTCCAGTGCAGGCGCTCTGCGAGAAACCGGCAGATGGCCTTCCGCTCCTCGGCGCGGGCGGCCCTCGCCGTGGCGAGGATCTCGTAGCCGTGGAAGTACCTCTTGCCGGCTGCCTTCTTCCCATCGGCCTTGTGCGGGTGTAGGCGGAGGACTTCCACCTGATCGGCCTTGTCGAGGATTTCTCGCAGCGAAGCGATCTCCTTCTTCGCCATCCGCGAGGCCGGGTGCCTCGCCATCATCTCGTCCGCGTTGATGAGCTCCCTCCTCAGCTCCTCCTTCCGCTCCTTCTCCTCGTCAACGACGGTCAGCTCATAGGTGATGTCGAGCGAGAACGCCGGCTCGTCCTTCTTCTCGGTCTGTGTGCCTTTGAACCGTAGGGTATATTTCCCTGGCTTCAACGGCTTGAGCATCACCCACACGCCGTCGGACACGGCGGACACCTTGCCGACGGCGTCCTCGTTGACCGCGTCCTCCTTCTTCTCCGGCCCCATGACGGCGAACACCGGCGAGGCCGCCCGCCGCCCCACCAGGGAGATCACTTTGTCGTCGAGGGCCGCCTCCAGCCCCACGGCGCGTTCGATCTCCGCCTTCACCGCCGCCCGCGCCTTCTTCTCGTCGAACGTCCCCGGCGGCCCGCACATGACCGAGAAGATGACCGGGAACAGGATCGGCCTGCCCGCCGGCACCTTCGCCTTGCGCTTGCTGACGCCGCCCTCGTTGCCGGCGAGGAAGAAGACCCGCGCGTGCTGCCCCTCACCGGCGAATCCGCCCGTCTTGTCGAGGATCGGATTGCGATCCTTCTTGACGGCGAGGGCCCACCGCCACCACGCGACGCTCCACTGTGTCAGCGTCTTGCCCTCGACCTTGTCGTCCGGAGCGTACACGCGCGGATCGGCCTTCTCTTCGGCAGCCAGTACGCAAGCCATCGCCAGCAACACACCCGCGGACACTCGCCTCATGGCCGCTCCTTCTCAGCATCCACCACGGTCAGCTCGAATGTCACGTCGAGGTTGAATACCTTCTCGCCCTTCTCCCCGTTGCTGCCCGTGAACCGCAGGGTGTGCTTGCCGGGCTCCAGCGGCTTCAGCATCACCCAGATGCCGTCCGAGACCGCCTTCTGCTTCCCCGCGCCGTCCTCGAACAGCGCCTCCTCCTTCTTCGCGGGGCCGGTGAATTCGAAGACCGGCGATACCTGCCGGTGCTTCGTCAGCGAGGGGATGGCCTTGCCGTCGAGGACCGCCTCCAGCCCGGTGGCCCTGTCCATCTCCTCCTTGATCTCCTTGCGGAGCTTCTTCTCGTCGAACTTGGCCGGGTCGTTGCCCACCCAGTTGATGACGGCGAAGAAGATAGGCCTCCCCGCCGGCACCTTGACTTTGCGCTTGCTGACGCCGCCGGTGTTCCCCGCCAGGAGGAAGACCTTGCCCGGCTGCCCGGCGAGGGCGAATTCGCCCGTCTTATCCAGCACCGGATTCCTGCCCTTCTTGATCTCCAGCACCCACTTCCACCAGACGACGCTCCACTCCGCCTGCGTCTTGCCCTCGACCTTCTCGTCGGGCGCGTACACGCGCGGGTCCGCCTTCTCGTCGCCGGCCAGGACGACAAGCGGCGCCGCCAACAGGATGCCCAGCATCGAACCGAACAAGCGCATCTTCACGATGGATCCCCCGATCTGCGGCTCCCCTTCTCTTTCAAGAAGAAGCCTCCACCCTTTTCCTTCAGGATGCCTTCCCTTTCGGCCCGCTTCGGTGGCAGGCCGGACTTCAGCGAATCCTTCAGTACCTGCGTCAGCGCTACGAACCGCGCCCACTCCTCATGGCCCACCACGGGCTCCAGCTCCTTCACGTCGCCGTCCTTCGGCCTCGGGTCCTTCTCTGGGAGTTTCTCGCCGCCCCACGACAGCGGCGGCAGGGCGTCGCTCAGGTCCGCCGTCTTGGCGATCATCACCGTGCGTTTCGTGCCGAACGTCAGGCTCACGAAGTGCCGCGTCTCCTCGCCGACGAGGTCCTCCGCCGGCAGGCCGATCCGCTTCGGCAGCGCGTTGAAGCGCATCGCCGAGAACACCACCGCCAGCCGCTTCATCTCCGCCTCGTTCAGCTTGCCCGTCGCACGCGGCTCCTTCTCCCCGGCCCGCGTGTGCGTCCAGTCCCCAGTCGGCTTGATCGTCCACACGTCCCGGCCCGGCGTCTCGCCGGTCTGGCCGATCTCCAGCTTGATCTGGCCCTTGAAGCCGCCTTCCTTCGAGTCGGCCGCGTAGTAATCTCGCGGCGAGCGCCCCACCGCCAGGGCGACGCACATGGAAAGCACCCCACCCAGGATCACGATCCGGCGCATGGCGAGCACTCCTGCGGTCTGCCCGTAGGCTATCATGACACCACGCGCCCCGCCACGGGATTCCCCCATGCCGCTTGATTCCGACAGGCCGCTCCCCCTCCTCACCGCCGCTCTGCCGGGCATCGGCGGCCGCATCAAGGCCGCCCCGGAGGACTTCGAGGTCGAGGAGGTCCCTGCGTACACGCCTTCCGGCGCCGGCGATCACCTCTACCTGTGGGTGCAGAAGGCCGGCATGGGCGCCGAGTACTTCGTCCGCCAGGTCGCCCGCCGTCTGAACATCCCGCCGGATGAGGTGGGCACCGCCGGCCTCAAGGACCGCCACGCCGTCACCCGCCAGTGGGTGTCCGTCCCCGCCTCCGCCGAGCCCGACCTCCCGAAGCTCGATGGTGACGGCATCGCCGTCCTCTCCACCTCGCGCCACGGCAACAAGCTCAAGCCCGGCCATCTGCGCGGCAACAAATTCCGCATCCTCGTCCGCGATGTCAAGGACGCCGCCAACCTCCCGCCGCTCATCGACATCATCCGCCAGGATGGCCTGCCGAACTTCTACGGCCCGCAGCGTTTCGGGCGCGGCGGCGAGACGCTGCGCACCGGCCTGGACCTCCTCGCCGGCCAGGGCGGCCGGGTCTCCCCCTTCCTGCGCCGGCTCGGCCTGTCCGCCGTCCAGTCCGCCCTGTTCAACAAGCACCTCGCCGCCCGCCTCGCCGACGGCCTGCTCCGCCGCGTCCTGGCAGGCGACGTGATGCAGAAATGGCCCTTCGGCGGGATGTTCAACGCGGCGGACATCCCCGCCGAGCAGGCCCGCCTTGACGCCGGCGAGACCATCCCCACCGGCCCCATGTTCGGGCGCAAGATGTTCGCCCCCCTCGCCGACGCCCTGGCCCGCGAGGACGCCACCCTGGCCGACGCCGGCCTGACGCGCGACGCCTTCAACGGCCACGGCAAGCTCCTGTCCGGCACGCGCCGCTACCTGTTCGTCCACGTCCCCGATCTGACGGCGGAGGTGGAGCCGGACGGGGTGCGGCTGTCGTTCACGCTCCCCGCCGGGAGTTATGCCACCGTTCTCGTGCGTGAACTGACGCACAGCGATTCCCTCGATGCCGAGGATGCCGACGGGTGAGGTCGTGCGGCCCCTGACGGCGCGTTCTCCGACGCGGCCCCCCGGTTGCGTTCAAGCCCAGCGCATCCGCGCCCGGCGCGGCGCACAATCCCTCTGGGGACTGGGCAGGGGAGGCCGTCCGCATTGCTGTAGGTCAGGCTTGACAGCCTGACACGCACCGGGGTCAGCCTGGGAAGGCTGACCCACGGGGACAGGGGGACGCGACGTGAACAGCCTCACCGAATGCACGGTGCCGGAGAAGATCCTGCTGGCCGCCTCCCACCTGGAGGACTCCGGCCAGACTCCGTTCAGCGCCGAGGCGCTCATCGTCAGCGCGTGGCGTTCCTACCCGGCCACCTTCGGCCTCAAGGGGTTCGAGGAGCAGTACCCGGACTCGAACAAGGTGCTTTCGGGCATCATGGGCGAGAAGGGGCTGCCCAACCGCGGGTGGATGGCCAAGGTCGGCATGAAGATGTACTCCCTGACGCGCGACGGCAAGCAGGTCGTCCGCAAGCTCCTCCAGGGCGAGGACACCCCGCCGCTGACCGCCCGCCGCCCGCAGGGCAAGGAGCCGCTCCCCCGTGAGCAGGATCTGCTCGTTCAGGGCCTGCTCGCCAGCACCGCCTGGCAGAAGATGCGCACGGGCCGCGGCGCCGACTGGACGTTCAGCGACGCCTGCCGCTTCTGGTCGATGGCCGAGCGCACGGGCGCCGAGGTGGACGAGCGACTCGATGAGCTGCAGGGCGAATTGACGCGTCTGGAGAAGCTCCTCGCCGCCGGGCCGGCCCAGCTCGGCAACGGAGTCGAATTCACCGCGGCCCAGGCCGGCCAGCTCTGCGACCTGCACCACCAGTTGGAGCAGCGCTTCAGCCGGCACCTGAACCTCCTGCGGAGCCGATGAACGCCGCTCCCTATCTCCAGTCTCCGGAGAGCTGCCACGCCGCCCACCACGCCGGCGGCGAACGCTCGCCCGCGTCCGTCTCGACGGCTTCCCCGATGCCGCGCAGCCCCCGCGCCGCCTTCGGGCCGACGGCCAACACGAGGTCCTTCAAACGCCGGCGCACCAGACCCGGCCCGCGTAGCACGTCGAGCTGCGCCTGCCTGAGCGCCTCCAGACGCGACAACTTCTTCTCCCAGAGGTGGAAGTAGAATCGCTCCATCAGCACGCCCGTAGCCGCGTCGTGGACCGACCACAGCGACGACACCACCGACCGACACCCCGCGATCTGGAAGGCGCGTTGCAGCCCCAGGAGGCCCTCGCCGCCCGCCTCCTTGCCCAGGCCCGTCTCGCATGCCGACAGGACGGCCAGCTCCATCCCCGACAGGTCCGTCTCGGCCACCTCCAGGGCCGTAAGCACGCCGTCGGCCACCTTCGGGTCGTTCGCCCGGGCCAGCACCAGGCCCGACAGCAGGCCGGGGTGCCACCCCGCCAGCGAATCATCGTCCCGCTTGCGGCCGACGTGCGGCTTGAAGAAGCCGTGCGTCGCCAGGTGGGCGAAGCGGTGCCGCGGGAGCTGCTCCAGTAACGCCTCCTTGGTGACCGCCGCGCCCATGAGCTGCTTCGCCTCGCGCCGGAAGGCCGCCTTGAACCGCCCCGCCAGCGACTCCGCCTCCGGCCCAGTCGCCGGCAGCTCTTGCCACCTCCCCTCCCCGAAGTCCACCGCCCCGGCCACGAGGAGCGACGCCGGTGCATCGCCTCCCGCCGTCGCCAGCACGCGCGGCAGCAGACGCGGCACCGGCACCACGGCCAGCGCCACGTCCTCGATCAGATACGTCCCCGGCTTCGACCCGGGCAGCGCCGCCCAGGGGAGCCGCGCCAGGCCCTCGTCCGGGGCGATCAGCACCACCTTCGCACCCGCGACGTGCTTCGCCAACGGTGCCCATAACAGGCGACGCAAGAGGGCCGGGTCACGCCCCTCCGCCCTGCCCTTCTCGATGGCCGTCCGCCACCGAGCCGCGGCCTCCTCGATGGGCCCCGCCGCGCCCAGCTCGACACGCGCCGCCGGCACGCCCTTGCGGAGCACCCACACCGCCAGGCGCCTCTCCCAATCGTGGTCGTCCGAAGGCGCGTGCCCATCCGTGTAGCGATACGCCATGAAGTCGAGCAGCACCGCCCCGTCGGGGAGCGCCGCCGCCAGCTCCGCGCTCGTCGGCGCCCGCAGGCCGGCCCGGAAGTCGTCGCTCAACGCCGCCAGCCGCTGCTCGATCTCCTCCTTCCGCCGCGTCAGCCTGTCCGCCTCCGCCCGCGCCCGCGCCGTCCCGGGCAGCGACGCCAGTTGCCGCGTCAGCCCCAACAGCTCCGCCGCCAGCGCCCGCGTCTCGCTCGACGTGCCGGCCAGCCGCGCGAACAGCCGCCGCTGCTGCTGCCGCGCGAACACGAACCCCTTGCGGCCGATGACGTGCGCGTGGCTGAGCTCCGCCGACTCTTCCGGCAGGGACAGCCGCAGCCACAGCGGGTCGCGCAGCCTGTTGGCCGCCGCCAGGAGCTGCCGCTCCGACACCACGGGGGCGGCCAGCTCCAGGTTCCGCCGCAGCAGCGTCAGGCAGCGTTCGATCACGGGCAGCGCTGCCGACGGCCTGCCCATCATCGCGTACATCCGCGCGATGTTGTGCAGGGTGAACGAGTACTTCGCCTGCCGCTCGCCGACCGTGTCCCGCAGAAGCTCAAGCACCTCCTCCAACGCCCGCTTCGCCTCGGCGTGCCGCCCCAACTCCATCTTCACCCACGCCAGGTTGTTCAGGCTCGTGGCGTATTCGGGGTGCCGCGTCCCGTAGGCCCGGCGGCGGATCTCCAGCGCCTCCTCGAACAGTGGCAGCGCCAGACGCGGCTCGCCCAGCAACTGGTAGAAGTACGCCAGGTTGTTCGCCCCGTAGGCCTGGAGCGGGTGGCCCGCGGGCAGGTAGCGCTTGCGCAGGTCGCGGGCGGTGGCGATGCACGCGAATGCCTCGTGGAGGTGCCCCGCCCGCTGCGCCGCCAGCCCGAGGTTGTTCAGCGTCATGTGGTACAGGTCGCTGCCCTTGCCGTACTTCTCCAGCGCCAGCCGCACGACCTGGCGAGACAGCGGCAGCGACGCCTGCACGTCGCCCATCTCCTGGTACGCCAGCGCCAGGTGCGACATCGCCGTCAGGTGCAGCTCCCCGCCCTCAAGCCCCGTCCCCTCGTAGGACCTCACCAGCTTCTGGCAAAGGGGCAGCGCCGCCGCGTAGTCGCTCCGCAGCATGTGCGCCCAGATGATCTTGGAGTAGCAGTTGCTCGTGTACAGGTGCCCCTGGCCGAGGAGCGCCTCCACCGTCGCCGTCGCCTTCGTCAGCATCGCCGCCGACTTGCGCGGGTTGGTGTGTTCGAGCTGCTCCGCCCACAGCCAGTCGGCAGACGCCTCCGCCAGCCGCCACCAGTCCCACAGCGGCCGGTCCGCCATCTTCTCCCATGCCAGACCCGCCCAGTACGCCTCGACCTCCAGGAAGCCGAGCGGCCCGTCGCCGCGCGGCGGCGGCGGGGCGGCGGCGCTCGGCGCGGCGAGCAACAGCAGCAGCACGAACGCACTCCTCATGGCGGCGTCTCCCGGCGGGCGGGTGATGCGATCCTACCGCGCCGCGACCCATTCGCGTAGCTACAACACCCCGCATGGACCTCCTCCTGGCCGGCAAGGTGATCCTCGTCACCGGCGGCGCGCGTGGCATCGGCGCCGCCGTCGCCCGCCTCCTCGCCGCCGAGGGTGCCACGCCCCTCACCATCGACCGCGACGGCGGTGACCTCTCCGCCGACCTCATCGACCCCGACGCCTGCCGCCGCGCCGTGACGTGGGCCGTCGATCACGCCGGGCGCATCGACGGCCTGGTCAATAACGCGGGCGTCAACGACGGCTGCGGCCTGGGGTCCGGCGACCCCGAGCGTTTCCTCCTCTCCCTCCGCCGCAACCTCACGCACTATTACGCGGTGGCCCATCATGCCCTGCCGCACCTCAAGGCCGCGCGCGGCGCCATCGTCAACATCACCTCCAAGGTCGCGGAGACGGGTCAGGGCGGCACGTCGGGCTACGCCGCCGCCAACGGCGGACGCAACGCCCTGACGCGCGAGTGGGCCGCCGAGCTGGCCCCGCACGGCGTCCGCGTCAACGCCGTCGCCGTCGCCGAGTGCTGGACGCCGATGTACGAACAATGGGCCGCCACCTTCCCCGACCCCGCTGCCAAACGGGCACACGCCGAGTCGCGTATCCCCCTCGGCCGCCGCATGACCACCCCGGAGGAGGTCGCCTCCGCCGTCGCCTTCCTCCTCTCGCCGGTGTCGTCGCACACCACCGGCCAGATCCTGCACGTGGACGGCGGCTACGTCCACCTCGACCGCGCCCTCACCGGAGGCTGACCCCATGCGCCAGGCGCTCCCCCTGCTCCTGCTCCTCGCCTTCCCGCTCTCCCGCGTTGGGGGGGCCTTCGGCGATCCCCCCCCGCCCCCCCGCGCCGACGAGAAGCCGAAGTGGAGGCCCCTCTTCGACGGCAAGACGCTGACCGGCTGGAAGGCGTGCGACTACGCCAGCCCAGGCAAGACCCACGTCAAGGACGGCGCCATCCTGCTGGAGAAAGGCAAGGCCATGACCGGCGTCGTCTACACCGGCAAGGGCCTGCCCACGATGGACTACGAGGTCGAGGTGGAGGCCCGCCTCGTGGACGGGCGTGACTTCTTCGCCGCCACGACTTTCCCCGTCGGCAAGACCTTCTGCACCTTCGTGCCCGGCGGCTGGTCGGGCAACGTCACCGGCCTGTCCACCGTCGATTTCGCCGACGCCTCCCTCAACGAGACGAAGAAGGAGTTCGAGTACAAGAAGGGCCGGTGGTACACCCTCCGCATCCGCGTCACGAAGGGGCGGATCCGCTGCTGGGTCGACAAGGAGCGCGTCGTCGATCTCGACACCAAGGACCGCGACATCGGCCTGCGCATCGAGTGCCGTGCCTGCCGGCCGTTCGGCATCGCCAGCTACGAGACGCTCGGCGCGATCCGCGCCGTCCGCGTCCGCGACCTCACCGACGCCGAGAAGAAGGAGAAGTGAGTCCGGGCGCGATGTAGGCCGCCCCGCCCAACCCGCGCATCCTGCCGCGCCCCCGCCCTCAACTCCCCTTGTAATCCCCTCACGCCCACGCCTATCATGTCCCTAGACTGATCGGTCCAATTGCGGGCGGAGTGCGGGATGGCGCGGAAGAGCGGCGAGACCGGGGCGAGGCGGCGCGGCCAGGTGGTCGAGGCCGCGGTCGCCATCATCGCCGAGAAGGGCCTGCCCAGGCTGTCGCTGTCCGCCATCGAGGAGCGGACCGGGATGAGCCGGGGGCAGCTCACCTACTACTTCCCCGAGAAGGAGGATATCCTCCTCGCCGTCTTCGAC
>CAZVZK010000048.1:0-64882 GCA_964630925.1 uncultured Alcaligenaceae bacterium
TGGAAGGCGAAATCGCCTGTACGAACGTCGAAAGATTCACATGCTCTGAGCGCCCTCCGCCCCGCCTCCCAAGGACGCCGAGGAGGCGGGCCTCGAACTTCTGGCGGGGCTGGGGCAGACGGAGGGGGCCGGTGCCCCCCGAGAGGCGCAGGCCATGACTCGCACCCATCCAAACCCCGCCCAACCGTCCAGCGCGGCTTCCAAGCGGGCGCGTCGGGCTGCGATCACCCTGTCACGCCAGGTGAGGCGGGACGTACATGAGGCAGAACACCCGCACTCATCCGCGCCCGACAGGATACCCACATGGCCAGCCTCACCGACAGCGAACGCTCCGCCCTCCTGGCGGCGATCAGCCGGCACCTCGACGCCCCCAGGCCGATCACCGCCCGCCTGTGCCGCGAGTCCGGCGTCGTCACGGCGGTGCTGGGCTGCATCCCCGGCATCATCGCCGCCGTCATCCTGCACAACACGCGCGGCAAGCTCGACGGCCCGCTGCCGCTGATCGTCTTCGGGCTGGGGCTGTGGTCGTTCGTCGCCATCCTGTGGGGGCTGTGGTACGTCTGCGAGCGCTCGCCGCGCCTCGTCCTCGACGAGACGGGCCTGACCGACCACACGTCGGGGCTCAAACGCGTCATCCCGTGGGACGCGGTCGCCCGCGCCACCCTGCACCGCACCACGAAGAACGGGTCCGAGCAGTCGGCGACGATGACGCTGTACCTCAACAGCCGCGTGATGCGGGACAGCGAGGTGAGCATCGACGTGACCTGCCTCGACCACTCGTCGGAGGCGATCTTCCGGGCCGTCGGCAAGTGGGCACGGCTGAGCTGATCCGGCGCGGTGTTTGCGTGTTTCACGCCACGTTCGCCCGCCCGGAGGGGTCAAGACGTGGCCGACACGCCGTCACGCCGCGCCTTCGTCGGCGCGGGGATCATGGGCACCGCGGCGCTCGCCGCGGGCCCCGCCCACGACCCGGACCCGCCTCTCGCGCCGCCGGACGCCCAGCCGCCCGGCCTGAAACTGCCCGACCCGCCGGCCACCAGGGCGGGGTGGGCCGTCGTCGGCCTCGGCGTCCTCTCGCTGGATGAGATCCTCCCGGCGTTCGCCCTGTGCAAGCGGTCGCGTCTCTCCGCCCTCGTCAGCGGGCACCCCGAGAAGGCCCGCAAGGTGGCGGCGGCCTACGGCATCGACCCCAAACGGGTCGACTCCTACGACACCTACGCGCGGATGGCCGACGCCCGCGACATCGACGTCGTGTACGTCGTCCTGCCGAACAGCATGCACGAGGAGTACACGGTCCGCGCCCTGGAGGCGGGGAAGCACGTCTTCTGCGAGAAGCCGATGGCCCACACGCCGGCCGCCTGCGTGCGCATGATCGCCGCCGCGGCGAAGGCCCGCCGCCGCCTCGCCGTCGCCTACCGGCTGCATTATGAGCCGAACAACCTGAGGGTGATGCGCCTGTGCCGCGAGAAGGCCTACGGGCCGATCCGCACCTTCGAGGCGAGCAACTGCCAGGACGTGAAGGCCCCGAACATCCGCCTGAGCCGCGAGCTCGCGGGCGGCCCCGTCGAGGACATCGGCGTCTACTGCATCAACGCGGCCAACTACGTCACGGGCGAGCGGCCCGCCGAGGTGTCGTCCTCCGCCCACTGGCCGAAGGACGACAGGCGGTTCCGCGAGGTGCCGCAGAGCGTGGCGTTCACGCTGCGCTACCCCGGCGGGGTCATCGCCCATTGCGGCTGCTCGTTCGCCAGCGCCGTCAGCCGGCGCTACCGCGTCCACTGCGACGCCGGGCTGATCGAGATGGACCCGGCGTTCGCTTACCGCGGCCTGCGGCTGTCCTTGCACGAGAACGAGCAGCGCCGCGAGGCGACGCTGCCGGAGGTGAACCAGTTCGCCGCCGAGATGGACCACTTCTCGGCGTGCGTGCTGGACGGCAAGGCGACACGCACCCCGGGGGAGATGGGCCTGGCCGACGCGCGCGTCATCGACGCCGTCGCTGAGGCCGCGCGCACGGGCCGGTCCGTGAAGGTGAGGTACTGACACGCGAGAGGGGGTCATCATGGGCGTGAGTCTGAAGGGCCTGGCCGAGCAGGTCATCGTGATCACCGGGGCGTCGTCGGGCATCGGCCTGGCGACGGCACGCATGGCCGCGCGGCGCGGAGCCAGGCTGGTGCTGGTGTCGCGGAACGAGGCGGCGCTGAGGCAGCTCGCCGCCGAGATCGAGGGGGCCGGCGGGCAGGCGGCGTACGCCGTCGCGGACGTGGGCGACGAGGCGGCGGTGCGGGGGATCACGCAGGCGGCGGTCTCGCGTTTCGGCGGGTTCGACACCTGGGTGAACGACGCCGGCGTGGGCATCTACGGCGACATGCTGGACATCCCGACGGCGGACAGCCGCAAGGTGTTCGAGACGAACTTCTGGGGCGTGGTGTACGGGTCGCTGGAGGCGGCCCGGCATCTGAAGGACCGGGGCGGGGCGATCATCAACGTCGGCTCGGAGGTGTCGGACCGGGCGGTGCCGCAGTTGGGGATGTACTGCGCCTCGAAGCACGCGGTGAAGGGGTTCACGGACGCCCTGCGGATGGAGCTGGAGGGGCGGGGGTACCCGATCTCCGTGTCGCTGGTGAAGCCGTCGGCCACGAACACGCCCTTCCCCGACCACGCCCAGAACTACATGGACTGCGAGCCGGAGCTGCCGCAGCCCATGTACGAGCCGGAGGTGGTGGCGGAGGTGATCCTGCACTGCTGCGAGAACCAGGTGCGGGACATCTACGCCGGGGGCAACGCCCGGCTGAACGCCGCGCAGGGCGGCCTGTTCCCGCGCCTCACCGACTGGGTGATGGAGGCCCTCATGCTCGACGGCATGAAGAAGCCCACCCCGCCGGACCACTCCGACGACAACCTGTACGCGCCGGCGTCGGCGCTCAACGAGCGTGGCAAGACGACGGCCCCCACGCGCGGGCCGGACATCTCGGACCGCCTCGCGATCCGCCCGCTGGTGACGGCGGCGATCCTGGGCGGCGCCGTCATCGGGGTCGCGGCGATGGCGGGCGCCTGGGGCCGGCGGGCGTGAGGGCCCCGCCTACTCCTTCAATTTCAGCGTCAACACCTGCTCCTCGCGCTGGACGACGGCCTCGCCGTCGGCCTCGTACTCGATCTCCACCTTCGTCGTGACCGTCATCTCGACGAGTCGTCCGGCGGCGCGGTCGAAATACGCCTTGCCCGACGCCTCACTGGCCTTGAGCTTCAGCTTGCCGGGGCCGCCGCCCCTGAGCGTGGTGTGCGGCTTGATGAGGATCACCTCGAGCCGCTTCCCGCCGCGCATCACGGTGCCGGCGTGCTCGTAGGCGGTCCGCGTGATGATCTCGCCGGCACGCACCTTGACGGCCTTCGTGTCCTCCCAGGCCTTCCCCTTGCCGGCGTTGTAATTCGGCAGGACGAGCGCTCCCTGGAGGCCGAGGGCGTCGAGGGCGTCGACGTGCAGGCCGTCGGCGGCGAAGTCGGCGAGGAGCCTCTTCTCCTCCCTGGCGAGGGCGTCGGGGATGGTGACGACGTCGGACCTGCCGGCCGGCGTGATGGCGAGGATCGTGGCCTCGCCGACCCTGGCCTTGAGCCACGGGGCGATCTGCTTGAAGTACGGCGTGTCGGGGACCTTGCCGTCCTTCGAATCATAGGCCCCCTTGCCGATGGGCTGGTAGCCGTCGGCGTCGAGGCGGAGGCGCGTCACGGTCCTGGCGACGCGGGCGCGGCCCTTCACAGGCGCGAGGCACTCCCACGTCTCCTCCTGGGCCTCGTGGAACTCGCCCTTGAGGACCTCCCCGGCGACGGTGAAGGTGACCGTTCCCTTGCCCTCCCGCGTGTAGCGGAGGGTCTCGCCGGCGGGGAAGCGGTAGGTGAGGGCCGGCGGCGGCGCCGGGGCGGCGAGGGCGGCGCAGGCAGCGAGCAGGCCCGACAGGGCGGCGAGGCGGTGGGACGCGGGCATGGGCGGTCCTTTCGTCCGGAGGTCATGTCACCCGCGGGGCATGGTATCGGAAGCGGCCCCCGGCGGACACGATGTCGGCCTCTTTCCCCCTTTCCAACGCCCCCGCCATCTGCTCCAATAGATCTATCCAAGAGGTGGCACACGGAGGCAGGCATGCGCTGTCCGCTGATCCTTCTCCTGTTCGCCGGGCCTGCACTCGCGGCGGACCCGGCGGGTCTGCGTTTCTTCGAGCAGAAGGTCCGCCCCGTCCTCGTCGAGCACTGCTACTCGTGCCACTCCGCCGAGGCCAAGAAGTCACGCGGCGGGCTGCGTGTCGACACCCGCGAGGCGCTGCTCAAGGGGGGCGACGCCGGCCCCGCCGTCGTCCCCGGCAAGCCGCTGGCCAGCCTGCTCATCAAGGCCATCCGCCACGACGGCATCTCGATGCCGCCGAAGGAGAAACTTCCCGCGCGGATCATCGCCGACCTGGAGGCGTGGGTCCGCATGGGGGCCCCCGATCCGCGCACGGGCAAGGCCGTCGTCGGGGCCGGCGGAATCGACATCGCCAAGGGCCGCGCGTTCTGGTCGTTCCAGCCGCCGCGCCGCCACGCCGCGCCCGACGTCAAGGACGCCGAGTGGGCGCGCGGCGGCATCGACCGCTTCCTGCTGGCGGCGCTGGAGAAGCAGGGGCTGCGGCCGGTGGCCGACGCCGAGCCCGCCGTCTGGCTCCGCCGCGTGACGTTCGCCCTGACCGGCCTGCCGCCCTCACCCGAGGAGATCGAAGCCTTCCTCGGCGACCCGTCGCCGTCTGCCCGCGAGCGCCTGGTGGACCGCCTGCTGGGGTCGTCGGCGTTCGGGGAGCGCTGGGGCCGGCACTGGCTCGACCTGGCACGCTACGCCGACTCCAACGGCAAGGACGAGAACCTGACGTTCCACGAGGCGCACGTCTACCGCGACTGGGTCATCCGGGCCGTCAACGACGACATGCCGTATGACCGGTTCGTGAAGGAGCAGATCGCCGGCGACCTCCTGGGGGGCGAGGGCCCCCTGGCGGCGTCGGGCTTCCTGGTGATCGGGCCGAAGGTGCTGGCCGACCGCGACCAGACGCGGCGGCGCCTCGACGTGATCGACGAGCAGGTGGACACGGTGGGGCGGGTGTTCCTCGGCCTGTCGCTGGGCTGCGCGAGGTGCCACGACCACAAGTTCGACCCAGTGCCGACGGCCGACTATTACGCCCTCGCCGGCATCTTCTCCAGCACGCGGACGCTCGACGGCTTCAAGCTCGGCAACCCCGTCGTCAGCGGCTGGTCGGTGCGGCCCGTCGACGCGGCCAATGAGAAGCTCCTGGCCGCGAAGACGGCCCACGACGCGAAACTGAAGGCGATCGCGACGAGGCTCACCAAGGCCAAGGCCGACCTCAAGGCGTCGGAGGACAAGGGCACGATGCGTGTCGCCTCGCGGCTGCCGGGGATCGTGGTGGATGATGCCGACGCGAAGCTCGTCGGCGGGTGGAAGGCCAGCACGTTCTCGCGGCCCTACGTCGGCAAGGGCTACATCCACGATGATCGGGCGGGCAAGGGCGAGAAGTCGGCGACGTTCACGCCGAAGCTGCCGAAGGCCGGCACCTATGAGGTGTTCGTGTCGTACACGCCGGCGGCGACGCGGGCGACGAACGTCCCGGTGACGATCCGCCACGCCGACGGCGAGAAGACGGTGGAGATCGATCAGCGGAAGAAGCCGGCGCTCGACGGGCTGTTCGCCTCGGTGGGCGTGTACCGTTTCGAGGCGGGGACGCTGGGCGCCGTGGTGATCACGAACAAGGGCACCGAGGGGCACGTCATCGTCGACGCGGCGCGTTTCATCCCCAAGGGGGCGCTGGAGAAGGACGCCGAGATGGCGATGGGCGTGCCGGCGGGGGTGAAGGAGGCCATCGCCGCCACGAAGAAGGCCATCGCCACGCTGGAGGAGGAGGAGGCGGCGTTGAAGAAGGCGGCGCCGCCGGCGCCGCGGCTGGTGATGGCCCCGCGAGACGAGGCGGCGCCGGCGGACCTGCGCATCCACGTCCGCGGCTCGCACGAGACACTCGGCGCCAGCGTGCCGCGTGGGTTCCTCCAGGTGGCATCGTGGTCGGAGCGTCCCGCCATCCCCGCCGGGCAGAGCGGGCGTCTGCAGTTGGCCGAATGGCTGGCCGACCCGCGCAACCCGTTGACGGCGCGGGTCATCGTCAACCGCGTGTGGAAGCACCTGTTCGGCGAGGGCATCGTCCGCTCGGTGGACGACTTCGGCATCCAGGGCACGAGGCCGACGCACCCCGAGCTGCTCGACACCCTGGCGCTGGACCTCATGGAGGGCGGCTGGCGCCTCAAGCCGCTGATCCGCCGGCTGGTGCTGAGCCGGGCCTTCGGCCTGGCGGTGGGCGCCGACGGCAAGGCGGCGGCCGCCGACCCCGAGAACAAGCTTTTGTGGCGGGCGAACCGGCGGCGGCTGGAGGCGGAGGCGATCCGCGACGGCATCCTGACGGTGTCGGGGCGTTTGAAGCGGGCGATGGGCGGGTCGGCCGTGTCGATGCTGCCGGAGCGGGCCATCACGAACGAGAGCAAGGGCGGCATCGCGACTGAGCGCGACGAGCGACGTGCGGTGTACCTCCCCGTGATCCGCAACGGCCTGCCGGGGCTCTTCGAGGTGTTCGACTTCGCCGACCCGGACGTGGCGACGGGCCGGCGCGAGGCGACAACCGTCCCCACGCAGGCATTGTTCCTGCTGAACAGCCCGTTCGCGATAGAGCAGGCGCGGCACGCCGCATCGCGCCTCCTGGCGATGCCGGGCGACGAGGCGCGGGTGAGGCATCTGTACCGCCTCTCGCTGGGCCGGCCGCCGGCGGGGGCGGAGGTGTCGCGGGCGTTGGCGTTCGTGCGCGAGTACGGCCCCGACGAGCGCGAGGCGTGGGCGGCGTTGTGCCAGGCGATGTTCGGCTGCACCGAGTTCCGGTTCCTGGAGTGACCAGACGATGAACAGGCGAGAGCTGCTGCAGTCCGCCGCGTGCGGCTTCGGGTACATGGCGCTGGCGGGCCTGGCCGCCGAGCAGGCGTTGGCCGCCGGTCCGAAATCCCCGCTGGCGCCGCGGCCGACGCACCACAAGGCGCGGGCCAAGCGCATCATCTTCCTGTTCATGCACGGGGGGCCGTCGCAGGTCGATACGTTCGACCACAAGCCGCGGCTGGCCAGGGACGACGGCAAGGACCTGCCGTTCGCGCCGGCCAAGGGGACGACGGTGAGCCGCAAGATCATGGCGTCGCCGTGGAAGTTCGCGCAGCACGGGGAGTGCGGTCACCACGTCAGCGAGCTGTTCCCCGAGACGGCCAAGCACGTCGACGAGCTGTGCTTCCTGCACGGCATGCACACCGAGGGGCAGAGCCACGGGCAGGCGGTGCTGTTCCTGCACACCGGCAGCTTCGCCCTGGCGCGGCCCAGCGTCGGCGCGTGGACGACCTACGGCCTGGGGACGGAGAACGCCGACCTCCCCGGCTTCGTGACGATCTGCCCGACGCGCGGCCACGGCGGGGCGATCAACTACGGCAACGCCTTCCTGCCGGCGTTGTACCAGGGGACGGCCATCGGCAGCGCCGGGACGCCGGCGTCGAGCGCGACCATCCGGCACATCACGACGACGCAGCGGACGGCGGCCCAGCAGCGGAAGCAGCTGGACCTCTTGCAGTCGCTCAACCGGGCGCACCTGGAGCGTTCGGGCGGCGACGACCGGCTGGAGGGCGTGATCGAGAGCTACGAGCTGGCGTACCGCATGCAGTCGGCGGTCCCGAAACTGGCCGACATCAACGGCGAGTCGAAGGCGGTAAAGGACCTCTACGGCATCGGCCAGAAGCCGACGGACGATTTCGGCCGGCAGTGCCTGCTGGCGCGGCGTTTCGCCGAGGCGGGGGTGCGGTACATCCAGGTGTCGCACTCCTTCAAGTGGGACCAGCACGGCAACCTGCGCAAGGGGCACGAGCAGAACGCGAAGGAGGTCGACCTGCCCATCTCCGGCCTGCTGACGGACCTGAAGAAGCGTGGCCTCATGGAGGACACGCTGGTGCTGTGGGGCGGCGAGTTCGGGCGGACGCCGGTGGTGCAGGGCAAGGACGGGCGCGACCACAACCCGCAGGGCTTCACGATGTGGCTGGCCGGCGGCGGCGTGAAGCCGGGCTTCTCGCACGGGGCGACGGACGAGTTCGGGTATCACGCGGTCAAGGGCAAGGTCCACATGCACGACCTGCACGCGACGCTGCTGCACCTGATGGGCATGGACCACGAGAGGCTGACGTACCGCCACGCGGGGCGGGACTTCCGCCTCACGGACGTGTTCGGGACGGTGTGCAAGGAGATCATGGCGTGAGCCGCTCAGGGACCCCTGGAAACGCCGCCGCCCTCTCGACCCCTGGCGGGGGAGAGGGCAGCAGGAGCGTGGCGACGCCGTGCCCCAGATACGCAGCCGGTCCGGGCGCGTGACAGGGCCTGGGAAGAAATTCGGTTGGAAGGCGCCCCGGCGACTGCTAGAGCAAGGGTGCCCCCGCCCCTGCCTTCGCGAGGCACCCATGACCCGACCCGTCTGCGTCCTGCTCTTGTTCGCCCTCGCCTCACCGTCCAGCGCACGCGAGCGCTGGACGGCGGAGAAGGCCGCCGCCTGGGGCAAGGCCACGCCCTGGCTCGTCGGCGCCAACTACACCCCCGCCAGCGCCATCAACCAGCTCGAGATGTGGCAGAAGGACACCTTCGATCCGGAGCAGATCGACAAGGAGCTGAGGTGGGCCGCCGGCCTCGGCTTCAGCTCCGTACGCGTCTTCCTGCATCACCTGCTCTGGGAGGACGACAGCAAGGGCCTGCTGGAGCGGATGGAGAGGTTCCTCGCCATCGCCGACAGGCACAAGATCGGCGTGATGTTCGTCCTGTTCGACTCCTGCTGGGACCCCGACCCGAAGCTCGGCAAGCAGCGCGCGCCGCAGAAGGGCGTCCACAACTCCGGCTGGGTGCAGAGCCCCGGCTCCGCCGACCTCAAGGACGCCAAGCGGCACAGGCTCCTCGAGGGATACGTCAAGGGCGTCATCGGCAAGTTTAAGGACGACAAACGTGTCCAGGTCTGGGACGTCTGGAACGAGCCGGACAACACCAACGACAACAGCTACGGACGCAACCACCTCAAACGCGAGCTGGCGGACAAGCACGACCTGACGCTGCCGCTGCTCAAGAAGTCGTTCGCATGGGCGCGTGACGCCGGCCCGTCGCAGCCGATCACGTCCGGCGTGTGGCTGTCCGGGCACAAGGCCGACCCCAAACGCCTCAACCCCTTCGAGAAGGTGCAGCTTTCGGAGTCCGACGTGATCAGCTTCCACGCCTACGACCGGCCGGCGGGCGTCAAGGAGTGGATCGCCACGCTCAAGAAACTCGGCCGCCCGATCCTCTGCACCGAGTTCATGGCCCGGCCCAACGGCAGCACGTTCGACCCGGTCCTCGGCATCCTGAAGGACGAGAAGATCGGCGCGTACTGCTGGGGGTTCGTCGCCGGCAAGACCAACACCATCTTCGCCTGGGACACCTGGCAGAAGCCCGAGAAGACCGACGAGCCGAAGGTCTGGTTCCACGACATCTTCCGCACGGACGGCTCACCGTTCGACAAGAGAGAGGTCGAGTACATCCGCCGGGTCACGGGCAAGGGGAAGGGCAAGCCGTAGGTCAGGCCGCCGGCTTGGCGGCGGCCTGGAGGTACGCCCGCGCCTCGGGCACGTCGAAGAACACGCGGAGCAGGCGGTCCAGCGCCGTCGATTGGATCAGCGCCCCGCCCTCCCAGCGGGCGATCTGGTCTTCCGCCACGCCGAGGCGGGCGGCCAGGTCGGCCCGGCTCATGCCGAGGCCGTCCTCGCGCCGGCGGCGGATCTCATCCGGCGAGAGGAGGCCGAACCTCTGTCGGATGGCGGCGTTGATCTGCTCGTCCTCTTCCCTGCCGAAGATTACGTTCTCGCACGCCGCGCACCTTGGGGCGCTCAGCTCCGGGATCTCGATGAGGTGCACGGCGCCGTCGTGCTTGACCTCGATCCGGTACGGCCCGACTCCCGGCCGGACCTCCTGCTTGCCGCAGTTGCCGCACCACGCCGGGTAAACCATCTTCACGACGGCTGCCATCGCTGCCTCCCGACTCTTCACGCCGGATGGATGTTGACGATCATCACCGTGGCGTCCTCCGGCGCCTTGGGCGATTCCGGGCGCATCCGCGTCTCGACGTACATCAGGATACCACCGATGTCGAGCCGCAGGTCAAAGTGGAATTCCCAGAAGTCGCGCCAAGGCTCCCTCGTCTCCTCGACCTGATCAATCTCCCCGCCATTCACGAGGTGCTGGTGGAGCAGATCCAACAATCCCTCCCGCGTCACCCCTGTGAGATGCCGGCGCAGGCCAGCAGGGGCCATCCCCTCCAGCGTGATGTAGCCCACCACGGCCCGGTTGTGGAATGCCTCGAGGTAGCACGCCAGCAGGTGGGGATCGGTCAGACGTGCCATCGCCCCCCCTCATTCTACTTCTTCCCCGCCTTCTCCAGCAGCGCCGCGATCTCCTTCTCCAGTTCCTTCACCTCGGGCCAGCCGGTCCACATCTGCCGCACCACGCCCTCGTGGTCGATCAGCGCCAGCGTCGGCCAGCGGTCCACGTCCCAGCGCGTCGCGATCGGGCCGTCCAGCCCGCCCCCGTCGTGCCACGATCGCCACGTCACCCCGGCGGCCCCGTTCCGCAGACGCGCCTGCGCCTTGCTCGCGTCGCCGTTCACCCCCACCAGCACGAACGGGCGGTCCGCGTACTTCTTCGCCAGCGCCACCTCCGTCGCCAGCATCTCGCGGCAGGTCTCGAATGCGTGCGCGTGGAAGTCGATCAGCACCACCTTGCCCTTGAACGACGACAGCCTCATCTCCTTGCCCGCCAGGTCGCCGCCCTCGATCTCCGGCGCCGCCTTGCCCACCGTCACCGGCCCCTTGAGCGCCGCCAGATGCGCCTTCGCGAAATCGCCCAGCGTCCCGTGCGTCGGGTGCGCCATCTTCGCGTGCCTGTCGGCCACCACCCCGAACAGCCGGGCGCTCTCCTTCTCCAGCGCCTCCGGGTCGCCCTTGAGCAGCGTGGCGATGGCGTCCTTGCCCCACAGACGCTCGTACTCCCCGACGGCGTCCTTGTCCTCCTTCAAGGTGCGTATCGTGCCGGCCCGGCTACGCAAATTGTGCGCCCGCGCCGCCGTCGCCCGCGCCAGGTTCGCCCCCTCCGACTTCTCCAGCAGGGCGCCCAGATACGCGTCGCTCTCGGCGTCCACCGACTGCACCAGCCGCGTGCAAAGGTGCCCCAGCCGCGGGTCGGTCCGCGGCTTGCGCAGCAACTGCCGCAGCGCCTGCGCACGCAGCCGGGCCTCGGGCAGCGACGCCTCCACCGGGTGGAGCACCACCCAGACGAGCGCGTCGATGGCGGCGACGCTGTCGGGGTGGTCGCGCGCGATGGCGGCGAACCTGAGGGCGTAGGCGGCGTTCTTCGGGTGCTTGTCGCGGTACGCCGCCTCGCGCTGGGCGGCTGTTTTCGCGGCAGCGATGGCCTCGCGGAAGCCCGCCAACGCCTCCTCATGCTCGCGCACCAGGGCGGCGTGCGCCTTGACCCCGGCGTCGGCTTCCCCTTGCCCGGCCAGCGCCATCACGATCAACAGGCTCACATCCACACGTCGCCCCCCTCAGGATTACCTCAGCTTCTGCTGCCTCAACACATCGCCGAGCCAGCGGCGGTCCACGTCGTCCAGGGGGGCGGCCGGGTCGGCCTTGTAGTTGATCTTCGCGCCGAAGCCGCCCTGGTCGTAGGCCCGCGCGAACACCGTGTACAGGTCCAGCACCGTGTCTCGGTCATCCGCCGCCAGCGGCAGGCGGAACCGCGGCAGACGCTTCTGCAGCGTCGCTGTGTAGATCTCGTAGCGGTCCGGCTGCGTGGACCGCGTCACCGTGACCGCGTAGTCCCACTCGGGCAGGCCGTCCCGCGAATAATCGAGCAGCGGCTGACCGCGCAGCAGCACGTCCACCTCCACCAGGCTCGCCGCCGCCGCCTTCCCCTCCTTGCGCGTCGCGTGGTACGCCGCCCGGCCCTGCGTCGTCAGCTTGTTCGCCGGGCTGGCCACGTCCAGCAGCGTCACCAGCCGCCCGTCCGAACGCTGCCGCACCTCGATGTAGTCCTCGTGGTGCTCCTCGCGCAGGACGGAGGTGAACAACGCCTGCTCCGTCGCGTAGTCGCGCGGCACCACCTTGGCCCGGTAGCGGTCCACCAGGACCGGCAGCAGGTGCTGGTACAGGCTCAACACGAACTGGTGGTGGAACGAAGGCCACAGGCCATCATCCTCAAGGTAGGGGTCCATCCCGGGGAACGGGCTCGGCATCGGCTGGGGCTCCCTGGCTGACCAGAAGGGCTCGTCGGGCGTTATCATAGCATGCCCCGCCCCGCGCGGGAAGCAACTCGGCGTTGCCCCGATCCGCCGCCCTCGGGTACCCTGTCGCCCATGAGACGGCCCCCCCTGGACAGCCTGTCCCCGCGCCGCGTCTGCCTCATCAAGCCCAGCGCCCTGGGCGACGTGGTGCAGGCCCTGCCCGCCTTCACCGGCCTGCGCCGCCGCTGGCCCCACGCCCACATCGCCTGGGTGTGCGGCTCCGCCTTCGCCGGCCTGCTCGACGGCCTCCCCGGCCTCGACGAGGTCATCCCCTTCTCTCGCAAGGGCGGCATCGCCGGCGCCCTGTCGCTGGCCGCCCGACTGTGGCGGGGCGGGTTCGACCTGGCCATCGACATGCAGGGCCTGTTCCGCAGCGCGGCCCTCGCCTGGCTGACCCGCGCCCCGCGCCGCGTCGGCTTCGCGTCGGCCAGGGAAGGGGCCACGCTCCTGTACACGGACCGCGTCGCCGCCGACCAGAAGGCCATGCCCGCCGTCCTCGCCAACTGGGCCGTCGCCCACGCGTTCGGATGCGCCGGCCCCCCGCCGCCTGCGAAACTCGGCATCACGCCGGCGCTGCGAGAAGAGGCGCGCCGCCTCCTGTCCCCCCTGCCGCGTCCCGTCATCGCCGTGCATCCGGGGGCGAGCTGGCGGACGAAGCGCTGGCCGGCGGAGCACTTCGCGGCGCTGCTGAACCGGGCGGGCTGCTCGGCGGCGGTGGTGGGCGGTCCGGGCGAGGAGGCGGCGGGGCGGGCGGTGGCGTCCGCCCTCCGCGTGCCGGCTTTGGATCTGACGGGCAAGACGACGCTGCTGCGGCTCGCGGCGGTGCTGGAGTCGGCGGACGTGATGCTCTCGAACGACTCCGGCCCGATGCACCTGGCGGCGGCCCTGGGCACGCCCGTCGTCGCGCCGTTCACCTGCACGTCGGTCCTGCGGGCGGGGCCGTACGGCGAGGGCCACGCGGCCGTGCCGGCCGCGGTCGCGTGCGCGGCCAGTTACCGGCGGACGTGTCCGTCGATGGCGTGCATGGCGGAGCTGACGCCGGGGCGGCTGTGGCCGGCCCTGCGGGCGGCCCTGGAGGCGCGGCGGGCGGGGTGATTGGGAGCCCAGCGACGCCCGGGATCCGCCGAGCCTCACCCCGCGCCACGTACAACGTCGCCGAAGCGGCTCTAGCAGCCGGGGCGGCGCGGTGCGACGCGGGGCGAGGTTTTCACGTCCGGCGGGGGCCGGGGGTGCGTTACACTGAGACGGGGATACCCCCGGATCGTGTCGCCCCTCAGCCTGGGGCCGGAGGCCGCCCATGTTGCGTGCCGTGGTGATGATGTTGGCGATTGCGGGGGTGACCTGGGCCGCCGCGCCGCCGGCGCGGCTAACGGCGGAGCAGCAGACGTTGCTGCGAGAGCGGGACACGCTGTGGGACGCCGGCCTGGAGGCGTGGCAGGAAAAGAGAGAGGCCGAGGGCATCGCGGCGGTGGAGAAGGTACTGTGGATTCAGACGCGTGTCAACGGGCCATGGGGCTGGGTCACGCCTGTCATTGCGGGCAGGCTCGGCGACTGGCACCAGGCTCGCGGCGAGTGGGGCAAGGAGGCCGAAGCCCGTCGAATAGTGGTCGAGGCTCGCCGACGCCTGCATGGCGAGGATGACCACCGGACCACCGACGCCCGGCTGGCCTTGGCGGAGGCGATGGCCCAGGCCAGGCGGACGCCGGCGCTGCGTGAGGCACTACAGCAGGGGCGGACACTGAACCGGGCAGGAGTTGCGCTGCTGGGAAAGGGCCAGACGGCGAAAGCGCTACCGTTGTTGCAGGAGGCACTGGAGATCCGCAAGGAGGCCCTTGGGGAGAAGCATCCCGCCTACGCCACCAGCCTGAACAACCTGGCCTTGTTGTACAGGGAGATGGGGGACCACAAGGCGGCCCTGCCCCTGTACCAGAAGGCCTTGGAGATTCACAAGCAGGTGCTGGGGGAGAAGCACCCCGACTACGCCACCAGCCTCAATAACCTTGCCATTTTGTACAGGGACACGGGGGACGCCAGGTCGGCCTTACCCCTGTACGAGAAGGCCCTGAAGATCACCAGGCAGGCCCTGGGGGAGAAGCATCCCGACCATGCCATTAGCCTGAGCAACCTGGCCTCGTTGTACAGGGACATGGGGGACACCAGGTCGGCCCTGCCCCTGTTCCGGAAGGCCCTGGAGATCTTCAGGCAGGCCCTGGGGGAGAAGCATCCCAATTACGCCGGCAGCCTCCTCCATCTGGCCATGCTGTACAAGGAAGTGTTGGACCACAGGTCGGCCCTGCCCCTGTCCCGGAAGGCCGTGGAGATCACCAGGCAGGTCCTGGGGGAGAAGCACCCTCACCACGCCACCAGCCTCAACGGCCTGGCTTCGCTGTACCTGGAAATGGGGGACGCGGGATCGGCCCTGCCCCTGTACCGGAAGGGCCTGGAGATCCACAAGCGGGCCCTCGGGGAGAAGCACCCACTCTACGCAACCAGCCTGCACAATTTGGCCGCACTGTACCAGGTCATGGGGGACGCCGGGGCGGCCCTGCCCCTGTTTTGGGAAGCCCTGGAGATCCGCAGGCGGGCACTGGGAGAGAAGCACCCCTCCTACGCCCAAAGCCTCCACAACCTGGCCGCGCTGTACCACGAGATGAACCGGCCGGGGACGGCGCTGGTGCTCTCGGAGCAGGCGATGGCCCTGACGCGGCGGCAACTGACGCAGGATGCCACCGTGCAATCGGAGCGACAGCAACGCCAGGCCGCCGACGCCCTCCGCTATCGATTGAACAGTCGGCTGTCGATGCCTGAAGAGGCGGCATACTTCAGCCACAACCACGTGCTGGGATGGAAGGGATCGACCTTCGCCGCGCAGCAGGCACGGCGGCGCTTCCTGCTGACCGAGGCCGACCCGGCCACGCGGGCACTCGCTCTGGAGTTGCGAGATGCCACGCGGACACTCTCCCTGCTCGCGCCACGCACCGATGCGGAATCGGGGAAAAAGACCGAGGAGGTGCTGCTGCGCAAGGAGGCGTTGGAGGTGCGTCTGGCCCAGGCCAGCGCCGACTTCCGCCTCGCCGTCAGGCCGCCCGCCAGCGAGGCGTTACGCGCCGGCCTGCCCGCCGGTGCGGTGCTGCTCGACTTCCTCGTCCACGTTGGCCACGACCCGGAGAAGCCGAGCAAGGGGCAGGAGTGGCAGCGTCGCTTGGTGGTGTGGGTGGTGCGATCCGACGCCCCGACGGTGCGGCTCGACCTGGGGCCGATGAAAGATGTCGAGGAGGCGCTCACCTCGTGGCGGCGGGCCATCGAGAAGGATCTCATCCCCGGCAAGGCCCCGACCGTCCTGCGGCAGTTGGTCTGGGAGCCGGTGGAGAAACACATCCAGGAAGCGAGGACCGTGCTGGTCTCGCCCGACGGGACGCTGGGCCGGCTGCCGTTCGCGGCATTGCCGGGGCGCGAGGAGGGCAAGGTGCTGCTGGAGGAGGTGCCGCTGGCGATCCTGCCCGTGCCGCAGGTGCTGGAGCAGGTGCTGCGGCCCGTCAAGGGCGATTTGTCGATGCTCACGCTCGGCGGCGTGGACTTCGGCGACGGGGGTCCGTGGGTGCCGCTGCCCGCGACGGGCCCCGAGGCGGACGCCATCGCCAAGCGTTTCCGCGGCCTGTTTAAGGGGGAGGCGTTCGCGCTGAGGGGGGCGAAGGCGACGAAGGCGGCGCTGGCCGGGGCTCTGGCGAAACACCGCTTCGCGCACCTGGCGACGCACGGGTACTTCGCGCCGGAGAGTATGAGGTCCTACCTCGACCGCGACGACAAGCGAAAGCCCGACCTGTTCGGGCGCGAGGGCGTCAGCGGCTTCGACCCGGCGTTGCTGTCGGGCCTCGTCCTGGCCGGGGCGAACAGGCCCACCCTCACCGACGACGGCCTGCTCAAGGCGAGCGAGATCGCCGAGATGGACCTGTCGAGGGTCGAGCTGGCCGTGCTGAGCGCCTGCCAGACGGGGCTGGGCAAGGAGGCGGCGGGCGAGGGCATCCTCGGCCTGCAGCGTGCCTTCGCGGTGAGCGGCTGCAAGACGGTGGTGTCGTCGCTGTGGAGCGTTCACGACGCGGCGACCGCCGTCCTCATGGAGCGGTTCTACGACAACCTGTGGAGGAAGAGGCTCGGCAAGTTGGAGGCGTTGCGGCAGGCGCAGCTGGAGGTGATGCGCCACCCCGAGTTGGTCGAGGGGCGCGCGAAGACGATGCGTGGCACGCCGGGGCTGCGTGGCGCCGGCAAGGCGGCGGAGCTGGTCGTGGGCGGCAAGAAGGAGCGGCGCAGCCCGGTGGCGTGGTGGGGCGCCTGGCAGCTCTCCGGCGACTGGCGGTAGGCACTGGAGACGCGGCGGGCGGCGTGAGGGCGTGTGAGCCCCGGCGTCATTGCCCCAGCGCGGCGCGGACGGCCGCCAACAGGTCGAGCCCATTGAACGGCTTCTGCACGAACCCCGTGATGCCCAGCCCCGCCGATCGGAGCCGCACCTCCGAGACGCTGTAGCCGCTCATCAGCACGACCGGCAGGCCCGGCCTCAAGGCCCGCAACGCCGCCGCCGCCTCCCGCCCGCCCATCCGCGGCATGGTCACATCCAGCACGACGGCATCGACCGCCGCCTCATTCTCCTGGAACACCCGCAACCCGTCCTCCCCGTCCTCGGCGAAAAGGACGGCCAGGCCCGCACCCTTGAGGAGCACGCCCACCATGTCGCGGATCGCCTTCTCGTCATCGACCACCAGCACCGTGCCGGCCCCCCGCCACCCAGCGGCGGACGTGGTGCGGGCGCCGGCCCGCACCGCGTCCGCCGAGCACGGCAGCAGGAGCCGGAACGTGCTACCCCGGCCCGGCTCGCTGCGGACCTGAATGGACCCGTGGTGCCCCCTGACGATCCCGTGGACGACCGCCAGGCCCAGGCCGCGTCCCACGAACTTCGTCGTGAAGAAAGGATCGAAGATCTTCTCGATCATGTCCGCCGGCATCCCGCACCCCGTGTCCGCCACCTCCAGGTAAACCGACGGCGGGGCCGTCGGCCCCTGGCCGGGGTCCGCCGGGGCCGGCCCGGTGCGGACCGTGACGGCGCCTCCGCAATGTTCGGAGGCCTCGGAGGCGTTCTTCACCAGATTCAGGACGACCTGGCGGAGCTGCGTCGCGTCGCCCTCCACCGCCGGTAACGCGGGGGCCAACTCGTATGCCAGCTCGACCCCGCCCGGGACCACGGCCGCCAACACCCCCGCCAGCTCGCCGACAAGGCGGGACAGGTCCACCGGCCCGACGACGAGCCGCCCCTTCCCCGCGTACGCCAGGACCTGATGCACGAGATCGGCCGCCAGGCTGGCGCTCTTCACGGCCCCCTCGAGCAGCGGGAGGGCGGGGGAGCCCGGAGGCAGGCCGTCCGACGCCAGCTCGACGTACCCCAGGACCGGCGTCAGCAGGTTGTTCAGGTCGTGGGCGATGCCCCCGGCCAGGACGCCCAGGCTCTCCATCTTCTTGGCCTGGAAGATCCGCGCCTCCAGCCCGCGTCTCTCCTCCTCGCCCCGTTGGATGGTCTCGATCAGCTCGTGCTGACGCACCGACGAGACCATCAGCGCCTCGTTCATCGCCCTCGCCTGCTTGCGGAAGACCGCCGTCTCCGTCGCGTCCGTCACCTGGATCATGACCCCGGCGGGCCGGCCGTCCTCCCCCAGGATCGCCCACACCGTGTACGACCAGTACGCCGGCCCGCCCCGCCTGTGCAGGTGTTCTTGTTCGGCGAGCGTCTCGGGGAGGCCCGTGCGGTAGACCCGGCCGAGCATGGCCAGACACCCGTTCCCGGCCCCCTCCGGCACGGCCTCGGCGAACGGGCGGCCGACCAGCCCCCCCTCCACCTCGACCAGCCGGGCGAACGCGGGGTTGTGGGACCGGATGACGTGCGCCGGCCCCTCGACGGCGACCATCGCCTGCGGCGAGCCCTCGCAGAAGTAGCGGCACAGGCGGGGCAGGTCGAACGGCCCCCCCACCGCGACAGGGACCTCTTCTGTGCTCATGCCGGGCTCCACGGCGAGGGTCGCGATTCCGCCTCCAGGGGCTCCGTCCGCCGCGGCCCGGGACAGGATCAGGGCGACCCGCTCGGCAGCTCAACGATCAGCTCCTTCAGGGCGTCCGGGTCCACCGGCTTGACCATGTGGCGGTCGAACCCCGCCTCCTGCGTCCGCAGCCGGTCGTCGCCCGCGCCCCAACCGGTCAGCGCCACCAGGAACGGCTCCCTCCCCCACGGCTCCGCCCGGATGCGGCGGGCCGCCTCGTGGCCGTCCATCACCGGCATCCCGATGTCCATCAGGATCAGACCCGGCCGGAATTCCGCCGCCGCCGCCAGCCCCGCCTCCCCGTCGTTGGCCGTACGCACCTCGTGCCCCATGAACCCCAGCAACATGGCCAGCGACTCCGCCGCATCCCTGTCGTCGTCCACCACCAGGATGCGCCGCGACGGGCCCCGCGGCCCCACGGCAGGGGCGTGCGGCGGCTCGACGGCCGCCGGCAGGGCCGCCGGCAGCGGCAGCCGGACGACGAACTCGCTCCCTTTCCCGAGGCCATCGCTATGGGCCTCGACCCGCCCGCCGTGCAGCCCGACAAACTCCTTGACCAGCGACAGCCCGATCCCGAACCCGCCCTGCGCCCGCTTCCACGACGTGTCCACCTGGACGAAAACCTCGAAGACGTGGGGCAGGTCGGCGGCCGGGATGCCGATGCCGCTGTCCCGGATCCTCACCACGACCTCGCCCCCGTCCTGCTCCACGGACATCCGGATGTGCCCGCCCGGCTCGCTGTACTTGGCGGCGTTGCCCAGCAGGTTCTGGAAGACCTGCGTGAGCCGGGGCGGGTCGCCGTCCACCAGGACCGGGTCGGGCGGCAGCGTGACGGTGAGCTGGTGGCCACCGGCGTCGATCAGCGGGCCACTCGCCTCGATGGCGTCCGACACCACCGTCGCGAGGTCCACCCGCTCCTTGTGCAGCTCCACCTTGCCCGTGGCGATCCGGCTGACGTCGAGAAGGTCGTCCACCAGCCGCACCAGTTGCTTCATCTGCCGCCCCATGATGTTCCGCGTGCCCTCCGCCGCCGCCTGGTCCTGGCCGGCCAGGCCGAGAAGGTAGAGGCCGTTGCTCAGCGCGGACAGGGGGTTGCGGATCTCATGGCTCAGCACGGCGAGGAAATGGTCCCTCGCCCGGACCTCCGCCTTCAGCCGCGCGTTGAGCGTCTCCGCGACCCCCGTCAGCTCGTGCTGCCGGGTGCCGGAGACGAGCAGCGCCTCGTTCATCATGAGCGACTGCCGCCGGTACAGCGCCACCTCCGTCGCGTCCGTCACCTGGATCATCACCCCGGCCGGGTGCTCGTCCTCCCCGAGGATCGCCCACACCGAGTACGACCAGTACACCGGGGCGGGGCCCAGGTGGCGGTGCTCCTGCTCCGCCAGCTTCTCCGGCGCGCCCGTCCGGAACACCCGGTCCAGCAGCGCGAGGCACCCGTTCGCGGCCCCCTCGGGCACCGCCTCGGCGAACGGGCGGCCGACGAGATCCTTCCTCTCCCTCCCGACCAGGCGGGCGAAGGCGGGGTTCAGGTAGATCACGACGTGCGTCGTCCCCTCGACGGCGACCATCGGCTGCGCCGACCGCTCCGACAGGTAGCGGCAGAGCCGCCGCAGCAGTGGCGTGAACGCCGCCCCGTCGAACGCGAGCTCGGCATCCATGACGCCCCCTTATTCGTTCCGGCCCGCCACGCCGGGGGCGAGCGGCTCGGGGACCCCGGTGATCAGGCCGTGATACCCGGTGAGCCTCTCGCCGACCTGCAAGCCCCTGGCCGTGATCTCGTACTCGCGGATGTCCTTGCCGTGGTCGCCCGCCCGCATCTTGACGACCATCAGCACCTTGCGGAGCTGGCCGTCGATCTCGACGTACCGCAGCCGGATGATGTCGTCGCTGAGGAACGAGATGGCGTAGGGGCTGAGCGCCAGCTCGGTGAACGCCTCGGTCACCTCGACCGTGCTGACGATCGTCACGCCCGTCCGTGTCAGCGCCCCGATCATCCGGTACAGCGACTCGCGGAAGTCGGTGCGGAAGCTGGGAGCCAGGGCCATCTCGAAGCCGGCCAGCGAGTCGATCACCACCCGCTTCGCCCCCGTCCGCGCCACCGCGTCGAGGATCTCCCGCATCGTCTCGTCCACCGACAGGTCGAGTGGCCGGAGGTAGACGATGCTGAGCGTGCCCTCCTGCTGCGGCTTCTCGAAGTCCATGCCCAGGTTCGCGGCACGCCCCGCGTACTCCTCCGGGCGTTCCTCGAAGATGGCCACGATCCCCGGCTCCCCCCGGCTGAGGCCCTCGGCGATGAACTGGGTGGCCAGGACCGACTTCCCCGTGCCTGACGGCCCGGCGATGAGCATGCTGTCCCCCTCGGGGATGCCGCCCCCCAGCATCGCGTCCAGCTCGGCGACCCCCGTCGAGAGCCGCCGCCGATCGCGGGCCTTCGTCGTCCGCCCGGTCAGCCCGAAGGTGCGCGGGAAGGCCTGCACCCCGTCGGCGGTGATGCGGAACGTGTGCAGGCCTGGGACGGAGGCCTGCCCCCGCAGCTTCATGACCTGGAGCTTCCGCACGATCGAGTTCCGCTCGACCTGCTGGTACAGCCAGAACAGCCCGTCCGCCACGGTGAAGACGGGGTTGTCCCGGATCTCCCCCTCCACGTACTCCCCGATCAGGAACGTGGTCGCCTGCCAGCTGGTCAGGTGCAGGGCAAGCCTCTGCACGAACCCCTGCAGCTCCAGCTCCGCCGTCCCCGCGTGGGCCTTGCGCACCACGGTGCGGAACGAGTCCACCACCACGACGCCGGGGCTCGCCGCCTCGACCTCCTTGACGATCTCCGCCAGCACCGCGTCCAGGTCCTGCTCCAGCACGACCTGGCTCAGGTTGACGAAGCGCACCGCGGTGCCCAGCCTGGCCGGGTCGAAGAACCGGAACTGCTGCTGGTACCGCAGCATCTTGATCGCCGGCTCGCCCAGCACCGTGAAGTACAGCGCCGGCCGCTCGGGCGTGGCGTTGGCGAACACGATCTGGTGGGCGAGGGTCGTCTTCCCCCCGCCGGGCGCGCCGGCGATGATGTTGAACGAATACTCGGGCAGCCCGCCGCCCAAGATCTCGTCGAGCCCCGGCACGCCGGTCGGCAGCTTCCGGATCGTCACCCGGCCTTCGTCGCTCATGGTCGCCCCCCGGCTCCGGGATTCGATCGGTCCAAGGGCGCGTCGGGCCAGGCCTCGCGCACCAGTTGCCGCGTCAAGGGCTCGCCGATGAACGTCACCAGCAGCCCGAGGAGCTGGGCAACGATGGCGGCCTCCGCACCGCCGTCCATTGCGGACGCGTCGAAGCCCTCGAGGGACCCGTCCTCGCGGGTCCTCACCGGGCCGAGGCAGGCCGCCTCGGCCGCCGCGAGCGCCAGGGCCCGCGCCACGAGAGACCGGTAGCCCGCCACCCCGGCCAGCCTCACGAGCGGCGCCCGCAACCTGTCCCATGCCCGCACGGCGTCGCCGGGCGGCCCACCGGCCGGGGCGTGCGCAGCCTCGAAGGCGAGCAGCCGCCTCGCCATGTCCTGCATCGCAGGCGGAGCCGTGCTCATCAGGCGCGCCTTTCACTCCGCTCAGGCCGCGTGCCCCGTGCTCCCCGGCCGATCGTGGCTCTCGCGCCTGCATGGTGTTGAATGGCCGTCATCCCGGCGGCCTCCGGCGGACAGCCCGTGCCTCGCCCGCCTCCGCCGGTCAATCCCACACCTTCATACTATCACAGCATCACCGCGTGAACGAGGAAGATATCCGCGGCTCGCGAAATGCCGAAAGCCGATATGGACGGGCCGCCGGCCGGGGGCCACACCGACGGCAGCGCTTCGGTGATCGCGACCCGGACGTATCGGCCCCAGGCCGGGGGCAGACGCGGCGGACAACAACACGTCGCAATCACCCGGCCGCCGGCTGTTGGAGTCGCTTCGGCAACGGCTGTTAGCCAGGCCGAGCGCAGACGCCCTGCGCTTCCGTCCTCCAGCACCAGCCGCATCCATTCAGAAGTTGGCCTCCAGGCGCAGGAACAGCCCGTGCATCGTCAGGTCGAGGCGCGAGCCGCCCGCCGTGCCGACGCCCCACCACCGCTCGTAGCGGTAGCCCACCATCACCCGGCTCCCCGGCCGCTCGCCCCGCCAGAAACCGAGGCCCGCCTCCACCTCCGCCGTCGGCACCGCGCGCGACTGCCCCTCGCGGCCCTCGCGGGTGAGGCCGGCCACGTCCTCGCGGAACGTCACCTGGCTCTGCCCGAACAGGACGCTGCCCCCGGCGCGGGCGAAGGCCGCCAGGTTGACGCCCGGCCCCGGCGTGCCGAGGACGCGGGCCATGCCCAGATCCAGCGCCGGCCCGACGCCGGCGAAGTGACTGGCGGCCTGCACCTGGGTGTCGAGCAATCGGTGGCGGTCGTCGGTGAAGAGATAGCCGGCCCGCCCGCCGGCCTGCCAGCGCAGGTCCCAGAGCGGCCCCAGGAAGTCCTCATGCCGCCCCACTCCCAGGTCGAACGAGCCGAGGTCGAAGCGGGTCGTGAGCAGGCTCGACCCGGGCGCGCCGGGCGGCGCCGGCCGGATCGTGATGTCGTCGTCGTCCTCCTTCCGCCGCAGCAGCTCGGCCACCGCCGGGTCCCCCTGGACCAGGAGCGTCTTGTGTTCGCCGCCGGCGAATCGGGCGGAGAATGTCACCTCGCCCCAGCCGTCGAAGCGCCGGCCGAGGGTGAAACGGCCCGAGCCGACGCTGTCCAGCCCGCCGACGTTGAACCCCGGTATCGCCGCAGGCGCGGCGGTGAGCAGCCCGGGCGGCGCGGGCCGCACGCCGTGCAGGTGCGGCGTCAGCCCACCAACTTCAAACGCCCAGAGCCAGCCGGGCGCCGTGGCGAACGGCAGACAGCACGCATCCGCGGGCGTCGAGGCGTCCGGCGGCGGAGCCCCAGCAATCCCGCAGGTCAGTGGCACGGGGGCGAGCATCGTCGCCGGGGGTGAGGGCGTTACGGCCGACGGTATCGGGAGCGGAGGCGGCTCCGCGGCGATCAGGGCCAGAGTCACACCGACGAACAGGCTCCGCATGGCCGGGCCCTCCGCGCGCGGCCCGCCGGCGTGACGGGCGGCAGGCCTCATAGCACGGCTCCTCCGGGCAGGCAAGCCGGACCGTGGGCATCTCATCGCGCAACCGGCCGGACGGCAGCGGCGATTGTGCGCGACACTTCGTGAGCCCGCCCCCCTCCACTCGCTTCACCCCGCTTGCGGGCTCGCGCTCGCGCGAGCCCCGACACCGTCCCATCCCACAACACGCCCACGGCTGTCGGAGCCGCTCCGGCGACATCGGTAACGCCCATCGCGACGCTCTGGGAGCTATGGGCTACTTCCCCACCACGGTCACCTTCACGTCGTTCTGCTTCTTCCCCACCGACTTGATGAACAGGACGTACCCCGTCCTCGCCGGGATCTTCACCTCGAAGCTGTACTCCTCCGCCGCCTCGCCCGCCACCTTGCTGCCCAGCAGCAGCGACTCCGGCGGCAGGCCCCGAGCCAGGGCGGCCGCCGCCTGCTTCTCGTCGGCCCCCTTCACCACGAAGGCGCTCACCCCGCCCGCCGTCGGCTTCACCGTCACCGTCACGGCCTGCGCGTAGGTCGGCGGGTCGAACACCCACGCCTCCACGTCGTTCCCCAGCATCCCCGTCACTTCCTTCGACCAGGTGAGCCGCGAGCACCCCGTGGACGCCAGCAGCAAGGCGACGATCATGGCTGTCTTGTGCATGCCCTCACCCCTCCTCCGCCTCCGCCGCCCGCGCCGCCGGCGGCCCGTTCCCATGCCCCATCTGCACCTGCCCGAAGATCAGCGGCCGCTTGAACGGCTCGATGTGCAACACCATCTCCCCGTTCTGGTACAGCCGCACGCTCCCCGACGACTGGCTCACGCACACCGCGATCGCCTTCGTCGCCGCGCTGATCGACGCCGCCGCCGCGTGCCGCGTCCCCAGCCCCTTGCTGATCTTGATCCCCGACGACGGCGCCTCGATCCGCATCCCCGCCGCCACCGCCACCCCGTCCCGCCGGATCACGATCGCGCCGTCCATCTGCGCGATCTCCCGGATCTGCTCCCGCACCGCCTTCACCTTCACGTCCCGTTCCGCGTGGCTGTACCCCCGGAACGGATTAAAGTTGATCGACCGGCACATCGTCAGCACCTTCCGCGTGTCCCCCACCACGAACAGCGTCCCCACCGGGTGCCCCTCGCGGCCCTCCCGCCCGATCGACATCGCCAGACGCACCACCGCCTGCAGCGTGTCCAGCGGCACCTGCGTCTCCAGCGCCCGCAGGTCGCTCGCCCGCAGACGCTCCAGGTGCTCGCCCAGATGAATCACGCTCAGGCTGTCGATCGGCTCCGGCGCGTCCGGGTTCACCTCGATGCCGTTGTACAGCACCACCACGTCGTCCCCGTTCTGCAGCAGGTCCGCCCGCACGGCCCCCAGGACCGCGAGCGAGATCCGCTCCGCCGTCGAGAACCCCGACGGGTCGAACTTCACCAGCGTCAGTGCCGGCTCGCGCTGTAGCCGCGCCTGCAGCTTCATGTCCTCCGCCGCCACCAGCAGCTTGCACTCCCCCAGCTCGCCACGCACCGCGTCCCAGTCCAGGTCCGTCTCCGTCAGCACGAGGACGGCGTGCGCCGGCAGCGACGCCATCATCTGGCGCGCCGAGTGCAACAGCGCGATCGTCTGGCGTGCCAGCGGCATCGTTCGGGGCGCTCCGGAGCGGAGAGGTGTGGCCGGCTCATCCTCGCGCCGGCTGCCCTCATCGTACGACGCCGCCCCCCCCGGGACAACCGACGCCTCCCGCATACGCTTGACCCAGGACGCCCGCCGTCACGCCGAGCGCTCAGCCATGAGACACATCCCCCCACTCCTCCTGCTCGCCGCCGCCCTCGGCTGCGGGCGTGCCGCCCCACAGCCCGACCCGACGCCCCTGGCCCACCCCTCGCCCTTCGACGGCTCCAGGCCGGGCGAGGAACACCGGATCGCCGGCCTCCGGATGTGCTGGTGCCCCGCCGGCCGCTTCCTCATGGGCAGCCCGCCCTCCGAGCCCGAGCGCCGCCCCGGCGAGGACCAGGCCGCCGTCACCCTCACCAAAGGCTTCTGGATGGCCAGGTACGAGACCACGCAGGGCGATTGGAAGCGGGTCATGGGCGACCTCCCCGGCGAGCCGACGGCGGAGCTGCCCGCCGGCGACGACCTCCCCGTCGGCAACGTCAGCTTCGCCGAGGCCGAGGCGTTCTGCGCCAAACTCACCGTCATCGGCCGCCGGGACGGCACACTCCCGCCGGAATGGGTCTTCCGCCTGCCAACGGAGGCGCAGTGGGAGTACGCCTGCCGCGCCGGCACCACGGCCGCCACCTCGTTCGGCGACAGCCTCGGCACCAGGCAGGCGAACTTCAAGGGCGCCCCGTACAACGGCGCCGAGCCGGGGCCGTCGCTGAATCGGGCCGCGAAGGTCGGCAGCTACCCGCCCAACCCCTGGGGCCTGCACGACATGCACGGCAACACCTACGAGTGGTGCCGCGACTGGTACCACGCACGTCTGCCCGGCGGCGCCGACCCCGACCTGTACGACGCCCGCCCCACCGCGACCCTGAACCGCACCGGCGACGCCTCGCGTGTCCGCCGCGGCGGTTGCTGGTCCGACCCCGGCTGGCCGTGCCGCTCCGCCTTCCGCCTCCGCTTCGAGCCCGAACGCCGCTACGACCACATCGGCTTCCGCGTCGCCGCCGTCCGTCCGTAGGCCCACCCGCCCTCAATACTCCTGGATCAACACCGCCCCGTCCGCATCGAACACGCCCTCGCCATCGCGCTGCATGAAGCCGTCCGTCAGACGCGCCAGCTCGGCGCACAGGGCCGCGCACAGCCGGCCCAGGCGCGTCTCGTCCGCGTGGTCGAGCGGCTTGCGGATCACGAACATCTGCCGCGTCTGGATGCTCCGCTCCATCAGCGCCGCGTGGTGCGGGCTGTAGTCGCACGTCTCGAAGTATCCCGCCCAGGCGTTCAATTCCGCCCGCATCCCCTCCTCGTCCGCCGTCCACCGGTCCATCACCACCGGGCTGCCCGCCCCCGCCGTGATCTCCGCGCGGTACCAGCCCCCCGCGTCGAACGTGAACCGCGCCTCGGCCCCCAGGCCGGACAGGAAGGCCGTCAGCGCCCCCCGGTCCGGCACAACGTCCGACCGCCCGAAGACTCGGCAGAACATCACTTCGGCAGGCTCTTGCGGTCCGCCACCACGGCCGGGGCGGGGTCGCCCTGCAGCGCCCGCATGAACAGCACAAGGTCCTTCTTCTCGTCCGCCGTCAGCTTGAGCTTGAGCGGCACGATGGGCCTGCCGCCCAGCACGAACACCTCCGGCCCTTTGTACTCCTTGCCCGCCGCCTTCGCCGCGTACCACGCCTTCTCGGCGTCCTCGTCCCGCATGCGGATGTCGAGGTGCTCGTTGGCGTTGCCCCCCTTGTCGTAGAACTCCACCACCGCCATCAGGTCCTTCTCGCCGCCGTCGTGCATGTACGGCGCCGTGCCGAGCAGGTGCCGCAGCGTCGGCGTCTTGAAGGCCCCGTACATCTCCGGGTTCTTGTGCCCCACGGGCTGGGCGGCGTAGCGGCCCGCGGCGCTCGGCGGGATCTTCCCGGCCTTGGCCCCGACGCCCAGGTTGTGGAACGCCCCGTCGCTGAAGTTGTCGCCGACGTGACAGCCGTTGCACCGCGCCTTGTTGAAGAACAGGTTCCGCCCGTTCGCCAGACGCTTCGCGAACGCCCCCGTGTCCTTCTCGTCCGCCAGCTCCAGCGCCTTGAGCGCCGGCGTGTCCTTGGCCGCGAACGCGTCCTTGAGCGCCTTGGCGTAGTCCGCCGCCGTGGCCGTGAAGTCGGACTTCCCCTCGTCCGAGGCGCGGTCGATCGCGTGCACGGCCGCGCGGTCGTGGATCGAGTTCCCCGACAGGATCGTCCGCTCGTAGGTGGCGATGGCCTTGGCGACGGCGTCACGCGTCGGCATGGTGCCGAAGACCGCCTTGAACCGCGCGGTGTACTCCTTGTCCTCGCGGAGACGCTTCACCGCCCGCTTCCACGCGTGCCCGTCGCCGTCGAACATCTCCAGCGCGTTCTGCACCGGCCCCTGGCTCTGGTCCTCCAGCGACGCCGCCCGCCCGTCCCAGAACTGGAAGGCGCCGTACGCCGTGTTGAACACCGTCGGCGCGCTCACCCCGCCCTTGTTCCCGCGGATGCCCGTCGAGACGTTCGCCTGGTCGGTGAACCCCTTCTTCGGGTCGTGGCAGCTCGCGCACGACGTCGACCCGTCGGACGAGAGCCTCTCCTCGAAGTACAGCCGCTTGCCGAGCGCCCACTTGGCGACGGTCATGGGGTTCTCGGCCGGCACCGGCGGGCTGCTCGTGAGCCCGAGCGGCACCTTGATGCGGACCACCTTGCGTGTGAACGCCTCCCCGGTGGCGGGGTCGATGGCCTTCTCCGTCCCCTCCGTCCAGAACCCCTTGAGCGTCTTCCACTCGGGCATGTTCTGGTTGACGAAGACGATCGGCACCTCCTCCCTGAACGGCGTCTTCCATGCGGGGTTCGGCAGGGCGAATTCGTGGTCGGCCAGCCCCTCCTCCACGACACTACCGCCGGCCTTGTCTCCCCCGGCGGTCCCCTTGTCCATCTGCCCTTGCAGGGCGGCGGTGAACAGGAGGCCCGCCAGGGCGATTCCCCCCAGCAGGCTGGCCTCGGTACGGTTCATATGTCTCCCCCCATTGTACGAGATTACGTGTGTCCCTCCCGTATTCTTAGGCACCCGCCCCCGACGGGGCGAGCGACGCGCGGACCCCCTCAGTCCTCCACCTCCCGCGGCGCCGGCAGTACCTTCGCCACACGCCGCACCTTCGCCTCGTCCAGCAACAAGAGCGTCCCGTCCGAAAGCGGCGCCAGCAGCCTCCCCGCGTGGTACGGCACCGGGCTCGCCGCCGGCGCGATGCTCCCGCGCAGCGCGTGCCCCTTCCCCTGCTCCGTCAGCGTCTCCAGCGACAGCCCCGCGTACCTCCCCGACTGGTCCGCCACCACCAGCACGCCGCCGGCCGCATGAGGCTCCCCGATGATCGGGTCCCCGTCCTTCGTCGCGTACTCCAGCGGCGCCGCCTTGCCGGGGTCGATCCACGCCAGCCGCGACCGCCCCACCACCACGCCGATCCTCACCCCCGCCGGCGCCTCGCGCACGAACGGCCTCCCCGTCGCCACGCCCCCCAGCTCCCAACGCTTCTTGATCGACAACGCCCCGTTCGACGCCATCTCCACCAGCGACAGCCCCGACGTGTCGTCCGCCACCGCGAACCGCACCGCCACCCCCGGCAGACGCACCGGCGCAGCCACCACACGCCCCGGCATCTCCAGCGTCGGCGGGTCCGACCCCGCCGGCACCAGCTCCCACGGCTTGCCCACCTTCCACTCCCACGCGCTCATCCCGCGCCCGCCGTCGCACGTCACGAAGCGGTCCCCCGCCCCGGCCACGAGCCCCTCCACCTCGCGGCCCAATCGCGGCGAACGCCAGTCCGGCCCCGCCTCCACCGCACCCCCCGCCAGCGGCACCGCCGCCAGCGTGCCGTCCGCCAGCGGCAGCAGCAGACGCCCGCTCATCAGCGCCGGCCGCCCCGCCAGCGTGTCCGGCAGCTCGGCCACGCGCTCGTCCACCTCCGCCGTCCTCTTCTTCCCCGCGGTGACGTGGCGGATGATGAGCTTCGTCCCGCCGCCGGGGCACGACACCACGTACCACGACTTCCCGTCCTCGGTCAGCATCGCCGGCGGCACGCGCGGGTTGGAGGCCAGCGGCCCGGCGATGGGGTCCACACGCCCCGGCACCCACTGGGCGCCCGCCCGCGGCGCCAACGCCATCGGGTCCAGGGCGAACAGCGAGCCGCCCTCATCCTGGACCAGCAGCAACGGCTCGCCCGCCCCCACCGGCAAGGGCACCGGCTCCCCCTGGCTCACCAGCCCGAGCTGACGCTGCCACAGCACCGTCCCGCGCTCGTCGTCAACACACGACGCCAGGCACGCCGGGTGCGTGGCGGCGCGTGTGACCGCGACCAGGTGCCCCCGGCCCGCCGCGTTCACCCACGCCTGCCCGCGGTGCAGCGGCGAGCCGATCCGCGGCGCCTCCGCCCACAGCGGCGTCAGCACCGGCCCCTTGTCCTGCTCCCACTCCTTGCGCAGACGCTGCAGCCTGCCGCGCCCCAGCACCCACAGGTCCTCCCCGTGGATCTGCATGACGGCGGCCCGCGCACCGCCCTCCCCCCCGGCCTCCCCCAGCATGTCGAGACGCAGCCCCCCCTCCGGCAGCAGCGGCACGATGGCCCGGTCGCGCAGGCCGCCCTGCTTGATCCCGAACGCCCCCAGCACCCCCGCGTCCGTCAGCATCACGATCTTCTCGGGGTCGTGGTACGACGGGAACCACGTCCACCCCTCCAGCCGCGGCCTCGGCGTCAGCTCGGCCGGCAGGAACGGCGACCCGTCGTCCGCCTGCTCGAACGCCTTCAGCTCGACGGAGCGCAGCCCGTCGCTCACCGTCAGGACGACGTAGCGCGGCCCGCCGGTATGCTCCTTCGGGATCACCACCGGCTCGCCGCGCAGGCTGCCCGCCGGGTGGTGCGAGTAGATGATCGACTCGACGATCGGGTTGGCCCCGAGCCGCAGCACGTAGACGCACCCGTCCTCGGCGGCGAAGTACAGCCGCCCCGTACGCGGCTCGTGGACCCCGCCCACCGCCAGCGGCTGCCCCAGCGTGAACCGCCCCACGAGCTTGCCCTCCGCCAATTCGATCTCATGCACCTCGCCCTTGTCGGAGTACGTGCCGAGGTACGCCCGGTTGCCGACGACGGCGGGCCGCCCCAGGCAAGGCGCCCCCAGCCGATACCGCCACAGCGTCGTGCCGCGGCCATCGACGGCGGTGAGGGTGCGCGTGTCGCTCGACAGCACGAGGATGCGCTCGCTGGAGCCCACGCCCGCCGGCACGCGGACGGGCAGCGAGGTGGTGTCGATGCCGACACGCACCGCCCACCGCACCTGCCCGTTCGTCTGGCTCATGCCGTACAGGACGCCCCGGCACAGCGCCAGCACGGTGCCGTCGTTGGGCGGCGGGGTGGCGGGCGTCCCGCGCTGGTGCGAGTCGATGAGGATCGCCGGCTCGTCCTCCACGTCGGGGATGTTCCCGGCGGCCGGGGCCGCCACACGCGTGTACGACCCGCTCACCGCCGCGAGGTGCGCCTTCTTGATCTCCTCGATGGCCGCCGTGATCTCGGCCTCGAGCTGGAACCGCGCGCCCTCCTCGCGGAGCATGCGCTCGGCGAGGCCGAGCGAGCGGTACGACGGCTCCTTGACGAGCGCCTTGAGCGCGTCGAGGACCTGCTTGCGCTTGCCGGCCAGCTCCATGTCCTCGGCCAGCTTGCGGGCGGCGTCGTCGATCTTCACGAAGTTCGGCGGCTCTGTCTTCGGGGGCAGTTTGATCGCCTTGATGAGGGCGACGGCCTTCTTCGCCTTCTCGAACGCCTTCGAGTTGGCGGCGAGGTCTGGCTGCGCGCGCGCCTTGGTGCCGAAGTCGGTCATCAGTTTGATGAGGCCGTCGCCGATGGCCCTGGCGTGGTCGGGGAGGAGCAACTTACCCGCCGGGGGCGTCTTGCTCTTGGCGTGATCCTTGACGAGCTGCTCGATGTTGTCGAGCAGCGGGTCGGGGTCGTCGGGCTGGGCGTGGATGCGCGCGAGGATGTCGCTCAGGGCCTTGCGGAACGTGTAGTATTCCGCGTACTCGCTATCGGGGAAGTCCTTGAGCAGCCGCGCGTAGTGGTCCCTGGAGGCGTCGAACAAGGTCTGGGCGTAGTCGGCATCGGCCTTCTCGCGGAGCAGTTCCTCCGCCTTTAGGAAGCGTATGTAGATCAGGTAGCCGCCGACGGCCCCTCCGAGGAGGGTGAGCATCAGGAAGGGCAGGATGATCCACCGCGCCAGCCGCCCGCGTGGCGGCGGCGCCGGCTCGTCGGCGGGCGTGAGGACGGGCTCGCCCGCGGGCTGGGCCTTGGTGTCCTTCTTCGCCTTCTTCTCCGTCTTCGGCGCCGCCGAGTCGCCCTTGTTGCGGACCGGCGGCGGCGCGCTGGCCCAGTCCGGCGTCGGCTCGGCCGCGGGTTGCAGGACCGGCGCCGGCCCCTCGACGCGGCGGACGGGCGGCGGCGCCGACGCCCACGCCGGCGCCGACGGCGGCGCCTCGATGGGCTCGGCCGGCAGCAGCTCGATCATCGACGCCACGTGCGCCGACCCGGCCTCCGCCGACTCGGCGCCGACCAGCGGGACGAGGTCGCCGATGCTGCCGGAGGTCTGGTTGGGCCGGGCCGCCGGCGCGGGCGGCTGCGGCGCCGGGGGCGGCGTGTCCTCGACGACGAAGACGTGCTTGCAGGAGCCGACGGGGCACCGCATCGCCTTGCCGCGCAGCGCGTCCTGCACCTGGAAGACGGTCCCGCATTTCGGGCACTTGACGCCGATGAGCACGAGAGGATTCCCCGCGTCAGGGTGAAGGGAGGGCCGCCCGGCTTCATCTTACGCCATCGGCCCTCCGGGCGGAAGCGGGGAAAGGGGCGCGAGGCGGCGTGAGCACGACGTGTCTTCGGATCAGGCGAGCGGGCCCCGTCAGGGGCCCGTGTCTTCCACGACGCCCGTCACTTCACCTTCTCCGGCTCCGGCACGTCATCCCACTTGAACGGCTCGCCGCCCGCCGGCGTGATCAGCGCCCGCAGCGTCGCCTCCTTGACCTTCCGCCCGATCTTCCGCACCGAGCCGTCGGCCACGGTGACGTGGATCACCTCCTTGAACAGCCCGCCCAGCCGGGGTAACGGCTTCTTCGCGTCGTACACGATGTCGTCGGGCTTCGTCCACGGCACCGACTCGCCCGCCTCCACCACCAGCGCCGTGTTGCTGGTCCCGTCGCGGAAGTTGGTGAGACGCGAGCCGAGCCGCAGGGCCGCGGCGGCGCCGCCGCCACGCACGGCCATCGGGTCGAAGGGTGTGTCCTTGCCGGTGAAGACCTGATAGAAGGTGTGGCCGGGCTTCACCGTCTTCGCGTCCGCCGGCGGCGCGTAGATCTTGGGCATCTTCGCGATCAGCTTCTTGTTGTGCGGGCTGTCCCACGCCTCATCCAGCTTGAACTCCTTGTACAGCTTGTCCTCCTCGATGTACGGCAGGATCGCCACGCGCCAGCTCAGGCGCGGCTTCTTGGCGTCGCCGTAGGCCGCCGCGGCGGGCATGGCCCCGTAGGCGTCGTGCAGGTTGTGGAACGCCAGCCCGATCTGCTTCAAATTGTCGACCGAGAGGACGCGGTCGGAGGCCTTGGTCCTGGGGTACGTCGGCCCCGGCTCGACGGGCGGGTCGTCGGCGGCGGGGGCGAGCAGCAGGCACAGCAGCAGGCTCATCGGGGGTCCCTCGCGGGCGGTTCCTGGTATGCTGGGAGACTACGCGCGGCGTGGCCGCAAGGCCACGCCGACACCCCACCAACCGGGCCGCACACGGGCGCACAACCGACGATGCCGGCCCTTCACATGCCCAGGACCCGCTTGAGGAACGCCACGCCGTCGCGCACGTCGGCCAGCCTTCGCTCGCCCTCGTCGCGCACCACGGCCATCCAGCCGCGGTACTCCGCCCCCTCCAGCGCCCCCAGAAGCCCCAGCCAGTCGATGTCACCCGCCCCCAGCGCCACCTCGCGCGCCGCCCGGCTGACGCCGCCCTTGCGCCCGTCCTTGGCCGTGACGTACAGGATGCGCCCCGCCAGGTGCCGCACCGCCGCCATCGGGTCGAACCCGTGCAGCAGCAGATTGCCCGGCACGAGGTTCGCGCCCAGCATGCCCGTCTCGTAGCCGGCGAGGTAAGCCGCAAGCGTCTCCCCGCCCTCCAGGCCCGTCTCCAGGGCCAGCCGGGTGCCGCACCGGTCCCCGTACCGCGACAGGTCGCCCAGCGACTCGCGCAGGCGCACGGCCTCGGGCGTGTCCGGCTTCTCCGGCACCTGTCCGGCGGCGATCAGCACCAGACGCGGGCCCATCTCGAACGCGAGGGCCATCACCTCACGGACGAATTCGAGGCGGGCCTCCTGACCCTCGGCCTCATCCAGCCCGCGCCGCAGCGGGCAGCCCAGCGCCGCCAGCTCCAGACCTCTGGCCCGCAGCAGGGTGCGCAGCTCGCGGCGTGCGGAGTCGGAGAGCTGTTCGGGCGACAGATCGCCGACGGCGTCGAACTGGACGCCGGCGGCGCCCAGGCGGGCTGCCTCGTCGAGGGCCTTGCGGAACGGCAGGCCGAGCGACTCCAGGCGGACGGCGGTCTTCAGGTGTTTCATGGTCAGAAGGGGCACTCTTCGGGCTGTTCGACTCGGAGGAAGTCGTCGAAGGGGCGGACCAGGGCGCGGTAGTCGCGGGTCGACAGCGAGACGGTCCGCCACCGCGGGCTGCGGACGCGCATGCACTGGCGGTAGTCGTCCGCATCGACGGCGCGGAACAGGTAACGGCGGCCCCGGAAATGGAACAGCCCCGCCGTGGTGTCGGGCATAACGACCTTCGGGCCGAGGGCGTAGGCGAAGACGAAGAGGCCGCGGAAGCCCTCGCCCGCCAGGCGCGCCCAGCGTTCCAGGCCGTCCACGTCCTCGGCGAAGGACCAGCATTCCCAGACGAGGCGCGGGCGCGAGGGCGGGCCGGCGGGGAAGCGGCGGCCCTTCACGTCCACGCAGAGTTTCGCGCCGGCCTGCCCGAAGACGAGGAAATCGAGGCTCTTGACCGGCCCGTCGCCGAGAAACGAGCGGCGGGCCTCATCGACGGCGACGTAGGTGATGCGCCGGCCCTGGAGGTAGGACTCGAAGGCGGCCTCGTAATGGTTGTCGCGGTCCATCCCGGCGTCCCCCGGATCATCCGTTCAGGATAGCACGGATGGCGTCGATGGTCTGCGCCGCCGGCACGCCTTTCTTCTCCTCGCGTTTGGCCAGGTCCTTGACGTTCCACACGCCGGCGTCGAACTCGGCCTCGCCGGCGATGACGGCGACCCTGTGCCCCTTCTTCTCGGCGTAGGCGAGCTGCTGGCCGATCTTCTTGGCGTCGGGGAAGACCTCGGCGCCGATGCCGGCGGCGCGGAGGGCACGCGCGAGGCCCTGGTACTCGCCGACGCGGGCCGCGTCGAAGAGGACGATCAGCACCGGCGCCGGCGTGGACACCTTGGGGAGGAGCTTCATCTCGTCCATCGCGGCGAGGAGCCGGTCGAGGCCGAGCGACGCCCCGACGCCGGGGAGGGCCTGCTTGGTGTAGAGGCCGGCGAGGTTGTCGTAGCGTCCGCCGGAGCAGACGGAGCCGAAGGTGGCCAGTGACTTCCGCTCGCCCTTCTCATCCGTGAAGTCGCCCGAGAGGAAGGTCTCGTAAATCGTGCCCGTGTAGTAGTCCAGCCCGCGTGCGATGGAGAGGTCCAGCCTGACCGCCTCCTCCGGGACGCCGGCTGCCTTCACCGCCGCGAGCAGCTCGCGGAGCCGTGCGACGCCGTCGGCGGCCTTGGGGCTCCCGCCGAAGTCTTTCTCCAACCTCGCCAGCACCTCCTCGTTGCCGCCTTCCAGGCGGGCCAGCTCCAGGACGCGGCGGGCTTGTTCGGGGGCGACGCCGGCCTTCTCGACCATCTCCGCGGCGACCGCGTCCGGCTCGGCCTTGCCCAGCTTGTCAAGGCAGCGCAGCAGGGACGCCGCCTTCTCGGCGAGGCCCAGGCTCTCAAGCAGGCCATTCAGGACGAGGCGGTTATTGACGCGGACCTGGAAAGCCCCGACGCCCAGGGCCTTCATCAGGTCGAAGATGACGAGCGCCACCTCGATGTCGGCTGCGTTGGACGTGGTGCCGATGGTGTCGAAGTCGCACTGCCAGAACTCACGGTAGCGCCCGCGTTGAGGCCGCTCCCCGCGCCATACCGGCCCCATCGCGTAGCGCTTGAACGGCGTGCCCAGCTCGCCGATGTTCATGGCCGCGAATCGAGCGAAGGGGATGGTGAGGTCGAACCGCATCGCCACGTCCCGCTCGCCGTGCATGAAGCGATACATCTGCTTGTCCGTCTCGTCGCCGCCCTTGCCGCACAGGATCTCGGCGTACTCCAGGGCCGGCGTGTCGATCGGCGCGAAGCCGTAGGAGCGGTACACCTCGCGGGCCTTCTGGAGCAGCCCCTCGCGCGGCATCATCAGCGCCGGCGGGTAGTCGCGGAAGCCCTGCAAGATTCGTGGCTGGATGATGCTCATGGTCCGTCCGTCGTCGGGGGCGTGCGGGCAGGACACGGCGGCGGCCCGGCCGGCTCGCGCGTCCTCCGCGCATTGTACGGACTACGGGCGGCGGTACCGGTCGGAGACGCGCTTCATGAAGCGCTCCTCCTCCGCCGTCAGCGACGCCCGCCCCTGCCGGTGGACCTTGTCGAGCAGCTCGTCGAGGCGGCGTTCCTCGGCCTCGCGCTGCTCCATCTCGCGCAGCAGACGCTTGGCCGCCCGCCGCTGGGTCCAGCGCCGCCACCACGAGACGCGGACGCGCGGCAGGGCGTCCACGTTGCCGCGTTCGAGGCTCGTGTAGCCCTGCGAGAAGTCGTAGCCGAAGATGCCCTCCTCGCCCCCCGACTCCAGCATCATCCACTGGCGTCGGCAGGCGTCCACGATGAACAGGGCGAGGCAGAGGGACAGGACGGAGCCGTTGACGACGGCGTACAGGCCGATGATGGCCGCGACGACGAAGCCGCAGTAGACGGCGGCGAGGGTGGCGTGGCGGTAGCCGACGTGGGGCCAGAGGGTGGCCTGGAGCATGCGGCCGGCGTCCATGGGGAAGCCGATGAGGACGAGGTTGAAGAGGGCGCCGACCCAGTTGACCCAGAAGAAGCGGGCGACCCAGACGGCGGGGCTGAACAGCGGGTCGTGGTACAGGGTCTCGCCGGAGTAGGTGGAGAGCTTGACGAAGATCTTGGCCTCGTCGTTGGGGTACTCGCGCGCCGGCCAGACCCCCAACGGGTTCAGCGGCGGCACGACCATCTTCTCGGCCAGGAAGAGGAGGGCGACGAGGCAGACGGCGCAGAGGAGGAGGTTGGATGCGGGGCCGGCGAACGCGCACAGGAAGTGGGCGCGGGGGCGGTGGGGCAGATCGACGTTGGCCAGGCCGCCGAGGGGCCACAGCAACACCTCGGTGGCCTCGCCGCCGAGGGCGCGTGCGGAGAAGCAGTGGGCGTACTCGTGCCAGAGGACGCTGAGGAAGAGCAGGAGCATGAGGATGGTGGCGTCGATCCACAGGCCGGGGGGGAACGGCGTGCCGCCGGGGTGCTTGCCGAAGGCGGCGTGCAGGATGACGGCGAGGGCGACGAAGGGGAACAGCCAGTGGATGCGGATCGTGACGCCGAAGAGCCGGCCCAGCGGAAACGACCACGCGAACGGATCATGCATCGCGTCCAGCTCCGGCCCGGGGGGTTGCAGGACCAACACCTGGATTCTATCATCGGGGCCGGCGGGCCGCAATCATCGGACGCGGAGGAGACAGGTCATGGGGCGCACCATCGTCCACGTCGGACGCAAGATCACCGTCGCCGTCGATGAGGACGGCCCCGTCCGCCGCGACGTGGTCATCCACCCCGGCGCCGTCGCCATCCTCCCCATGCTCGACGACGGCCGCGTCGTGCTGGTGAAGAACCTGCGGCCGAACGTCGGCGAGACGCTCTGGGAGATCCCCGCCGGGACGCTGGAGCCGGGCGAGCCCGTCGAGGCCGCCGCCGTCCGCGAGCTGGCGGAGGAGACGGGGTACCGGGCGGCCCGCGTCGAGAAGGTGGGCGAGTTCTTCCCGTCGCCGGGCGTGCTGACGGAGCGGACGCACGTCTACCTCGCCACCGGCCTGACGCCGGGTGAACAGGCGTTGGAGGCCGGCGAGGAGATGACGGCGCACGCCGTCGCGTGGGACGAGGCCATGCGGTGGGCGCTTGACGGCACGATCCGCGACGCAAAGACGCTCGTCGCGCTCATGTGGCACGATAGGGGCCGCCGGGGGTGAGACCCGCTGCCGTAGAGCACGCTTCCAGCGTGCCTGGCCCGCCAGGAGCACGCTGGAAGCGTGCTCTACGAGAAGCCGGCACGACAGGGGCCGCCGTGGGTTATGGCCGCTATACATGGAGGGGGACGCCCGGACGACAAGGAGAGCCGAAGACATGGTGAGGATGCTGATGACGGCGGGGCTGCTGGCCGCGGTGGCCGGGGCGGCGACGGGGGCGGAGCTCAAGCTGACGGGCGAGAACACGACGATCACGTTCGTCGGCACCAAGCCGGACGGCAAGCATGAGGGCGGCTTCAAGAAGTTGACGGGAAAAGCGACGGCCGACGGCACGGACGTGACGACGCTGAAGATCGCCGTCGAGATCGACATGGCCTCGCTCTACAGCGACAACGGCATGCTCACCGGGCACCTGAAGAACAAGGACTTCTTCGAGGTGACGCGGTTCCCCAAGGCCAAGTTCGAGACGACGAAGATCGAGAAGGACGGCGACAGCTACAAGGTGTCGGGCAAGTTGACGCTGAAGGGCAAGTCGGTGGACGTGACGTTCCCGGCCAAGCTGGGGGCCACGGCGGACGGCGTGACCCTGTCGAGCAAGTTCAAGATCGACCGCAACGACTGGGGCATCACCTACGGCAAGGGGAAGATCGATGACGAGGTGACCCTGGCCATCGAAGTGAAGGCGAAGAAGTAACGTGCCGCCCTGGTCCGAGGTCGAGTCCGCCCTGTTGAAGCTGGCCCTGGCCGGCGGCGGGGCGGCGTTCCTCGTGGCCCTGCTGGTGCGTCTGTGCGGGGAGGGCATGACCCCGGCCGCGGCGGCGATGGCCGTCGTGGCCGGGGTCGTCCTGTCGAACCACTACCGGGACGCGACGGCGTACCTGTCGGAGTCGGGGCCGCTGCACGTCATGCTGGGGCTGGGGCTGGAGGGCGGGGCGGGCGAGGACGGCCCCAGCCCGGAGGGGCCGAGTTTCTGGCTGCCGTGGCTCGCGGCGTCCGCGCTGCTCATCGACCTGCTGGCGCGGCTGCGGCCGGACGACCACGGCGTCAACTGGGCGGTGCGTGCGCTGCTCGCGGCGTTCGCGGGGCGGCTGCTGGTGGCGCACGCCCTGCGTATGATGGCCCCGTGGCTGCCGTGGGTGTTGGCGCTGGCGATCCTCGCCCAGTGGGCGGCCCTGTGGTGGCTGTCGGAGCGGTGGAAGAACGGCGGGGCGTTGCTGGCGGTGTCGCCGGCCCTGGCGGCGGGCGGGGTGGTCCTGCTCCACGCGCACTCGGGGAAGATGGCGGACCTCGGGCTGATGATGGGCTGCGCCGTGGCCGGCGTGGCGCTGGCCGGGCTGATCTTCGGGGGCGATTGGGGGTCGGTGTCCGGGGCGGCGGCGGTGTGGCTGCCGGGGCTGATGGCGGCGGGCTGGTGGGAGACGTCGGCAGGTGGCGCGGTGCCGGCGGCGGCGTTCCTCGTGGCGGGCCTGTCGCCGCTCGCCCTTGTGCCGCTGGTGCCGCGTGCGGACGGGCTGAAGGGGTGGCGCGGCGTGGCGTGGGCCGCCTCACTGGGCCTGCTCGGGGCGTGCGTGGCCGTCGGCATCGCGGCCCGGGCGGCGCCTCTCCGCTTTGATGAGCCTGGGTGGCATTGACAATTCGGGGCGTGCGGCTAGGATTACCAGTGTTGATCGGGCCATAGCTCAGTTTGGCTAGAGCGCACGGTTCGGGACCGTGAGGTCGGAGGTTCAAATCCTCTTGGCCCGACTTGGTTGGAAGTCCTTCGCCGGTCGATCCAGTCCTTCTTGCCGGTAGGCGAGGGAGCGGATACGACGTTTGAGGCGGCGTTCGCGCCGCCCCGCTTGCCGCAGCCAGGGCAGGGGTGGGTCTTGGGGGCGTGGCGGACGACGCGGACGAGCGGCGCGAGCATGGCCCCGTGTTCCTGGGGAGAGCGGAGGTCAGAGACCGTCTGCCCAGGACACGGGCCGCCTCTTTCAATACCCCCCAAGCCTCTACCAACGGTGTCGCGTCAGCGAGGAGTGTCCGAATTGGCGGAGCGCCCCGCCCAGGAAGAACTGAACGTGCAGCTCGTTGAAGGCGTGCCAGCGAGGCAGCCTCCTCGCCAACCGGGCGAAGGCCATCAGGTTCGCCATTCGCTGCTCGCCGTGCCAGCTCGCCTCGGCGAAGTGCGTGATCGTCAATGCGGCCCGGTAGTCCCTGGCCGCCTGTTCGTGATCCGCGAGCGTCCATGCCGACAAGTGGAGCCCTCGCCCTCAAGCGTCCTCACACGCCCATCACGTTGTACCCGCAATCCACGAACATCACCTCGCCCGTGATGCCCGACGCCAGGGGGCTGCACAGGAACGCCGCCGCGTTCGCCACCTCCTCCGCCGTGATGGGGCGCGGCAGGGGCGACTTCTCCGCCGCGTGGCTCTTCATCCTCTCGATGTCGCCGATGCCCTTGGCGGCCAGCGAGGCGTACGGGCCGGCCGAGATGAGATTCACGCGGATGTTGCCGTCGCGGCCGGCGTTGAACGCGAGCTGCTTGGCGTCGATCTCCAGCGCCGCCTTCGACGTGGACATGCCGCCGCCGTAGTGCGGCACCACGCGCTCGCCGCCCAGGTACGTCAGGCCCAGCACCGCCGCCCCGCCGCCCGGGCGGTTCGCCATCTTCGGGTGCAGCGCCTTCACCAGCGCCGTCAGCGAGTACGAGCTGATGCTCAGCGCGTTCAGATACCCCTTCCGCGTCGTGTCCATCGCCCGGCTCTTGATCTCGGAGCTGAACGCGATGCTGTGGACGAGGATGTCGATGTGCGGGTACGGCTCCAGCTTCTTCACCAGCCCGGCGATGGAGTAGTCGCCGTGCTCCGCCTCGATCTTCGACCACCGCCGGTCGGTGCGCAGGTCCGCCGGCACGTCGTCCATCGTGTCCCACTGCACGTCGCAGGCGAACTCGGCCTCGGGCTTGAAGTCGCCGTCGACGAACGGCAGCTTGCGGGCGATGACGTCATCCGGCTTGTCGCCCTTGAGGACGGTGCCGACCATGTTCATCATGCGCGGGTGGCAGGCGAGGACGATGCGCGAGCCGGCGGCCTGTAGCGCCTTGGCGATGTACCACGCGAAGCTCAGGTCGTTGCCCACGCCGGTGACCAGCGCCACCTTGCCGCTCAGGTCGATCGGGATCATCGCCGCCTCACGTCCGGGGTTTCTGGGCCGTGCCCAACGTCTAGCAGATCCGGGCAAGTGGGGCAAGGTTGAGTTGACAGCCAGTGAGCTGCCAGTTTGCAGCCGTCAACAGCCGGTAAACAGCCAACAGCCGGACTCCCTTCTCACAGGACGCCGGCCGTTCTTGCCTTGAACTGGCTGCTCACTGGCTGTTGCTGGCTGTCAACTGGCTGTCAACTCTTCTCGAACACCAGCCGCAGCCCCAGGTACACACTCGCGTCCTCCGGGCCGGCCCGGTTCCGCGACGCCGACCGGCAGGCGTCGGCGCGGTCCACCCAGCACGCGCTCCGCAACACCCGGTATCCGCTCGAGTCCGGGCCGCGCGGGTCCACGCCCGGCGACGAGGCATAGTAGTCGGCCAGGTGCCAGTCGGCGCACCACTCGTACACCCCGCCGTGCATGTCGTGAAGGCCGAAGGCGTTCGGCGTGAACGCCCCGACGGGCTGCGGCCCGAGGTCGTAGGTGCGCGTCACGTCCGCCATCGTCGCGCTGATCTCGTCGCCGAGGTGGAACTCCGACGCCGTGCCCGCCCGGCACGCGTACTCCCACTCCGCCTCGGTGGGCAGACGGTACACCCGCCCCGCCTCCGTCTCCCCCTTGCGCCGCGACAGCGACGCGCAGAACCGCGTCGCCTGGGTGTGGCTGACGCCGTGCGCCGGCCGCGTCGGCCCCTCGAACGTCCACGTCTTGCGCCGCGTGACGCGCTTGTACTCCGCCACCGTCACCGGCGTGACGCCCAGCCAGAACCCGCGCGAGATGGCCACCTCGTGCAGCGGCTTCTCGTCGGGGTCGGGGCCTCGGTCGTCCGGCCCCGACCCCATGTCGAAACGCCCCGGCGGCACCAGCACGAAGCGCATCCCGAACGAGTTGACCTCCTCCGGCACGCACGGCCGCACCCCGCCGGCCAGCAGCTCGCGCAGCCGGGCCTCCATCTCCAGCCTCTCCGGATGAATTCTCCTGGTCCCCAGGAGCCGCCGCGTCAGCCGCGTCAATTCGGCACGCCGCGGGTCGCCGGCCTCGTCGAGGCCGTCGGCCAGAGCCATCCACGCCAGCCCGTCGCCGGGGTCGGCTCGGATGGCGCCCAGGAGGATCGCGAGGTCGTCCATCTTGATAGTTGTCAGTTGGTAGTTGGTAGTTGGTAGTGCCGTGGGCTGCGCTCACCGGCCAGCCCAGGGGTCAGTCTACGAGGCGGAGACTGACAACTGACAACTACCAACTACCAACTACTGGTCAGATGTGACACGACGCCGCCCCACGCTTCTCCAGGTACTGCTGGTGGTATTCCTCCGCACGCCAGAACGGGCCGGCCGGCTCGATGGCCGTCACGACGGGCCGGGCGTGCCTGCCGCTGGCCGCCCGCGCCGCCTTCGACGCCTCGGCGGCGGCCTTCTGCGCCTCGCCGTGCGTGAAGATCACCGAGCGGTACTGCGTCCCGTGGTCCGGCCCCTGACGGTTGAGCTGCGTCGGGTCGTGGCTGTCCCAGAAGACCTCCAGAAGACGCTCGTAGCTGATGACCGCCGGGTCGAAGGTCACCTCGACCACCTCGGCGTGGCCCGTCGTGCCCGAGCAGACGAGCTTGTAGCCGGGGTCGGACACCGAGCCGCCCGAGTAGCCCACGGCGGTGCCCACCACGCCCGGCGTGCGACGGAAGGCCGCCTCGACGCCCCAGAAGCAGCCCGCCCCGAATGTCGCCTTCTCGTTCATCCCCCGACCCCCGTTGTGATACACTCAAGGAGAAAGCCCAACACCATTATGGGAGCCCCCGGCAATGGCACGTCTTACCCCGGTCCTCGCCGCCTTCCTCCTCACGTCCGCCGCCCTCGCAGGCCCCAGCGCCTCGTCGCCGGACGGCAGGCTGATCGCCAAGGCCGACGGCAAGGCAATCACCGTCAGCACCGGCCAGCCCCCCAAGATCCTGATGAAGATGCTCGGCCACACCGACGACATCACCGCCATCACCTACGGCCCCGACGGCAAGACGCTCGTCTCCGCCGACAAGGGCGGCGGCGTCCGCGTCTTCGACTCCGCCACCGGCAAGGAGGTCATCCGCATCGCCGGCCCCAAGGGCGTCACCGGCGTCTCCGTGACCGGCGACGGCAAGACGCTGGTCCTCACCGTCGGCAAGGAGACGAAGAAGTACAGCCTGGCCACGGGGGCGGAGGTCAAGTGACCCGCCGCGTGCTGCTCGTGGACGATTGCGTTGACACCGCGTCGGCCCTGGCGCTGGTGCTGGGGCTGTCCGGCCACGAGGCCCGCGTCGCCGAGGACGGGGCGGCCGCCCTGGCGGAGGCCGCCTCATGGCGCCCCGACGCCGCCCTCATCGACATCAACCTGCCCGGCGGCCTCGACGGCTTCGCCCTCGCCGCCCGTCTCCGCACACTCCTGGGGCACGGCGTGCGCCTCATCGCCCTGACCGGCCTCAGTGCGCCGGAGGACCGCCTCCGGGCGCGGCAGGCCGGCTTCGACGACTTCATCGTCAAGCCCGCCACCTCCGAGCAGATCAAGGACGCCCTCGGGGGGTGACCGGGGGTCACGATCCCGCCGCAAGGTGGCTGGGCGGGTCCTGCTTGCGCATCACGTCGGAGCCGCGTAGGTAGACGTGGACGACCTCGTCCTGACGCTTCACCGTGTTCCAGTGCAGCAACACGCGCACGCAGCGCGGCGGCCCTTTCGGGTGGTCGATCTCCACCGCGCCCAGCAGCGGCACGTCCACCCACCCCAGCTCGCGCGCCGCCCGGGCCGGGAACGCCGACCGCAGGTCCGGCGTCGTCGTGAAGAAGGCGCTGGCGATGTCCGCCGTGGCGATGCCGTTCGCCTCGGCGATGGCCGCCAGCAGCTCGCGCGTCGCCGACAGGATCGCCTCCGGCGTGTCGTCGGCGACGAACGTCGCCCCACGCACGCCCCGGCACCGCACGCTGGCCGGCTCAGTCATGGGCCCCTCCCTGGATGGTCACACGAAGGACGCGGCGACGGCGTTCGATAGATGCACCAAACGCCAGGGGGCACGTTCGCGGATTGCCGAGGTGAGGAGGATGCAGAACCCCTTGGTGCGCGGGTCCATCCAGCACACCGTCCCTGTCGCCCCGGTGTGCCCGAAGACGTGCCGCCCCAGCAGGTCGCCCCACGAGTCGGCCGTCCCCGGATGGTTCATGCGCCACCCCAGGCCCCACGGCTGCGTGCGCCGCACCGCCTCCGGCAGGTCCGGGTAGTCGTCGAGCCGGCTCGTCGTCATCATCGCCACCGACGACGGCGACAGGAGGCGTACCCCGCCGTACGCCCCGCCGTCGAGCAGGAGCTGGCACAGTTGGGCGAAATCCTCCGGCGTGCTGAACATCCCGCCCCACGGCGCGCCCAGCTCTTGCCAGTACTTGCTGTTCCAGCCGTGGTCGGTGCCGGCGATGTAGTCCGGCTCCTGCACGCGGACGAGTCGCTCGCGTCGGAATCCCTTCGACCCCAGGCCGGTGGACCTCATCCCCATCGGGTCGAGGACCTCCTTGCGCAGGAAGTCGGCGATGGTCTTGCCGCTCAGCCGCTGCACGATCTCCGCGACGACGGCGGTGCCCATGCTCTGGTAACTGAGCCTCGTCCCGGCGGGGAACAGCGGTTTCGTGTCCTTCGACGCCCCGTCGAGGAACTTCTGCACCGGCTCGTGATCGCGGCGCATCTTCGCGTTGTCCGGGAGCATGTCCGGCAGGCCGCTGGTATGTGTGAAGAGATGGCAGACGAGCGTCCCGCCCTTGCCGTGCGCCTTGAACTCGGGGACGTAGCGGGTGACGGGGTCGTTGAGGTTGAGCAGGCCGCGCTCCACCATCATCATGCCGGCCATGTAGACGACGGGCTTGGTGATGGAGGCCAGCAGGAACATGGCGTCCTCGCGGATGCCCGGGGCGTCCTTCTCCGGCCCCATGCGCCCGAAGAAACGTGGCGGCACCACCTTGCCGGCGCGGCCGACGATGACGGCGGCGCCGGGCACGGGGGCGTCGGCCCCCTTCGTCCACTCGGAGAGGAGGGAGTACACGGATTCGAGGCGGCGCGCGTCGAGGCCGATGTCGGCTGGCTTCGCGTGCGGCAGGCGTGGCGGCTTCGCGGGCACCTCGGCGGCGGCACCGGCGGCGGCGACGAGGCCGGCGGCGGCGCCGCGCAGCAGGCCGCGGCGCGTCGGCGTGACTGGGGTGGTCATGCGTGTCCCTCGTCGTGACGCCCGTCATTGTACGGCGCCGGACGGGTCACGCCCTGGGGCGACGCAGCTCCTCCAGCCGCGCCCTCAGCCTGCCCACGTCCGCCTCGACGAACGGCGGCTCCGCCTGGTCGTCCGGCGCGCGAGCCGGCTGGCCCAGCGAACGCAGCTTGACGCGGTACGTCGGGTCGCCCATGCGCTTGCGCGACGAATCGACGCAGCCGAGCAGCGCCTCGATCCCCTTGGCCTGCGCCGAGCGGTTGCTCCACCCCTCGATGAACGGCCAGCCCACGGCGAACCCGATGGCCACCGCGAGGCCGGCGCCGATGGCGCCGCGCACCAGCGACTGGTTCTCGAACACCGCCCGAGCCCCGAAGTAGATGGCCACGGCGAACACCACCACGACGGCGATGAACCCGAGGCAGCCGCCGAACATCAGCCCGGCGGACAGGTCCGTCGGCTGCTCCTTCAACAGCCCGTCGAGGATGAGGTCGCGCCGCCACGGGTCCTTCATCTCCCACTCATCGTCGCGAGCCCCGACGTTGGACGGCACCGTCGCCTCGTGGCCGCAGGCCTGGCAGCGTTTGAACGGCATGCCGATGTTGAACGGGCTGCCGGTGTCGCCCGAGCCGATGCGCACGCCGCAGCGCGGGCAGTCGAGGTAGGTGTAGGTGACGACGCGGTACCCCATGACGGCCTCCTCACGCGGTTTCCGGGACGCCGCAGATACGCACGCCGCCGCGCCGCGTGACACGTCTGCCCGGTTCCGTGGCAGCCCCGCCCGCTTCACGCCGGCTTCACGTGGGCGGCCCGTCGCGTAACGTCATGCTATCGGAGTCATTGCGCCGACGACACGCCCCAGGCCCTCCGACGGCGCGTCGTTTGCGCCGTCCACACTGCTCCTCTCCCGCGAGTCACGGCCACGGACGAGAGGATCCTGCATGTTCGGCTATCTCATCGACATGGACGGCGTCATCTACCGGGGTGCCCACCTGATCCCCGGCGCCGATGACTTCATCAACGAGCTGCGTTCGGCCGGCGTCCCGTTCCTGTTCCTCACCAACAACAGCCAGCGCACCCGCCGCGACGTGGCCACGCGCCTCCAGCGCATGGGCGTTGACGTGGACGAGGGCCACGTCTTCACCTGCGCGATGGCGACGGCCCGCTATCTTGCACGGCAGAAGCCCAACGGCACGGCCTACGTCATCGGCGAGCGCGGCCTGCTGACGGCGCTGCACGCGGCCGGCTACGCCGTCGTGGACCGCGACCCCGATTACGTCGTGGTCGGCGAGGGCCGCACCCTCAACTTCGAGATGGCCGAGGCGGCGCTGGGGATGATCCTCGGCGGCGCCAAGCTGGCGGCGACGAACCTCGACCCGAATTGCCCGACCCACACGGGCACCCGGCCCGGCTGCGGCGCCGTCGTGGCGATGCTGGAGGCGGCGGCGGGCGTGAAGGCGTTCAGCGTCGGCAAGCCGAGCCCGGTGATGCTGCGGGCCGCCCGCAAGGAGCTGGGCCTGACGACGGACCAGACCATCGTCATCGGCGACACGATGGACACCGACATCCTCGGCGGCGTGCAGCTCGGCTTCAAGACGGTCCTCGTCCTGAGTGGCGGCACGCGCGAGGAGGACCTGGGCCGCTATGCGTACCGGCCCGACAAGGTGGTCGGCTCCATCGCGGAGCTGTCGCACGAGGCGCTGGCGGAGGAATTCGCCCCCGAGGGCCTGATCCCCGCGCCGTAGGTCGTTCTTGAGCCCGGCGTCAGCCGGGCGAAGCCCGACGGGAGGGCGTGACGCCCCTCGCCGGGCTTCGGCCCTGGGGCCTCGGCCGCCGCCTACTTCCGCGCCTTCGCCCGCTCGATCAGCGACGCCACCTCGTGGTGCCCCTTGTCGCGCGCCAGCTCCAGCGCCGTCTTGGGGGTCATCACCGGCCTGCTCCACGAGTCGCGCCCCGTCTCCACCTGCACGGTGTTCGTCAGGAATTCGCTCACCTCCTTCGGCGTCTTGAACGATTCCAGGACCGCCTGCGCCGCCGCGATATTGCCCTTCTCGGCGGCGTACATCAGGGCGTTCCTGACCGTGGGCCCCGGCGACCTCAGCGTCGCCCCCTGCGCCAGCAGGCCACGCACGGCGTCGGCGTCGCCGCGGTCGGCGGCGTCCTCCACGCCCAGCATCCCCCGCCCGTCGCGCACGTTCAACTGCTCCTTGATGTAGTCGTCCAGGACGCGGCCCTTCTCCGCGTGACCCTGGCACAGCTCGCGCGGCGTCTTGCCGTCCTTGCCCTTCCGCGTGAGGGCGGCGTACCAGTTGACGCGGCCCCGCCCGAAAGCCCCGCTCAGGCCGACCAGGACGGCCTTCAGCACCTCCTTGTCACTCTTCGACGCGGCCAGGTGCAACGCCGTCCGCCCCTCGTTGTCGGCATGCAGCATCATGTCGGGGTCTTCCTTGGCCGCACGCTGGAGGATCGACAGGACGACGGCGGGCAGGCCGGCGTCCACCGCGAGGATCAGGGCCGTGCGTCCCTTGTCGTCGGCCCCGGCGACGGAGCCGGCCCCCCCGAGGGCCTTCTCGATGGCGGCGGCGTCCTTCGCCGCGAGGGCGCTTGACAGCGAGAAGGCGAGGGCGGCGGGCTTGGCCGGCGCCGGCGGCGTGCCGACGGTTGCGAGGTAGGCGACGACCTCCTTGTGGCCGGCCTCCTTCGCCAAGTCGAGGCCGGTCTTGCCCTGGCGGTCCTTGACCGCGAGGTGCTCCGCCGCCTTCGTCCCGGCGGCGTCGAGCAGCCGCCTGACCACGTGGGCGTGGCCGTTGGCAGCGGCGCACATCCACGGCTGGCGGCCTTCGCCGTTGACGGACGTCGTCTGCCCGATGGAGTAGTTGGCCCCGCCGCCGTCGAGGTTCAGGTCGTAGTTCCACGTATGCACCCGGTTCGACCAGACAGATGGCGCGCCGCTGGCGGCGGCGAGGTGCAGGGCCGTGTCGCCTTTGTCGTCGGCGACGGCATTCGAGGCGCCGCGCTCGCGGAGGTAAGACGCGACGCCGTGGTGGCCGGCGACGGCCGCCATCATGAACGCGGAGCGGCCCTGGCGATCGCGGGCGTCGATGTCCTGCGTGCCGCCCAGGGAGGCCGAGGCCGTCGGCAGTTTGAGGTTGATGCCGGGCAGCTTGACCTCGCCGTCCTTGCCCTTGAGCGTCGGACGCAGCGCCGCGAGCTGTCCGCCCAGCGCCGTGAGGGCCGCCACGTCCACCGGGGTGCCGGCGAGGATGCGGGCCACGCCCAGGTGGCCGTTGGCCGCCGCCTCCATGAGGGCGGTGCGGCGGTCCGCGTCCTTCTCGTTGACCTGCGCCCCGGCGAGGAGCAGGACGAGGACGATGCTGGTGTGGCCCTTGCCCGCCGCCGCCATCAGGGCGGTGCGGCCCTTCTCGTCCTTGTCGTCGGCGGACGCGCCCATCTGGAGCATCTCCAGGACGCGGCTGAGCTGGCCGTTGGCCGCCGCCTCGTGGAACCTCGCCACGCGCTCGCGATACTCGGCGGACGTGTCGGGCCACTTGCCGCCCGGAAGCCACGCCATCGGCCCGACGGACCATGTGACCTTGCCGTCAGGGCCCGCGGAGGCGTTGGGCGGGAGGGCGACGGAGAACGACACGGGCCGCAGCGCCATCAACAGGACGCCGGCGGCGCACAGGAGCAAGGCGGCGGCGGAGGCCCACGACGGGGCCGCCGGCGGCGCGGTCTGGGAAGGCGCGGGCATGATGGCCTCTTCGGGTGGTGGTGGGCCGCCGAACTCCGCCGACGCGGCGCGGCCGAACAGGGCGTAGAACGACAGGGCGCCGTAGCCGAGCAGCACGGCGCCGACGGTGACGGTGACGTTGGTCTGCTTGCCGAGCAGCAGGCCGACGCCCTCCAGCGCACAGAGGAAGGCGAGGACGATGGCGAGGACGCGGCCCCGCCGGAGGAGGACGCCCACGCCCGCCAGGAGGAACGGCAGGCCGTGCAGGACGATGCAGCCGGCGATGACGGAGACGCTGGCGAGGATGAACGCGGACAGGCCGGCGGCGAGGCCGCCGGCGGCCTCCTTGCCGGGGCCGGCCATCTCCTTGATGTCGAAGAGGACCTTGACCGCCTCGGCGCCGACCATGAGGACGTAGACGCCCCAGACGAGGTACAGGACGCCGAAGACGATGTTTACGACGCCGACGGCGGACACGAGCGGGCTGCGGCGAGGCATGGCGGCCTCCGGTGTGTGTGGTCTACCGAGGATAACGCACCGGTGTGCCGGATCGGACGGGTTCGGCGTGTAGGGCCTCACCCAACGTCGAAGGTGACGCTGACCGACCCGGCCTCAGCGAGGACGCGGCCGGGCCGACAGACGAAGCAGACACAGGGCTCGCCCGATACCACCAGCCGGGCCAGCTCGCTCGCGACGGCCGCGTCGAGGTTCAACAGGGAGGCCAGCTCCGACGCGCGGATGCCCGTCCGCTCCCGAGCCAGGTCGGCGATGGTGTGCATCAGCGTCGAGTCCGTCACGTCGGCGAATCGAACCGCGTGCCCTGCCACCCGCCCGATCTCCAGCAACGTCTCGAACCGGTCAAAGTCCGGCGGCCAAACGCCCTCGCCGAGCAGCCGCCCGGCCGCCGTCGCGTCCAGGCGGCGGAGGATGAAGAGGTCGTTGTGCCGCTCCTCCTGGGCCACGAGCCACGTCTGCCCGCACGCCGAGCAGGTGAAAGCGCCCAGCCACCACTGTGGCAGCCCGCGCGTTCGGGCCAACTGGAGGGTGCGGAACACGTCGTCGTGACGCCCCATCGGGACGACGGCGAGTTCGGCGAGACGGCCACACTCACAGCCAGAACATTCCATTCGCGTCGCCCCTCCGTCGCCGAACGGGTTACGGCACCTGACCTGTGGGGCAGGCAGCCGTGGAGATTCTACAGCGGTCACGCACGCCGTTGGGGTTCAGCACCGGGTTCTGCGAGTCTCTGCTCGGGGAGCTGCACACCACGGCGGGGCCGCTCAGGGGCTGGCCGCATCGCGCATCTCCTTGGCGCGGCGCTGGACCTCCTGTGTCACGGCGATCAACTTGCGGTCCACCGGGGCGAGCCGGGCGGCGACGATCCCCTGGAGGTGGTCCAAGTCCGTGCGTTCGTCGCCGGTCAGGCCCGGCCGCATCTCCTTGTAGATCACCTCGACACGGGCTGCGTCCTCCGGGGCGATGCTACGGGCGGCCGCCCGTTCGCGGAGGCGCACGGCGAGCACCTCGTCGTCCCCAGGCGTTCGCTATCGGGGTCGCCGGGGGAACGGGTCGATACGCGGGTGCTGGAGGTGATCTACGCCGTCTCACCGGCGGATCTCCCGGCGAGACCGGTCCTGCAGGTGGACGTCTCCATCGAGGCGGGGCCGCCCTGACCCTGCCCCGCCCCGGAATGGAAGCGGCCCCCTTGACGGGGGCCGCTCGGCGGAGAGGAGGGAGGCCGCTCACACGGCGATGTACTCGTCGCTGATGTGGCCCTGCACCCAGCAGTCGAGGTCGTGCAGCATGTCGAGGTGGATCTTGTGCGTCGTCGGGTAGGTGCGGAAGCGCACGGGCATGCCGGCGGCGTAGAAGAGGCGTTGATCCTGCCGGGCCATGCCCAGCGGGATGACGGCGTTGGCGATGCCGTGGCCGATCAGCACCTTGAGCGATCGCACGTCGGGCAGGCGGAGCAGCGGCGCCCCGCGGCGGGGCATGCAGCCGTTGAGGGAGGCGACGCCGGCGAAGCGCTCGGGGTAGAGGAGGGCCAGGCGGTAGGCCAGGGCGGCGCCCTCGCGGAAGCCGGCCAGGTAGATGCGTTCGGTGTGGACGTGGTACGAGCGCTGGGTCTGCTCGATGGCCCGGAAGATGTAATCCTCGACGAGCGGGTCGTTGTCGGCGTCGCCCCAGGAGTAGGCCAGGCGCCCGTCGCGCGACGGGCCGAGGACGTGCGGCCCGCGTGGGGCGATGCAGATGTAGTTGCGGCGGCTGAGGCGCGGGGCGAGGCGCAGGACCTGCTCCTCGCTGGAGCCGTGGCCGTGGAGGAAGACGATGAGGGGGTAGGGGTAGCTGGGCTCGTAGCCGTGGGGCAGGAAGGTGCGGAAGGGCCACGCATGCGGCGCGGGCACCTCCGCGGTGTAGAAGCCCTCGGCGGGGCGGCAGGACAGGGGGAGTTTTGTCGGTGCCATGTGGTCCCGTCCGGGGAGTGGGGCCGTGCCGTCCGCGAGGCTCGTTCTTCGAGAGATTCCGTCGTGCGGCGGCGGATGGAGTCAAGTCGTCGGGGCAAGCATACGGCCGGGCCGGGGGGGGTGTCAACGCACCACTTGAGCCGTCGGAGCGAAAACAGGGCCAATTCAGCCCGTCACCTACGGGATGCAACGATTGGGCGAGATACAGTGGGGGGCGTAAACTGCAAGGATTGCGCCGCCAGGGCAACATCAGGAAACTATTCACGCATCGACCCGGACGGTTTCGCGAGCCGTGCGGGATGCGCGCGATGCGCCGAGGGCGCCGCCTCACGTCGGCAGGATGCCCTCCTTGCGTAGGTATTCGAGGACGATGGCGGCCGCCTGTCCGGGCGAGGTGGCGGCCGCGTCGATGGCCAGCTCCGCACGCGCGGGGGCCTCGTAGGGGTCGTCGATGCCGGTGAACCCCTGGATCTCGCCGGCGCGGGCCTTCTTGTACAGGCCCTTGGGGTCGCGCCCCTCGCAGGCCTCGATGGGGGTGTTCATGTGGACCTCGATGAACGGCAGGCCGGCCCTGGCGTGCAGCTCGCGGACGAGGCCGCGGTCCTTGCGGTACGGGCTGATGAAGGCGGTCAGGGTGATGACGCCGGCGTCGGCGAAGAGCCTGGCGACCTCGCCGATGCGGCGGATGTTCTCCTCGCGCTCGGCGGCGCTGAAGCCGAGGTTGCTGTTGAGGCCGTGGCGGATGTTGTCGCCGTCGAGGACGTAGGCGAGGCGGCCGGCGGCGACGAGGGCGTGTTCGACGGTGAAGGCGGTGGTGGATTTGCCGCTGCCGGAGAGGCCGGTGAACCAGAGGGTGGCGCCCTTCTGCCCGAGGAGGGCGTTGCGCGCCTCGCGCGTGACGTGGCCCTCGTGCCAGGTGATGTTGGCAGGCCCGGTCTCCGGCATCCGACAGTCGCTCCGACGGGCGAGGCCTCTGCTGGTGGTGATGGTTGTACGGGGAAAAGCGGATGGATCAAGGGGTCTTTTCGCGCGGGCCTGCCCAGAGATACCGCGTCCAGCGGGCGAAGATCGACTCGCGGTAGGCGGCGATGGGGCCGCCGGTGAGGTAGCCCTCGACGTCGCGGATGAGGGCGTTGACGCCTCGCTCCACGGGCGCTCCCCCGTCACGGCTTCTCCGGCAGCGGCTCGTCCGTCGCCTTGATGTCGAGTGTCCGCACCCATTTGGTCTTCTTGCCCGGATGGCCGGCGAAGCCCTTCACGCCGACGGGGCAGTGGAACACCCCCGGCGGGCCGCCCGTCGTGATGAACAGCTCGTCGCGGTCCGGCCCGCCGAAGGTGACGTTGCTGACGAGCTGTGCCGGCACCGGGATGTGGCCCAGCACCGTGGCCGCCGGCGATAGGACGGTGATGCGGCCCTTCTTCGTGTCGGGGCGCGAGAAGTCGGCCACCCACAGGTTGCCGTCGGCGTCGAAGGCGCAGCCGTCGCCGCCCGAGCCGCCCAGGGCGTAGAACACCTCGGCGCGTCCGAGGGGCTGACCCTTCTTCGGCAGGTCGTACTTCAGCACCTTGGCCGTCTGCGACTCGATGACGTACAGGAAGCGGTTGGCCGGATCGACATCCAGGCCGTTGGGGAAGGCGAGGTCGTCGGCGAGGAGGGAGACCTCGCCCTCGGGGGTGACGCGGTAGATCTTGCCGACGGGCTTCTCACGGCTCGAGCCGGCGGGGTCGGTGAAGTAGATGTTGCCGTCCGCGTCCACGGTCAAGTCGTTGGGGCCGCCGAACTTCTTGCCGGCGAACTTCTCGGCGACGACGCCGACCTTCCCGTCCTTGGTGTATTCCAGGATGCCGGGCGTCTTCATGTCGCAGATGAAGAGGCCGCCGTCGCGTTTGAGGTGCGTGCCCGCCGGGTTGATGGCGAGGTGCTTCGTCACCTTCTTGCTCTTGTCAACTCGCAGGAGCGCCCCGGAGCAGAAGAACACCTCGCCGTCGCGCCAGGTCGGCCCCTCGGAGTAGCCGGGAGCCCTGGCGTACTGCGTCACCTTGGCGGACTTGATGCGTTCCTCCAGCGTCGGCGGCACGGCGGCCGGTGTGAGGGCGCACAGGGATGCGGCCAGGGCGAACAGCGCGACGATTCGCATGGGATGGTCCTCCGGAGGGGGTCATCCTATGACCCGAGAGGGGCCTGCGTGGCCCTTCAGACCTGGGAGCGGGAGCATCCTGGGTAGAAAAAGAGGAAGCCGCCAGCCCCTTGCGGGGTCGGCGGCTTTCGGGGATGAGCAGGGGGATAGGCTGTGGGGTATGAGGGTGGGCCCGGGGAACAGGCCCGGCATGTTTGTCTCGTCCGAACATAGAGCATGGCCCGTGCCGTCCGCGCAGGTGCTACGCGGGTTGTTTCACAACCGGTCTCGCATCAACAACATGCGTCACACAGTCCCCGCGCACCCGGCCAGCGCATTCTCCCTCGGGCGTGTAAGAATTGCACCCCGGCGTACAATCCCGCGCGGACGCCGGTACAATCCTCCTTGCCCGACGAGGTCAGCCGATGTCCGCATCACAGCCGACGCCCGACGACCCCGCCGTGGGCCAGGCGTACCTCTGGGGCGGGATCGCCCTGTGTCTCGGCGCCCTCCCCCTGGTCTTCGTGCAATTCGCCCTCAAGGCGCTCTTCGTGCCCTGGTACTCCCCCGTCATGGCGACCCTCGGGGCGGGCCTCATCCTCATGTCCGTCGCCCGGAGGCCCGGCATCTTCCGGGGCGTGGCCCTCGTCCTCATCGCCGCCTTCGCGGGATTGCAGTGGTACTTCCTCGGGTCGATGATGAAGCTCCCGGAGTACGCAGGCCCGGCCAGGGCTGGAGAGCGGCTGCCGGCGTTCGCGGCAGTCCTGGCCGACCGCAGCCCGTTCACGGAGGCTGACCTCCGCGACGGTTCAAGACGGGTGATGGTGTTCTTCCGCGGGCGGTGGTGAGGGGTCTGCATGATCGAGCTCGGGGAGCTCGAACGCATTCACGAGGAGCTTGAGGGGCGGAAGGTGAGGTCGTCGTCGTCTCGGTGGAGGGCGTGGAAGAGGCCAGGGCCACGCAGGCCGACTTCCCCCACCTGACCGTCGTGTCGGACGCGGCGCGGAAGCTTTCCGAGGCGGCCGAGGTGATCCACGCGCACTCTGCTCCGGGCGGCGGCGACACGGCGGCCCCCACGACGCTCCTGCTCGACGGCCGCGGCGTCGTCCGCTGGGTGTTCCGGCCTGACCGGGTGTTCGGCCGCCTGACACCCGCCCAGCTCCTCGCCGCCATCGACAGGGAGATGCCGGGCGGCTGAGAGTGTCACAGGTCGCGTTCGGTGGCGGGGTCGCCCACGCCGGCGCGGGCCGGGATCTTGAACGCCGTGTGGCAGCGGTTGCAGGCGTCGGTCAGACGCGACAGCTCGACCTTCGCCGCCGCGTGGTCGCGCGCCGCCACCGCGCGGGCCAGGGTCGATGCCTGGGTGCGCATGTCCATCGCCAGCTTCATCCAGGTGTCGCGCCCCACGTTGCGTGGCGGACGCAGCAGCAGCAGGTTGCCCGTCTCGGCGATGATGATGGACTGGCCGCGGGCGAACACCCAGGTGTCGAGGTCGGCGGGCTTGTCCTTGAGGAGCTTCTGGAGGCTCTTGAGGTTGCTGTTGGCCAGCCCCTCCATGAGGAGGCGCGTCTCGGCGACGACCTCGAACTTGGGGACGAACTTCGGGGCGTCCGCACCCGGCCGTATGACCACCGGCGGCTTGGTCGGCGTCTTCTGCGCCGCGCCGGGGCCTGGCATCAGGAAGAACAGGCCGGCCAGCAGGCCGGCGAGGAGCGCTCGTCTCATGCCTTCTTCTCCTCGACGGCGACCTGCACCTCGTCGCCCTCGACGCGGGCGGGGTACGAGCCGATGGAAATGCGCGGGTTGTCGGCCCATGCCCCGTCATTCAGGCGGAAACGCCAGGCGTGCCAGGGGCAGACGACGATGCCGTCGGCGACGTGGCCGTCCGACAGCGAGGCGCCCATGTGCGGGCAGGTGTCGTCGATGGCGGACACCTCCCCGCCGCAGCGGAAGACGGCGATCACCTTGCCGCCGACACTGACGGCGCGGCCCTCGCCCTCCTTCAACTGGTCCAGCCGGCAGACGGTCCGGAACTCGGCCATTCCCAACGCCTCCGCGGGGTAACTCGACGGATCGGGCTGGCACGTCGCCCGCCGCCCTGCCATCATTCTACCTGAATCGCCCCCTCCCCCCAAACAATCTCCTGCGGTGCCCCATGCTCGAGATCGAACAGAAGTTCCGCGCCCCTGATGCCGCTGCCCTCCAGGCCGCCCTCAAACGCCTCGGCGCCTCCGGCCCGGAGCGTCACGCCGAGAGCGACCGCTACTTCAACGCCCCCGACCGCGACTTCGCCCGCACCGGCGAGGCGTTCCGCATCCGCTCCGTCGGCGAACGCAACCTCTTCACCTTCAAGGGCCCGAAGTCGTCCGGCCCGGTAAAAATCCGCCCCGAGATGGAGGTCGATCTCCCCCCCGGCGCCGACGCCGCCGACAGGCACGGCGAGCTTCTCGGCCTGCTCGGCTACCGTTACGTGGCCACGGTCAAGAAGGTGCGCGAGAGCTACGCGCTGACGTGGAAGGGCCGCAAGTTCACCATCTGCCTCGATGACGTGGAGGGGCTGGGCCGCTACGCCGAGGTCGAGACTCTGGCGGAGGAGAAGGAGTCAGCCGCAGCGGCGACCGCCGTGGCCCAGCTCGCCGCCGAGCTGGGGCTGACCAGGCCCGAGCCGCGCAGCTACCTGGGCATGTTCCTGGCGACGATGGCGACACGCTCCGCCCGCTCGCCCCTCGTGGTGCGGACGGTCCCCCAACTGCGTGCGGCGGTGGCCGAGGCGCGGCGTGGCGGGAAGTCGGTCGGCTTCGTGCCGACGATGGGGGCGCTGCACGCGGGGCACGTCTCGCTCATCGAGGCGTCGCGGACGCGCGACGAGGTGGTCGTCGTGTCGATCTTCGTCAACCCGGCGCAGTTCGGCGCGCACGAGGACCTGTCGCGCTACCCGCGCCCGTTCGACAGGGACCTGGCGCTGTGCACCGGCGCCGGCGCCGACATCGTGTTCAACCCGCCGCCGGAGGTGGTCTACCCGCCCGGGTTCAAGACGTGGGTCGAGGTGACCGGGCTGCAGGACGTGCTGGAGGGGGCGTCGCGGCCGGGCCATTTCAAGGGCGTGGCGACCGTCGTCCTGAAGCTGTTCAACATGGTCCAGCCTGGCCGGGCCTACTTCGGGCAGAAGGACGCCCAGCAGGTGCGCGTCATCCAGCAGCTCGTGAAGGACCTCGATGTCCCCGTCGAGGTGGTGGTGTGCCCGACGCGGCGCGACCCGGACGGTCTGGCACTCAGCTCGCGCAACGTGTATCTTGATCCGGCCCAGAGGGCGGCGTCCGCGTCCCTGTCGCAGGCGCTGGCGGCCGCCGAGGCGGCGTTCCGGGCCGGCGAACGCGAGGCGGCCAGCCTGAAGGCCATCCTCCAGAAGGCCGGCGAGGCGCCCGGCGCCTCCCTCGACTACGCCGCCCTGGTGGACGCCGAGACGCTGGCGCCGGTGACGGGGCGTGTCGCGCGTCCGACGCTGGCGGCGCTGGCGGTCCGCTTCGGGACGACGCGGCTCATCGACAACGTCATCCTGGGGAAGGATGAATGATGAAGGGTGAAGGATGAAAGGGGCCGCCTGAACAGTGGGCCGCCCCTCTCCTCCGAACCTTTTTCATCCTTCATCCTTCATACTTCATCCTTCCGGAGCATGCCATGCCCGATCCGCTGTTCACGCCCATCGCCCGGCAGATGCTCCAGGCCGGGGACGAGGCGTCGCTGCAGGAGTTCGTCGAGAACCTGCACCCGGCCACCGTGGCGGAGTCGCTGGCGGACTCGCTGCCGGTCGAGGACGTGTGGAAGTTCCTGAACGCGGTGCCGGTGCGGCTGCGTGCCGACGTGTTCGCGTACTTCCCCGAGGAGTGGCAGGAGAAGATGGCCGGGGGCACCGGCCGCGAGCAGATGGCCCACATCATCGGGGAGATGTCGAGCGACGACCGCGCCGACCTGATGCGCCGCCTGCCGCGGGCGATGCGCGAGCAGCTCCTGCGGCTGGTGGACGAGGCCGACCGCAAGGACATCGCCAGGCTGATCGAGTACCCGGAGGGCACCGCCGGCTCGCTGATGACCACCGACTACGCCTGGCTGCCGGCGGGCATCACGGCGGACGACGCCCTGGAGCGTCTGCGCCTCCAGGCGCCCAACACCGAGACGATCTACTACGTGTACGTGGTGGACGAGCAGCGCCGGCTCAAGGGGGTGGTGTCGCTGCGTGACCTCGTGCTGGCCCGCAGGGGGACGCCCCTGGCCGACATCACGGAGACGAACATCGTGTCGGTGCGCGACACGGACGACCGCGAGAAGGCGGCGCAGGAGTTCGGCGAGTACGACCTGCTGGCGATGCCGGTGACGGACGCCGACGGGCGGCTGGTGGGGATCATCACCAGCGACGACGTGCTCGACGTGGTGGTGGAGGAGGCGACGGAGGACGCCCACCGCATGGGCGCCGTCGGCCCGATGGATGAGAACTACCTGGAGGCCAGCTTCGTCAAGGTGTGGTGGAACCGGGCCTTCTGGCTGTCGATGCTGTTCGTGGCCGAGCTGTTCACGTTCACCGCCCTGGCGTCGTTCGAGGACGCCATCGCGGGAATGGTGGTGCTCAGCCTGTTCGTGCCGCTGTGCATCAGTACCGGGGGCAACAGCGGCTCGCAGGCGGCGACGCTGATCACACGGTCGATGGCGCTGGGGCAGGTGGACAACAGCGACTGGTGGCGGGTGCTGCGCCACGAGATCCTGATGGGCCTGGCGCTCGGCCTGACGCTGGGCGTGATCGGGTTCGCACGCGCCTCGTGGACGCCGGAGTCGGTCCGGTCCAACTCTCCGCCACGCCTTGAGCCCTTCACCGTGATCGTGCCGCCGGGCGAGGAGATCGCGGCCCAGACGAAGAAGGTGGGCACCTGGCTGAGCTGGGTCGGCCTGGGCAAGCCGCAGGAGCAGGTCGAGGTGACGCTGCCTGGCCGCGCCGAGCAGACGATCCGCAAGGAGGGCCGCACGGTCGTCGAGCTGCCCGAGGACGTGGAGCTGCCCGACCCGGAGGTGGACCGGGCCGGGAACAGGACGTACACGTTCCCGCCGAAGTGCGTGGTGCGCAAGGCGCCGGTGCCGCGCTACTCGCTGGCGCTGGTGATCGGCCTGTCGGTGGCGGGGATCTGCCTGTGGGGGACCCTAATCGGCTCGATGCTGCCGCTGATCTTCAAGAGGTTCGGGATCGACCCCGGCATCGCGTCGTCGCCGTTCGTGGCGACCTTCGTGGACGTGACGGGGATCATCATCTACTTCAGCATCGCGCGGATGCTGCTGTCGCAATTCATGAGCTGAGGGCAGGGCGATGAAGCCGATGGCAGGACTCAAGAACGCGGCGTTGGACTGCGCAACCCTGGCGGTCCGCTTCGGGGCGACGCGGCTCATCGACAACGTCATCCTCACCCCTTGACCGCTCCGGGGAGGCCGCCATGCCCGATCCGCTGTTCACGCCCATCGCCCGGCAGATGCTCCAGGCCGGGGACGAGGCGTCGCTGCAGGAGTTCGTCGAGAACCTGCACCCGGCCACCGTGGCGGAGTCGCTGGCGGACTCGCTGCCGGTCGAGGACGTGTGGAAGTTCCTGAACGCGGTGCCGGTGCGGCTGCGTGCCGACGTGTTCGCGTACTTCCCCGAGGAGTGGCAGGAGAAGATGGCCGGGGGCACCGGCCGCGAGCAGATGGCCCACATCATCGGGGAGATGTCGAGCGACGACCGCGCCGACCTGATGCGCCGCCTGCCGCGGGCGATGCGCGAGCAGCTCCTGCGGCTGGTGGACGAGGCCGACCGCAAGGACATCGCCAGGCTGATCGAGTACCCGGAGGGCACCGCCGGCTCGCTGATGACCACCGACTACGCCTGGCTGCCGGCGGGCATCACGGCGGACGACGCCCTGGAGCGTCTGCGCCTCCAGGCGCCCAACACCGAGACGATCTACTACGTGTACGTGGTGGACGAGCAGCGCCGGCTCAAGGGGGTGGTGTCGCTGCGTGACCTCGTGCTGGCCCGCAGGGGGACGCCCCTGGCCGACATCACGGAGACGAACATCGTGTCGGTGCGCGACACGGACGACCGCGAGAAGGCGGCGCAGGAGTTCGGCGAGTACGACCTGCTGGCGATGCCGGTGACGGACGCCGACGGGCGGCTGGTGGGGATCATCACCAGCGACGACGTGCTCGACGTGGTGGTGGAGGAGGCGACGGAGGACGCCCACCGCATGGGCGCCGTCGGCCCGATGCCGGACAATTACCTGGAGACGGGGTTCCTGACCGTGTGGTGGAACCGGGCGTTCTGGCTGTCGCTGCTGTTCGTGACCGGCATGCTGACGTTCTGGGCGTTGGAGTACTTCGAGGGGGCGATGAAGTCGCTGCCGGTGTTGATGTTCTTCGTCCCGCTGTGCATCAGCACGGGGGGCAACAGCGGCTCGCAGGCGGCGACGCTGATCACGCGGGCGATGGCCCTGGGGCAGGTGGAGGTCGGGGACTGGGCGCGGGTGCTGCGCCACGAGCTGCTCATGGGGCTGGCCCTGGGCGTCACGCTCGGGGTGCTTGGCGGGCTGCGGACCTACCTCCTGACGGGAGGGGTGGGGCCGGGCGACCTGGCTCGGCTGGCGCTGGTGATCACCATCGCCGCGACGGCCATCTGCCTCTACGGGACGCTCATCGGCTCCATGCTGCCACTGGTGTTCAAGCGGCTGGGCATCGACCCGGGCGTGGCATCGGGGCCGTTCGTGGCGACCTTCGTGGACGTGACGGGCATCGTCATCTACTTCACCATCGCGCGCCTCGTCTTCGCGCTGTAGGGGGCCACCCATGAAGCCGACAGCAGGACGCAGGGCCGGGACGCTGAACAACGGCGACCACATGAGCCAGCCGGAGTTCCATCGCCGCTACCTGGGTTACCCGGACAGCACGAAGATCGAGCTGATCGGAGGGATCGTCTACATGTCCTCGCCCATGAAACGGCGGCACGGCACATCGTCCCCGGAGCTGTCCCTCGTGCTCACCCTTTACAAGGGCAGCACGCCGGGCGTCGAGACCGCCAACGACATGACGGCCATCCTCGACGACGAGGCGGAGCCGCAGCCCGACCACATGCTGCGCATCCTGACCGAGTACGGCGGGCAGTCACGCTACAACGAGGATGATTTCCTCGTCGGAGCACCGGAATTCGTGGCCGAGGTCGCCGACAGCTCGCGCTCCATCGACATGAACCGCAAGCGTCTGGACTACCTCGGCGCCGGCGTGCAGGAGTACCTCGTCTGGTGCCTGGAGGAGGCCGAGCTGCACTGGTTCCACTTCCCCTCGAAGAGGAAGCTCAAGGCGGACAGGGAGGGCCTGTGGAAGTCGCGCGTCTTCCCCGGCCTGTGGATCGACGGCCCCGCCCTGCTGGCCCGCGACACGGCACGCCTCGTCGCCGCCGTGCAGCGCGGCCTCGCCTCGGCGGAACATGCGCCGTTCGTCAAGCAACTGGCGGCCAGGCGTGGCCGCGTGAAGTGAGCGGCGCTCAGCGTCCCGCCCACAGGCGGAACGCCGCCACCAGACCGGCGGCGCATGCCAGCGCCAAACCCCAGCAGCGCCGCCGGCAGAATCCAGTCGCCGTACTCGGACGACTCATGCGGCCCGGCCCGAGCCGATGGGATTCACTCCGGCCACGGGTGCACGATGCCGAGAACGTTGACGAGGTGCCTGCGGACGGCGGCGTCGGTACAGTTGGACAGGCGGCGGAAGAATTGCGGCAGACGTGCGGCGGTGTCGGAGAAGACCGCGGGGCGTGGGCTGACACCGTGGGCGATCTCGTGACGCTGCGTCATCGCGGATGAGAGGCGTTGGATGGCCTGATCCGGGGTGCAGTTCTGCCACCTCCAGGCCTGCCGGATGTCGGGCAGGCCGAAGGAGTCGGAGAGGAGCAGGCGGACGTTCTCGGGGCCGGGGTTATTGAACCGCCCGAGCTGGCCCCGGACGTGGGCGTTCAGGGCGGGCCACGAGCCCAGCGGCGGCGCGGGCGGACGCAAGGCTTCCAGCGCCTCGCGGATCAGCTCCTCGATGTACGCCTCCCAGGCCGACACGCACATGACGACCACGGCCCGGTTCATCGGGGCGGTCCGCGCGAAGCCCTCACCCAGCTCCTCGCGCACCCGGAGCGCGACGCCCACCAGCGCGTCGGCGTCGCCGAGCAGGACCTCCAGGTGGGCGGCCAGGGCGTTGGACGGCACGGCGGGCCTCCCTAGACGGCGACGGCGGACGGCGGCACGAGTGCGTCCAAATCCAGCCCGCCGGCCTTCAATTTCGCCAGGCCGTCCTCCAAATCCTCCGCCAGAGCCGCCCGATGAGCCAGGCCGGAGAGGAGCCTGCCGGATGGCCACTCGCGGGCCAACCGTCGGCGATACGCCGGCCACTCTTCCAGGCGTAGCCCGCGGCTACCGAGGTCCGCCACGGCCAGGAGCACGTAGAGCCATTCCTCCGGCAGCGAGGAGAGGACCTCCTTCAACTTCTCCCGTTGCGGAGGGGGGGGGACTTCCTCCCCGTCCTCGACATACGGATAACCCTTGAGCCGCTTCGGCAGCTCCTCGTCCAGATACAGGCCGACCGCATAGGCGAGCGCGAGGATCTCGGGCACCTTCTCCGATAGCTTCATGGCGACACCTCCGAGCATCATCTCCACGTTACCGTTCACGCGACATCTGGAGTTAGACAAAATGAGACGGCGTCGGTAGCCACGGCGAGGGTGTGGGCGGCCTGACCACTTACCCTGCAATGCAAATCCCGCAGGGGATTTGCATTTCAGGGGGTATCTGGAGACTGCTGAAAAACTCGGTTTCGTCGACGTAAGTCCGTAAAGTTCGTGTCCCGCGAGGACGACTTTTACGGACTTACGTCGAGTCGAGGGGGTTTTTCAGCAGTCTCGTCTGGGGGGGTGCAATGCAATGCAATCCGCCCCACCCCCGGCCACACCCGTGTCTACTTCCGTCCAATTCCCACACCCGCTGAACGGTTACCATCTCCATTCTAGCCCGCCGGCCGGCGATCCAAGCCGCCCTCACCGCCCCGCCCACAGGCGGAACGCCGCCACCAGACCGGCGGCGCACGCCAACGCCAAACCCAGCAGCGCCGCCGGCAGGAGCCAGTCGCCGCGTTCGGCCGGCTCCGGCGCGGCGGGGGGCGGCTCGGGCTTCGGCTCCGGCGGGGGCAGGAAGGGGGCGAATTCCGGCCACTCCGCCAGCGGGCGGGCCTGCTCCTCCTCGGGCCGGCGGGCCTCGGCGTCGCGCGGCAGCGTCCCCTCCTTGAGGCGCTCGATGATGTCCTCGGCGGTCAGGCGTGTCGTCATGGGCCTTCCGGAGCGGTTGCGGTAGCACACGATCCACATCGGCTCGGCGGCGGGCTGCGCCATCGGGTCGATCCGCGTCGGCTCGCCCCCGCCGAGGGCGGCCTGCACGAGCGGGTCGGCCCGCGCCAGGTCGGGGTCGGCGTAGGTCGGGATCGGCGCCGCGAGTTTGGAGCGTTCGAGGTCGATCAGCAATTCGCTGGCGGTCTGGTAGCGGTCGCGCGGCTCGCGGGCCAGCATGCGCGACAGCATCAGGTCGAGCGCCGCCGGCACGCCGTCGGCCGCGGCGCTGGCGGGGGCGAACCAGCCGGTGTTCTTCTTGTCCACGACCTCCAGGTGGTTCTCGCCGGGGAACGGCACCTTGCCGGTGAGGAGGTGGTAGAGGGTGGCGCCGAGGGCGTAGATGTCGCTGCGTCCGTCGGCCTGCTTGGCGTTGATGGCCTGCTCGTAGGGCATGTAGGCCGTCGTACCGAACCCCTGTCGGGCCAGGGTGAGGTGGCTGGCCTCGTCGGTGCGTTTGGCGAGGCCCATGTCGGCCAGCTTGGCGACGCCGGAGCGGGTGAGGAGGATGTTGTCGGGCTTGATGTCGCGGTGGACGATGTTGCGCGAGTGGGCGTGTTCGAGGGCCCGCGCGATGTCGAGGGCGAGGTGGACGGCGTCGCCGACGGGCATGGGGCCGTTGGCCGCCATTAGGGCCTGGGCGCTGGGGCCGTCCACGTACTCCATGACGAGGTAGTGGCGTCCGGTGGCGCGGTCGAGGCCGGCGCGGTAGGTGTGGACGATGTTGGGGTGTTCGAGGAGGGCGCCGCTGCGTGCCTCGCGGTAGAAGCGGTCCACGTAGCCCTGGCTGGCGGCGAGGCCCTCGTCGAGGACCTTGAGGGCGACGTGGCGGCCGGCGTGGCCGTCGTAGCCGAGGTAGACCTGGCCCATGCCCCCCTCGCCGAGCTTGCGGAGGAGCCGGTATTCGCCGAGGGTGCGCAATTCGGGGGGGCCTGGTGGGGCCGGGGTTTCCGCGGGCGGTGTAGGGGGCAAGGGGGGGGCGGGCCCGATCAGGGATCGGGGTGCCGGGGCCTTGCCAGGGTCGATGTGCGTCTTCTCCATGCACCCGCCGACGCGGACCGCCGCGCCGCTCGCCTCGGATCGCCCGTTCCGGTGATGATCGGGTGTCACTCTACCGGACGTGAGCCGCCTTAGCAATGGAATTCAGTTGACGGCGCGGAACGATTCCCGTGTCCGCCCTCTGGACGCCCCGCTAGGATACCCCCCGGCAGACCCCGTAATTTTCGGGCAGGAGAACCACATGAAGCGGCTCGTGGCGTTGTTGTTGGCAATCGGCATCCTCTTCGCTTCGACGGCGTCCTACGCCGCCTTCCGTGCGGACAAGGAGAAGGACGAGGCGAAGAAGGACGACAAGAAGGACGAGGGGAAGAAGGACGACAAGAAGAAGGACGGCGACAAGGACGGCAAGAAGGACGGCGACAAGAAGGACGAGCCGAAGCTCACCCCGGCCCAGGAGAAGGAGCTGAAGGCGCTGACGGCGACGTACACGGTCGAGAAGTACACCCGTGAGGGCAAGGACACCCCGGCGGCAGAGCTGAAGAAGATGAAGGTCGTGCAGAACGGGGCCGAGTGGCGCTTCTTCGTCGGCGAGGACATCACCCTCGGCAAGGACACCGTCTTCCCCGACAAGACCCCCAAGGAGGTCGACAGCCTGTACATCAACGGGCCGGCCCGCGAGAAGACGGCCAAGGGCATCTACGAGATCAAGGGCGACACGGTGACCTTCGCCCACGCCGACCCGGGCAAGGACCGCCCCAAGGAGTTCAGCTCCGGCAAGGACGGCTCCGGCATCACCGTCATCGTGCTGAAGAAGCAGAAGGACGAGCCGCCCCTCGACGGGGAGAAGGACGGCGAGAAGAAGGACAAGGAGAAGGACGGCAAGAAGGACGGCGACAAGAAGGACGGGAAGAAGGACAAGGACGAGAAGAAGGACGACAAGAAGAAGGACGACTGAGGTTTGCCGGGGCGATCAGCGCGGCGTGAGCCCGCCGGTGGCGCGATTCACCGGTGGGCTCACGCCGCGCTGTGAGCGGGCGAGACGCCTGGGCGAGACGCCCCCAAGACCCCTCTTCGAGCTGGGGGCGAGACGCCCACAGACCCCTCTTCGAGCTGGGGGCGAGACGCCCCCAGACCCCTCTTCGAGCTGGGGGCGAGACGCCCCCAGACCCCTCTTCGAGCTGGG
>CAZVZK010000049.1:0-63888 GCA_964630925.1 uncultured Alcaligenaceae bacterium
TCGCGCCACCCCACCCCGCTGTTACCCGGAAACGACCCCTTTTGAACCATGCCCCAATCCGGTATCAGATCCCCCTACTTCTTGTCGCCGCCCTTCTTGTCGCCGCGCTTGACGGTCCAGAGGTGGATCTTGTTCGTGTACTCACTGCCGTAATCGGTCGTGGCCTTCAGCGTCCACGACTTCTCCGGCGCGTTCTTCCCCATCAGGAAGCGGTGCGACACGATCCGCGCCCCGTCCGGCAGCCGGCTCTGCAGGATCGGCCAGAGCTGCTCGTTCAGGTCGTCCCCCATGTACAGCATCACCACGGTCGCCTTCTCCAGGTCCGGGATCTTCATCACGTCCTGGATGCGGAACTCGACCCTGTCCGTCACGCCTGCCTTCTCGGCGTTGGCCTTCGACTCCTTGATCCGCTCCGGGTCGATGTCCACCCCCACGCCGGCCTTCGCCTTGTACTTCGAGACCGCCGCGACGACGAGGCGCCCGTCGCCGCAGCCCAGGTCGAAGACCACGTCGTCCTTGCCGACCTTGCCCACCTCCATCATCTTCTCCACGAACGCCTTGGGGGTGGGGACGTAACGGATCTTGATGTCGTCGGGCCGTTTCGGGTCCGCCACCGTCAGATCGACCGTCGTCTCCTTGCCCGCCTCGACGATCGCCTTGCGCGTGCGGGTGATCTTCGTGTAGTTGTTCGGCTCCCAGAACGCCTTGACGGTGTAGTAGAACTTCTTGCCGGGCGTCAGCGGAGGCGTCGTGAACGTCCGCTCCTCGCCGGCCTTCTCCTGCTCCTCGTCGTCCACCCACAGGCGGGCGTTCTTGTCGGCCAGTTTGATGGTCAGCGTCGCCGGCTTCTTGCCGTCCTTCTTGTCCTCGGCGGCGAGCGGGGCGGCGACGGCGGCCAGCAGGGCCAGCCCCAGCAGGCGGGTAACGGTGCGCATGGTGATTCGGCTGCTCCGGGTGCATGACGGGCGGGAAGTTCCGCCCGGCCGTCATCCTATGGAGCCGCCGGGCGCCCGGAACGCCCCCGGCCCCGCCGCCTCTGGGGAGGCGTCGGGGCCGGGTGATTTCGATGGGCGGCGTGAGTGAGAGGCCCCTCCCGGATTTGAACCGGGGCATGACGGATTTGCAATCCGTCCGGGCGCCGTCTGCCTCTTCTGACCATCGTCCCAAAAGCTTGCCAGATATCATCTTACACGATATGCGGGGTGACGGCAAGTTCAGCTTGTTTGCTTCGGGCTGCGGTGAAATGCGAGGGAGTGCAGTTATTCTCAGTATTCCTCAGTAGGGGCATGGCGGCCAGAGTGCTTCACACGCCTCGCGGTGAGATTTGCCGATCACGCCGGCCCTGCCGATGATGGCAGCAATGACGACAGCTCGCGTTGAGCGGGATGGATGTCGCGATTTTTCCCTGGACGCTGCGTTCTGTCTCAAGTCCAATGAGTCAGATACGCGGTCAAGCCGCGCACGGCTATCCCGCCCACTCATGCACCCCGAGCAAGAAACTCGGGGTGGTGTCGCGCGCGACTCGCCGGTTGAACAAACGATCACAGCAAGGCCACATCTCATGGCTCGCAAGTCTGCCAAGGCGAACCAAGCGCCGCGCGTCGATGCGCTCAAGCACGCCATCCCCGACGCAGTCATGCGGCCCGCCGCAGGCACTCAGCCCAACTACCGCACCGATGACCCGGCGCAGCGGTACGCCTACGATTCCTCCCTCGCGCCGTCGATGCAGTGGGACGACAACCCCGCACGCGAACGGGCTGAGGCGCTGATCCGGGTGATATTGGAGGCCGGCACCCTGGAGGCAGCCAAGGCGGCGGCCGGCAAGCTCAAAGCGATGGGTCACCCGTTCCTCGAATGGGCCGGCAAGCGCGAGCGGCAGGCGTTCGACGTGGAGACGCTGCCGCTGTTCCTGCACGAGCGCCTCTCCACGCAGGCCATCATCCAGGCGCTGCGTGGGCACCTCCGCGAGGGTAAGCAGCAGGAAATGTTCGACCTGTACGGCGACCCCGGCCTGAGCATCGCCGACCAACACCTCAAGGCGTACCAGCACCGCGAGCCGTGGGCCAACCGTCTCATTCTGGGGGACAACCTCCAGGTGATGAACAGCCTCCTCCACAAGGAGCGCTTGGGCGGCTCAGTGCAGATGATCTACATGGACCCGCCTTACGGCGTGAAGTTCGGCAGCAACTTCCAGCCGTTCGTGCGCAAACGCGACGTGTCGCACGGCGACGACGACGACCTGACGCGCGAACCGGAGATGGTGCAGGCGTACCGCGACACCTGGGAGCTCGGGCTGCACTCTTTCCTCACCTACCTCCGTGACCGCCTCGTCGTCGCCCGCGAGCTGCTCCACCCGAGCGGCAGCATCTTCATCCAGATCAGTGACGACAACCTGCATCACGTCCGTGAACTGATGGATGAAGTTTTTGGCGTTGATCAATTTTGCTCGATTATCAACTTCCGGAAGACGAGCGGCGCGAGCAGCCCTCACGCGAAGACGAATGTGGTCGGGACGGTCTGCGACTACCTACTCTGGTACGCCCGCGACGCCGCGCAGGTGAGGTACCGCCAACTCTTTACCGAACGGGCGTGGGAGCCGGATTCCCCCTATCACTGGGTGGAGCACGAAGGTAAACGGCGGCGGATGACGGCGGCCGAGGCATCCGGTGCCGAACCCCTGCCGGAAGGCGGCAGGGCTTTCCGCCTCGGCGAGCTGTCGAGTATGGGCATTATTCCTTCCTGCATCTTCCCAATCGAGATCGACGGGAAGAAGTACCTGCCGCCCAACGGCCGCCACTGGGCGACAAACCCGGAAGGCATGAAGAAGCTTCAGGCAGCCGGCCGCGTGATGCTCTCAGGGAACACCCCTTCGTACGTCCGGTATCAGGACGATTTCGGGTTCGCGCCGGTCAGCAACTGGTGGGAGGACACGGGCCTCGGCGGATTCGTCGAGCCGCGGATTTACGCCTGTCAAACCAACAGCAAAGTCGTTGCCCGGTGCCTGCTCATGACGACCGATCCGGGCGATTTGATCCTTGACCCGACCTGCGGCGGGGCGACGAGTGCCTACGCGGCAGAGAAGTGGGGGCGGCGTTGGATCACGATTGACGTTAGCCGCGTGCCCCTCGCGCTCGCGCGTCAGCGCCTACTCACCGCGGCCTTCCCCTGGTACGAATTGAAGGACGAGGCGAAAGGGCCGGCGGGGGGCTTCGTCTTCCGGCGGCGAGAGGGGCGCGCCGGCGCAATCAAGGGGGGCATTGCCGTCAGGGTGACCCTCGGATCTATTGCCAACGCCGAGCCACCCGAACAGGTGGTGTTGGTGGACCGGCCGGAGGAGGTGAAGGGCATCACCCGCGTATCGGGGCCATTCACTTTCGAAGCCATGATCGCCCCCGCCGCCGGGCCCGACGGCACACCAGCCGTTAACCCCGAAGACGTAAGGGGCCGCCCGTACCTCGACCGTATGCTCGCGGTCATCAGGCGGAGCCCCCGTGTCGCGCTCCCCGGTAACAAGTTCATCGAGTTCGCGGGCGCCCGCCGCGCGGCCAATACGCTGACGATCCACGCCGAGGCGAGCCTCGTCAACGGGGAAGCCTTCCCTGTCGCCGTCCTGTTCGGGCCGGAACATGGGGCGATAAGCGAGAAGGCGGTCTACGACGCCGCGTTCGAGGCCCGCGCCGGGAACTACTTCAAATACCTTGCGGTGGTCGGGTTCGCCATCGAGGCGAAGGCGCGCCAACTTATCGAGGCGTCGGCCGCCCTCTTCAAGATCCCCGCTGTGTACATCGCCGCCACTCCCGATGTGACGATGGGCGACCTCCTCAAGAACATGCGATCTAGCCAAGTGCTGAGCGTGTGCGGCCTCCCCGACATCGAACTGCGCCGCGTCCCCGCCGAGGAGGGCCATCCGGCACGCTATGCGGTGGAACTGCTGGGCCTGGACGTGTTCAACCCCATCACAGCGCAGACCGCACACCGGAGAGGCGACGACGTGCCGGCGTGGTTCCTCGACACGGATTACAACGGACTCGTCTTCATGACCTCTCAGGCGTTCTTCCCTCGCACCGCGGCGTGGGACAACCTCAAGCGCAGCCTCCGGGGCAGCTTTGAGGATTCGGTGTGGGAGCACCTGGCGGGCACCGTTAGCGCTCCGTTCGAGGCCGGCGACAATCGCGTGATCGCCGTGAAGGTGATCGACGACCGGGGCAATGAACTGCTCGCCGTCCGCAAGCTCGATGACGCGCTCGCGCTCTCCGGCCCGCCCCCCGTCATGCCTTCGGCTCCGCGCGTCACCCGCCCGGCAAAGCGGGGGAAGAAGCGATGAGCGACTTCGAGGTGCCCGAGCCGATCCTCTGCTCGCCCTTCGACGAGCCGACGCGGCACTGGTACATCCAGGAGGGTGAGGCCCCCGAGTTGCGAGCGGGACGCCGCCCCTCCGTGGTCTTCCCTCCAGAGGGCAAGCGGGCCGAGTGGGGCCGCGATGGCGAGAACCTCTTCCCCTCCAGCGAGTACCCCGGCGGCTTCCGCCTGGAGTTGGTCAACACCATCCGCGGCCAACTCGCCAAGTGGCGGGCCGAGGGCTGGCCCGGCGCGACCCGCACCACCCTCGAGCTCCTGAAGCATTGGGGACGCGGCGGGCGGCGGTGGCCGCTGTTCTTTGCGCAGCGCGAGGCGGCCGAGACGGTGATCTTCCTCACCGAGGCCCGCCAGGACTTTCTCCAGGGCGTCGCCGTCCCGCGTGACGAGCCAGGAGGGGGCGTGCCGTCGTTCCGCCGCTACGCCTGCAAGATGGCGACCGGGGCGGGGAAGACGACCGTGATGGCGATGGTGGCGGGGTGGTCGATCCTGAACAAGATCAACGCCCCCAACGACGCGCGGTTCTCCGACGTGGTGCTGGCGGTCTGCCCCAACGTGACCATCCGCGACCGGCTGCGCGAGATCGACCCCCGCGCCGGCGAGGCCAGCGTCTACCGGACACGCGACCTCGTGCCGCCCGGACTGATGGACGACCTGACGCAGGGCCGCGTCATCGTCATGAACTGGCACACGTTCGAGCCGCACGCCACCCAGGTAGGCGGGGAGTCGGCCCGCGTCGTCCGGGCCGGTCGGCCCGTCACCACGCGCGAGACGGTCCACATCGGCGAGAAGACGACGACGGCCAGGGGCAAGCGATACCTGACCCTGGCCGACTTCCAGCGGCAGCGGGACGCCGGGATGCTGCGCGTGGTCGATCCGCTCGCCGAGGGCGAGACGCCCGCCCGCGTCGAGGTGGAGGTGACGCGGTACGTCGAGAGCGACACGGCCCTCGTCAACCGGCTACTGTCGCGCGAGGTGGGCGGCAAGCGGAACATCCTCGTACTCAACGACGAGGCGCACCACGCCTACCGCATCCACCGCGAAGACCCGGACGCCGACGACCTGTTCGCCGGCGAGGAGGACGCCGAGGATCTCCGCCACGAGGCGACGGTGTGGGTGGAGGGCCTGGACCGAATCCACAAGCTGCGCGGAATCAACTTCTGCGTTGACCTGTCGGCCACGCCCTACCACCTCGGGGCAACTGGCCGGGACGCCGGCAAGCCGTTCCCCTGGACGGTGAGCGACTTCGGCCTCGTCGATGCCATCGAGTCTGGGCTGGTCAAGGTGCCGCAACTGGCACTGCGCGACACGACCGGGGCGGAACGCCCGGCGTACTTCAACATCTGGCGTTGGGTGATGGAGAAGATGACGGCCGCGGAGCGTGGAGGCCGCAAGGGCCAACCCAAGCCCGAGGCGGTCCTCAAGTACGCCCACCACCCAATAGCGATGCTGGGGGCGATGTGGGCTCAAGACTTGAAGGCGTGGGAGGAACGCAAGGACGGCGACGCCCGCCCGCCGGTGTTCATCATCGTCTGTAAGAATACCCAGCTAGCCCGCGTGATGTTCGACTGGCTCGCCAACGGCGAGTGTCCCGCCGGGGTGCCGCCCCTCAAGGTCGATGGCTTCAGGAACACGGAGGGGGACACGGCGACGATCCGCGTTGACAGCAAGGTCGTTCACGAGACGGACACGGGCGAGGCGAAGGGCGACGAGGCCCGGTGGATGCGCTTCACACTGGACACGGTGGGCCGCACGTCCTGGCCGGCGGACCCGCAGGGCCGGCCCGTCTACCCCGAGGGTTTCGAGGAGCTTGCCGCCAAGATGTGCCGCCCGCCGCACCCGCCGGGGCGGGACGTGCGGTGCATCGTCAGCGTTGGCATGCTCACCGAGGGCTGGGACTGCAACACCGTCTCGCACGTCGTCGGGCTGCGTCCCTTCATGTCACAGCTATTGTGCGAGCAGGTGGTGGGCCGAGGCCTGCGGCGGCGGAGCTACGACATCGGGCCGGGCGGGCTGCTCGCCGAGGAGGTGGCCCAGGTGCTGGGCGTGCCGTTCGAGGTGGTGCCGTTCAAGGCGAAGGGGGAGAAGCCCTCGACGGTGCCGATGCCGCACCACGTCCGGGCGATGCCTCACCGGCTGCAATACGCCATCACGTTCCCGCGCGTCGAGGGCTACTCGCAGGCGGTGCGGAGTCGTGTGGCGGTGGACTGGCCGGCGGTGCCGGCGCTGACGATGCTGCCCGACCAGATCCCGCCCGAAGTGCAGATGAAGGGCCTGAGCCTGAGCAACGAGGGCCGGCTCACGCTGTCCGGGCCGGGGCGGCTGGCCGGGGCGTCCCTGGCCGCGTGGCGCGAGGGCCGGCGCGTGCAAGAACTGGTGTTCGACCTGGCGCAGGCGCTGACGCGGGAGATGACGAAGGGCGGCGACACGGTGCCGGCGCACGTCCTGTTCCCGCAGCTCGTGCCGATCATCAATCGCTTCCTGTCGGAGAAGGTGAGGGTGCGGCACCCCGCCGACATCCGAGACGTGTTCCTCGCGCCGTACTTCGGCTGGGTGCTGGAGGCGCTGCGGGCGGCGATCCGGCCCGACACGTCGGCGGGCGAGGCCCCGGAGGTGGCGCGGTACGAGGAGAGCCGCAAGGCCGGCTGCACGACGGACGTGAACTTCTGGACGCGGAAGGACGTTCGCGAGGCGGTGAAGTGCCACCTCAACTTCGTCGTCTGCGACACGGAGAAGTGGGAGCAGTCGGCGGCCTACCTGATCGACACCCACAAGGCGACGAAGGCGTTCGTGAAGAACGACCACCTCGGGTTCGCCATCCCCTACTTCCACGACGGCCAGGACCGCGAGTATTACCCGGACTTCCTCATCCGGCTGGAGGCGCCGGGCGTGCATCACCTGATCCTCGAAACGAAGGGGTATGACCCGTTGGAGGAGGCGAAGCGGGCGGCGGCCGAGCGATGGGTGTCGGCGGTGAACGCGCGGGGCGGATACGGGCGCTGGCGGTACGCCCTCGTCAAAGATCCGGCGAATGTCGGGCTGGTGCTGGAGGCAGCTCTCGCGTGGGCGTGCATGCCCGCCAAGTGACGACTATCTCAGCCACATCAACCATCAGCCAGGAAATGCCAATGAGCCCACACGGCCTGGATCCTCTCCCGATCCTCGGAGAGGCGAGTGTGCCACAAACGCCGTCAGATTTGTCAGATCGCGACAAACAACGGATAGAATGGTACAAAAATGAATATAAACTAGTATATGATAGATACGAAAATATATATAAAGCCATCTGGACCGTATTTCAGTTTATGAGTGCGCTTTCGAGCGCCGTCTTCGTGTTCGCGGTCACACGCCCCACCGAGATCAGCACCCCCGCAGCCGTTGTCATCGGTGCTTCCCCGCTGCTGTTCTGGTACATCTCGACCTTCATTCCCATGAACCGGTATGGCGATGCCGTCCGGCAGCGGTTGCCGGAGATCGAACGGCATGTCGCCCCGATCTTACGACTGCGTGGGGGGCTGGGGCACTTTGGTGTCTTCTCAGTCCCCGGGGGGTGGTTCGAACGAGTGCGGACCCGAGTCGGGATTGTCTTCTCTGTGCTCGCTGCTGTATGGTCGTTCTGCCTCGGCTTAACCCTCACTGGGAGCATTGCCATCGCTTGGGTTACTGGCGTGAGCGGCTTCTTGTGGTTCTTCGTGCCTTTACTTTGGGGCGATACACAGAAGGATCACTTTCGGTCGCCCTACTCGCGGTCTACTTCGCCGGCGCTGCCTCGCGAAATAGAGGTTGCTCGCGGCTTGCTCTCCTGTTTGATTCCCGAAGGGTCTGTTACCTACTTGAGTTGCCCAATCACGTCTGGGCGAGAGGCTGCAATCTGGCAGAGGAACCACGGTACTCCGTACTTGGACCACCCAGGCGGGTCAGTTGCCGGGTACCATGTGAACGAGGAGGAGTTCCGCAAAGACGTAGTCGAGCCGAATTTCAACCGAGCGGTCGAGTCAGAACAGAATGCCCGGAAGTGGCTGACCGGGCTGGTCATTACGCCGGCGAACCTTCACATCCCAACGTGGCAACAGCCTGACTATCATGATCTGTGGATGGCTGTCTTGGGGAACTTCGTGCGGCAAGTCGTCTTCACCGAAGGATGGCAGTACAGTAATGGGTGCGCCGATGAATTCTGCTTCGCCCAGGCGCGGGGCCTCCCCTGCTTCACCGAAACTGGCTCACCGATAACGCGTGCGGCTGGTGCGGAATTGCTCGGGGCGGCACTCGTATTCCTGAAGGAGCAGCGTGCTCCTACTCGGCTGATAGAAGAGGCACTCGGCCGACTGAGGCAGTTGCCCGGCACCGTATTGGGGGCGTGAACGATGACAGGACGGTATTCCATCTCGTCGCTCCACCACAAAGACGAGACACTTTGCCAGTTGGCCGAGAGAGGGAACATCGCACAGTTCGTCAGCTTCAACCCGACCCTTGGACCCCGTCGGTCCCGTGTCCGCGGCTTTCTGCCAGACTTTGACTTCGATGGCTCCGCCGCTTCCGCGATCGGCTCGCTCCTACAAGCGTCCGTCGAGAGGTCCGTCAACGTCCGGAGCTATTCCCCGGACAGCCCCAAGAGCCGAGCATTTGTCTACGGTTTGCGCACCGTCGAAGACGCGGTTGGGGCGGTACAGCGCTTGGCCGGGGAGGGGCTGCACACCATCGTCAACGAGACCATAGACATCCACGATGGGGGGGTGTCGGGGGTCGCGTTCGGCGACCTGATTGAGTTCGCCCCTGACGATACGCCCCGGTGCGTCGAAAAGCCTGGGACCGCGGCATTGCCACGGGCGGTGGCCCTCCGTCTCCTTGAAACGGTTTATGGTTTCAAGCCGTCCCTCGACTACGCGCCAGCGGTTCGAATCGAGTTCAGCCTGCATCCCCTTCGGCGTGGGGTGCGTCATGGACACACGCTCGTCTGGGAGGCCGAGGAATTGGACGGCGAACCCGCGGCTCTGCCTCCTCGCTGGCCCAACCGTTTCAGCAGGCTCGTCGGTGACAAGGCGTATGGGCTGCTGATCGCCGACGCCCTCGGTCTGCCGGTGCCCGCATCGACTGTCATCTCCCGGCGCCTACCCCCGTTCCACTTCGGCCAGAAGACCGGGACCGGCGAGACATGGATTCGGACCTGTCCGACCGAACAAGTGCCCGGCAAGTTCACCACGAAACGCGGTTGGGTGGACCCCTTCGCCCTCCTCTCACGCGAAGACCCGAGTGGGGAAGCGCTCGCGGCGGTGCTGGCGCAGGAGGGTGTCGAGCCGGCGTTCTCCGGCGCGTTGGTAGCGAGCTCCTCCGGTGGCCTCGTGGTCGAGGGCGTGGCGGGCCAGGGGGACGAGTTCATGCAAGGCCGCCAGGCGCCGGAACGCCTCCCGGACCACGTCCGCGCCTCGCTCACGGGGCTTTACGAGGCGGCGACTGCTCTCCTCGGGCCAGTCCGTTTCGAGTGGGTTCATGACGGCGACCGCCCGTGGATTGTTCAGTTCCACAGCGGCATTACGGAGTCCACGAGCAGAGTCATCTACCCCGGCGAGCCGCCCCACTACCGACGGTTCCCTGTGAAGGACGGGCTCGAGGGTCTCCGGCAACTCATCTCCTCTGTGGGGGATTCCGGCGACGGAATCGCCCTCGTGGGTGAGGTGGGGGTGACAAGCCACATGGGCGACGTTCTCCGCAAGGCGCGTATCCCATCGATCATCGAAGCCGCGTAATCGGGGGACGGGGTCCTTCGCGAGATGGGCGTTGTTTCACCGCAACCGACGAGGTCTCGACAAGGGGCCTGTCCGCTCCCGCTGCCCCTGTGGTTTGCACGACATCAGCGCGCGGCGGTAGAGTGTGGGCGCATCGGCCTTCAATTTCGGGGCCAACGCGAAACGTCGCCCTGCCGTCTCCACGCGTCTGCGCCGTGCCGCGTCGGCCTTCCGCAAGGGGGGTAAGGGCGGCTCCGGCAGCGGCGGCGGCTCCATCAAGGCGTGAGGTGACGCATGGGCCGCGCCCTCTCCCCTTCGCAGCCAGGGCGGCCTCCCTCGACGGGCCGCGTCCGCCCTCACCGACCCTGGCCCGCCCACTCGTCCGCCGGGCCGTGATGCTGGACGGGGCCAGCGACGTGCTGCAGAGCGGTCCACGCCGTCACCACGGGCAGGCGGACCGACGTGACCGCCGTCGTCTCCGCCCTCGTCGCCCGGCACGGCCCGCCCCGGATGCGCGGCGGGGCACTGGCGGAACCACTGCAAGGTCGTGGCGATGGACTTCGGGGGCGTCAAGGACAGTTTGGAGGGCAGCGCCAACCTCCTGCCCGTGCCGTGCCCCCAGCCTCCGCCTACGCCGAGCGGCCACCCCACCAGCGGACGCGCTCACGGAACATCCGCTCCGTCGCCTCCGCGACCGATTCCGCTGTCAGCTTGACTGACTCCGCTTCCGGCTCCCCTTCGGGCCGAATGCGGTTTAGCCACGCCAGCATCTCCTCCGGCGGCAAGGCGGCCTCCTGCGCCTCGGCGAGGTCGCGCAGCAACCGCTCGCGCCCCGGCACCCCTTCCCACAAGATTGATGCGTTGGCGTTCATCCCCTCGCAGAACAGCCTCCAGCCTTCGGCCTTCACGCACAGGACGTAGGCGGAGGCCCCGGCCAGGGCGCGGCATCTCTGGCAATCGTGCGGCTCACCGGGTTCCTCCGGGCCATCCGCCGCCGTGCCCTCGTCGCCTGTCTCGACCTCCGCACACCCCTCGCCGCGGAGGCGGCCGCAGCCCTCGCAGAAGCCGAAGCCCGTCCAGGCGGCCTCCTGTGCCTCGCGGAACCGGGTGGCGTCCTCCACCAGCTCGATGAATGTCAGCCAGACAAGCTCCGAGAACGCATGCCCGTAGGGGGCGTGGTCTTGCCTGGTGACGGTGATGACTTGCGCGGACCTCCCCAGCCGGTCCCGCTCCTGCTCGTCGCCACGCCCGCTCGCCGCCAGGATGAGGCGGAACCGTTCCTCGCCGGTCAGCGTGCTGTAGTGCCTCGCGGTTAGGCCCCCTTTCATCGCCCGCCGTCCTTCCTGGCATCGAGGACGGCCTCCAGCGCCTCCAGCCTGTTCTCCAACACATTGACGGTGATCGCCCGGAGCAGCGCGTCGGCGACGGAGACCGTGAGACGCGCCTTTTCGCCGGGTGGCATCTCGCAGGCGTCGGCCTCCCGCAGCCGCCCGGAGAGGACGCGGACGACATCGCCCGTACCCAGCGGGGCGGCGCCGTCGGCCTGATCGCCCGTGTGAATCGTGCCCGCCTCGGCCAGACCCCGGAAGGCGTGATCCAGCAACGCGACCGCGGCCCGCACCTTGTCGCCCTCCTTCGCGCCCCCCCTCGCCACTGCCAGCAGGGTATCGACCGCCTCGCCCGCCGCGCCCTGGATGCGTCCGATGGCGCCCTCCACCAACTCCCGGCGCGCCCGCCGATAGGCGGCGAGGAAGGCGGGGAGGCGGAGCCAGCGCCCCACGGTCGCCACACTCACCCCGGCCTTCGCGGCCGCCGCGGCGTGCGTCGGCTCGGTGAGCAGGGCCGCGATAAGCGCCTCTTGCTTCCGATCCAGTTTCTCGCCGTGTCCGCTCATCTGCTCTCTCCTGCGGTCAGGGCCCCCCGCCCTTCGCCGTCTCGCTCTGCCCGTGCCGTTGCTTGCGTGTCGAACCAGGGGCAGTCACGCCGCCCCGATCCGTGCCGCGTGCCTGCCGAGCTTCCCGGCGGCCCTGTCCACGTCCACGGCGAGGCGGGCCAACGCCATCGGCGGCAGGGACTCCCCGCGCTCGCGGATCACGCTTTCCAGGCGCTCCGCCTGCCGTCGCAGCGAAGCCAATTCGTCGGCCAGCGCCTCAGGGAACTGCTGCCGCCTCTCGCCCGTCTCGGTCATCATCGCATCCTCCCTCGTCCGTGGTGATTCATCCAGGCCGCTACAATCGGGATCGTCCGCGTTTTTTTTCTCCCGCGTGCGCGCGGGAGACGAAGAGGTTTTCTTCCTGTCGCCTGCGCGCACGCGGGAGAAAAAAAAACGGCCGCGTCATCCTTCGCCCGCCTCCCCTGCCGCTCCGTCCCGCCCCGCCGGACGGGCCAGGATCTCGCCGGCGACGTTGTGTGATAGGACGAAGAACCGTTGGCCGTTCTCCAGCCAAGCCGGGGCCGCCGGCTTGTCCTCGATCACCCCGTACCGTACGCCCAGCGCCAGCAGGGACTCACCGTCGCCATCGGGGACCCCCGGCAGGGCGTGCTTGACCTGTCCCGGCAGCGTGGCCCGCATCCCCAGCAGCGGCGTACCGTCCGCCTCGGGCACGCAGACGAAGGCGTCGAAGGCGGCCATCACGGGCACCCACTCCCCCGGTACGGCGCCGCCCGACTGGGCCTTATCGATGACCCGCCTCGCCCTCTCCGCCAGCGTGGACCGCGCGGCGTGCTCCATCCCCGCGTTGTCCCGGCCCCGCTCCACCTCGAAAACGAGGGTGTGCTTCCACAACTGCACGAAGGCCCGCCGGAATGCCCGTCCGCGTTGGCTGTCCGGCCCGAGGGCGGCCCCGGTCTCGTCGGGGAGCGTCTGCATCAGGTCGGCCCAGAGGACGCCGAGCTCGTCGCAGAGTGCCCGGAGCAAGGCGTCCCGCGTTTGGGGGGCGTCCCGGCAGGAGGCCGCGGCCTGGAGCAGCCGGTCCGGCGTGTACGTCACCAGATCGTTACGCCCGATCTCCGCGCGGCGGACCTCGCTCCAGACCGTCTTGGGGCAGCGGAACGCCAGCCCGAGCTCCTGGGGCACCTGATCCGTGACCAGGGCGTGCAGTGTCACACCGCCCCCGGTCCCCTTGTCCTTCAGCCGCGCCGCCGCGCCGAGGATGAGCGCGGTCGTGAGCTCCTCCGCCCTGCCGCCGTCCGCGCCGAGCCGATTCAGAAGGCCGGCCAACGTCTTGACGAAGTTACCCCGCCCCGTCGGGCTGTCGGACAGCGTCAGCACGTCCTCGGTCTTGCCGCCCTTCCTCGCCTCGACCTTTGCCTTGACGGTGCCGCTGGCGGTCGCGTGGACGTGGCCGAAGGCCAGAGTCACGCCCCCGCCGGCGTCGAACACGGCCGGGGCCTCGGGCCTCGGCTCCCAGATGTCCCCTTCGAGCGCCTTCGCGATCTGTTGCGCCCCCCAAGTCGTATCGCCCCGCTTATCCTCCCACTTGTCCCGCTTCAGTTTGGACTGGAGGAACATGCGTTCCATCCGGGCCGCGTCGGCCCGCGTCACCCAGCGCAGGTGATTCAGCAGGGCAAGGGTTGCCTCGCTGGCGCTCTCGTACCCCGTGATGTTACCGTCGTACAGGGACCGGATCGCGTCCCCGTTCTTGCATGCGAACAGCCGCGCCCAGAGCTGCTCGTCGGTGAGCTGGTCCGGCGGGGTCGTCGTGTCGCCCGTCGGGCGGAGGCGCATCCCGCCGCCCGCCTTGCCGTTCGCCGCCCCGCCCGTCTTACCGTTCTGCCGGGCCGACTCGCCGGCCCCGCCCCCCGGCTTCCTCGCGGAGGCGAGCCGGGCGTGCAGGGCCTCGGCCTCCTCCTGCCGCGCCTCCACGACGGCGGTCATGTCGGGGAGGCGACGACCCGTCATGGTGAAGTAGCCGGCCCCGGGGCCGAACACCTCCACCTTGGCCGCCTTCTCCGGGTGGCGCTTCTGCCACGGCGCGGGATAGGATGTCTTGTCCTTGCCATTCTCCAGACTCAAGCTGGCCCTGAGGATGCCCTTCACCCCCGTCCCGCTGGGGCTGAGTTCGGCGTAGGTGCCCAGGCCGCGGAGGATCTCAAGGGCCTCGGGGGCGATGGCCCCGTCCGGCCCGACGCACGAGTCGAGGTCGATCCCCACCTCCCCTTCATCGTGGACGTACCCGACACCGCCGAGGCCCATGCGGCGGTACGTCTCCAGGGCAACGGCGAAGGGGACGAGGTTGCTGGGGGCGTTCCAGTCCTTCTTCGGCCTCCCGTCCTTGCCCGAGACAGGCGGCTTGTCCCATTTCTTACCCGTCCATTTCCAGACCCAGCACACCCAGCGGGGCTTGGCCCGGAGCTCTGCCGGGATGCCTTCCACGTCCACCGGCACGGGCGCGGGGCGCGGCGGGACGCCCGCGCCCGCCTGATTGCTTCCGCCATTCGAATCCATGATAATGTAATCTCCTCGGTGTCCGCGACTCTTTCGGACGGGCGGGGGGGTGATGACCCCCGCCCGTCCCGCGTTTTGGTGGGGGGCACGCGGCGCCCCCAGGGTTTACCCGGCCCGGCAGGACTGAAGCGCCCGCCGGAGGCCGCCCCCCTCGACGAAGAGGCGGCACCCGATCTTCAGCACGCCGACGCGGCCCTCGGCGACGAGCCGCCGCGCCAGCTTGTAGGACAGACCCTCGGCACGGGCCGCGCTCGACAGCGGCTCGTGCCCCGCCACGCCCTTGATGTTCGAGCTCGTCTTCATACCTCCCCCTCCGGGCCGCCGGCGGTATGCCGGCGGGTATGTGCGGCAGCCTACGCAACGCGCGACGCGCTGGGCAAACCGGCGCGCGCGGCAGCGGAGGTAATGCGGGTCGTGGCGGGGTCAGACCCCCGCCGCGCGGAGTTCGTCCATCGCCCGCGCGAGATCGCGCGAGCGGGTGGTGCCGGCGTTGCCCGCCGGCACGGCGGACGTGGGGTGCAAGACCACGGTCGCGGCGGCGGGGTCGTCGTTGGTCGCGCTGAGGAACCGCGCGACCGCCCCTGCCGTCGTGACCATGCGCCGCCCGATCCTGCACGCCTCCAGCTTGACGAGCCGCCCGTCCGGGGCGCGGACGCCGGAGGCCGCCCAGCGGAACAACGTCGTCGGGGCGGTGCCCTTGCCGCCCCGTCCGGGGAGCCGGCGTGCCGCCTGTGCGAGGCTGAGGCCGTCGCCGGCTGCGATCTCGGCGAACAAGTTCGTCTGGGCGTGTTGCGAAGGGGCCGGCGTGACGCCGGCGGGCGGAGAGGCGGGTGCCATCAGGGTGCATCCCAGCGGTTGTGGCTGATAGCGGGCGGCCTCCCTGCCATTAAACGCACGCCGCGCCGGTGGGCCTCACGTCGGCCCCGGGAAGGCGTGCCCCCTCGCTCTCCTGAGCAAGGTGGCACGCTCGGGTGTGTGCTTATCCGCGTCCACTTGTATTTTAGGCGGTCACCGGATTCCGCGCCACCCCCAGTTTGATGCGGCGGGGTGCCGTGGCGCGCGGTGGCATGCCGATGTTCCTGACTTGCGGTGAACGGGGCTGACTGACGTTGACTGACGTTGACCGTTTTTCGCTGATTCGTCCTGATTCGTCCTGCTGAAGACGCCGCGTCTTTTTCTCAAGAAATATTCCCACGGGGGGCGTTTTCTGCCCGCCCCAGCGTACATCGGCGGTTCTCGGGCGTGACAGTTACCCACCGGTAGCAGCCCCCTCAAGACGCCAGCCGGCCCTCACCGATGACCGCGATGACACCCGGCGCCAGCGGCGCTGAGGCCGAGGACGCCCGGAGCGTGAACGCCCCGAAGGTCACCTCCGCCACGCCCTCCAGTACGGCCAGGCTCCCCTCCTCGGGGGCGTCCACGCCGGACAGGGACGCGTCGAAGGCCCCCCGCTCGTCCAGCAAGGTCAGCCGGCAGGGGGCGCCGCTTTCGCCGGCCTCCGCGCCCGCCACCAGTCCCGCGAAACGCCCCCGCTGCCCGTGCGCAAGGGCCCTCCTGTCTGCGAGGCCCGCCTGCAGCGCCGGGCGGAGGACGTGCATCATCAGCGGGCCGGTGACGAGCCCGAGCTGCGCCCACTCCTCGCGCCACGCCGCCGCGAGCGGGTGCCTGCCCAGGAGGCCCTCGCCCGGCCACGGGGACGCCTCCCGGCGACGCCACGCCGGCGGGAGCGCCCCCCGCCCCGTCAGCCCCTCCGAGCGCAACAGGGCCTCCCTGCCCCTGCCGGTGAAGTCGAACGCCCCCGCCCTGGCCAGGGCCGCCAGCGCGTCGGGGGTCACCTCGCCCAGCCGCCGCCGCGCCTCAGCGAAGGACGTGAACGGCCCGCCGCCCGCCCTCGCCTCGATGACCGCCTGGGCCGCCCCCGCCGGCAACGCCCTGATGAGCGACAGGGGCGGGCGCAGGGCCGACACCTCCTGCGTCCACACGTCACGCGAGCGGTTGACGCACGGCGGCAGGACCGTCAGCCCCGCGCGCTTGGCCTCCTCGACGTAGGCCCACGCCGGGTACAGGCCCTTGTGCTGGTTCATCACCCCGCACCAGAAGGCCGCCGGGCATGTCGCCTTGAGCCGCGCCTGCTCCCACGCCGTCGAGGCGATGCTCAAGGCGTGGGAGCGGCAGAAGGCGTAGCCCTGGAACTTGCGCAGGTGGGGCAGGGCGGCCTCCCCGGCCTGACGCCTGCCCACCCGCTCGCAGGCGGTGACCAGTTCGGCCTCGGCGGCGTCTGCGGCCTGCTCGTCGGCGAGGGCGCGGCGGATGCGGTCGGCCTCGGCGGCCGGCAGGCCGGTCAGCGCCTCGATGACGGCCAGGGCGTCGTCGTCGTACAGCAGCACGCCCCGCGTGCCGCGCAGGGCCGCCTCCGCCTCGGGGCAGGGGTAGCGGTCCGGCTCCAGCCCGTGCAGCCGGCGGAGGTACGCCTCGCGCCCGCCCGCCGCCGAGGCCCCCGGCCTCGCCACCGACAGGCAATTCATCAGCCCGCCCACGTCGGCGGGGCGGCACTGGGCGAGGAGCGCCCGCTGGCCGGCCGTCTCCAGATGCGGGACGCCCAGCGTGTCGCCGGCGGCGAGTAGCTCGGCGACCCGCGCGGCGGCGTCCGGTGCCACGCCGTCCTCGACCTCGGCGGCGTGGCCCCTCGCCTCGGCCAGCGAAGACAGCGCCCGGTTGGACAGCAGATCGAGCTTCACGAGGCCGACGGCCGCCGCGGCCGTCTGGGCGTAATGCAGCATCCGCACGCCGCCCGGCCCCTTCACGCACGGGGCGTGGTCCTCGACGGGGCCGGCGGTCAGGACGACGCCGGACGGGTGCGGGCCGTGCTCCTCCGGGCGGGGCGCCAGGATCGCGGCGGCGGCCCTGACCGTCACCCACTCGCCCGGCTCGCCGGGCCACGACGGCGGTGGCGCGTCGCCCGCCCCCTCCTCGCCGGCCTCGGCGGCGACGGCGTTGGCGCACGCGCCGAAGCCGTGGGCGGTGAGCGCCGCCTTCAGGCCGCCCACGGGGCCGAAGCGGCGGTAGGAGGCGACGCGGGCCACCCGCTGCGCGCCGAACAACTGAATCGCGTGCTGGAACAGGAGCTTCCGATGGGCGTCGGCGAGGTCGAGGTCGATGTCGGGCGGTGAATCCCTGCCGGGGCCGAGGAACCTCTCGAAGCGGAGCCCGTGGGCAACGGGGTCGGCGGGCGTGATCCCCAGCAGGCAGCAGACGAGCGACGAGCCCGCGGAGCCGCGCGGCCAGACCGGCCAGCCCCTCCTCGGGCACTCCTCGACCAGGTCCGAGACCGCAAGGAGGTACGGCGCCATCTGCGCGGCCCCGACGGCCCTTAACTCCTCGTCGAGCCTGCGGCGGGTGCCCGCCGCGTCCTGCCACGCGCGGCGGGTGAGGGCCTCCTCGCACCGCTGGCGGAGGCAGTCGAGGAGGTCGGCGCCGGGGGCGGCCCGCGTGGGGGCCGGGACGAGGCCGCGCGGCAGCACGTCGGAGCGGCACAGGGCGGCGAGCCGCGCGGTGTTGGCCAGGGCGTCGGGCAAGTCCCTGAAGCGCTGGCGCATCTCGTCGGCGGTGGCGACGTGGTGCGCCGGCAGGACGGAGAGGCGGGCGGGCAGTTGCTCCAGCGTCTGGGACCGCCGCACGGCCAGCAGGAGCCGGTAGGCGGCGTGGTCCTCGGGCGCGGCGAGGCGTGCGGCGGTGCTGGCGACGGGGCGGAGGCCCAACGGCAGCCCCGCCGCGAGGAGCGCCTGCTCGGCGGCCTCGGAGGGGCCGGGCCTGACCACCTCCAGCCAGCATTGCGCCCGCGCCCTGTCCAAGAGGGGGCCGCGGAGGAGGGCGGGGGCGTCGATGAGGAATTGTAGACCCTCCGAGTGGGCGGCCAGCAGCGAGGAGAAGGCGGCGGGGGCGCAGCCGTCGAGGGCGAGGCGGGTGAGGAGGCGCGAGAGGGAGCGGTAGCCGGACGGCTCCGCCGCCAGCGCCGTCACGGCCTGCTTGCCGGCCACGACGCGGGCGCCGATGATCGGCCTGACGGGCCCGTTCCTGGCGGCCTGGGCCAGTTCCACGGCCCCGCCGAGGCTGTTGGTGTCGGTGAGGGCGAGGGCCTCGTGGCCGCATTCGGCGGCGCGTTCCAGCAGCGCCGCGGGCGGGGCCACGCCCTCCAGCAACGAGTACCACGAGTGGACGCGGAGGACGGCGAGGCGGCCCATCGGAAGGCCCCCGGTAGGTGATTGCGAGAAATGCACAGGTGGTCACCGTGGTCTGACAAGAGGTGATGGGGCCAAGTCGCCGATAAGGCGCGACAGTCTTTCATGGGCATCGACCACCGGGGACGACATCCGCGCCGGTGAGAGACTCTCGGTGAATCTCATCTTTGAGGCTTGAAATTGCGATCCGGCCGGGTGAGGATTACCGCCCGCCCTCGGGAGGTCGGACGATGACGACAGAGGCGTTGGCGAAGAGGCTCAAGAGGCTGCATGAGCTGGCGAAGGAAGTCCTCGGTGACGTGCGGAGGTGGGCCGGCGTCGGCCTGCTGCACGACATGGGGAAGCGGGCGGCGGTGGTCGCGGTGACGGACGCCGTGGACGCCTGCGAGGCGGCCAGGATCGCGATGGCCAGCGCGGCGGGCATCGGCCTGCTGGTGCCGCCCGCGCGGTCACTCAACTGACGGGGTCTGGCGATGATCGAGGTGAATGACATACGGGCGAGGATGGGCAGGCTCGACGAACTTGCCCGCGGCCTGTCCCGCGAGGTGGCCCTGTGGCGCGGGGCGGAGAGCCCGTTGCTCCAGCCGGAGCGGCGGGCATACCTCAACGCGATGCAGGACCTGCTCGCCAGCGCCGAGCGTGCCCGCACGGCGTTGAACAAAGCGCTGCTGCGCATCGAGGAGCGTGGGCGTGCCGCCCAACCGCCGGCGGCGTAGGACAATGGGCATGTCCCCCTGCTGGTGCTGCGACCGCCGCCAATCCTCCGCCCCGTGCGTTTGCGGCGAAGGCTACTGCCTGCGCTGCGGCGTCTGCCCGGCCCACTGCTCGTGCCCCAGCCCGTGGATCGTCTCGCCCGGCGAGGATGACGGCTACCTCGACCCCGAGGACGACGACGCGGACGAGCCGCTGGTGATCGACGGCGGGGCGCCGTGACGGCAACACTTGCCGGCTGCGCTCGCGTCGCTAGAATTCAGAGTGCCGCCTTGCGGGAGAGCGTCGCAGTGATGGGCGACACCGCGACGCCACGCCGGGCGGCACTTGAAACACACGGGGGGCGGGCCTGGAAGTTCAGGCCCGCCCCCTTTGCGTTTCATGCTGTCGTTCTTTGGCCGGCCTATGTGACCCTCACCTGCCCCGGCCCCTGCGGCCCGCCGGTACGCCGGCCAGCCCACGCACGGCGGCGGCCAATCCGGCCTCCCCCATCGACCTCAGCGGGTTGAACGGGGCATCTTCTTTGCGTAACGCCGCGAGGGCGGCGCAGACGGGGCTGTCGGTGAGGAAGCGGCGGAGCGCCACGCTGTAGCAGGCCGCGAAATGCAGCGAGAATGCGTCCAGAGTGTCGTCGGTGAAGTCCTCCATCCGTCGCTCCCGGAGGTAGTCGTGGATGTTCGGGTTGCTGCCCATCAGCCTCACCCCAGGGGGCAGGCCGCCGGCGAGGCCGAACAGCCGGTCGAACGTGGGGTCGTCCCGCTCGAAGTCATCGTAGCCCGAGCGGAGGACGAGGCCCTCGCCCGAGCCGTAGATGTTCTGCACCAACATGCCGAGCAGCTCCTCCTCGTCAGGGTAGCCGTTGGCGTTGCCGAGGTGGTCCGCGGCCGGCCGCGTCCAGAAGCCCGAGCGCAGGGCGCTGCCCGCGTGGGCCAGCTCGTGCGCCAGGACAGCCCGCCGGTGCCCCATGCACCGCCGCCCCTCCTGATACTTCCCCGGAGAGTAGAAGACGGTCGGCTCGTTGAGCGGCCCGGACACGGGCCGGACGTGGGCGCTGCCGGGCGTGAAGTCGGGGGCGAAACGCACCACGCGGGTCGATGTCGTCAGGGCACGCACGGCCTCGTAGATGGTGCGGCCCACCGCCGACGCCCTGAGCCTGTCCAGGTTGAAGACGACGGCACGCTCGTAGTCAGCGGGCCGCCATCGCGGGGGCAGGTCGGCCGGTGAGCCGTCCCGCTTCCTGGGGAGGGATGAGGTGTCCGTGCCCTGGATGATGAAGGTGCCACGCGGGGGGTAGGTCGTCGCCACGATGCGCTCCGAGAGAATCAGGGCAGTATTTGTAGCAACGGCCGTCAGCGGCGGTGGTGGACAGGAAATACGCCAACGCCTGATCGGGAAGAGGGTCAAGCCGGCTGAGGTGTTCGCGCCCGCCGTGTGATGATCACGCAGACCCACTTCGTCAAGCCACACACGCCAGGGCTGGACAAGCCTGGATGACCGGGGTATCAAGCCGGGGGTGCGTGGAGGTATCCCCGTGACGACACCATCCAAACTGCTCGGCACCTACGAGTCGCCCCGCTTCCACGTCGGTGCCGTGGTGTCCTGCGCGCGGCGTGGAGACATGGTCATCCTCGGCGTGTCCGAGGCGCCGATCCCCTGGCCCATCGGCAGGCCCCCCGGCAGGGGCAGGGGCCGCACGTCCCTCGTGCTGTACCGCGACCTCGTCAAAGCCGTCCGGCGGGAGTCGGCGCAGGCCATCGCCTATTGGTGGGGAGTCAGCACGCTGACCGTCTGGGGCTGGAGGAAGGCGCTCGGGGTGGGCCAGTACACCGAGGGCACGCGGGGCCTCAAGAGCGAGGTCCACACGCCGATCCTCGACGCGGCCCGCGAGCTGGCCCTGCCCACCCTGTCCAGCCCGGAGAGGCGGGAGAAGATCGCGGCCAGCAAGAGGGGCAAGCCCAGGCCCATGCACGTCATCGAGGCCGTCCGTGCGGCGCACCTCGGCAAGCCCCACAGCGAGGACGCGAAGCGGAAGATGAGTGAGGCCCACAGGCGGCGCGGGACCATGCCGCCGGCGGCCGGGGGGGCGTGGACGGCGGAGGAGGATGGGGCGGTCCGGACGATGGCGCCGAAGGACGCGGCGGAGGCCACGGGGCGGACGCTGAGGGCGGTGTACTCAAGGCGGCTCGTCCTCGGCCTGCCCGACGGCAGGGCCGTCAGGAAGGCGCCGCATCAGTAGGGCGGGAATAATCGGGACGCGGTGTCCGGGGGTTGCGAGGCCAGCGATCTAGTGGGTGAGGACTCGCCCGACGCCGCCCGCCCGGTTCGCCCGGTGGTGTCACCTCCGCCCTCGCCCCGTCTCCGGCAGGAATCCGAGCCTCGATCACACTTCCAGGCCCGCACGCTCCCGCGCCTCGCGGCAAACGTCGCTGCCCGGCTCGAACTCGCGGCACACCGAGGGCCTGTCGCGGTAGACGGAGCAGCCGCAGCGGACGGCCAGCTCGCCCTCGAACGCGACGCACGCCGGATAGCCCCACGCGCCCTCGTGCGGGGCCGCCGCCAGGCACTTCGACCCGAACGCGGCTTCGACGACGCGCAGGCCGTGTCGGCGCATCCGGGCTGCCTCGGCCCTGTCGAGGTGGACGTAGGCGTTGCCGTCATATGCCCCCAGGTGGACGCAGCACGCGCCGCAGGACTGGCAGTCGTATGGCCCACTCTCTTCTCCCACGGGAAGCCCCTCTGGCATCGTCAGGTTGATAACGCGCCGGCGGGAGGTGGGCAAGGCCAGCCACGCTCAAGTGGCCCTGTCCCAGCAACCGCCCAGGTAGTCCTCGCGCCTCATAACCTGCATGGCCGTCCTCCTCTAGCGAATCTCAGAAGAGTGACGCCTGCGCCAGCCCCGCCGGCTCCAGGCACTCCGGGCTGTCGTTCCTGACGCTGCCGACCGCCTTGCCCACGGCAGCAGCAGCCATCGCCTCGGCGGGGAAGGGGCGCATCAACGCGGCCAGCGCGTCGGGCGTGCCCCCGCCCAGCCAGCAGCGTCCGGATCGGCCGGTCTTTTTTTCTCCCGCACGCTCGCACGCGACAGAGAGTTTTCTCCCCTGTCGCGCGTACACGCGGGGAAAAAAAATCGGCGAGACCAGCCCAGCCCGTCAGCCGCGCCCCGACGAGGCCGGGCAGCTACGACAGCTTTCCCCCCGCCCTCCCCACGGCCGCCGCGCTCCTCCCCACACATCCCATCGCCCCGCGCACCCGCTGATCTCACCCACAGATTCTTGCGGGGGCACCCAGAAACGACGGGGCCTCGCCGGTGTGCCCGGCGAGGCCCCGTCACGTCATCCGATGCGGCGGGCCACCTCCGCCGCCTTCGGAGGAGAGGGCCACGCCGCCGCCGGGGTTGTTCACCGGCGACGACTCTAGCAGGCCACGGGACACGAGCGGCCGGGTCGCCGGTCATCGACGGGCCGCCCCTGCCGGCGATGCACCGGCATCCGGGCCGCCGACACGTCAGGGCTCCCCTTCGTACTTCCGGGTCTTGGGCGGGGACTCCATGAAGCCGACGTCGGGCGAGGGGATCACCGGGTCCGGGCCGTCGGACGCCCGCGGCCAGACGGGCTCCGCGGGGAATTCGATCACGCGGGCGAGGCTCCCGACGTCGGTCGGCCAGCACTGGAGGAGGCTGGCGTCCGGGAAGGCGGCGAGGAAGCTCCGGTTCTGGGATTCCTCGCTGGCGAAGGTGATGCGGCAGCGCCCGTCCTTCCGCATGATCCGCCGCATCGCGTAATAGGTCGGGGAGTGGAACGGCGAGCCGCGCATGCAGATGTCGCTGGCGCAGCCGTCGGGCAGCCCGGGGCCGTCGGGCGGCGGCGCGTCCGCCGGCGCCTTCGTCAGCCTCCGCATGTACTGCTTGGCCCCCGGCTGATAGTACTTCAGCGCCACGTAGTCCTCGAAGCCCTTCGCCTCCGTCTCGCCGTACATGTTGATTTTCCTGCCCGTGCCGAGCGGGCTGAGGGGCGTGCCGCCGGGGCTGTAGTAGGCGGACGAGCTGGTGATATCGACCAGGGAGGTGATCGAGACGGCCGCCCCGAGGGTCACCCCGCCCAGGGAGGCCCACACGCGGAAGACCCCCTGCTTCGAGCGCGGGATGCTCCAGCCGTTGCCGGCCCCCGTGATCGGCTTGCCGGCGTCGCCCCCCCAGCGGATCTGCGTCCAGGCCGGCCAGTGGTCCGGCTCGGTCTCGGCCAGCACGATCACGCTCTCGTTGACGCACAGGAAGCTCTCGTATTGCACCTGGCCGGGGCCGCCCCTCCTCGCGCCGTGCGTGATCCGGAGCCGGACCAGGCGGGGGGGCGACATGGGCCCCGGGTTGCCCCGCGCGTGGTGCGGCCCCTGGCCCCGGACGCGGGCGCCGGCCCCCAGGGGCCCTGGCACGCCGACGACGTGACCGGGCGCGTTCGATTGCCCGGCGTGCAGCGGGGAGGCGAGCGGGCCAGGGATGCGTCCGATGGCCATGCGTGAGCTCCGGATCGTCTGGGCTACATTAATAGAAGCGTCGGACCGCGGCTATCGCGGACAGGGAGCGGCCGGCGCTGCCACCGCGGAGTTCAAGGGCCGGGAGGAAAAGGCCGCCGCACTCCCCGTACAGAATAACGCGGCGCGGGGCCGGCGGGGACAGGAATCCGGCCCGTTCCCCGAGCCAGGGGGCCGGGCCCCGCCGGGTAGCTCTGGCCATTCTGTCCAGGGGATCGGGGTCAGGGAGGACGGGCCGACTTGCCGGGGATAGGAAGACGGCATGGCCCCTTGCTGGTGCTGTGACCGCCGCCTCTCGCCCGGCCCCTGCTCGTGCGGGGCCGGGTACTGCCTGCGCTGCGGACTGTGCCCAGCCTGCTGCGAGTGCCCGGCTCCCTGGATCGTCGCGCCGGGCGAGGACGACGGGTATCTTCTGGGTGGCGACCCGCCGATGGGACACGCGATCAACGACTGCCCGCACTGCGGGATGGAGGTGCTGGTCCCGGCCGGCGCCGCGGGCCGTCACCGCTGCCCCGGCTGCGGCGGCCTCGTCGTGGTCGCGCCGTCGGGGGGCGGCGCGACGCCGGGCGTCATCCCCCTCCTCTGCCCGCGCTGCGGCGGCCCCAGGAGGGAGGGGCAGGGGGGGTGCCCGGCCTGCGGCGTGCCCCACGCGGCGTCGCCGCCGAGGTACGCCTGGCGTTCGGTCGCGCTGGGCATCCTCCTGGGCGTCCTCGGGACGCTCGTCGCCTACCTCCTGACACGGCGGCCCTGACCCGCCGGGCGGCGTGCCCGCCGCCCTTGAGCGGGGAGGGCCGCAGCGTCGCGGCGTCTCGATGCGATTACCGGCCCAGCGGGTTGAGGCCCGCCGGGGCCGGTCTGTTCAAGCAGCGAAACGATGAGGTCATTCGCCTCCGCCGTCAGCAGCGCAACGATGCCCCTGGAGATCCTCATTGGCTCCCTCCCCTCCCCACTTCGTGAAGAGCTTCGCGCAGCCGTACAGGATTGACCGACGCAACGCAGGCCACGGGGACGAAGAGGCCCCGGCTCGCAAGCGAGCCGGGGCCTCCGTTCAAATCAACACGGGATCAATAGCGGTCGCGGCCGCCGCCCGACCCGCCGCGGCTGCCGCCGTAGCCGCCGCCGCCGCGGGGCTCGCGGGGCTTGGCCTCGTTGACGGTGAGGGCGCGGCCGCCCACCTGCTTGCCGTTGAGGGCGGCGATGGCCTCGGCACCGCCGGAGGACATCTCGACGAAGCCGAAGCCGCGCGAGCGGCCCGTCTCCCGGTCCGTCGTCACCTGGGCCTTGGTCACCACGCCGTGCGCGGCGAACATCTCGCTGAGGTCGTCGGCGGTCGTGTCGAACGACAGGTTGCCGACGTAGATGTTGTTGCTCATGGAACTTCCTCTGGGCCTCGCGGGCCCTGTGAAAAGACGCGGACGGCGACCAAGGCGCGCCGGGCGGCGCGTCTGGCGGCCTTCAGTCTGCGATCAGGCTTGGCGTTCTCGGGGACCTGCGAGGCAGTGGAAGTGTCGAGCAGTCGTCCGGGGAATGCGAAGAGCAATGCGGCAGTCTCGTCCGTCCTTGTACGGGGGGCGTTGTGCCCGCCCGTCCCTTGATTATACCGACCGGCCTGGGAAAAGAGATGCCAATCGCGTGTTTGCGGAAAAGGCCCCTTCCACACTGCGGTGGAAAAGGGCGGCGCAGGAGTGCGGCTCGGTGCGAGGGCGTCCGTGACCATCGCGTGGCGGGCGGAACTCTCAGCCGGCGGCCCTGGCCGGCAGCGCCGGCACCGCCACGGCCCGCGCGAACGGCGATTGCCTGCCCTTGCCGCCCTTGGCCTTCCCGGCGGCGTAACCCGACCCCGCCCTGGCCAGCGCCTCGGCCTCGGCCTCGTGGGGGATGCGGGCTTTGACCAGGACGTGGTGTCCGGGCCTCTCCCTCTCCATCGCGTCCCACTCGCCCTGCTCGCAGACGGCGTTCACCTCGCCCGGCTTCCCGTGGATGGTCACCTTGTAGACCACCCACGCCACGGCCCGCATCGTCGTCCTCATTCCGAGGCCTCCGCAAGGGGCGCAGGGTATATCATACCACACCCGTGGACGATTCTGCCTGGAGGGGGGGTAACTGGTAGCTGGCGCCCGGCCGCTTCATTGTTGGCCGTGGCAGGGCCCACCCCCCTACATTCCGCATATCGCCTTGAGACATTTCCGGTGAATTGCACTGACCCGGCCACACGCGACAAGCGTTGTCCGTACCCGCAGCCATTCCACTGCCCCGCTTCATTGCCAACACCACGGCCCGATGTGCCCAATAGGTGATCCCACCACTCGCACCGCTTCTCTTTCGGCGATGGTATAGCGCGGCTGCCAGTCCGGCACGTCGTCCAGATTGAACAGGGATGCGATGTCCTGGCCCGTCGGGAGGAGGGTGAAGCGGCCGCACATGGTGTCCTCTCGATGAGGCTGGCTGTCGCCCTCATCGGCAGATGGCCGTCCTGGCTTGATGGCATCGATAGAAAAGTCAACAGGGCAGGATCACCTCGGCCTGCCCTGCTGGCTTTTCCGCCCGCCGGTCACCTTCGTCTCGCTGTCCGGGGCACGACGGGGGCTCGCCGTTTTGTGTGCCCGGCGAGGCCCTCTCACGTCATCCGATGCGGCGGGCCACCTCCGCCGCCTTCTCTGCCTGAAGCTTGCTGTAGTGCTCGGTCATCAGGGGCGTGGCGTGACCGAGGGCGGCCTGCGCCCCGTCCAGGCCGGCGGCGGCCCTCGCCCGCGCCCCGTGGAGGTGACGCAGTTGGTGGGCGTGCCAGGGCGGCATGCCCGCGGCCTCGCACGCCTTCGCGATGTCGGCGCACACACGCGACGCCGTGAAGAACGTCAGCGGCTTCTTCAGCGGGCTCTTCTTCTTGCGGCACACCTGAGACGGCGGCACCTTCGACCGCCGACGGGCCCGCATCGCCGCGTGGATCTCCGCCCGCTGCTCCTTGGGGGAGAAGAGCGGCGCGTCCGCCGGGTGGCACTCGACGCGCCGCCACGGGCCGCAGATGGCGGCCTCGTCCATCCTGTCGAGGCAGGGGCCACAGAGGCACCCGTCGCGTGAGCCCAGCAACGGGGGCCTGCCCTCGGCCCCGCACTCGGGGCACCGGATGCGGATGAACTCTCGCAGCACGTCCTGGGCCCTGGGGCCGACGGCGACCACGCGCGGCTTGTCGCGCCACGCGGTCTTGTGATGCGAGGGCCGGTAGAGCCACACGTCCCCTGAGCGATCCACCTCCGCCAGAGTCAGACGCGCCCCCTCGCCGCACCGCGCGCCGGTGTGGAGCAGGAACCGCACAAGCCCGGAGGCGTGCGGCCCGAGGTGCGGGATCGTCTTCTCCACGTCTGCCGGCGCGGCCGGCCCGACAGCCGGGGTCTCCCTCGCGGCGCTCCTACCCGCCTTGAGGCCCTCGACGGAGCGGAGAGCCTCCCAGACGGACGGGGGCACCAGTTCCTCGCTGACCGCCCAGCCGAACATCGCCTTGATGCGCCCGACGCGCTGGTTCACCGTCTTGCGGGCGAGCGGCCTGTGTTCGCCGTACTCAGGGTGGACGTACCCCTTCGCCATCAGTTCCCTCACCGCCTTCAGTTTCAGCGGCGAGAACTCCGCGGCGGGCGTCCGGCCGTAGAGGTGGCGTAGGGGGCGGAGCGAGTACGCGAAATTGTCCCGCTCCAGGGTGGCCTTGCCGTCGAGACCGACGAAATGGGGGAGGACGTGCCGCACCCAGAACGCCGCCATCACCTCCTCGACGGTGCGGGCCGGCGTGCCCCCCTTCTCAGGGGCCTTCTTGCCGGGCAGGCCCTCCGGGCGGCCCGCCGCCAGCCACTCGGAGATGGCCGTGTCGTACTCCCGCTTCACCTCCGGCGGGGCCTCCCTCAGCCCCTCCGGCCACTTGCCGAAATACCTGTCCACGCCGCCGATCCGCGCGATACCGCGTCCGGTGGCCTTGTGCCTGCTCAGGCCCGGGATGCCCTTCTTGCGCGCCATGGGAGAAAGCTCCGCGGCAAATCCTCAGTAAGTTACTGAGGAGTTGGCCCTCGGGACCGTCTCCATCCGCACGCGGGATGGGTGGCTGTATCTCCAGCCCAGTCAGGGGGTTAGTGCCTAACCCATTATAGAGGCCCCTCCCGGATTTGAACCGGGGCATGACGGATTTGCAATCCGTTGCCTTTCCGCTTGGCTAAGGGGCCGACACACCGAGTATCGGCACCCCGCCCCGCGCGGCTTGACCCCTTCCGTGTACAATACCGGTGGCCCCCCGGCGGCGTGTCCTGGACGTGAAGACACGCGGGCCGCATACCCCACGGATACATGGCGAGGGCCGTGCCGATGTCGAACATCCCGTCGCGCCTCGCCGCCGTCGCCATGCAACGCTGCCCCGCCTGCCTGCGCGGCCCGATCTTCAAGAACCTCCTCGCCACCCACGAGCGCTGCCCCGCCTGCGGCGTCCTCTTCGAGCGCGAGGAGGGCTACTTCCTCGGCGCCATGTACGTCAGCTACGCCCTCGGCGGCGTCCTCGTCGCCGCCGCCTATTTCGCCGTCACCGCCCTCTGGCCACACGTCCCGCCGTTCACCCTCTGCCTCTACATCTTCCTCGCCTACCTCCCGCTCATGCCGCTGCTGCACCGCTACGCCCGCACCATCTGGATGCACTTCGACTGGCTCGTCTGCCCCAACGACACCGCCGCCGGCTCTTACCAGAAGAGCCGCCCCCGCTGACACACGCCCCCCGCACCCCTATCCTGTACCCCATGATCTGGTTCGCGTGCAAGTCCTGCGGCAAGAAGCACTCCCGGCCCGACGCCGAGGCCGGGGCCATGGTCTTCTGCCAATGCGGGCGCGGCAACCGCGTCCCGTTCTCCAGCACGGCGGCCCCCGACCTCGACATCCCCGAGGTCCTCCCGGCCCCGAGGGCCATCCCCGTCCCCGCCGCCGTCCCGGTGCCCGTCCCGATCCCGGTCCCGGTGCCGTCGGCGCGGCCGGCCCCGCGCGCCGTCCCCGTGGCGGTCCCCGTGGACGAGTCGCATCCGGCGACCACCCTCCTGCCGCCCTCCGAGCCGCCCCTGCCCTACCGCAAGACGCCGCGGCGCTACCGCAAGGTCGATCCGCACGCCTGCTGGCACCACGAGGAGCTGCCCGCCGGCGGCACCTGCGCCGCCTGCCGCCTCCCCTTCTGCATCGACTGCCTCGTCGAGCTGAACGGCGCCCAGCTCTGCGGGCCGTGCAAGAACTTCCGCGCCGCCGCCGCCGGCCAGCCGGTCCGCGTCCTGCCGCTGGCCTCCGCCGCCCTCGTCTGCTCCCTCGTCGCCGCCCCCGTCGCCGCCCTGCTGTCCATCGCCGGGGCCGGCATCTTCCACTCCGAGGGCTCCACCGGCGGCGCCGTCCTCATGTGCGTCCTCGCCATGCTCCTGCTCGGCGCCTCCCTGACCGCGTCGATCCTGGCCGTCCGCCGCCTGGAGGCCGAGTCGCGTGTGGGCGGCCGCGGCCTGGCCGCCGGCGGGCTGTGCGTGTCGCTCGCCGGCCTGGCGTGGTGCCTGTGCGTCCTCGCCGTCGTCATCGGCCGCGGCGCCGCGAGGTGACACCCCATGGCACGCTGCGACTCCTGCGACTACCCCATCCCCGACGACCGCGACAGGGCCGGCGCCCGCTGCACCTCGTGCCACGCGCCGCTCTACGAGCCGCCCACGCGCGTCGCCCGCCCGGCCAAGCCCGACGAGCCCGTCTGCGCCCGGCACGTCGGCCTGGAGAGCGTCGGCATGTGCGCGCGGTGCAAGCAGCACCTGTGCGAGACGTGCCGCACCCGCTGGCGCACCCAGATCCTGTGCGCCGGCTGCGTCGAGCGCGCGTTCAGCGGCGGCGAGGCCAGCCCCGCCGAGGCCCAGGCGTCCTCGCGGCAGTCCCTGGCCGCCGCCTGCTTCGCGGGGGGGGCCTGGGCCGGCGGCGCGCTGGCCGCCGCCCTGATGTCGCGTGCCCCGGCCGCCGGGGAATCGGCCCCCATCTTCCTGCTGGCCTCCATCGTGCTGATGGGCCTGTTCGCACTGCCCGCCGCCGTGGCGATGGGGCAGGCCGCCGCCGCCCTGCGCGGGCGCACGGAGCAGCCCGCCCTCGCCACGGCGGGCTTCGTCCTGGGCGGGCTGTACGTCGCCGCCCTGATCGGGATGGGCGGGCTGGCGTTGTGGCAGGGGTGACCTCACCACCCACCCACCCCCGGCTTCGGCCGACGCCGACAGGCCGCGCGTCAAGGCCGACGCCGTGCGCCGACTCGCCGAGGCGGAGATCCCGACGTGAGGCGCTACCTGCCGAGGGAGATGATCGAGGCGTACATGCCTCTGGACGGCCCCCTGATCCAGTCGGACCAGAACCTACTCGTCAAGAAGGAGTACACCGTCGTGCTCAAGATCGGTGAGACGACTTTCGAGCGTGCCCAACGGGCGATGTTGCAGAAGCAACTGGAGAAGCGGTTCGGCCCACTGGATCCGGCGGCGCGGGCCCGGCTCCAGGCGTGGCCCCACGACAAGCTGGAGGAACTGGGGGTCGCGCTCCTCTCGGCGAAATCCCTGGCGGAGCTGGGCCTCGCTGGCCCCGCCTGAACCGGGCCGTTGAAGACAGACGCACACCTCCCCGCCGCCACTTTTCGATACTCTGATGTTTCCCCCTCTCCGATGCGGGAGAGGGGGTTGGGGTGGGGTAAAGGGCTCCGTCATGCTGTGGGAAGTGCTGATCCGACCCAGGGGCGATGACCCCGAACGCCGCCGCGTCGCCGAGGAGTACCGCCTCCTCACCCACGCCGACGGCTCTGGCCTCGTCACCGCCACGGGCCGCGGCTTCCTCCTCGAAGGCGTCGGCGAGGCCGACGGCGCCCGCCTCCTCCGCGTCCTCCTCGCCGACGACCTCGTCGAGGAGGCCCGCCTCGCGCCCCTCGGCACCCCCGAGCCCGACCTCCTCGCCACCGTCCTCCTCAAGCCCGGCGTCATGGACCCCGCCGCCCTCAGCGTCCTCGACGTGGCCCGCGACCTCGGCGTCCCCCTCTCCGGCGTCCGCTCCTTCCGCCGCTACTACGGCCCCGGCCCCGCCGACGACACCCTCCGCCGCAAGGTCCTCGCCAACGAGGCCATCGAGCAGGTCGTGGACGGCCCCCTCTCCCTCGACCACCTCGCCGTCGGCAAGCCGTACACGTTCCAGCTCCTCACCGTCCCCCTCCGCGACGCCGACGACGACGGCCTCCGCCGCATCAGCAAGCAGGGCCAGCTCTCCCTGTCGCTGGAGGAGATGCGCACCATCCAGGCCCACTTCCGCGCGGCGGGCCGCGAGCCGACGGACGTCGAGCTGGAGACCGTCGCCCAGACGTGGTCGGAGCATTGCTCGCACAAGACGCTCAAGGGCATCGTGGACTTCGACGGGAGGAGATATCAGAACCTCCTCAAGGAGACCGTCTTCGCCGCCACCCAGAAGATCCGCGAGCGCCTCGGCGCCGCCGACTGGTGCGTCAGCGTCTTCGCCGACAACGCCGGCGTCGTCACGTTCGACGACAGGCACCACGTCTGCTTCAAGGTCGAGACGCACAACCGCCCCTCGGCCATCGAGCCCTACGGCGGCGCGAACACCGGCATCGGCGGCGTCATCCGCGACGTGCTGGGCACCGGCCTGGGCGGCAAGCCCGTCGCGAATACCGACGTGTTCTGCTTCGCCCCCATCACGATGCCGCCCGAGGCCCTGCCGTCCGGCGTCCTGCACCCGATGAAGGTGATGAAGGGCGTCGTCTCCGGCGTGCGCGACTACGGCAACCGCATGGGCATCCCCACCGTCAACGGCGCCGTCCTCTTCGACGAACGCTACGTCGGCAACCCCCTCGTCTTCTGCGGCACCGTCGGCCTCATCCCCGTGGACCTCGCCTTTAAGAAGGCCAACGCCGGCGACCTCATCGTCGCCGTCGGCGGACGCACGGGCCGCGACGGCATCCACGGCGCCACGTTCTCCTCGGCGGAGCTGACCGACGAGTCGGAGAAGGTGTCCGGCGGGGCGGTGCAGATCGGCAACGCCATCGCCGAGAAGAAGGTGCTGGACGTGCTGCTCCAGGCGCGGGACCGCGGCCTGTACTCCGCCATCACCGACTGCGGCGCCGGCGGCTTCTCCTCCGCCGTCGGCGAGATGGCCGAGGGCATCGGCGCGACGGTGGATCTGGAGAAGGCACCCCTCAAGTACGAGGGGCTGACCTACACCGAGGCGTGGATCAGCGAATCGCAGGAGCGGATGATCCTGTCCGTCCCGCCCGAGAAGTGGGACGAACTGCGGGCGCTCTGCGCCGACGAGGACGTGGAGGCCGCCGTCCTGGGGACGTTCGAGGCGACGGGCCGGCTGGTCCTCAAGTACCAGGGCAACCCCGTGGGCGACCTCGACCTGGAGTTCCTGCACGACGGGCGGCCCGCCGTGGTGCGGCAGGCGTCGTGGACGCCGCTGCCCATCGCCGCCCCCGTCCCCACACCGCCCAAGGGCATGACCGACGCCCTGCTGGCGATCCTGCGTGACCCGTCGGTGGCCAGCAAGGAGTGGGTGATCCGCCAGTACGACCACGAGGTGCAGGGGGGCAGCGTCATCAAGCCGCTGGTCGGCCTGCACGACGACGGCCCCTCCGACGCCGCCGTCATCGCCCCGGTCCTCGGATCGACGCGTGGCCTGGCCATCGGCTGCGGCATCAACCCGCGTCTGGGCGACCTCGACCCCTACGCGATGGCCGCCTGCGCCATCGACGAGGCCCTGCGGAACGTGGTGGCCGTCGGCGCCGACCCATCACGGATCGCGGTGCTGGACAACTTCTGCTGGGGCAACACCGACCGCCCGGAGGTGCTCGGCTCCCTGGTGCTTGCGGCGCAGGCGTGCCATGACGTCGCGCTCGCCTACGGCACGCCGTTCATCAGCGGCAAGGACAGCCTCAAGAACGAGTTCACCGCCCCCGGCCGCCACGTCGTCATCCCGCCGACGCTGCTCATCAGCGCGCTGGGCCAGGTGCCCGACGTGCGCAAGTGCGTCAGCATGGACCTGAAGGAGGCGGGCAACCTCCTCTACCTCGTCGGCGAGACACGCGACGAGATGGCCGGCTCGTACTTCCACAAGATCGCCGGCCTGATCGGCGGCGCCGTCCCGCGTCCCGACCTGGGGCGGGCGCCGAAGCTCTTCGCGGCCCTGCACGGCGCGATCAAGGCGGGGCTGGTGCGGGCGTGCCACGACCTGAGCGAGGGCGGCCTCGCCGTGGCGGCGGCGGAGATGGCGTTCGCCGGCGGCCTGGGCGCGGACCTGTCGTCCTCCGGCGTGACCGGCCTGCCGGACGAGGCGGCGCTGTTCAGCGAGTCCTGCACGCGGTGGCTGATCGAGGTGCCGGCGGCGAAGGCGGCGGCGCTGGAGGCGGCCTTCGCCGGCCTGCCGCTGACGAAGGTGGGCGCCGTGGTGGCGCAACACCGTCTGCGGATCGCCGGGGCGTCGGGCGAGTGGGTGGTCTGGGCGGACCTGGCCGCGCTCAAGGAGGCGTGGCAGGCGCCGCTGCGGCTGTGAGGGCCGGCGCGGCGGCTTCCTGGAGCGTGAGCGCATCTGGATCGGGTGAGCGGGGTTGCGTCAGCGCCCCGAGTTACGCAGCGTCAGCGCCTCGTTGACTTGAAGCGCCTCAGCGAACGAGAAAAGCCAGATCCGCTGACGCTCCACTCGGGGCGCTCACGCGACCCCGCTCGCCCGATCCAGAGCCGCTCACGCTCCCCGGTCTCACCCGAACCACGGCGGCATCTGGCCCGCCGGCGGCAGCTTCACCACGCTCACGTTCCTGATCCCCTCGTGCGCCCGCACCTCGCGCAGCGCCTCCTCCGGCGGCGGGCTGTCCAAATTCAACACCGCGATCGCCTCGCCGCCCGGCTGCTCGCGGCCCACCGTCATCTGCGCGATGTTCACCCGGTGCTTCCCGAAGATCGTGCCGATGAAGCCGATGAGCCCCGGCGCGTCGCGGTGGTTGAACAGCAGCGTCACCCCGTCGAGGTACGCGTCCAGGTGGTGCGTCCCGAGCTGCACCAGCCGCAGGAACTGGTTGCCGAACAGCGTGCCGGCCGCCGTCAGGCTGCCCTTCTCCGTGTGCAGGACGACACGCAGCACCGTGCTGAAGTCGCCCTTCTGCGACGACTTCTGCTCCACGATCTCGATCCCCCGCTCCGACGCCAGCAGCGGCGCGTTCACGACGTTGACGTGGACGACGTGCGGCTCGAGCAGCCCCGCCGCGAACGCCGCCGTGATCAGCCGCGTCGAACGCTTGGCCACCTCGCCGCGGTACAGCAGCTCGGCCTTGTGCGGGGCCGCCGGCGCGAGCTGCCCCAGCAGCAGCCCCAGCCGGCGGGCGAGATCGACGTACAGGCGCATCTCGTCCATCTCGGCGCGGTCCACCGCCGGCATGTTGACCGCGAAGCCGACCACGCCGCGCGTCAGGTAATCGAGGATGAGCTGGGCCGCCTCCTTCGCCACCGACACCTGCGCCTCGACCGTGGAGGCCCCCAGGTGCGGCGTCGTCACGATCCCCGGCACCCCCACCAGCGGGTGGCCAGGCGGCGGAGGCTCTTCGCTGTACACGTCCACCGCCGCCCCCGCCAGGTGGCCCGACTTGACCGCGTCGGCCAACGCCGCCTCGTCGATGATCCCGCCGCGGGCGCAGTTGATCACCCGCGCCCCCTTGGGCAGGAGCGCCAGCTGGGCCGCGCCGATGAGGCCCCTCGTCTCGTCGCTCAGGGGCGTGTGGACGGTGAGGAAGTCGCAGCGCGGCAGGAGCGAGGCGAGGTCCGGCGCCGTGTCGATGCCGAGCTGCGACGCCGCCGCCGGCGCGATGAACGGGTCGAAGCCGACGGGCTTCATGTCCAGGCCGGCACAACGCCGGGCCACCTCGCGGCCGATGCGGCCAAGGCCGATGACGCCCACGGTCTTGCCGGCGAGCTGGGTGCCGGTGAATTTGCTCCGCTCCCACTTGCCGCCGCGCAGGCTGGCGTCGGCGCCGGCGGTGTGGCGGGCGCTGGCGAACATCAGGGCGATGGTCTGTTCGGCGGTGCTGACGGTGTTCCCGCCGGGCGTGTTCATGACCAGGATGCCCCTGCGCGTCGCCGCCGCCACGTCGATGTTATCGACGCCGACGCCGGCCCGCACGATCACACGCAGCTTGCCGGGGTCCTCCAGCTCGGCGGCTGTGACCGTCGTGCCGCTGCGGACGATCAGCCCGTCGGCCTGGCGGATGGCCGCCCGCAGGTCGTCCCCCTTCAACCCCGAGCGCAGGTCCAGCTCCATGCCGGCGGCCTTGAGGAGGTCGAGGCCCGGCGTCTCCAGCTTGTCGGCGACGAAGATTCTCGGCATGGCAATCCTTGCGGTTGTCAGTTCCCGGACGAAGCGAGTGATCGTTGCGCCGCCGCGACCCCCGCGCCGGGCGTGAGGGCGTGCCCCATCGCGGCCAGGGTCAATTCGAGGGCCGACAGCGCGGCCAGGACGTCGAAGGCGTCGATGTCGCCCATGTGTGCCAGGCGGATGATCTTGCCCTTGAGCGCGTCCTGCCCGCCGGCCAGCTTGACGCCGTGGCGTGCCTCCAACTCGGAGATCAGGGCGTTGCCGTCGATCCCGGCCGGGACGTGGGCCACCGTCAGGCCCTCGGCGGGGACGCTGGCGAACAGCCGCAGGTTCATCGCCAGCATGCCGGCGCGGGCGGCCAGGCCCAGCCGTTCGGCCCGCTCCCAGATGGCCTCCAGCCCTTCGGCCCGGATGCGCTCCAGCGCCTTCGCCAGGGCGCGGACGAGGTACGTCGCCGGCGTGAACGGCGAGTCGCCCGTCGGTAGGGTGTCGCGGTACTTCCGCAGGTCGAAGTAGAACGAGCGCGGGTTGGGGTTGGCGTCGATCCGCGCCCACGCCTTCGGCGACGCCGACACGAACGCCAGCCCCGGCGGCAGCATCAGCGCCTTCTGCGACCCCGTGACGCACAGATCGACGTTCCAGTCGTCGACGTGGCATGGGACGCACCCCAGGCCGCTGATGGCATCGACGAGGAGGAGGGCGTCGGTGCCGGCGGTGATCCTGCCGAACGCCTCGATGTCGTTCTTGACGCCGGTGGCCGTCTCGCTCAGGGTGGAGCAGACGGCGGCGGCGTCGGGGTGCTTCGCCAGGGCGTCGGCGAGCTGCCCGGGGGAGACGGGAGCGCCGGGCTCGCTGGTGACGCTGACGGCCTCGATCCCGAGGGCGCGGGCGATGTTGCGCCAGCGCTCGCCCCAGCGTCCGGAGATGAGGCAGATGGCCTTGGCGCCGGGCGGCAGGCTGCTGGCGAGGGCCGCCTCCATGCCGCCGGTGCCGGAGGCGGTGATGGTGAGGACGGGGTGGCGCGTGCGGAAGACGTATTGCAGGCCGGCGGTGACCTCCGTCAGGAGCCGGCGGTAGGTGGGCGAGCGGTGGTAGTACGCGGGGCGGGCCAGCTCACGGAGGATCTCCTCCGGGACGGGCGTCGGGCCGGGGGTGAGCAGGCGGAATCGGCCGGGCGAGCGGGGTTGCGTGAGCGCCCCGAGTGGAGCGTCAGCGGCTTTCGTCTCCGGCGAGCGGGGTTGCGTGAGCGCCCCGAGTGGAGCGTCAGCGGCTCCGGCTGTTGCGCTCGATTCACTTTCAGTCAACGAGGCGCTGACGCTGTCCACTCGGGGCGCTGACGCGGCCCCGCTCGCCGAAGACGAGATCCGCTGACGCTCCACTCGGGGCGCTGACGCAACCCCGCTCGCCCCATCCGCTGACGCGCCAGACCAGACGCACAACGCGCCCTTCTGCCGCAGGACGTACCGCACGGCCGCCTTCACCGCCGCCTCGTCGCGCAAGATCCGTTTCGACCCCTTCGAGGTCCACCACGTCCCGCTCGCCGGCACCCCCCACCGCTCGTTCAACGGGCGACTGCCCCATCCCTTGAAGTCGCCCAGGATCTTGGTGGGCGAGGGGTCACCGGGGGCCCCGACCACCAGATGGATGTGGTTGTCCATCACGGAGCCTGCCAGGATTCTCCAGCCGCGGTGCCGGGCGGTCTCCTCGAACTGGTCGCGGAGCGTCTCCGCCTGCTCCAGGGTCACCTTGACCGGCGGCCCCGTCATCGCCTCCTGTGCAGAGCGGTACAGGCCGAGGTAATCCTGGTCGTAAGGGGTGCCGGGGATGTCGTGTTCCAGGCGGGCCTCGCGCGAGGGGTCGTCCTCGCGTTCATCGCGGACCCGCGAGACGAAGCCGCGCGGGTCCCCCGGCAGCCAGTTGCCGTAGAAGGCGCTTGTGAGGAGCCAGTGGCGGTCCATCCGCGGACACTCCGGCGATGGGCGACGAGGGTATCTTATCCAAGGGCCCAGCGAAAGGGAGCGTCAGCGGCTCTTGATCGGGCGAGCGGGGATGCGTGAGCGCCCCGAGTTGGAGCGTCAGCGGCTCTTGGCTGCTGGCGAGCGGGGTTGCGTCAGCGCCCCGAGTGGAGCGTCAGCGGGTCTCGCTTTCTGGAGCGTCAGCGGATCTCGTCTTCGGCGAGCGGGGCCGCGTGAGCGCCCCGAGCTGGAGCGTCAGCGTTGCTGTTGCAGGCGTCGCCGATTTACACCGGGCGTCCGTCCGGGTACGATGGGCAGTGCCCGCCCGTCGCGAGGAGGAGCCCCGTGCTTACGTTGTGCCTCGTCTTCGGCCTGGCCGCCCCGCCGGCCACGCCGCTCCCCTCGCAGATCGCCGGACTGATCAAGCAACTGGGGGATGACGACTTCGAACGCCGCGAGGAGGCCAGCCGCCGGCTCCGCGACGCCGGCGAGATCGCCGAGCCGGCCCTGGAGAAGGCCGCCGACAGCGACGACGCCGAGGTCCGCAAGCGTGCCCGAGCCATCCTGGCCGACTTCAAGCTCGGCATCTACCCCGGCGTGCCCGCCGCCGTCGTGGACCTCGTCCGCAAGTACGCCACCCTCACCGGCCCGGAGAAGAGGCCGGTCATCCAGGCCCTCCTCGCCGCCGGCGGCCCCGGCGTCCGCGCGATGGTCCGCCTGGCACGCGGGGAGGCCGACGCCGTCGCCCGCAAGGAGGTGTTCGCCGGCATCGCGGCGGGGGTGGCCAGGGTGGCGCCGGCGCTGCTGGAGGCGGAGGACCGCCCCGCCCTGGAGGCGCTCCTCGAGCTTTGCGTCCTGGGCGACGTGGAGAGCGGCGCGGGCCACTACGCGGCCTACTGGCTGCTCACGGGCAAGATCGACACGCGGATCGCGGCCCTTGAGGCGCGGGCCAGGGCCGACGCCCCGGGCAAGAAGGAGAACGAGGTCCTGTTCTGGCTGTACCGCGCCAGAGGCGACCTGAAGAAGGCGCGCGACGCCGCCCTCAAGGCCGAGAGGGCCGAATTCGTCGAGGCGGCCCTCATGGAGGCCGGCGACTGGAAGACGCTCGACAAGGACCCGGCCCTGGCCCCGACGGGCGATCGCGCCATGCAGCAGGCCTTCCGGGCCACCTACGCCCGCCTGGCGGGCAACACCAAGGCGTATGAGAAGATCGTCGCCGAGCTGATCGAGCAGGCCCGGCCCATCGCCCGCGAGCGGGGCAACGTCCTGACCCACGCCAAGGGGCTGTTCTTCAACGTCCGCGCCGAGCAGGCGGTCGAATTGCTGACACTCTCGAAGGCCGAGCCGCGCATGCTGTTCAACGTCCTGGCCGCCCGCATGCGCTTCAAGGAGGCCTTCGCCTTGGCCGAGGAGGCGCGTGCGGCCAAGGGGCCGGACGCCATGCTGCTGACGGTGCAGGAGGCGCGGACGCGCTTCCTCCTGGGCCAGAAGGACGAGGCGCTGGCGCTGGTCAAGAAGGCCGCCCTGGAGCTGAAGCCGGGCCAGGAGGAGTGGCCGGCCGAGCTGATCGAGACGGAGATCGTGATGGGCCGGCGTGACGAGGCGTTCGCCCACACGGCGAGCCTCATGACGTTCGACGCCATGTCGGACTGGGCGGCCCGGCTGTTCGACAAGCTGTTCCGTCCGAATGACAAGGAAGCCCGCATGGCGTGGGCCGTCATCAAGGAGATGCCCGGCACGAAGGCCGAGCAGCTCGCCCTGCTCCGCAAGCTGTTCGAGGGCAAGGGCGACGCCGACGACATCCGCGCCGTGATGAAGGCGACGGAGGTGCCCGGCGAGGCCCCCGCCGCCAACTGGCTGGGCGTGGGCGAGGCCGCGCTCCTCTGCAAGCAGGAGAAGCTGGCCGCCGACTGCTTCGCCAGGGCCGGGGTACGCGGCGAGGTGCGCCTTGGCGACCTGCTGGCGAAGAAGAAGCGCCACGCGGACGCCGCCGAACGCTACCTGTCGGCGTACAAGGCGGCGGTGAAGGCGGGGACGCGCGAGCCGGATGCGGACGACGCCATCCCGAGCGTGGCCCTGTACCTGTCGGGGCGTGCGCTGATCGACGCGGGCAAGAAGGCCGAGGGCAAGGCGCGGGTCGAGCGGGCGCACCTGCTGACGCTGGGCGACATGGAGGCGCGGTACGGCGTGATGCGTGCCCTCCGCAAGCGTGGCGAGCGCGAGGGCATGCTGCGCGAGGCGACGCTGCTGGCGCGGCTCGGCGACCCGCTGATGAACGGCCCGGGCAACTACTGGACGGCGGAGGGCATCCGCGCCCTGGCCATCGAGCAGGAGAGGTCGAAGCAGGAGCTGAAGGCGGCGGACAACTTCGAGCTGGTGTTCCTCGGCTGCCTGACGCCGGGGATGACCTTCACGCGCCCCCAGGCCTACGCCACGGTGCCGTCGTACATGCACAAGGTGCGGGCCGTGGGCCTGGCGCGTGCGGGCAGGTACGACGAGGCCCTGGCCGTCGCGGGGTACGCCCTCTCGACGTGGCCGGCCAATCTCGACGTGGCCATCGGCGTGGTCCCGGTGCTGGAGAAGGGCGGGAAGAAGGCGGAGGCGGCCAAACTGTACCGCATGGTGCAGGGCCCGGCGGAGGCGTTCCTGAAGGAGTATCCGAAGAGCCCGCTGGCGCTGAACCAGCTCGCGTGGCTTGCGGCCGCGTGCCGCCGTGACACCGACAAGGCGGTGGCCTGGGCGGGGCGGGCGGTGGCGCTGGCCCCTGGGACGGCGGCGTATCACGACACGCACGCGGAGGCCCTGTTCCAGGCGGGCATGAAGAAGGAGGCGCTGGCGGCGATCAAGAAGGCGCTGGCGCTCAGCCCGAACCGGACGTACTTCAAGAACCAGTTGAAGCGCATCGAGAAGGGCGACAGGGCCGCCCCGCTGCCCAGCGAGGACGAGGAGGACGATGACGAGGATTGAGGGCCGGGCCGCGGCGGGTGATCGAGCTGTCCCGATGTCAAAGAGGTCGAATGGTGATGAAGCGGCAGGTCCTGTTCGCCCTCGCAGCCTCCCTCCTCCCGGCCCCGGCCGTGGCGGCGATCACCGACGTCCGCCACGAGCCCGCGACGCCGAAGCCCGGCGTGGCGGTGCTGGTCACCGCCCGCGTGGGGAAGGGCGTGACGAGGCCCGTCCTCCGGTTGCAGGCCGTCGCGCCCGGCAAGTACGTCCGCAAGTCCGACCCGGCGTATGAGAAGGACTGGACCGACCTGCCCATGCGCGACGACGGCAAGGAGGGCGACGCCAGGGCCGGCGACGGGGTGTTCAGCGTCCGCGTCCCGGCGGCGATGCAACGGCACCGCTGGCTGATCCGCTACCGCGTGGTGGCCGACGCCGGGGGCAAGCTCGTGCGTGCGCCTGAGGAGCGCCCGAACTTCGCGTGGTGGTGCGACGCCGGGCCGGCGGATTGGAAGGGGGCGCGGCAGCCGGGCAGGACGCCCGCCGTCACCTACCCCGCCGCGTTCCTCGGCACGCTCCAGTCCTTGACCCTCCTGGCGAATGGCGACGACGTGGCGAGGAGCCAGTGGGACGGCGCGTTCCACAAGAAGGAGCTGGAGGGCACGCTGGTCTACCGCGGCGTCGTCTACGACCACGTCAAGTATCGCAACCGCGGCCAGGGGAGCGCCCACATCGGCGGCAAGAACAAGTGGGGGCTGAAGCTCGGCCCGGGCCCGCGGCTGCCCTTCGTCGATCACGACGGAGTGCCGTCCCCCGCCGACTGGGGCCGGCTCAACCTGAACCCCGGCTGGTACACGCCCTACACGCCCGTCCTCCGCGGCATCTCCGGCCTCGACGAGGTGCTGTCGATGCGGGCGTACCGCCTGGCCGGCGTCCCCAGCGTGCCGGCGACGTGGATTCAGTGGCGCGTGGTCACGTCCGCCGAGGAGGTGTCGGCCAAGGACCAGTACGCCGGCGACCTGTGGGGGCTCTACGTCGTCCTCGGCGACATGACCCCGAAGCAGTTGGCAGACGCCAAACTCCCCGACGGCCTGACGGTGAGCATCCAGAGCGGCATCAAGCACACGCCCGAGGGGATGGCCGACGGCCCCAAGTTGTGGGAGAAGTTCCTCGGCGCCATGCGTTCCGGCCCGAAGGAGGACTGGTGGCGGAAGAACGTGGACCTCCGCGCCTACTTCGGCTTCCACGCGCTGAACCGCCTGCTGGGCAACGTCGATCTGCGGCCCGATGGCAACCACGGCTACTACCGCGGCCCCGAGGGCCTGTGGGCGCCGATCCCGTGGGACAACGACATGATGTTCGTCCCGCGCCACCACCAGCCGGGCTACATCGACGCCGTCCGCTGCCTGAATCATCCCACCATCGCCCTGGAGTACCGCAACCGGGCGCGGGAGATCCTCGACCTGTTCGCCTCCGACGCCGGGGAGCGTGGCGGGCAGGTGGGCCAGCTGGCGGCGGACCTCGCCGCCGCCCTGACGCCGAAAGGCCACGCCGTCGATTGGCCGCGGCTGGACGAGGCGCATTGGGACCACCACCCCAGGACGGGGGCGAAGGGCCAGTACAACCTCCGGGTGGCGGAGTCGCAGCACTGGGGCGGGCGGTGGAGCCGGACGCTGGCGAGCGCCGACTTCGCCGGCTTCAGGAAGTACGTCGTGGACTTCTGCACGGACTCGCGCCCCGGCAAGAAGTACGCCCCCAACGACGGCGACCCGCGCGGCTACGGCTGGGGCTACCTGGCGCACGAGGCCAAGGACGACAAGATCCCCGGCAGGCCGGAGGTCACGAGGCCGGGCGGCAAGTTGCGTTTCGAGGCGTCGGCGTTCACGTCGGCGGCGGGGCACAAGGCGGCGGCGCTGGAGTGGCGGGTGGGGCGGGTGGGCAAGCGTGGCTGGTACGAGCTGGAGGACCACTGGCGGAAGGACGTGAAGGCGGGCCGCGGCGTGGACATCCCGGCGGAGGTATTCAAGGGGCCGGGCGAGTACCGCGTGCGGGCGCGCTGGCGCGACGACACGGGGCGGTGCGGGCACTGGAGCGCGGCGGTGACGGTGACGGTGACGGTGAAGTGACGCTGAAAACCTTCTCGCTTTCATCGGCCCGTCGGCGCCGCGGCGCACCGGGGATCACACCGCGGCCACGCGGCCCGTCTCCATCGAGCGGTAGATGGCCTCGATGATGGCCACCGCCTTGCGGCCCTCCTTGCCGTCCACCAGCGGCCTGCCGCCGGTGCGGATGGCGTCGGCGAAGTCGGCGAGCTGGCGGGCGTGCCCCTGGTGCGAGATCGCCGCCGGGTTGCTCGACCCGCCCGACGCGCCGGTCCTCTGCGCGAAGCGCTGCTTGATGTCGGCGTCCTCGGGGGACGCCTCCACGAAGTCCCACCGCAGGATGTCGTCCTGCTCGATGACGGCCGTGCCCCTGTCGCCGTGGACGCCGATGGTCTTGGGCAGGCCGGGGTGGACGCTCGTCGTCGCCTGGATGACGCCGAGGGCGCCCGAGGCGAACTTGAGGCACGCGACGGCGGTGTCCTCCACCTCGATGCGCTCGTGGGCCAGCGTGGCGGTGAAGCCGGTGACGTGCGTCACGCCGCCCATCATCCACTGGAGCAGATCGACGTTGTGGATGGCCTGGTTCATCAGCGCCCCGCCGCCGTCGAGCGCCCTGGTCCCCTTCCACCCCCCCTCGTCGTAGTACGCCTGCGAACGCCACCACTTGCACGTCGTCTCGCCCAGCGTCATCCGCCCGAAGCGGCCCGCGTCCACGGCCTTTTTCAGCTCCACGTTGGCGTCGCCGAAACGCGACGGGAAGATCGTGCAGAGCAGCACCCCCGCCCTCTCGCAGGCGTCGATGATGGTGTCGCACCGCTCCGCCGTGATCTCCAGCGGCTTCTCGACCACGACGTGTTTGCCCGCCCGCGCCGCCTCGACGGCCGGCTCGGCGTGCGCCCCCGACGGCGTCGTGATGATGACGGCGTCGACCCCAGGCATCTTGAGGGCCGCGTCCAGCGTGGTGCAGATGGCGGGCTTGATGCCGACCTCGTCGGCCAGCTTGCGGGCGGCGGCCTCGGTGCGCGACACCAGGGCGGCGACGTGCGCCCCCGGCACCTCGGCGAGGGCGCGGGCGTGGAACCTCGCGATCATCCCGCAGCCGACGATCGCCCAACCGAGTGGCCTCATTTCCCACCTCCCCCCAGCAAGCCCGCGGCCTTCCAGACGTATTGCAGCCCGCTCAAGACGGTCACGACGAGCATCGCCCAAACGAGGGAGCCGCGCGTCAACGACAGAGTATCATTCGGGGCGGCCAGAGACAGGAGGATGGCGACGGCGGCGGCCACTTGCAGGACCATCTTCAGCTTGCCCATCCAGTCGGCGCCGAACGAGACGCCCTGACGCTCGGCGTACTCGCGCAGGCCGGTGATGAGGAATTCGCGGCCCACGATCACGGCCACCATCCACGCCGGCAGCCAGCCCTCGTCCTGCCCACGCGGCACGAGGAGGATGAACAGGCCGCACATCAGCACCTTGTCCACGAGGGGGTCGAGGACGCGCCCGAGGGCGCTGCCCATATCCCACACGCGCGCCACCCAGCCGTCGAGCCAGTCGGTGAACGCCGCCAGGGCGAAGACGGCGAGCGCCGGCCACCACCACCCGGCGGCGACGAGGGCGAACAGGGCCGCCGCCATCCCGAGGCGGGAGAGCGTCAGGATGTTGGGCAGCGTCCAGACGGACTTCCGGTCCCCCACTCCCCCCGCAAAGCCGGGGGGAGTGGGGTTAGGGGTGAGGGGGGCGGGGCGCAGGCTGGAATCGGGCCGGCCCTCGGTCATGCCCTTCGCCCCCCTCACCCCCGACCCCCTCACCCCCGACCCCTCTCCCCCGCAAAGCCGGGGAGAGGGGAGCAAAGCCGTCTGGTCAGAGGGCGATGACCTCGGCCTCGGTCATGGCGTGCTGCGCCCGGTGATACGGCCCGTCGTGCAGCTGCGTCGATTTGAACGTCTCGTGCCGCCCGTCGCCGGCCAGGGCCTTGACCCGCGCCAGCAACGCGGCCTGCTCGTCGGCGGGCATCGGCGAGAAGCCCTGGCCGATGCGGAGGTTCTGCTCCAGCACCTCGCGGCAGTCGATGCCGACGACGAGGGAGTCGATGGGCTGCGACAGCGCCCAGCGGATGCCCTCCTCCGGCGTGCAGACGCCGCCGGAGATGAACCGGGCCATCCGCTGCCGGCCGCCGCCGAGGCTCTTCATGCCGATGACGCCGACGCCCGCCGCCTGCGCCGCCGGCAGGACCTGGTGCAGGAAGGAGCGGTAATGGTAGTCGAGGACGTTGATGGGCATCTGCACCGTGGCCCAGGCGTGGCGCGGCAGCATGGAGAGGTGGATGCGCGGGTCCTTGTGCCCGGTGAAGCCGATGTGGCGCACCTTGCCGGCCTTCTGGGCGGCGAGGAGGACGCCGAGGCCGCCCCTGTCCACGATCCAGTCGGGGTCGTTGTCGTAGTTGATCTCATGGAACTGCACGAGGTCGATCACGTCCGTCTTCAACCGGCGCAGGCTGTCATCGAGGTGGGTCTGAACGGTCTTCGCGTCGCGGCCACAGTTCTTGGTCATCAGGAAGCTCTGGCGGCGCTTGCCGGGGTGGGCGAGGGCCTTGCCCATCAGCTCCTCGCTGCCGCCGTCATGATAATCCCAGGCGTTATCGAAGAAGGTCATGCCGCCGTCGAGGGCGGCGTGCATGAGGGCGACGGCCTCGCTGTCGTCGGTGATGGAGCGGATGTGCCAGCCGCCCAGGCAGAGGATGGAGACCCTCTCGCCCGTGCGGCCCAGGGGGCGTGTCGGCATCGTCATCGGTGGCGGCCCTCGGGGTGCGAGAGGCTGTTGTAGCCGCCGCCCCCCGTGCCGTCACGGCAGCGTGATCTTGATCGACCCTGCGGCCCTCTTACGCTGCCCGGCCAGGACCTCCTGACGCAGCTCCTCGCCGCAGAACGCCTTGACCGCCTCCTTCGCCGACTCGTAGGACGACGGCGTCCCCTCGTCGCGGGCCGTCACCTTGATCAGGTGGTAGCCGTACTCCGTCTCCACCACCTCGCTGAGGCCGTTGACGGGCAGGGCGAAGGCGGCCCTGGCGAACGGCTCGTCGAAGGCCCACTTGCGGGGGAAGAAGCCCACGTCGCCGCCCTTCTCCGCGTGCCCGTCCTGCGAGTGCTGGCGGGCGAGCGCGCCGAAGTCGGCGTTGACGTCGGCCAGGAGGTGCTTCCGCAGCTCCTCCAGGCGGAACTTGACCTTGGCCCGGTCGGCGTCGCCGGCGGAGGCCGGCACGCGCAGGACGATGTGGCTGGCGCGGACGCGGGCCTTGTCGAAGAACGCCTTGTTCTCGCGGTAATACTTCTGGAGGTGCTCCTCGGAGAGCCGCCCGGCGGAGTAGGTGGACCAGCGCATCTGGTCGGCGACGCTCGCCCTGAGCTGCTCCATCGTCTGGTTCGTCTCCTGGCAGTGCTCGTCGAGGCTCTTCTTCTGCTCCTTGAGGAGGCCCGCCTCCAGCTCGGCCATGCGCCGCGTCAGGGCGTCGGGGAGGAGCTGTCCGACCTCCTTGTCGAGGAACAGACGCATCAGGACGCCGTCGATCAGGCCGCCGAGCGCCTCGAGCTGGCGGACGCGGCGCTGGGCCTCGGGCAGGTGGAGCGCCACGGGCGCCAGCCTCATCTCGGCCTCGACCTCCTCGACGGTGATCGTCACGCCGAGGACGACGGCGGCGGCCCGCCCGGGGGCCGTCTGCGCCGGCAGGAGGCCCGCCGCCGCCAGCAGCAGCGCGCATACGCCGACGCGCCAGGATCGCCTGCACATCACGACACCCCCCTGTCCGGAACGTGGACTGCGTTTGAGGGGGCGGGGTATAGCGTGGGGCGGCGGAGGATGCGAGAGCAGTTTTCCCAACCGCCCGGCCGGGGGTGGGCCGGCGGGGGCGGGTGCGACGCCCCGTTGGGCGCCCGAGTCACCTGCCCGCTTCTGGGAGTCACAAGGCCACATGTCCCGCGATGTCGAGGCCGCCGCGTGGAAGGCGAAAATGCCGGCGGGGCCCGCCCGGTGCGGCACTGAGCGGATTCGGCGGCGGGCGAGACCGGCGGCACTCGACACAGGCGGGCGGGAAGGGGTCACCCACCCCGCCCGTCGCGTTCTCAGCCCATCCCCTTCGGGCGCGACACGGAGCGTCGCTGAATGCGGAATCTCCGTCACGGCCTCCGCTCGCGCCCGTTCATGAAGGAAGTGCCCGAGATCCGCCCGCTGGAGGTGACGTACGTGAGCCGCAAGCCGATGCTGGAGGCCCTTGAGGACCGGACGGCGCCCGCCGTCTTGCAGGTGGCGCCGGCCGTCGTGCCGACGGTGACGCTGGCCGCCAAGGTGGCCGTCGCGCCCGCCGTCGTCAAGTCCGTGACCGTCGTGAAGGCCACGCCGCTCGTCGTCGTGCCCGCCGTCGTGAAGAACGTGGCCGTCGCGGGCCCGGCCCAGCAGCCGCTCGCCGTCCTGTACGCCACGGTGCCCGCCCAGCCCACGACGGGCGGCGATTCGGGGGGAGGGGATGCCGACTCGCCCCCGATGATGAAGCAGAACGCGGACGGCCCCGGCCCCAAGTTCGACGGACGCGCCACGCCGCTGCCGGACCTGCTGTTCGCCGGCAAGATGCTGCCCCTGAAGTAACGCCCGCCCTACCGCGGGGGCATCTGCCCCCCGTGGTTCTCGCAAGCCGGCACCGACTGGGGGAACAGCGGCAGCACGCCGAACAGCTTCCACCAGGCGCGTTTCCGCGAGACCGCCGGGCGGTGGCACCACCGGCACGGCAGGATGTGGCCCTCGCTGTCGCGCACGGTGTAGGCGTCGGCCTGCCGGCGCAGGGCGGCGATCTCCTCCGCCGTCACGCCCCGGCTGGCCAGCTCGTTTTCGATGATGACGATGGCCTCCGGCTCCATGCCGGCACGCAGCACCGTCACGCGCTCCAGCAGGTCCTGCGTGCTGGACAGGATGGCGTTGTGCCGCACGCGCACCGGGTCGAACTGCATACCTCACTCCAGAGATTCGAGGAACCCCTGCATCTCGCCCGCCGCGTGCTCGTTGCCGACGCGGCGGGCCACGGTGATGCCGGAGCGTAAGACGGCGCGGGCGTCGTCGTCGTCGCCGAGGCGGATGAGGGCGCGGCCCGCCTGGAGGTAGGCGGGCACGTAATCGCCGTCGCGGCGCATGATCTCGCGGTATTCGCGGACGGCGGCGGGGTCGTCGCCGGCGGCGGCGTGCTCCATCGCCAGCGCGTAACGCAGCGTGCTGTTGTCGGGGTCTTCCGCCAGCATCGCCTCGACCTGGGCCTTGCGGCTCATCGCGTCAATCTCCTTGTCCCTCGTCACCGCACGATGACGGCGGCGAGCATCAGCATGCGGGCGAACGGGTCGCCCTCCGAGGCGGGGGCGAAGGCGAGGGTCGGGCCCTCGTGGCGTCCGAGGTCGGCGCCGTCGCGGGCGCGGAATCGCCCATCGGGGGAGTGGCTGATCCAGGCGCGGCCCCAGCGGTCGAGGATCCACAGGCCGCCCACGGTGCCGGCGTGCTCGCCGTCGGCGTCGAGGACGGACCAGCGGGGCAGGAGCGACCAGTTGCGCCGGGCCGTGAAGACGAGCGGCTCCTCGCCGGCCTCGTGGACGGCGAACGACGGGCCGAGGAGCCAGGCGAGGAATCCGCCGGGGAGGCGTCGCGAGGAGCCGGCGGGGGCGCCGTCGGGGGCGGTGATGGGGCCGGCGCCGGGCCCGGCGTGGAGCAGGGGCTGCTCGAGAAGGCCGTCCTCCCGCGTCGGGGCCATGGGAATCCGCTCATGTCGTGGTTGCGTGGCGCGGGGGCGTGAGCTAGCCTTCGGGTGTCGGGGGCACGTCGCCCCCTGGCTCCAACGCGACAGGTCGTGGAATGCACCTCGTGATCGTGAACGCGGCGGCGCTCGTCGTGGCGCTGCTGTACGCCGGCTGGCGTGTCCACCGGCACCTGGCGGAGAAACGCCAGCGCCTGCTCCGCGAGCGGGTGGCCTACATGCTGTGGGTCTCCACCGAACGCTCCTGACCGTCCCACTCCCCTCGACCCCCTCCCTCGGCTCCCCCGACTCCCCACACCGATCATCTTATCCCGCAGCGGCCATGCCGGTAACCGCTGCCGGAGCGGCGCGTCCGCGCCGCGGCATCCTCCACCGGCAGGGGCCACGCCGCGTGATCGGCGGGCCCCTGTTTATTTCCCGAGGGGAGATGTGCCGGTGGGCCTCCCGGCCACTTCCTGGTCGCCGCCGGCCGCCCCGTCCCGGATGATGAGGGGAGGACAGCTTCATCGGCCGCGTCTGCTGAGTGCGGCGTCATGGGAGGGCGGTGGGATGCGTGTGATCGTCGCGGGCGCAGTGGCCTGGAGCGATGCCGAGGCCATCCGCCGTGAGCTGGCCGGGCTGCCGGCGGGGGCCGTCGTCGTCCACGGCGACTCGCCGGGCGCCGACGCGGCCGCTGGGCGGGTCGCCGCCGAGCTGGGCCTCGCCGTCGAGGCGATGGCCAAGAGCCCCGCGGATTACGCCAGATACCGGCGTGCGGCCTGGAAAGGGCTGAACGAGCGGATGCTCGCGAGCGGGGCGCAACTGGTGCTGGCGTTCCACCCGGCGATCGAGGAGAGCCGCGGGTCCAAACACCTGATCGAGCTGGCCCGCGCGGCGTCCATCGAGGTGCGCGTCTTCGCCTCCTGAACCTCACCCCGCCGGAGCCGCGCCGTGCCCCCCACCTCACCCGCCGGCCTGACCGCCCCGCAACGCTGGCTGGTGCTGGCGGCGGCGTTCCTCGCCTGGGCCTGCGCCGGGCAGGGGATCGGCCTGTACATCCTCATCCACCGGCAGATGGTCCTCTCCCTCGGCGGCGGGGGCGAGGGGCCGGTCAAGCTGTGGTTCGCGTGGATGCAGGCGGCGTTCCTGTTCGGCGCCGCCGGCGGCGGGTGGCTGTTCGGCTGGCTCGGCGACCGCGTCGGCCGCGTGCAGGCCCTCGGCGCCGCCGTCCTGTGCTACTCGCTCTTCACCCTGGCCGCCTGGTTCGCCGGCACGCTCGAACAACACCTCGTCCTCCGGCTCCTCGCCAGCGCCGGCATCGGGGGGGCGTGGCCCGGCGCCGTCGCCCTCGTCAGCGAGGCGTGGCCCGACGCCTCGCGCCCGCTGCTCGCGGGGCTCCTGGGTGCGGCGGCGAACGTCGGCTTCGTCTGGCTGGCCGCGTTGGCCTACTTCGTCATGCCGGTGACGGCGGCGACGTGGCCGGTGATGCTCCTCGTCGGCGGCGTGCCGGCGGCCCTCGGGCTGGCGATCCTGTGGCTGGTGCCGGAGTCGCCCGGCTGGAGCGCGGCGGTGCGCGAGGAGGCCGCGCCGCCGACGCCGCTGCGCGACCTGTTCCGGCCGCCGTTGCTGGCCGTAACGCTCCTGGGCATCGCGCTGGGGGCGGTGCCGGTGGTGGGGACGGCGGCGAACGCCAACTGGACGGTGCCGTGGACCGACGAGGCGGCCGCGCGGAGGGAGCGCGAGACGGGCGAGAAACGCCCCGCCGACGACAAGGCGCTGACGATGATGACGCGCAACGGCGGGGCGATCATCGGCAGCTTCCTCGGCGGCGTGATCGCCAGCGCGGCGGGCCGGCGGCTGACGTACTTCCTCATCAGCCTCGGGGCGTTCGGCCTGAGCTGCCTGGTCTTCGGGCGGCTGGAGCCGCTCGACCCGTGGTTCCAGCCGGCGGTCTTCCTGTTCGGGCTGGTCGGCGTCACCTACTTCGGCTGGCTGCCGCTGTTCCTGCCCGAGCTGTTCCCGACGAGGGCGCGGGCGACGGGGGCGGGCGTGTCGTTCAACACGGGCCGGGTCGTGGCGGCCTTCGTGGTGCTCTCCACAGGGGCGATCCTGTCGCTGGCCGGCGGGAGCTACGAGCTGATCGGGCTGTGGAGCGGGGCGGTCTACGTCGTCGGGATGGCGATCATCTGGCTGGCCCCGGCGAGGCCGGGGGAGGTGAAGTGATGCGCACTCGCGTCCTGGGGCGGACCGGCCTGGAGGTGTCGGTGATCGGCCTCGGCGCCGGGCCGGTGCCGGCGCTGATGACCGGCGACGACGCGGCCGCGCGGCGGGCCGTGCTGGCGCGGGCCGTCGAGGCCGGCATCAACTGGATCGACACGGCGCCCGGCTACGGGGCGGGCCGCTCGGAGGCCGGGGTCGGCCAGGCCCTGCACGAGCTGGGCGTCGCCGGCAGCGTCCACGTCGCGACCAAGGTCCGCCTCACGCCGGAGGACATGGCCGACCCCGAGGCCGCCGTGCGCCGCTCGCTCGCCGGCAGCCTCGCCCGGCTCGGGCTGGAGCGTGTGACGCTGTTGCAGCTCCACAACGGCATCGCGGCCCGGCCCGGCCAGGTGGCCGACTCGCTGACGCCGGCGGAGGCGTCGCGCGTCCTCCCCGCACTCCACAAGGTGCGCGACGACGGGCTGACACGCTTCGTCGGCCTGACGGGCATCGGGGCGGCGGACGTTCTGGGAGAGGTGGTCGATTCGGGCGGCTTCGACACGATGCAGACCCCGCACAACCTCCTCGCCCCCGCCGACCCCGGCCTGCTGGCGAGATGTGTGGCGCTCGGCATGGGGGTCTTCGCCATCCGGGTCTTCGCGGCGGGGGCGCTCCTCGGAAGGCCTCCCAGCGGACACACGCGCACGACACGCTATTTCCCGCTCGCGCTGTACGAGGAGGATCTACGCCGGGCGGCGGCGCTTGGCCTGGGCGACGGCGTGAAGGCGGCGGCGGTGCGGCACGCGCTGGCCGGGGCGCACGTGGCGCTGATCGGCCTGGCGACGCCGGAGGAGGTGGACGAGGCCGCGGCGCTGGTGGGGTGACCCGGCGTCGCGACTCCGGCAGAGGGCCGGCGAGCCGCTCAGGTATACCGCGTCCCCCGGTGCCACGGCTCGAAGAACGCCGGGAGCAGAGTATCGACGTGCAGCAGGCCCTTCATCGTGAGGGTGATCTCGGAGGCGCCGACGTTCACCTCGCCGTCGGCCTCGTAACGCCGCCAGACCTCGGCGAACTCCTCGCGGACGTCGGTGGCGAACTTCTTCTCGAAATAGGCCACGTCGAGCCGGCCCGTCTTCATCTGCAGGATCATCTCGCGGATGAGCAGCTCGCGCGGCGACACGGGCAGCGCCCGCCCCAGCGGCAGCTCGTCGCGCCCCAGGGCCGCCAGCCAGTCGTCCCACTGGTCCACGTTCTGGAGGTGGACGCCTCGGACGTGCCCGAACGACGCCACGCCCGTGCCGAACATGTCGGCCCCGTGCCACAGGGCGTCGCGGTACACGAACCGGACGGAGTCGTCCCTCTTGAGCGTGTAGCCGCTGCTCACGCGGTAGCCGGCGGCCTGCATCGTCTCGTAGGCGTACTCCACCCAGGCGCGCTTCGTCGGCCAGTCGGCGACGGCCATCTCGGGGCCGGTGTCGCCGGCCATCTTCAGCTCCTTGCTGAAGACGGTGTTGTAGGGCAGCTCCATCTGGTAGATGGTGACGCTCTCGGGGGCGAGTGCGAGCGTCTTGCGGACGCACTCGCGCCAGTTCTCCCACGACTCGCCGACCATGCCGGCGATCAGGTCGATGTTGATCTGCGTGAAGCCGATCTCCCTCGCCCAGCCGTAGGCCCGGTGGATCTCCTCCTCCAGGTGGGCGCGTCCGTTGAACTCAAGGATCGCCGGGTCGAAGTTCTCGATGCCGAGGCTCAGGCGCGTGACGCCCATCTCCTTGAGCGTCTCCAACTTGTGCCGCTGGAGCGTGCCCGGCTCGCACTCGAACGTCACCTCCTCGGCCCCGTCCCACGGCATCTCCGCCTTCAGCCGCGTCATCAGGCCGCGGAGCTGGTCGGCATTGAGGTACGAGGGGGTGCCGCCGCCGAAGTAGACGTAGGACAGGGGGCGTCCGCCGACGACGGGCTGGCGGGCGCAGAGCGACACCTCCTTGACGAGGGCGTCGCAGTAGGTCTCGACGTCGCGGGCGTTCTTGTCGGTGTAGACGCGGAAGTAGCAGAACTTGCAGCGTTTGCGGCAGAAGGGGATGTGCAGGTAGAGGCCCAGCGGCGTGCCTGGCTTGGGGGCGGACGCGAGCGCCTCGCGTGCCTGGGGCAGGAAGGACGGCTTCCAGAAGCTGAACGGCGGGTAGTTGGCGACGAAGTAGTTGCCGGCGGTGGTCTTCTCGGCGGTGTCGGACATCGAAGCCTCGGAGTCAGCGCGGGGCGCGTGCCTTGATTGTACGCTCACGGGCGACGGTACGTCCCCGCGAACGTGCCGTTGGCCGTTGGGCGAGAGCACGACCTCGCGTGCCTCCCACCCAGCGCCTGTTACCCAAGCGTTACACCTCAATCGGCCCGCCGGCGTTACAATCGAGGCCACGCCCGCACGAGGAGGACGCACCATGAGGACGCTTCTGATCGCCGCCGCACTCGCCCTGCCCCTCGGCCCGGCCACGCACGGCGACCCCGCGAAGCCCGCTACCAAGGACGCCCCGAAGGCCGCCGACTGGAAGGCCGACCCCGCCTGCCGGCTCGTCTTCTTCGCCGTGCTGGAGGGGCTGTACGAGGACGGCGTCGATGAGGCCGTCGTCAACAACATCGTCCCGCCGGACAAGACGGGCAAGGAGAAGATGCGCCGCAGCTTCGTCCTCGACTGCCCGCTGTGCCAGCCGGCGTTCGAGGCGTTCTGCGTCTACCAGGGCCGGCCGAAGTTCAGCGACGGCAGCAAGGCGTCCGCCTTCGGCAAGGGCCTGCCCGCCGAGGTCCGCAAGTGCCTCCTCGCCGAATCCACCTCCGCACGCCTCATCACCCTGCGCAAGCCGATCAAGGAGTGGGTGGAGCGGCGCCTGCGCTCCATGAAGCTCGACGAGAAGCAGCGCGAGAAGTGGTGGAAGGATATCGCCGCCCGCGTCGGAGAGGGCACCACGACCCTGCGCACGCACATCAAGTCCGACCCGTGGTACAAGGACTGGAGCGGCTACTGGGGCTGCGCCGCGTGCCTCGGCTCGCGCGACGCCACCAACGCCGTCCGGGACAGGCCCGACGCGAAATGATGGCCGGTCACCCCCCCGACGGCCGAATGCCGACGGCCGTGGAGCGGCCGCCCGCCTGCCTCCTGTGTCGGCCCGGGCGCGAATAGACGCCCGCGGCCGCGGCCAGCGCCGCCACCGTCAGCAGGGCCGGCGGCGCGGCGGCGCCCCAGAACGACGCCAGCGCCGACGGCTCCTCGTCGGCCTCCTCCGGTGTCCACTCCGACACCGCCTCCGCGTCCGGGCCGTCCCAGACGCCCAGACGCCCAGCCGGGTCCAGAAGCCCCGAGAACGCCCGATCCGCCAGCTCCTGCTGCACCGACGGCCCATCGTCCTCCGTCTGCACCGTCGCCACCGGCGACAGCGACGCCCCCCCCTGGTGGGACAGCCGCTTCCGCGCCTGCCCGCCGAGCTGGATCCCCCGCAGCTCGCTCGCGCTCTCCGGCAGGTCCACCTCCGGGAACACCGGCACCACCGACGCCAGGATCGCCTCGGCCGCCTCGCGCGCCTGCTCCACCGCCACGCCCCAGTCGCCCGTCAGGTTACGCCCCCCCGCCGGCGCCGCCACCAGCACCGCCCCCACGTCCACGGGGGCCTGCTGCACCGCCCCGGGCACCGCCGCGGACACCGGCGCCGTCGCGCCCGTGAGTACCCGCGCCGTCGATGCCGCCGACAGCGGCGTCAGGGCGGACGCCACGCCGCCCGACACGTCGTCGGTGGCCCCCGATGTGGTGTTCGTCACCGTCGTCCCGCCGGACGTTTCCACCGTCGGCGTGGCCGGCGTGGCCGGCGTGGACGGCACGACCGGCGCCTGCGGCGGCTTCGGCGTCGGCGCGGGCGCCGAGGGCGCGACGGCCACGCTCACCGTCTTCGCCGCATACGCCACCGACCCCGTCGCCCCCGAGGGCAGCGAGAGGTTCACGCCTCCGAACTCGCCGGAGCGGGAGCCCGCCGACACCACCGTCGTCTGCGAATTCACCGCCGGCCCCGACACGCGCAGGTCCAGCGTCCCGCCCAGCGTCGCCCGGTCCCCCACGACGAGCCGGCCGTCCGCCCCCGCCGTGTTCACGAAAACGCGCAGCACGCCCGTTCCGGACTGCTTGTAATCATTCGTCACCGTCAGCGTCTGGCCCTGGCCGAGGATGATGATGGCGCCGCTGTTCGTCAGCGACCCCTCGACCGTCCCGCCGCCCGTCATCGTGCCGCCGAGCAGGAACTTGAACGACCCGGCGAGCGTGCCGCCGGACAGGGCCAGCGTGCCCGCCGTCTGCGTGTAACTCGACACGTCGAACCGCCCGCCGTCGAGCGTCACCGTCCCCGTGTTCGCCACCGCGCCGAAGGCGGCGGTCCCCGAGGTGTTGATCACGGCCGAGCCGGTGTTCGTGAAGTCCGGGTCGAAGGCGGCCGACGCGGTGACGGTGAGCTGCCCCTTGTTCTCAAACGTCCCGCCGCCCGCCTCGTCCACGTCACCCCCGGACCACGTCATCGTGCCGTGGTTGCGCAGCGTCAACCTGTCCAGCTCCTTGTCCCCGCCCGACAGCGTGGTCTGGCCGTACAGGTTGCCCAGCCCGTCACCCTTCAGGGTGCCGCCGGACCAGTCGAACGTCCCGTAGACATCGAGGCCGTCTGCCTCCAGCTTCCCGCCCGACAGCGTCACCGAGCCGAGGGTGGCCTTCGCGTCGAAGTCCAGGGTGCCGCCGGTGATGATGACCGACGACAGCGAGGACGCCGACTGCACGTCAAGCCTGCCGCCCGACACGGTCAGCGGGCCGGTGCCGAGGATCGAGCGGACCTCGAACGACCCGGACGTGATGGCGGGGGCGTTGGCGCCGCCGACGATGACCACGTCGTCGTTCGCATCCGGGACGAGCCCCAGGCTCCAGTTGTTGCCGTCGGACCAGTCATCGCTGACGGCGCCGAGCCAGGTGAGGAGCGCGGGGACGCAGCGTGCCTCGAGCCGTTCGAGGAGGGGGCGGGCGATCCTGTTCCTGTCGTGCATCAAGGTCTCTCGGGAGATGGGTCAGCGGGCGTCCATGCCGCCGTGGGCCCTGGCAAGGGCGGCGAAAGTCCTGTGCCCCGCGAGGGGGGCGAAGGCGGGCTCGCCGGCCACCGCCGAGCGCCAGAGGGCGCGGCGCTCGCCGGCGGGGGTGGCGTTGAGGGCACGGGCGAGCAAGGCGGCGCCAAGATCACGGCAGGGCCCGGCGTCGCGCGCCGCCTCGGGGCGTGCCGAGATCTGGGCCAGCAGTGACGCCAGCGCCACCAGCTGACGCGGCTGCTGTCTGCCCACCTCGGCGGCGGCCCTGGCGTCTTTGAGGGCGGCCGCCACCTTGCCCTGCTGGAGACGGGCCATGCCGGCGCCGTGCAACGTCAGCGCCGGGTCCGCCTTGAGGCCTGCGGCCGCGTCGAAGTCCTCCTCGGCCTGCTTCCACGCCCGCGCGGCGAGGTACGCCTGCCCACGCTGCACGCGCAGGGCGCCGTCCTTGGGCAGGAGGGCCACGGCGACCGCGAAGTCCTCCAGCGCCCCCGGCAGGTCGCCCAGGCGCAGCCGGGCCGCCGCGCGGCCACGGGCGATCCCGGCGTCGGGCCGAGGCGCCAGCTCGCGTCCGCGTGTGAAGCTGGCCTCCGCCTTGCGGTCCTCGCGGAGCCGCAGCATCGCCTCGCCGTGCCAGCGCCAGGTCTCGGAGTCCCTCGGCGCCAGGGTGAGCGCCCGGCCGTAGGCCTCCTCCGCCGAGCGCACCAGCCCCACGCGGAAGAGCAGGTGTCCGCGGTCGCGGTGCAGGGCCGCGGCGAAGTCGGGCTCCAGGCCCGCCAGCGCGAGCGCCGCGTCGATGTCCGCCTGGGCACGCAGCACGTCGCCCGCCTTGTTCGCCACCCGGAACCGCTGCCGGTACACGCCCGCCAGCGTCGCCGCGTCGATGTCCTTGCGGGCGAACCCGGCGACGGCGTTCTCGACGGCCTTGCCCATCGCCGACAGGGCCCGGTTGCAGTTGGCCGCCGCGGGCGCCTGGCCGGCCGGGTGGTCGGCGAGGTGGACCTGTGCCAGGGTGACGAAGGGCTGGAACTGGTCGGGCTGGAGGGCGGCGGCCTGCTCCAGGTCGGCGCGTGCCTCGGCGGCCTTCCCCGCCGACAGCCGCGCCACCGCCCGGTTGTTGAAGAGGACGAAGCGGGCGTTGGAATCGCCCCCCTCGGCCAGCATCCGCATCGCATCGCCGAAGTCGCGCTCCGAGTCCTCCTCCTTGCCGCGCACGCCCTGGACGTAGCCACGAACGAGGTAGATCCAAGCCACCTCACGCTGGGCCAGGCAGCCCGTCAGGGACGCCTCCGCCGCCGCCAGATCGTCCAGCCGCAGCAGGCACAGCGCCCGGAAGTACCGCGCCCAGAAGTGGCCCGGCTGGCGGCGCAGGGCGTCGGCGAAGCACTCCTCCGCGTCCTCCGTCTCGCCGCGGCGGTACTGCTCGATCCCCGTGAGGTAGCAGTCCAGCGCGCCGCCCGGCTGTGCCCCCCAGGCCTTCCGCTCCTCGGCGTCGGCATCGGGCTTGCGGGCGTCGGTCAGCATGAGGCGCGACCGGAACAGGTGGTAGGCACGCGTCTTGATGCCCATCCGCCCCGCCGTGTCGAGGACCGCCAGCGCCTTGCGGGCGCCCTCGCGCACCTCGCCCTTCGTCTGCCGCGGCAGGGGCCGCGACGCCGCCTCGGCCAGGGCCAGGAGCAGCTCGTAGCCCGATTCGACGATCTCCTTCTTCTCGCCGGGGGTCGCGTACTCCGGCGCCTTGGGCTCGCGCGTCGCCGACCCGCCGATCAGGGCCAGGGCGTTGAGCAACTTCTGGCGCGTCTGCTCGCGCTGGGCGGGGGCGTCGGCGGCCAGGGTGGCGTGGAACAGGGCGTCGTCGCGCGCAAGCACGAACGAGCGGAAAGCCGCCCGCGCCGCCTCCTGGCCGTCGGCCTCCTTCGCGAGCCCCTCGACGGCGGCGCGGCGCGGCGCCAGGGCGGGCTCGTGGATGACGCGCGAGCGAGACGCCTCCAGGATGGTGCGCACCTCACCCCAGGCCTGCCGGCCCTTCGCCTCCCCGGCCCTGCGCAGCGCCAGGTCCACATCCGCGAGTGCGGCGGCGCGGCGCGAGCGTTCGGACTGCATGTAGACCGCGACGGTGCCCAGGAGGCTGAACAGCGTCAGGGCGGCGACGGCCAGCAGGGCCGAGGTGGCCGGGCGGCGTTTCACCCACCGCGCCGCCCGCTCCAGCCCGCTGACGGGCCGGGCCAGGATCGGCTCGTGGGCCAGGAAGCGGGCGAGGTCGTCGGCCAGCTCGCGGGCGCTGGCGTAGCGCCGCCGCGGGTCCTTCTCCAGGCACTTGAGGATCACCGTCTGCAGGTCGCGCGGCAGACGGGGGGCGTGCCGCGACGGCGCGTCCGGCTCGGCCTCGGAGACCTTAATCAGCACCTCCATCGGCGAGTCACCGACGAAGGGCAGCTTCTGGGTCACGAGCTGGTAGAGCAGCACGCCCAGGGCCCAAATGTCGGCGGGCGGGCCGACCACTTCCTTCCCCTTGGCCTGCTCCGGGGCCATGTAGGACGGCGTGCCGACGACCATGCCGGTGCGGGTGTTGTGGGTGTCGTCGTCGAGCTGCTTGGCGAGGCCGAAGTCGGCGATCTTGGGCACGACGCCGGCCCACGCCACCCCGTCCTGGGCGGAGGCGCCGGTGTCCTCCTCGCGGCGCTGGCCGAGGAGGATGTTGGCGGGCTTGAGGTCGCGGTGCACGACGCCGCGGTCGTGGGCGAAGTGGACGGCGCGGGCCAGGACCTCGATGAGCCGGGCCGACTCGGGGACGGACAGGGCCCCGGCCTTGAGGCGGTCGGCGAGGCTGCCGCCCTCGACGAATTCGAGGCTGAAGTAGCCGTTGCCGGTGAACTCGCCCACGTCGAAGATCTGGACGATGTTGGGGTGCTGCAGCTTGGCGACGGCCTGGGCCTCGCGCTGGAAGCGGGCCTTGTCGCCGGCGTCGGCCTGGCTGCCGCCGAGGATCATCTTGAGGGCGACGACGCGGCCGAGGGCGAGGTGGCGGGCCTTGTACACCACGCCCATGCCGCCCTTGCCCAGCTCGCCGAGGATCTCGTAGCCGGGCAGGTCGGGCCAGCCGGCGCGGGCGGGCGCCTGCCCCGTGCCGGTGATGTGCTGGGTGGCCGACCCCCCGTCGAGGCGGCGCGACGGCACGACCGGCTGCGAGGCCAGGGCGGGGCGGAGGATGGTGCGCGACGGCGAGGCCGGCGGGGCGTCGGCGAGGGCGGGGCGCAGGACCGTGGCCGGGCAGGACTCCAGATCCGGGGTGTGGGGCCAGGGGGAGCTGGCGTCCCAGTCGAGGCCACCCGGCTCGCCACACTCGGGGCAGGCGGCCGCCGTGGCTCCGGAGGGGCACTCCCAATCGTGGCCTTGTGTGCAGTGCAACATGGTGGACATCAGCCGCGCTCCTGAGCGGCCCCGCCGGCAGGGGGGCCGGCCGCCGGGTAGAGGCGATACGGTCGAGGGGATCGACGGTTATGGGGAGTATAGCTTACGATCTTGCGGGGTGGGGAGGAGATTCCGGATCGGCGGGTGAAGCCGGGTACGCGGGCGGCGCCAATTCCGCCGCCCCACGTCTTCCCCCCTTTCCCCGCCGGGCCGGCTCTGGTATAAGTCCAGAATGCCCCGAATCCATGCGCCGGCCTCCCCACCGGCGGGACGCGGGCTGGGCCGTTCAGGAGTTGCCTATGCCGGCGGTCACCTTCCAGGTCCTCGAAGGCATCGACAAGGGCCGTGTCTTCCGCGAGCTCGCCACCCCGGTGACCATAGGGCGCGAGGAGGGGAACATCCTCCGCCTCAATGACGAGCGCGTGAGCCGCTTCCACGCCAAGGTGCAGTTCGACAACGGGGAGGTCATCCTCACCGACCTGGAGAGCACCAACGGCACGCGCGTCAACGGCAACGTCGTGCAGATCCGCCGCCTCCAGGCCGGCGACCGCGTCGGCATCGGACGCTCGCTGCTGCTCTTCGGCTCCGAGCAGGAGATCCGGGCGCGCATGGAGACGCACGCCTCGACGCGTCCCGCCAACGGCCCCGCCGGGCTGACGCACGTCGCCCCCGGCACCCTGCAATCCCCCCACGGGGGCATCGGCTCGGACGACCTCGACGTGAAACTCGACCCGACGCAGCACATCACGGCGGAGTCGGGGAACTTCTCCATCGCCGGGCGGGCGCTCCCGCCGCTGCCCCAGAAATTCTCCCCGTCGCAGGCGGCCCGCCTCGCGGAGATGCTCGACTTCCTGCACCGCCACCTGATCTCCGCGACGGAGAACATCCGCCCCAACGACGACGCGACCCAGGTGACGCTGTCGTTCAACGACTGGCAGCGCGTCCTGGGCGTGCAGATGCTGCTGGCGCGGTATGTGCGCGCGGTCGCCGAGCCCGACGCCCTGGTGGAGTGAGCCTCAGAACAGGCCTTCGAGCGGCTTGCCCGTCGCCAGGGGGTATGGCCGCTTCGCGTGGTCGTGGATCTCCGTCCCCGGTGCGATGCCGAACCGCCAGAAGATCGTCGCCGCCAGGTCGCCCGGCGTCGCCGGGCTCGACGCCGGGAACTGGCCCAGGCGGTCACTCGAGCCGTGAACGCCGCCGCCCGCGACGCCGCCGCCGACGAGCAGGACGCTGTGGCACTCCGGCCAGTGGTCGCGGCCGGCGTTGCCGTTGATCTTCGGCGTCCGCCCGAATTCGCCCGTCACGACGATCAGCGTCTCGTCCAGCATGCCGCGGGCGTCGAGGTCCTCGATGAGGGCGGACAGCCCGCGGTCGAGCGGCGGCAGCAGGGTCGTCCTGTGCTGCTCGCAGCATTTGGCGTGGGCGTCCCAGTTCTGCCCCTGCTGCTTGAAGTCGTAGACGTTGACGAAGGGCACGCCGGCCTCGACGAGACGCCGCGCGAGGAGGAAGTTCTGCCCACGGATGCGGCTCAGGCCGTCCCAGAAGCCGTAGCGCTCGCGCACCCGCGCCGGCTCCTTGTCGATGTCGAGGGCGCGGTGCAGCGCCGGCGAGTCGAGCAGGCGATGCGCCTTTTCGCGCAGCGGGTCCTTCGGCGCCCTGGCGATGGCGTGGAGCAGCGACCGGCGCGACTCGCGGCGGGGACGGTCCACGCCCTCGGCGGGGCGGAAGGCCTCGGCGCGGTAGCCGGTGCCGTGGCCCTCGATGAGCAGCGGGTCATAGGCGGGGCCGAGGATGCCGGCGCCCTGGGCGGGGGTGGGGACGACGTTGTTGAACACGAACGGCAGCGACGCGAACGGCACCTCGCACGGCGGGCGGTGGGCCGCCACGGCGCTGCCATAACTTGGGAAGAACTGGGGGAGTGGGGCGAACAGCTCGCGGTCGGGGCCCTCGATCCGCCGGCCCGTCAGGGCGTGGATGGAGCCGGCGTCGTGCAGGTGCTCCGCGTGGTGCATGCTGCGGACGATGGCGGCCTTGTGCATCAACCTCGCGAGCCGGGGCAGATGCTCCCCGATGCGGACGCCGGTTGCGCTGGTGGCTAAGGGCTTGAATTCCCCCCTGTATTCCGACGGGGCGAGAGGCTTGGGGTCGAACGTCTCCAGGTGGCTGGGGCCGCCGTAGAGGAAGACGAGGATGCACGCCTTGACTGGCCTGCGGGCCGGTTGCGGCGACAGGGCCGCCTGGGCACGCCACAGCCCGCCGAGGGTGAGGCCGGCGCCGAGCTGGAGCAGTCGGCGGCGGAGAGGGTCGATGCTCATTTCGTCTCCTTCGTGACGAGGAAACATTCTACGACGGATCGCGCGGATGAGCACGGATGAAAGCCGCGCTGGATGGGCCCGGGATGCCCCACGCGGGCGATGTCCGCCGTGGACGCCGGCTCTCGGGCCGCCGGCGCCTGGGATGGGCCCGCCGCCGCCCGCGGGCTCGCGCTGGCCCACCCCGAGAACGCCCGCCCCGGCCACGATTTCATCCCCCCGCCTTCATCCTCCACGCCCCCGCCCCTAAGATGCCCCTGCCACCCCCGACAGGAGCCGCCGATGGCCCGCACCGTCCTCCTCGTGCTGCTGCTCGCCCCTACGCTCGCCTGGGGCCAGGACGCGGCCAGGTTCCTGAAGGAGATGCAGAAGCGCGTGACCGAAGCCGCCGGCAAGGCCGGCCCCTCTGTCGCCTGCGTCCTCGTCTCACGCAGCGACGCCTACGCCGCCGACCCCCACTGGGGCGTCAAGCCCGACCCCGAGCGCCCCGACCGCCTCGGACGCTTCGACGCCGAGGAGGCCCGCAAGAAGATCCCCCCCGGCGACAAACGCGCGCTCCGCAAGATCGACGCCCACGACCTCGGCGCCCGCGGCCACGTCCCCGAGTCCTACGGCGGCGGCATCGTCGTGGACGCCTCCGGCCTCATCCTCACCAACGCCCACGTCGTCAAGAACGCCACGCGCATCTACGTCCGCCTCGAGGGCAAGCCCGGCTCCTGGGCCGACATCCACGCCTGCGACCCCCGGAGCGACCTCGCCGTCCTCCGCCTGCTGGACCCGCCCGAAGGCCTCAAGCCCCTGCCCATGGGCGACGGCGGCGTCGTCGAGAAGGGGCAATTCCTCCTCTCCCTCTCCTTCGGCTACCGCGACTCCGGCCCGTCCGTCAACCACGGCCTGGTCTCCAACCTCCGTCAGCGTGTCCCCGCCCCCGCCGACGAGGACGAGACCAGCCGTCACAAGCTCACCCTCCACCACTACGGCACCCTCATCCAGACCGACGCCCGCATCACCCCCGGCGTGAGCGGCGGCGCGCTGCTCGACCTCGACGGCAAGGCCGTCGGCCTGGCCACGGCCCTGGCCGGCGTCAGCGGCGACACCCCCGGCGGCTTCGCCATCCCGCTCGACGTGAGCACGCAGCGGATCATCGACGTCCTGAAGAAGGGCCAGGAGGTCGAGTACGGCTTCCTCGGCATCGTCCTCGAGCCGGACCGCTTCGGCGCCGGCCGCGGCATCCGCGTCGGGCGCACCTCCGCCGGCTCCCCCGCCGCCAAGGCCGGCCTGAAGGCCGGCGACGTCATCGTCGCCGTGGACGGCAACCCCATCCGCAAGAACGACGACCTGTTCCTCCACGTCGGCATGGTCCTCGCCGGACGCACGGCCCGCGTCGAGGTCCTCCGCGGCGGCGCGCGTCAGGCCATCAACGTCACCCTCGCCAAGTTCTACGTCCCCGGCCCCGTGGTGGCGGCCAAACGCCCCCCCGCGAGGTTCGGCCTGCGTGTGGACTGGTCGAGCATCTACGCCCAGCGCAACCCCTTCGCCCTGCTGGGCCGCGAACGCGACCCCGGCGTCGGCGTCGTCGTCCGCGAGGTGATCCCCGGCAGCCCCGCCGACAAGGCCCGCCTCCAGCCGGACAAGTTCCTCACCCACGTCAACGGCGTGGCCGTCGCCAACCCCGCGGAGTTCTACGCCGCCATCGCCCGCGCCGGCGACAAGGCCGAGGTCACCATCCTCGTCGGCGAGGGCAAGTCGGCCACGGTCACGCTGGAGGGCAAGTGATGCGCTACGCCATCTGCAACGAGACCTACGGCGATTGGGACCACCTCCGCGTCTGCAAGCATGCGGCCTCCGTCGGCTACACCGGCCTGGAGATCGCGCCATTCACGCTGGCCCCGCGCATCACCGACGTGCCCGCGGACCGCCGCGCCCTGCTCCGCAAGCAGGCCGAGGACTGCGGCCTGAAGATCATCGGCCTGCACTGGCTCCTGGCGAAGACGGCGGGCCTGTCGATCACGTCGCCGGAAGAGGCCGTGCGCGAGGGGACGGCGGCGTACCTGGGCGAATTGGCCCGCTGCTGCGCCGACCTGGGCGGCGACATCATGGTCTTCGGCTCGCCGGCACAGCGGCGCGTGCCGGAGGGCGCGACGAGGGAGCAGGCCGCCGGGTGGGCGGCCGACACCTTCCGCCGGGCCGCCCCGGCCATCGAGGACGCCGGGGTCAAGCTGTGCGTCGAGCCGCTGTCGCCGCCGGACGCCGACCTGATCAACACGGCGGCGGAGGGCGAGGAGATGATCGCCCGCGTCGGCAGCCCGGCGTTCAAACTCCACCTGGACGTGAAGGCGATGAGCACGGACGAGGCGCCGGCGCCCGACCTGATCCGCAGGCACCGGGCGTCGATGTATCACTTCCACGCCAACGACCCGAACCTGCGCGGCCCCGGCTTCGGCGCGACGGACTTCGTGCCGATCTTCCGGGCGCTGCAGGACATTGACTATCGGGGGTGGGTGTCGGTCGAGGTGTTCGACTACACGCCGGACGCGGAGACCATCGCGTCGAAGAGCATCGAGTACATGCGGCGGTGCGCGGGGTGACGCCCACCCCTGAAGGGGTGGGCTACAAACCCAAGGCCCCTGAAGGGGCCTGAAGACGAGCAATGACCTGCTCCCAGCCCCCTTTAGGGGGCTTTCGGTTCGTAGCCCACCCCTTCAGAGTCTATTGCAAGGAAGACGTAAGTCCTTG
>CAZVZK010000050.1:0-62176 GCA_964630925.1 uncultured Alcaligenaceae bacterium
GACCGTCACGGTGAATCGGGATAAGCTACCCGCGTTGTCTCTTGACGGTATTGGGATTAGCCGCGTGTGTAGCGGGCGACGAAGGAGCGCACGCCGTCCGCCGTGGGGAAGCGGAGGGCGATGAGGGCGGCTGCGAGGCCGGCCCCGACCAGGGCGGGCCATTGCCGCTCGACGATGTAGGCGATCAGGCAGAGGAAGCCGGGCCCCTCGCACAGGGCGCAGGAGATGATGAGCAGCGTCTGGTGGGCCATCACCAGGGCGTGGGCCGGATCGCCGGAGTGCGTCAGGACCGACTTCTGCACGATGTTGGGCGCGAGCAGCCCCGGCAGGGCGAAGCTCAGGACGCCGCACACGGCGAGCATGCCGAAGCCCATGTAGGTGATGATGGGCAGCTCGGGGGGCCTGGGGGCGGGGCCGGTCACGCCCAGATAGACGGCGATCCCGGCGAACGTCACCAGGCCGACGAGGAGGGCCGAGACGATGAGGCGCATGGTGAACAGCGGGCCGGCGAGCTGCTGGTCGGTCAGAGCCATCGTTCTTCGTCCCCCTCTCGGGCGCGAGCCCAGCGGCCGAGCATGGTGATGCCGGCCTCGCCGAGGAGCAGGCCGGCCAGGAGGCCCCCGACGGTGCAGACGAGGATGAGCTGCAGGGCGAAGCCGTAGCCGGACCGCGTGATGAAGAACAGGCGCAGGACCAGCAGCGACAGCCCGAAGCCGATGATCGCCCCCCCTCCGCCGTAGACGACGGCCTCCACGAGCCGGTCGGTGAGGGTGCGGTAGCGGCTGTCGCCGCCGTTGGCCCGGGGGACGCGGTACTTGCTGCCGCAGCCGCAGCGGCGCACCTCGCCGGCCGCGGACCCCTCGACGCGGTATAGCCGTTCGCAGTACCAGCAGCGGAAGCCGAGCGTGGACATGGGAAGACACTCGGGCACGGGTCGGAATGCCACCCACGCCCGAGTATACGAGAATGAAATCCGCCCGACACCCGCTCAGCGCGAGGCCCGGCCCGACATGCTCGCCCCGTCCGGCCTGCCCGTCGCCAGGTTCAGCGCCCGGACCCCCGCGATCGGCTCGCGGACGAACAGCGCCGCCGCCTGCTCCCTCGACAGGGCGTTGACCTGGATGTTCTGGAGCATCAGCGTCATCGTCGGCTTCTCCTTCTCCGACGGCCACTTCAGCTCGACGCGGGACGGGACGATCCCCTTCGAATCCGGGTCGACGTGGATCGCCGTGATCTTCGCCTCGCACAGCACCTTGCCCGAGCCGTCGCGGATGACGTGCCCGATGACCTGCGCCTGCCCGGCCCGGGCCACGTTGCGCCGGAAGATCACCGACCGCTTGACCGCCTTGCCGTCCGGCGCGGTCGCGTCCACCACCAGCTCCAGGGTGTTGTCGGCCCGGTGGTCCTTCAGCTCATACTTCCCCGCCGGGTCGTAGGTCGCCATCCCCAGCGCCACCAGCACCATCTCCGGCTGGAACGGCAGCGGCACAGGCACCCTGCCCGTCGCGAGCTCCTTGTACGAGCAGTAGAACTGATACGGGTCGCCCTGCTTGATCCAGAACCAGAACTCCTCGTTGTTCGAGCCGATGTCCACCGACAGCCCGGCGATGGTGTTCGCCCGCAGCCGGAAGCCGCGTGGCTTCTCGCACGCCATCGTCCCGTCGATGGCGATGGCCCGGCCCGACGCCGAAACGTCGGCGGCCAGCTTCGCCTTGACCGACCCCAGCAGCGTCGATTGCTCGTTGAGGTAGCGTACCAGCGAAGCCTCCGTCGCCGTCGTCGCCGCGGCCACCTTCCCGTCGGGCTTGGGCAGCTCGTCCCGCTTGGGGAAGAACGGCAGGCACCCGGACAGCAGGGGCAGCGCCACGGCGAGATGGATCAGGTTCGGCCGCATGCCCGTCCCTCCTGTTCAGTCCCACCCCAGGACGCGGAACACCTCGTCCTGCACCGCCTCCAGCTCCGCGTCGGCCAATCTCGGGTCCGTCACCTCGTGCCTCTTGCCGCCCTTCGCGTCCCGCAGCACCATGACCTCGCCGCCGCCGTCCGCCGCCCTCGTCTCCTCCAGCCGCAGCCGCTTGCGCCGCATCAACAGCAGGGCGACGACGTAGCGGAAGCTGACGCGGGCGGGGTCGGCCTCGCCCTCCAGGCGGGCGAGGCACTCGACGAGGAGGTCGTCGTCGATGGGCTGCCTGCGGGGCCTGTCGGCGGCGGGGAGCCGGCCCAGCCAGTGGCCGATGGCCCCGGGGGGCGGGCCGCCTTGCTTCCAACCGTCGATACAGAAGTCCTGCCGAGAAAACGACCCCGATTGATCGACCAGGGCGCTGTAGTACTTCTCGCCGGGCCTGATCTCCCGCCCGGTGCGCAGGCAGCGGCGGGTGCTGCCCTGGATCTGGTAGTCCGTCATGGTGTGCGTCCTTCGGGGGGGCTCCATCCGCCCCCACTCCATCCTATCGGCCGGCCGGCCGCCCGAACAACCCGCACCGGGCCGCCGTCACGGCGCCCGGGCGTCTGCCGTGGCCGAGTTTGCCGGACGTGCCGGCTTCACCGCCCGCCCAGCCAGCGGCGCAGCTCCGCCATCACCTCGCCGGCGGTCTCGGCCCCCCAGCCCAGGTAGGCACCGCGCACGATGCCCGCGGAGTCGATGATCATGATCTTCGGCGTCGCCTCCACGGCGTAGCTCGTCCGCAGCCCGCCGGCGTAAAGCACCGGGATCGTGAGCTTCATCACGTTCAACTGCCGCGTGACGGCGACGGCGTCGTCGCTGACCGACATGCCGACGACGGCGACGTGCTTGCCCAGCGCGGTGTGGACGGAGCCGGCGAACTTGAGGAGGTCGGCGGCGGTGTACGAGCCGGGGTGGTAGAAGACCATGAGGATGGGCCGGCCCTTCCAGCGCGACAGCCGCGCCGTGCCGGTGCCGGTGATCTCGGAGGCCAGGAAGTCCGGGGCCTCGGTGCCGACCGCCGCCACGGCGGGCTTCACGGGCTCGGCGTGGTGGACGGTGACGGCCTCGCCCTTGCAGGCGGCGTCGATCTGGCGTTTCACGCCGGCGACCGCCTCGCGGTAGGGCGTGGCGGGGTACGTCTCCATGTACCGGGCGACGGCACGCTGGAGGGTGGCCAGCTCGCGCGAGCGGGTGGACGGGAAGGGCACGAGCGGGGCGGCCTGCTCGCGGAACGCCAGGGCCTTGCCGATCTCGACGCGGGCCGCGTCGGTCAGGTAGGCCGGCTGGCGTGCGTTGCTCTCCAGGTCGAGGCGCAGGGTCGAGGACTGGCTCACCTCGCGGCGGGCGGCCTCCCGCTGTTCGATGACGCGCTCGACGCGGAACACCACGCCGTTGCGCAGGTCGAACCACACCGTCTCCAGGCGTCTCCAGGCGCCGCGGTCGGCGCGGGGGCGCTCCCACTCATCCGACTGCTGGACGGCGGTCAGTTTGGCGCAGTTGCGGCCGTCGATCATCTCGACGGGGGTGGCGGCCATCCAGGCGATGGCGGGCCGGCCCTCCTCGCGGACCTCCCAGCCCTGCCCGCCGCGGACGCGTGCCGACGGGACCTGAACGAGTGGCCCGACCTCGAGGGTGGGGGGGCCGTCGATGGGGACGAGGGTGCGGCCCGCGCCGGACAGCTTGCACAGCGGGTCGGCCTTGAGGCGTTCCAGGCGTGCGGAGGCGGGGGCGCGTTCCTCCTTGACGCCGGGGCGGGACGAGATGCTGGAGCGGTCCTGGACGAGGGTGAGGGCGGCGATGTCCGCCCCGGCCGCCGTCGCATCGAGGACGAGGAAGCGGGCCTCGACGCGGTACGAGCGCTGGTGCTTGACGCCGGCGGAGGAGGACTGTTCGCGGAACGTGCCGCGGTAGACCAGCTCCAGCCCGCGTTCGAGGCGGGTGGCGATGGCGTGTTCGGGGCCGCGTGGGCGTGGGGGCGGTGCGGGCGGCTGGGCCGGGGCGAGGATGCAACCGAGTAGCCAGATCGTCGCTCCCATGACTTCCCCGACCTTGAAGGAATGGCGTGGGCGTGGCGGGCGCACGGAGGCGGCCCGCCCGCGAGTCGGTGGCCCTTATACCCGCCCGCCGCGCCGGGGCAAGCCCAACCCGCGGTGGTCAGGGGCGGGGGGGTGCGTTCCCCGGCCCCGCTTGCGTAGAATAGCCGTGCCCCCTCACCCGCGTGCGCCGATGGCCTTCGTCCTGATGCTCGTCTGGATCGTGGCGGGGGTGTTCTTCCTCGGACACCAGCTCGTCACCGGGCGGACGTGGATGGTCCTCAACACCGGCATCCCCGGGTGGGTGATCTGTTTCGCCTTCGCCGTCTTCAACTACGCCCGCTGGTACGCGAGCACAGCCGGCAAGGACGATGAAGAAGCCGTGCGCATCGCCTCCGAGGCGCGGAAACGCCAGGCCCGCCAACGCGAAAGGCCCGATGAGTACGACCCCAACCTGGACTTCTCCCGCAAGGATGACCCGCCGGCGGATTCTCCCCGTTGACGAAAGACGGGCCGTCTTGTTAGACTGACTATCGAACACCCGCCCTCCCGCCTTGACGCCACGCGCCGACCCTGCCACATTGATCCTGCCCCTACCCTCCGGCCATCTCATGCGCAAACTGCTCTCCCTTTGTTGCTTCGGCCTGTTCGCGCTGGCGTTGTCCGGCTGCGAGAAGGACGAGATCCGCAAGAACAAGGTGCCCAAGCCGCCGCCGCAGCCGTCGGGCGACCTGCGCCTCCTGGCGGCCGTGGTCTCCCACCCGCCGGAGAACCCCAAGGAGCTGGTCTTCGTCAAGCTGCTCGGCCGCGAGGATGACGTGGCGAAGCAGGTGCCGGCCTTCGACGCCTTCGTCAAGTCGCTGGAGATCGGGGACAAGATCGACTGGAAGACGCCGGAGGGGTGGGTGAAGCAGCGGATCGAGGCGGGGCCGTTCGCCCCGCTGGCATCGTTCACCGCCGGCCACGGCAAGATCGCCCCCAAGGTGACGGTCTCGCGTCCCGGGAAGATGTCGGGCCTTCTGGACAACGTCAACCGCTGGCGGACCAAGGACCTCGGCCTGGCGGCCATCGAGGAGAAGGAGCTGAAGACCGAGAGGTTCAAGGCCGGCAAGCACGAGGGGCATCTGGTGGACATGAAGGGCCCCGGCCCGAAGGACCCGGACGACCCGCCGGTCCGCCCGCCGGGCAAGGGGCCGATCGAGTACAAGGTGCCGGACGGCTGGAGGGACACCGGGCCGCGGGGCGGCTTCGTGCCGATCCTGGCGTCGTTCTCCCTGGCCGGGGGCGGCGACAAGGACGAGGTCACCGTGATCCAGATGGGCGGCGACGGCGGCGGGCTCCTCGGCAACATCAACCGGTGGCGCGGGCAGGTGGCCCTGCCGGAGGTGGCCCGGGCCCCCGCCGCCACGGAGCTGCGGGTCGGAGGGCTGAAGGCCAGCCGCTACGACTTCGCGGGGCCGGAGAAGACCATGTTCATGGTCCTCGTCAGCCGCGACGGGCGTATGTGGTATTTCAAGCTGATGGCCGCCAACGCGGTGGCCGCGAAACACAAGGACGCCTTCGACGCCTTCCTCAAGTCGGTCAACTTCCCCGGAGGCAAGGGATGAGCATCACCAAGGAACCGCCCGCCGAGGCGGCGGCCCCGATCGTCCCGGAGGAGGCGCTGCCGGCGCCGCGCGAGAAGCCCGGCCCGCTCGGCGTCTTCGTGCAGGGGCTGGCCTCGCTGCGCTTCACGGTCATCCTGTTCGTGCTGTCCTTCATCCTGGTGTTCCTGGGCACGCTGGCGCAGATCGACCAGGGCATCGGCACGGTGACGAAGAACTACTTCCGCTCCGTCGTCGTGTTCATCCCCTTCCAGACGCTCATCCAGCTCGGGCAGAAGTTCTTCGGGCTGCCGGAGGCGTGGCGTTCGACGCTGGCCTTCCCGTTCCCGGCGGGCCTGACGCTGGGGACGCTGCTGATGGCCAACCTGCTGGCCGCCCACATAATGCGGTTCAAGCTGACGTGGGCGCGGTCGGGCATCCTGGTCACGCACGCGGGGCTCATCATCCTGCTGCTGGGCGAGTTCATCACGGCGTTCTTCGCCGTCGAGGGGCGCATGATCATCGAGGAGGGGGAGACGTGCAACACCGTCATCAACCTGCACAAGCTCGAGCTGGTGGTCAGCCTCCCCGCGGACAAGGACCACCTCTGGGAGACCACGGTCCCGAACAGCCTCCTGCGCAAGGAGGGCCAGGCGATCAGCCACGACGACCTGCCGTTCGACATCGTGCCGGACGTGTGGTACGTCAACTCGTCCATCCAGAGGCCGGACGCGACCAACCGCGCGACGGCCGGTAAGGGCCTCAAGGAGTGGATGGCCGTCAAACGCGCCGAGGTGTCCGGGACGGCCTCCGAACAGACGGTGGACACGCCGTCGATGTACGTGAAGCTCATCGACAAGGAGACGGGGAAGGAGCTGGGGGTCTGGCTGTTCACGACGGTGTACTCGACGGCGCAGCAGATCAAGGTGGGGGGGAAGGAGTACGACGTGCGGCTGCGGTTCGAGGAGACCCGGCGGCCGTACTCGCTGTTCCTGAAGAAGTTCACCTATGACCGCTACCCGCAGACGAACACGGCGCTCAATTTCGCCAGCCTGGTGCAGTTGAAGGATCCCGAGACGGGCGACGACCGCGAGGTCAAGATCGCCATGAACGACCCGCTGCGGCACCGCGGCGAGACGTTCTTCCAGTCCGGCTGGAACGACCGGACGGAGCGCGGCACGGTGTTGCAGGTGGTGCGCAACCCCGGCTGGCAGCTCCCCTACTGGTCGTGCGCCATCGTGAGCCTCGGCCTGTGCATCCACTTCGGCTTCGTGCTGAGCGGTTTCCTGGGAAGGAAGGGTGTGTGATGGAGCGAGCGGCCCGTTATGCCCCCTGGCTGGTGGCCGTCCTGGCCGTCGGCTACATCATGGGGACGATGCGTCCCGCCGCGGCGGCGCGCGACGTCAGCTCGAAGAACCCGCGCGACCGCATGCACCTCGCGGCGTTCGGGAGGCTGGTGGTCCTCGACGAGGGCCGCTACAAGCCCATCGACACGGTGGCCCGCCATCACCTGATGCAGATGGGCTGGCGGCAGGAGTACAAGGACCCCGACGGCTACAACCAGCCGGCGGTGCGCTGGTTCCTGAGCCTGTGCGCGTCGGGCATGATCGACCTCCAGCTCGAGATGCCCATCGAGGATGACGTGGCGAGGTTGCTGGACCCGGACCCGAGGGCGCAGCTCCGCAACGCGCGGGATATCGTGGAGGTCGCCGAGGAGAGGGCCGCCGACATCGGCGAAATCCGCAAGAAGCAGAACAAGAACGAGCTGGAGCTGAAGCTGCTGCGGGCGCTGGATCAGGCCGAGGACCTGGTCGGCCAGGCGAGGCTGATGGAGAAGGGCCTCGGCGACAAGGATAACTCGGAGGCGCAGGCGGTCATCCGCATCGACTTCGATCAGATCCTGAACATGTTGAAGCTGGAGCGGCGCGAGGGGTTCCGCTTCTCGATGCGCGAGATCGTCAACGCGGGCACCAAGGGCGACAGGAGGCCGTTCGCGGATTTCTACCGCAAGGCGATGAACGCGAAGCTGCGTGCCGACGAGAAGAAGCCGCTCGATGTCGTCGAGCAGCGCTCGCTGGATCTGATGCGGCAGATGCACACGCACCGGGCCCTGTCCCAGCTCCAGGGGGTGGCGATGGTGCCGCCCGCCGACTTCGATCCGGAGGGCTGGAAGACCTTGCGTCAGGCGTTCACCGACGGCGACCAGAAGAAGAACTCGGCCGCCCGGCACCTCCACACGATCCTGTCCGCCTACGCCAGCGGGAACGTCGAGCGCTTCAACGACGAGGTCGCGGCGTACGCAGGATACCTGAAGGACAACCTGCCTCAGGAGACGCGGAAGGCGGGGTCGGAGGCGTGGTTCAACCAGCTCGCGCCGTTCTACCGCTGCGCGTTCCTCTACGTCGCGTGCTTCATCCTCGCCGTCGCCTCGTGGCTGGTGTGGGAGAAGCCGCTGCGTGAGTCGGCGTTCGCGCTTCTCCTGGTGACGGTGGTGCTCCACTCGTTCGCGCTGTACTACCGCATGGAGCTGACCGGGCGTCCGCCGGTGGCGAACCTGTACGGGTCGGCGGTGTTCATCGGCTGGGGCTGCGTGCTGGTCTGCCTGTTCATGGACTGGCGCATCTACTGGAACGGCATCCCCACCGCGATGGGGGCGCTGCTCGGCTTCGGCACGATGGTCATCGCCCACTACCTGGGCGGGTCCGGCGACACGATGGCGGTCCTCCAGGCGGTGCTGGACACGAACTTCTGGCTGGCGACGCACGTGACCATCGTGACGCTGGGGTACACGGCGACGTTCGTCGCGGGGTTCCTGGCGACGGCGTACCTGTATCGGATGCTGGCTTCATCGGTGCTGGCGTTCTTCCGCAACCGGGGCAACCCGGCGTGGTCGAGCGGCGTGTGCTTCGCCCTGTCGATCCTGGGCGTCGCCCTGGTGCCGGCGTGCATCCTCGTCGGCGTCTACTGGGGCCTGCTGTACCTCATCATCGACGACAACCCGTTCACGCACTCGCTGGGCATGCCCCTCGCGGCGGCCATCCTCCTGTTCGGCCTCGCGTACTCCATCATGGTCGGCATGCGGTTCATGGCGCCGTCTCCGGAGGACAGGCCCGGCGAGATCCCCGAGAGCGTGCGCTGGATGGAGAAGCTGGAGCTGAACCAGAACAGCAGCAAGGCGCTGTCGAACGAGGTGTACGGCGTCGTGTGCTTCGCGGTGCTGCTCAGCTTCGTGGGCACCGTCCTCGGCGGCATCTGGGCCGACCAGAGCTGGGGCCGCTTCTGGGGCTGGGACCCGAAGGAGAACGGGGCCATCCTGGTCGTCATCATCAACGCGCTGATCCTGCACGCCCGCTGGGGCGGGATGATCAAGGAGCGTGGCCTGGTGGTGCTGGCGCTGTGCGGCAACATGGTGACGATGTGGTCGTGGTTCGGCACGAACCAGCTCGGCATCGGCCTGCACAGCTACGGCTTCAACAAGGCGCTCATCTCGATGTGCTCGTGGTTCTGGATCAGCCAGATCCTGCTCATCGGGCTGGCGATGCTGCCGGGGCAGTACTGGAAGGCCTACGCCGCCCGGCCCGAGGCGAAGCCGGCCAAGCCCGGCAAGGCGCACGCGGGCGCCATCCGGCAGGGCAGGGACCCCGGCGTCCAGCCGGCGTGAGGTTCAGTCGTTGATGGGCCGTGTGGGCCGCAGGTGGCCCATACGGCCCAGCTTTCCCACCGGGCCCAGCCATGACCGAAGAACGCCGACTGGCCCTGCGGCCGACGCTGGGCCGCGCCCTGGACTTCGCCGCGGCCCAGGCCCGGCGCGTCCTGGCGAAGTACCCCGGCCAATCGCCCATGTACACCACGCGCGGCGTCTGGGACGCCGGCGGCGAGAAGTGGACGCACTGGTGCGAGGGATTCTTCCCCGGCGTCCTGTGGCTGCTGTACCGCCACACGGGTGACGACGCATGGCGCGACCCAGCGGAGGCGTTGAGCCGTGCCCTGGAGCCGCGCCGCCACGACCGCAACGTCCATGACCTGGGGTTCCTGTTCCTCTCGACGTACATGCGGTGGTATCACCTCACCGGCGACGCCCGCCTGCGCGAGGTACTGATCGACGCGGGCCGAACCCTCGCCCTGCGTCGGCAGAAGGGTGGATACCTGGCGTCGTTCATCGGCCCGCAGTCGCTGTTCATCGACATCATGATGAACGTGGGCATCATCTTCTGGGCGGCGCGGGCCGCGGGCGACGACGCCCTGCGCGACGTGGCCCTGGAGCACTGCCGCACGACGGCGAAATACCTCGTGCGTGCCGACGGGGGCACGGCGCATGAGGGGACGTTCGACGGCGATGGCCGTTTCGTCGCGCAGACGACGCACCAGGGGTACGCCGGCGACTCGTGCTGGTCGCGCGGGCTGGCGTGGTCGCTGTACGGCTTCACGGCGGCGTGGCGCTTCACGGGGCTGACGGAATTCCTCGACGTGGCGCGGGCCAACGCCGAGTTTTGGCTGCGGCGCTCGCCGCCGGGGCTGGTGCCATTGTGGGACTACGACCTGCCCGCCGACGCGCCGCAACACTGGGACTCTTCGGCGGGGGCCATCGCGGCGAGCGGGATGTGGGACCTGTGGGAGGCGACGGGCGAGGGGCGATACCGGGAGGCGGCGCTGACGATCCTGGCGACGCTGTGTGGCCCTGAATTCCTGGCGGAGGGCGATCCGGCGTGGGAGGGCATCCTGAAGCACGGCGTCTACCACATCCACAAGGGCCTGGGCGTCGATGAGTCGGTGGCGTGGGGCGAGCACTTCTTCGTGGAGGCGCTGGTGAAGGCGTGGCACGGGCGGAGCGCCGCGGCGTGGTGAGGGGGGCCCGTCACGGCACCGGGCCACTCATTTCGCCGCGGGCGTCATGCCGCTCATCACGTTGTACATGCGTTCGAAGGCCTTCGGCTCGGCCTTGCGGAAGGTGCGGCGGATGAAGACGGGCCCCTCCGGCTCGAACCTGGTGAGGCGGCGGAAGCCGACGATGCGCTCCGCCGGGATCGGGCCCCACTGCGCGATCTCCGCCTCCTCCGAGCCCCAGAAGTGCTTCGTCCCGTCCCAGGGCACGATGAAGCCGCCGTGGACGACCACGAGGTAGACCCAGCCGGGGGTCGAGCAGTAGCGGGTACCGAAGTTGATGGAGCTGTCGATGGACTTGGAGGTGGAGATGTAGCCCTTGAGGGTCTCGCTGGAGACCATGCGGCCCATGTGGGCGGACTCCCGCTCGACGACCGAGCGCCACATCATGTAATCAACGAGGAGTTTCTTGTCCTCGGCCCGCGGCGCGGACGAGTCCACCGCGCGGAGGAAGTCGGCCTGGCTCAGGTCGCGGGTGTAGCGGCGCTTGAGGTAGTCCGCGAAGGCCTTGAAGACGTTGTTCTCCAGGTAGTAGCGGTCGGTCCGGGTGTTGGGCGGGGAGAAGCCGCGGCACTTGACGATGACCTCGTGCGGGGAGCGGCTGTCGCCGCGGAAGGAGACCGCGTTGGTGCGTTCGATCTGGCGGAACACCCCCCAGTCGGAGGCGATGGCCGACGCATTCGGGTAGGTCGTGGTGATGTCCGGCTTGACGGGGCGGACCTGCGGGTGATACGTCTGGCTCAGGGCCGGGGCGGCCTGGCCGCGTGCGCCGATGACGACGTTGGAGCGGGCGGCGTCCCTCGGGGGCTCGGCGAATTTCCAGGTCATCTTGACCATGTTCTCGATGATCAGGGGGAGGCTGCCGACAGGGGGGGCGGTCTTCGGCTTGACGATCTTCCAGTCGTCCTTGGAGGCCGGGCGGGTCTTGCGGTCCCAGGGGTGCTTCGGGCTCGGCTCGAACGGCTCGAAGTGTTGCAGGAGCCAGCCGAGGTCCTTGCCCCACGACTCATCGACGGAGGCCAGCTTCGGCTTGAAGTCCAGGATCGGCATCGGAGGCCCTCCGGGTCAGGGTGGGAGGGCCGGCGGCGGGCAAGTCGCCCGGCCGCCCCGGCCTCCCTCACGCCCAATGCGAGATCCCGGTGGGAGGCTGGCCAGGAATTCCGGAGCGGAATTGCCCTGTCGTGGCGGCGGGCGTCCCGCCTGCTCGCCCTCTGTGATCGTAGAGCACGCATCCTGCGTGCTCCCAGCCGTGGGGCACGCCGACCCCAGCGCCAGGAGCACGCAGGATGCGTGCTCTACGGCAAGAGCAGGCGGGACGCCTGCCGCCACGACGTGGCCGGCCTACTCCCCGCCCTCGGGGACGACGAGCAGCACGCGGAAGCCGCTCTCGCAGCCGCCGCCGCCGGCGCTGCGGTAGGCCGACCGGGCGTCCACCGGCCCCCAGCAGTACGCCCCGCCACGCTTGACGCGATCAAAGCCCTTCTGCGGGCCCTGGGGATCCTTCGTAGGGCTGCCCAGGTAGTAGTTCAGATCGTGCCAGTCGCTGCACCACTCGAAGACGTTGCCGTGCATGTCGTGCAGGCCCCAGGCGTTCGGCTTCTTCCTGCCCACCGGCTTCGTCGCGCCCCTCGCATTGCCGGCGAACCAGGCGTGCTCCCCCAGCAGGGCATCGTCGTCGCCGAAGCAGTACCGCGTCCCCTGCCCGCCGGCGCGGCAAGCGTACTCCCACTCCGCCTCGGTGGGCAGGCGATACTGTTTGCCCTCCTTCTTGCTCAGCCAGGCGCAGAAATCGACGGCGTTCTGCCATGAGACGAAGACGGCGGGGTGCTCGTCCGATTGATCGAAGCCGGGGCTCCGCCAACGCTCATCGACGCCGTGCTTCGGCTCCGCCTCGATGAAGCGGCGGAGCTGCTCGACGGTGACCTCCGTGACGCCGAGGTAGAACGGCCTCGTGATCTCGACCTCGTGCTGGGGCGCCTCCGCCTTGAGGAACAGCTTGTGGCCCTCCTGATCGACCCGCTTGAGCCAGTGGCCGACCTCCTCCGCGCTCGACCCCATCAGGAACTTGCCGGCCGGGAGGCGTTTGAACCTCATGCCGAGGGTGTTGGTGAAGTCCTCCTCCGGCCCCTTCCGCTCGGGCGGCTTGCCGTCGGGCGGCGTCTGCTGCCGCGTCGGCCAGGGCGTCAGGCCGGCGGCCCACAGGAGCACCGCCGCGAGGGCGGGGAGGAGGAGGGCGGCCACGGCGATCCATCTCCAACGGCGGCCGGGGGGTGCGGAGCGGGGGATGGGGTGGAGGTGCGTGTGCGTGTCGTTCGCGTCGGGGCGGGCCTCGCATCCGCCCAGGAGGTCGGCCACCTCGCGCGCCGTCTGGAAGCGGGCCTCCGGCTTCTTGGCGTGCAGGCGGGCGATCACGTCCGCGAGCCACCGGGGCGTCTCGGGGATCAGATCCCTGATCGGCCTCGGCGTGTCATCGATCACGCGCTTCATCACGCCGTAGGCGGTCGCGGCGCGGAACGGCGGGCGTCCGCTGGCCATCTCGTAGAGGACGCTGCCGAGGCTGAACAGGTCGGCCCGCGCGTCGAGGGCCTCGCCGCGTGCCTGCTCGGGGGCCATGTACAGTGGCGTCCCGGCCACCACGCCGGACTGCGTCAGGCTGGCGTCGTCCGCCGCCCGCGCCAGGCCGAAGTCGGTGAGCTTCACGCGCCCCTTCGGGCCGTCCTCGATCAGGACGTTGGCGGGCTTGATGTCGCGGTGGACGAGGCCGGCGGCGTGCGCCGCCGCCAGGCCCTCGGCGATCTGGTGGCCGACGCGCACGACCTCCGTGGCGTCCAGCGGCCCGGTGCGGCCGAGCCGCTGCTGGAGAGTCTCGCCGGGGATCAGCTCCATCACGAGGTACGGCAGCGGCTGCTCCTCGACGGCGAACACCTGGACGACGTTCTCGTGCCGGACCCGCGCGGATGACCGCGCCTCGCGCAGGAACCGCTTGCGTGCGGGCGAAGTGGCCGCCATCTGCGGTGACAGCACCTTGAGGGCGACCTCGCGGCGCAGCACCTCGTCGAACGCCTGGAAGACGATGCCGACCCCGCCGCGGCCGATGACCCGCAGCACCTCGTAGTGGCCGATCCGCCCGAGGGAATCGGGGCGGGTGGATGCTTGCAGGAAGTGGAGATCGTCCGGCGCCTTCTCATCGGGCACGGGCTCTTCACGTCGCCCGGCGCGCAGCGTGGCCGGCTCGTCGAGGAACACACCCGGCTTGAAGTGGGCGGCGAGCAGCCCTTCCACCTGACGGCGCAGCCCGACGTCCGTGCCGCACGCCGTGTCCAGGAACGCGGCGCGTTCGGCAGGGGTCGGCAGATCGAGAGCGGCCAGGAAGACCTGTTCCTCCGTCATCGCGGGACCCCTCGGGATCGGCGGCACCCACCCCCAATGCGAGATGGTGGCCCGGACCTGGCCAGGAATTCTCAGGGGGCCCCCGAAGCATCCTCGGCGGCACGGCGCAGCCAGGCCCGCGCGTAGGCCCAGTGCCGCCCGGCGGTCCGCTCCGACAGGTTCAGGGCGGCGGCCGCCTCGGGCAGGCTCAGGCCGGCGAAATAGCGGAGCTTGACGAGATTCGCCTTGAGGGGGTCCTCGGCCTCCAACCGGGTGAGGGCCTCGTCCAGGGCGAGAAGGTCCTCGCGCGGCTCGGGGACGGCCGCGGCGTCCGGCTCGAGCGCCTGGCGGCGCAGCCCCCCGCCGTGCTTCTCGGCGGCCTTGCGGCGGGCGCCGTCGATGAGGATGCGGCGCATGGCCTCGGCGGCGGCGGCGAAGAAATGGCCGCGGCCGTCCCACCGGTCGCCGTTGGGGACGCCGGCGAGGCGGAGGTACGCCTCGTGGACCAGGGCCGTCGGCTGGAGCGTGTGGCCGGACGGCTCGGCGGCCAGACGGGCGGCGGCGAGGCGGCGCAGCTCGTCGTAGACCAATGGCAGCAGATGGGCGGCGGCGTGCGTCTCGCCCCTGCCCATCGCGTCCAGAATTTGCGTCACCTCGTCCATCTCGGCACCCAGGCATTAGAACAACACCGGTGACCGTTCACCCGGCCGTGCGGATTAGACAAAATCAGACGGGGGTGGCGACCGGTACGCCGGTGTTGGCGGCCTGACCACTTGCCAGGAAATGCAAATCTCCGAAGGAATTTTCATTGCGGGGGGTGTCTGGGGGGGGTGCAATGCAATGCAATCCGCCCCACACCGGCCATCCCCTGTGTCTAATTCCGTCGAATTCCCACCCCCGGCTGTACGGTCACCGACACCGGAGTAGGGACATCTTATTCGGCAACGTGGAAGGTGCGCCATGAAGATCGCCGTCATCAGCGACACGCACGACCAGATCGCCCGCACCGAGCGGGCGTTGGCCCTCTTGAGGGCCGACGGCGCCGAGGCGGTCATCCACTGCGGGGACATCGAGAGCCCCGCCGCCGTGGCCCCGTTCGCCGGGTGGGCGGCCCACTTCGTGTACGGCAACTGCGACTGGGACCGGCAGGGGCTGGCGCGGGCGATGGCCGACATCGGCGCGACGCTGCATGAGCGGTTCGGGCATCTGGAGGTCGAGGGCGTGCGTCTGGCGTTCCTGCACGGCGACGACGCCCGCCTGCTGCGCGACGTGGAGGCGTCGGGGGCGTATGCGTTCCTGTTCCACGGCCACACCCACATCGCCGGGGAGCGCGTGAGCGGGCCGACGCGTGTGATCAACCCAGGCGCGCTGCACCGCGCGGCGGTGAAGACGTGCCTGCTGCTCGACCTGCCCTCCGGCGAGGCGCGGCAGGTGGTGGTGGGGTGACGGGGCGTTGCGCCGCCTTCCCCCCCTGCCCCACTGCCTCGCCCTCGCCGCCGTTCAGCACCTGGATGGACGCCCTGACCGACGACAGGCTCAAAACGGCCACGCCGCGGCGATCTGCTGCATCGCCGCGCACGTCTCCGGGAACCCGGACCGCTGACCCACCTCCTGCCGCAGGAACAGCTCCACCGCCGGCATCAGCTCGATGGCACGGTCCACCTTCGGGCTGCTCCCCTTGGCGTACGCCCCGATGCGGATCAGATCCTCCGCCTCGGCGTAGGTCGCGAGGACGGCGCGCACCTTCCGGGCCGCCCTCTGGTGCTCCCCGTCCGTCACGTCGCCGGCGATGCGGCTCACGCTCCGCGCGATCTGGATCGCCGGGTAGTGACCACGCTCCGCCAGCCGACGCTCCAGCACGACGTGCCCGTCCACCAGCGAACGCACGGCGTCGCTGATCGGCTCGTCCATGTCGTCCCCGTCCACTAGCACCGTCAGGATGGCGGTCACCCCGCCGCGGGCCGCGTTCCCCAGACGCTCCACCGTGCCGGCCAGCATGCGGAACACCGACGGCGTGTACCCGCGTGCGCTCGGCGGCTCCCCCAGGGCCAGACCCATCTCCCGCTGCGCCATCGCGAGCCGCGTCAGGCTGTCGAGCATGAACAGCACGTTCAAGCCCTGGTCGCGGAAGTGGTCCGCCATCGTGATGGCCGCCTGGGCCGCCCGCACCCGCATGATCGGCGACTGGTCGCTCGTGGCCACCACCACCGCCGACCGCGCCAGCCCCTCCGCCCCCAGGCAGTCCTCGAGGAAAGGCCCGACCTCCCTGCCGCGCTCGCCGATGAGCGCCAGCACGTTCACGTCCGACTCGGCCCCCCGCGCGATCTCCCCCAGGAGCGTGCTCTTGCCCACGCCGGAGCCGGCGAAGATCCCCACACGCTGCCCGCGCCCGCACGTCAGGAGTCCGTCGATGGCCCGCACGCCCGTGACGAAGGGCCGCCGCACCCGCGCCCGCTCCAGCGGCGTAGGCGGGGGCGTGCCGATCCCGCGCCGCGAGACGGCGCCCAGCCCCCCCTTGCCGTCCAGAGGCCTGCCGAGCCCGTCCACGACCCTGCCCAGTAACCCGCGCCCCACCGGGGCCGTCAGGCCGCTGCCGAGCGGCAACACCGGCATCCCCGCCGACACCTGGTCGAGGGGGTCGAACGGCACGAGGTACGCCAGCCCGTCCCGGAACCCGATCACCTCGGCCAGCACCGGCGGCCGGCCGTCGCCGGGCCGGATCTCGCAGTGGTCGCCCACCGCCGCCGCCAGCGAGCAGCTGAGGAGGCCGTCCGCCCCGCGCAGGCGCCCGGCCTTTCGGCCCAGGGGCACACGCCCCACGACCCCCAAGAGCGAGTCCAGCTCAGAGCGATCCATGACCCAGGCTCCGCAGCAGTTGACGGCGCATGTCCTCGAGCTGGTCCGGGAGCCGCGCCAGCACCAGGGCGTCCCTCCCCTCCACGCGGCAATCGCCCCGCCCCAGCGCGGGGTCGCCGCGCAGGGTGATCCTCCCCGGCTCGTCGGTGAGCGGCCCGCCGCCGACCCGCGAGCGCAACAGCTCCAGGTCCTCCGGGTGCAGGTACACCGCCAGCGGCCCCGGCCCCGCCTGCCCCACCATCTCGCGAACGACCTCTTCCGCCGGGAAGTCCCCCGCGCTGATCCGCGTGTGCAGGATGCGGGCCGCGATGGCGACCCCCAGCTCGGCCGCCGCCCGCTTCCAGCCCTCGGCCTCCTCCCGCCGCCACGCCTCCAGCGCGGTGATCTCCCGCGTCATCGCCCCCAGCGTCCGCTCGATCACCGCCCGCTCCTCTTGCAGCCGCCTGCCGATCTCGCCCTCCCACGGGTCGGGAGGCGGCGGGGCCGGCGTCTCGGGCGGCAACGGCTCGGCGGGGAGCAGGGCCGAGGGCGAGACGGCGGGCGCGGCCGGCGGCTCGGGATCCGGCTCCGCCGGGGCGGCCAGCCGCGCCCCGGCGAGCGGCGCGTGCAGCCGGGCCGTCGCGGTGTGTTGCGGCCTCCATGCCGTCATGCCCGGCCCCCTGGATTACAGCGTGAGCTGGCCTTCCTGATCCAGACGCCGCAGGATCTGCACGATGACCTCCTGCGCCTCGTCCACCTGGGCGGGGGGCACTTCGGCCATCAGGTCCATCTGCTCCGCGAGGTTCTGCTGCGCCCTGCGCGAGACGTTGTTCAGGATCTTGTCCTTCACCTCCTGCGTCGCGCCCTTCAGAGCCAGGGCGATGGTCTTCACGTCCACCTCGCCGAGGATGCTCTGGAGCGTCCTCGGGCTGAGCCGCAGCACGTCCGAGAAGCGGTAGAGCTGCTTGCGGGTCTTCTCGGCCGTGGCCGGGTCGGTGCGGTCCAGCCGGCCCAGCACCTCCTTGCGGTCCTCGCCGCCTAGCGAGCGGATCAGCTCCGCGAGGCGGGTCACGAGGTCGTCGCCCTCCGGCCTCGCCGGCTTCTCCGCCGGCCGACGGCACCTCGAGAGGACGAGCCGGAGGATGCGTTCCACCAGCTCGTCGCTGATCGACACGGGGTGCGCCTGCCGCGCCAGCGCGTCGTGCCGCGCCTCGGGGGGCAGCAGCTTGAGGACCGCGCAGGCGTGCGTCGTCTCCAGGTAACCCAGGACCAGCGCGATGACCGTCGGGCGCTCGTCGCGCAACGCCCGCGCCAGCGCCTCCGGCGGGCAATCGCGGATCAGGGCCACGGCGTCCGGCCTGGCCTCGGCCTCCTCACCGGCGGCGGCGGCGGGGCGCGGCGCCGGCCTGCCGGGCGGCGGGGCGGCCTGGATCGACTGGGGCCTCTCCGCGATGCGCAGCATGTCGCAGAACTCGCGGGCGGCCTTCTTGGGGGCGTCGCCGCTCGTCGGCGCGTTGCCCTGCATCCGCGCCCGGATGCGCCCGGCGACCTCGGGGCTCAGGTGGGCGATGATGGGCTCGACGGCCCCGGGGGGCAGCGTGGCGAGCAACAGGGCCACTTTCTCCTCGCCTGTCATGGCCCCTCGGGCCCCTCAGGGACACGGTCAGCCCGGCGCACCCAGCAACATCCCCAGGATGCGGGCGGCCCGCTCGGGGTCCGTCCGCGCGATGTTCTGGAAGTCTTCCACGTCCCGGCTCGGGGACGCCGCCGGGGCTGTCGGCGCCTCCGCCGGCGCGGCCCGGCCCGAGAGCCAACGCCATGCGAGTATAACCACCACCGCCGCCAGAAGCAAACCCATCACGAGGCAGCCCGTGCGGATGATCGACAGCACGTCCTCCAGCTTCGCCCCCGGCGGCGTCTCCTCCGGCGCCGCCGCCCCGCCGCCGAGGCCCACGTCCGTCACCTTGATCTCGTCGCGGCCCTCCTTGAACCCGATGGCCCGCTTCACGAGGTCCTGGGCGTCGGCCAGGCTGAGCTTCTTGCCCTCCTCGCCGCCCCCCAGGTCCACGAGCGCCGCCACCGTCAGCCGGTTGATCCCGCTCAGCTTGTTCTCCATCTCGCGCGAGGTCTTCGACAACGCGTAGTCCGTCTGCGTCGTCTCCGACTGCTTGCCCCCGCCGGCGCCGGAGGACGACGCCGAGGCCCGGCTCAGGTTGCTGCCGGTCCCGGCGACGCCCTTGGGCTGGGACGACCCGCCGGACTTCTCCGTGACCAGCTTCTCGGTCTGCACCACCTTGCCTTCGGGGTTGAACGTCGTGGTCGTCTCCTTGACATGCTGGAAGTTGACGTCGGCGGCCACGCGCACCGCCACGCGGTGGACGCCCAGGTGCTGGCGCAGGATGTCCTCGGCCTTCGAGGCCAGGTACGCCTCGAGCTGCCGCCGGTAGTCGAGCTGTCCGGAGGTGGCCCGCTCGTCCGCCGAGCGTGCCTCCGTGAGCAGCCGGCCCCGGGTGTCGACGACGGTGACGTTGTCCGGGGTCAGGCCCGACACGGCCCGCGACACCAGGGCCACGATGGCGTCCGCCGAGCTGCGGTTCAGCCGCCCCCCGGTCTTCAGCTTCAGCACCACGCTGGCGGTCGTCGGCTTCTGCTCGCGGAGGAAAGGCGACGGCTCGGGCAGCACGATGTGGACACGCGCCTGCGCCACCGGCTCGATCTGCGAGATGCTGCGTGCCAGCTCGGCCTGGAGCGCCCGGATGTAGTTCATGTTCGCGATGAACGGCGTCATCCCGAGCGGCGAATCGTCGAACAGCTCGAACCCCTTGCCCGCCGCGCCGGCCGACCCCGAGAGCTCGACGCGCGCCGCCACCAGACGCTCCGACGGCACGCTGAGCATCGCCCCGCCCGCGTCGAGGCGGTACGCGATCCCCCGCGCCTGGAGGCGGGCGGCCGCGGCGTTGACCTCCTCGGGGCTGGCGTTCGCCAGGACCGGCTCGTAGGTCGTCCGCATCAGCACGAACAGCAGCCAGCCGATCGCCGCGACGCACAGGGCGGCGGCCACGCCGACGACGGCCCGCCACGTGGGGGTCATCTGCCCCCAAAGCGCCTGCAACTGCGTACCGAGGCCCCGCAACAGGTCCATCGCTCATCCATCCTTTCCACGGCGGCCGCGCGTCAGACCTGCATCCGCATCACTTCCTGGTAGGCGTCCAGCAGGCGGTTGCGGATCTCCAGCGCCAGCCGGAAACTCAGGTCCGCCTGCGCCGAGGCCAGGGCCACCGTGTGCAGGTCGGCGGCCTCCCCCGTCGCCAGGCCCTGGATCGCCTGGCTCGCCGCCGCGTCCGCCCGGCTCGCGTCGCCGAGGACGGTGTCGAGGACGCGGGTGAAGCCGTCGGCGGGGCGTGCGGCGCCCTCCGCCGTGGCCGTCGCCGGCACGGAGCCGAGCGCCCCCGCCGAGGAGAGGGGTGCGATGGACATGGTCACCTCCCGGCCCGCGTGGGCCCTGAGAACCGGAATCGCTGTTATCGGGAGGGGGACAAATACACCGGCCGCCGGGAAAATCAAGACGGGCCCGGCGCGAGGCGCGCCGGGCCCGTCCGCGGGCGTGGTGGGCGGTCAGCGCGTCGGCGGGCCGTTGGCCGGGCCGCCGCAATTCGACGTGGCGGGCGGGCAGGGGACGCGGGTGCCCTTGCCGGACATGGCCGCCTCGCCGGTCAGTAGCAGCCCCTCCATGAGGGCCGGGTCGGCGACCAGCAGGCGGGCCGCCTCCCCGCAGACGAACTGACCGAACAGGTGCGGCGATTCGAGGACGAGGTCGGCCGCGTAGGCGTCATCGACGGCCCACCGCGCGTAGTCGCATAGCTTCTGCAGGTGAGACTTCTTCGGAACGAAGAAGAGGCGGGCGCGGCAGGCGACGTGGGGGTCATTCGCGTCCCACAGCCCGTCGGCCGAGCCGACAACACGGCCCAGGTCCGGGCTGATCGCCTGCAAGGTCAGTCCGATGCGGGGGCGGAAGTAGGGGGTGTAGTGGGACAGAGTCCCCGCGATGACCACGTTCGCCCCGGTGCAGCGGGCCAGGTTGATCACCTCGGCCTCGTCGAACCGCCCCGCCTCGCGCACCTGCCGCGCCAGCCGCGCCGCCAGCGGCGGCGGCACCGAGACGACCTCGAACAGCCCCATCTGCTGGAAGGATGCGTGGAGGGAGCGCTGGAGCTGGTCGGAGGCCTCGGGGTGTGCGGTCTCGTTGACGAGGGGCAGGATGACGACACGGGTGACGGGGGCCCAGGCGAAGTCCTGGGCGTGGTAGTAGCTGAAATTGGGCGGGGGCGCCGAGTTGCCGGCGTGGTGGGCGCACCCGGCGGCGAGCAGCATCACCGCCAGGGCCGGCCACCACATCCGAGACAGGGCCTGGATCATCGCACACCCGCTGATTCCGCTGGGGCGGCCGCCCTCCCGTTCGGCTGGTGGGGCGGGCCGGGATACTCGCAAAGGACGCGCACGCGCCGGCCACAGGGGCAGGCGATCTCGATCGCCCGCACGACCTCCCCCTCGCGGATCAGCTCGATCCGCGGCTCCTCTTCGCAATGCCGGCCTGGGATGGGGACTGTCACCCGCGACGCGCTCTCGCGGACGTGGGGGGCCGGGACGACGCAAACGGCCGTGGCAGGCGCTTCGGGGTTGTTCAAGTCTGGCTCCGCGGTAACAGGTTGCCCGGGAGCGGTACACCCCACGCGAGCGGGGGGCCGTCCACGGGCGCCGATCTTGCCGAGCCTCTTCTCTAATCGGGTTGTCGGGCCGGGGCAATCCAGCTTTTGCCCCCGGACGGTCCGGCGCCCGGTCCGGCGCCCGGTTCGCGGACGACGCTCGGCAGGCGCCGAGTGAGATCGAGCCCCGGTTAATGCCGCTCGTCGTGGTGTTCGATCTGGTGGCGGTTGGAGCAGAGGACGTGGCACTTGGCGATCTCGCGGAGGATGGCGTCCTTCGAGCTGCCGCTCCGCACCATGTCGGTGATGTTGGCGTCCTTGTCCTGGCCGCCTGGTGGTGGAGCTGCAGCGCGCGGGAGTCGGCGAAGCCAGACCGAATGCAGTGGAGGCCGCGCTTGGAGTCATCGAGCCAGCGGCGGAGCGCGTCCCTCCGCTGATTCGTCTTCTCGCGTTTGCGAGTGACGCACCGGCGCCGCCGGTACGTCATCCCTCAAGTGGGCTTGCCCCGGCGGGGCGTTTCGGGTGCAATGCCGGCGGAGACGGACCTCCCCGCGCGCACGGATGGCCCCATGACCACTCAGACCAGGCCCGGACCCTCCGTCCGACTCGAAGTCAGGCTCGGCAACAACCCGCCTTCCGCCTACGAGGTCGGCGACGGCGGCTTCCTCGTCGGCAGCGTGCCCGGATGCGACCTCCGCCTGCCGGGCACCGGGCTTGCCCCCGTCATCTGCCTCATCAGCAAGCACGCCGGCGGGGCCGGCCTGCGGAAGCTCGCCCCCGTGCAGCCCATCACCGTCAACGGAAGGGCCGTCACCTCCACCTACCTCGCCGACGGCGACCGCCTCGCCATCGGGGCGCTGGAGATCGCCGTGGCCGTCGCAGGCGGCGAGGCCCCCGACGCCCGCAACATGGAGGCACGGGAGCAGACGCTGCGGCAGGCCGGCGAGGCCCTGCGCAACGAGCAGGCGCGGTGGGCCAAGACGAAGCAGGAGCTGGACGCCGAGATCGCCCGCCAGCGCGTGCAGATCGAGGGCCTGTTGCGCCAGCGGCAGCAGGCCGACGGGCTCGCGGGGTCGGTCCGCGCCGACATCGAACGCCGCGAGCAGGCCATCGCCGCCGGGCAGGAGGAGCTGTCCTCCCGCCTCAAGGATCTGGAGGCCAAGGCCGCCGAGCTGGCCCGGCAGGACGACGAATTGGCCCGCACGCGCCGCGAGCTGGGCAAGCTGCGCCAGCTGTACACCGAGCGCTTCCAGGGCCGGCGCGAGAAGATGATCGCCAAGCAGCAGGCGGTGCGGCACGCCGCCCGCAAGATCATCGAACGCAAGCAGGCCGTCGACGCCGAGGAGAAGGCGCTGCGCGAGGCGCAGGGGAAGTACTCACAGCTCCTGGCCGAGGTGGAGGCCCGCGCCGAGCAGCTCGACCGCGAACGCAGCCTCGTCGACGAGCAGTACTCGATGCTCACCAGCCGCCAGCAGGAGCATCAGCGCGAGCTGTCACAGCGGTTGGCCGAGATCCACGAACGTGAGCGCCGCCTGGCCGAAGGCGCCGCCGCCCTGGAGAAGGGGCAGAAGCAGCACAAGGACGACCTCGTGCGCCTCGACCGCATCCAGGCGGCGATGGACACACGGCAGAAGCAGCTCGAGCAGCGCGCCCTGGAGATCGACAAACGCTTCGAGCAGCTCCAGCGCGACACCCGCGACCTGGAGGATCAGGCCCGCCAGATGGACGAGTGGCACGGACGCCTCTCGTCCGAGGCCGAGAAGCTCACCGCCCAGAAACGCGAGCAGGACGACGCCACGGCCCAGGCGCACCAGCGGGCCGCCGCCCTGGAGAGCCAGCAGACCATGCTGGCCACGCTGAGGACGCGGCTGGAGCGCATGCGCGAGGAGATGCGCCAGCAGGAGCAGGCGCTGGCCGATCAGCGGGCCATGCTCGCCGCCAGCGAGGACGACCTGCGGGCGCGTCTGGAGGAGGCCGAGCGCCTGCGCTCCGAGGCCGCCAACGACAAGCAGCTCTGGCAGAGCGAGCGCGAGCGGTTCGACGCCCGCAAGGAGGCCCTGGAGCAGGCGGTGGCCCACCTCCGCAAGACCCAGGAGTCGTTCGCCGCCGAGCAGGCGGAGCTGGAGGCCCGCCAGGCGGAGCTGGACGCGGTGACGGCGGAGCAGTCGGCCCAGGCCGAGACGCTCCTCTCGCGCGGGCAGCAGATCGAGGACCTGCAGGCCCGGCTGACGGCGGAGCGCGAGGTGGTGCGTGGCCGCGAGGCGGCCCTGTCCCGCGCCGAGGCGACGCTGCAGACGCTGCAGGAGCAGGTGCGCAAGCGATTCGAGGAGCTGAACGCCCGGCAGCAGGGCATCGAGAAGGGCGAGGCCGAGCTGCGCCTGCGCTCCGCCGAGCAGGACGAGGCCCGCCGCGCCGCCGAGGGGCGCAACGCCCAGGTGAAGGCCGAGCTGGACGAGCTGCGTGTCGAATTGACCGGCCACGCGACGGCGCTGGAGAGGCGCAGCGCCGAATTGGCCGAGACGGAGCGCCGGCTGGGCGACATGCGGCGGCGCGTCGAGGAGGACACGCAATCGGCGGCGGGGCACAAGCAGGCCATCGCGGCGGAGCGGCTGTCCTGGGACGTGGAGCGGCAGGCGGCACGCGAGGCGGAGCGTCTGGCCCGCGAGGAGATCGCCGGCCTGCGAGAGAAGACCGCCGCCGTCGTCCGCCAGCTCCCCGAGCTGGAGATGCGGGCCAACGCCACCCTGGAGCGGCTGGGCCGGGCACGCGAGCAGCTACGCGAGCACCTCGCCGAGGTCCACGGCTACGCGCGGCAGAGCCGCGACGACCTGGAGGCGGGCCGGCGTCACCTCCAGGCCGAGGCCGAGCGCGTCAGCCAGCAGGAGCTGGAATTGCAGGTGGTGCGCGACGAGCACCGCCTGGCCGTGGCCGCTTTCCGCCAGCAGCTCGCCGAGTGGCAGGGCAAGGTGGGCGAGATGCGGCAGGCGCTGCAGTTGGGCAGCACGCAGCTCGACATGCGCCGCGCCGAGGTGGAGCAGCAGGCCAAGCAGGCGGCGGCGGTGACGGCGCGGCTGGCCGCCGAGTCGGCCGAATTGCAGCGCGAGCGGCAGCAGGTCGTCGAGAAGCGCGGGCAGATGGACCGCCACCTGATCGACATGCGCGAGTGGTACCGCAAGAAGCTCCGCGACCTGGCGGGCGTGGACCTGCCGCCGGGCGAGGAGCCGGGCGAGGGCGACCTGGTCCCTCTGCCTTCAAGGGCGGGCCTGCCGACGCCGTCCGGCCCGCGCGACCCGTCGCGGGCGGTGCTGACGATGTCCGACGAGATCGCGCCGGCGGACCGGCAGCTCGGCGAATTGCTCCGCGGGCTGGGGCTGGTCGATGCCGACACGGTGAGCGTCCTCTGGGCCGACGCCCGCCGGCAGCGGCGCACGCTACGCCAGCTCATGCTGGCGAACGGCTACCTGACGCTTTACCAGATGGCGCTCATCGAGGCGGGGAACCTGGACGCGCTGGTCCTCGGCCCGGTGCGCGTGATCGACAAGCTGCCCTCGACGGCCCGCGAGGCGGCGTACCGCGTGTTCGACCCGCGCAACAACGCGGAGGCCCTGCTGCGGCACCTGGCCGAGACGGAGATGTCCGACGCGGTGCGCCCCGGTGAGTTCCGCGAGCGCTTCCGCGCCGCGATGGCGGTGCGACACGACCACGTCGCGGCGGTGCTGGAGGTCTTCGAGCTGCAAGGGCGCCCGGCGGCGCTGTGCGAATGGGTGAGCGGCCTGCCGAGCGGCGACTGGCCCGGCCTGGCGGCGGCGCCCGGCGCCTGGTACCGTCTCCTGGGGATGGCGGTGTTGGGCCTCGGCGCGATCCACGAGCAGGGCCTGGTCCACGGGCACCTGTCGGCGTCGTCCTTCGTCCTGAGCCCGGACGGCAGGCTGAAGTTGACGGGCCTTGGCGAGCCGCCGTGGCTGTCGGCGGTGGAGGCCGACGAGTCGGTACGCGGCGACCTGCTGGCGCTCGGCCGTGTTATGTCCGGGTGGGCGGCGACGCCGGCCGGCGGGCGGGCGGCCAAGGCCAAGCCGCTGCCGGACGAGCTGCAGGCGATCCTGACGAGGCTGGAGGCGGGGGCCTACGACGGGCTGGGCGACCTGCTGGCCGACGTGCAGCGGGCGGGGAACAAGGTGCCCTCGAGCGCGGCGGCCTGGGAGCGTCTGGTGAAGCACGCCGCGGACGCGGCCCCGGCGGGGATGCGGCGGACGGCCTGAGGCGGCCCGCCGCTATCGCCAGTCACCGGAGAGGACGAACCCGGCCCACCAGGCCGGCGGCGAGCGCCTCACCTTCTTGCCGGAGACGACCACCTCCGCCGTCTTCCCCGCCCCACGCACGCCGCGGACGTCGGACAGCCTCCTGGCGCGCTCCTCGACCCACTCGGGGTGGCGCATCACCTCCACCTGGGCGAGGCGCAGGGCATCCAGCTTGCCCTTCTTCTCCTTCCAGAGGTGGAGGTAGAAGCGCTCCATCAGGACGGCCGTCGCCGCGTCGTCCACGCTCCACAGGCTCGTGATGGTCGTGCGTGTGCCGGCGACCTGGAAGGCGCGTTGCAGGCCGAGAACGCCCTCGCCGGACGACACCTCCCCCAGGCCGGTCTCGCAGGCGCTGAGGACGGCCAGCTCCAGGCCCGACAGGTCCAGCTCCGCCACCTCCAGCGCCGTCAGCGTGCCGCGTCCGCCGCCGGCGAGGATGAGGCCGGACCGCATCGCCGGGCTGGCAATGGCCCCGCCCCGCTCGTCGCCGGGGCGGCCGCGGAAGAAGCCGTGCGTCGCCAGGTGGGCGTGCGTCCGCCGCTGGAGCCCGGCGCGGACGGCCTCGCGCGTCGCCCACTCGCGGCGCAGCTCTTCCACCGGCCCCTTGACCCGCGCGCGGAAGGCCGCCGCCACCGACGCCAGCTCGTCCCGCGTGCCGGGCAGCTCCGGCCAGTCGGCGTCCGCGCCGGGCAGCAGCCGGGCGGGCGGCGCCCCGAGCGCGGCGCGGAAGTCCACGTCGCCGACGACGAGCAGCGACGGCGGGCCGCCCTTGCCGCGTCCCAGGAGCGCGGGCAGCAGGGCAGGCACCGGCACCACGGCGAGGGCCCGCTCCTCGAGCAGGGACGTGCCGGGCCTGGCGCCGGGCAGCGCGGCGAACGGCACGGCGCAGAGCGCGCCGTCGGGGGCGATGAGGACGGTCTCTGCGCCGGCGAGGTGCTTCTCCAGGGGCAGCCAGAGGCGATTGCGCAGCTCGGCCCCATGCTTGCCGCCGTCCCCGCCCCGCCGCAGCTCGTTGCGGAAAGAGATGATCTCGGGGAAGAGCGTGGCGGGCGTCCCCAGCTCGACGCGCACCGGCGGCCTGCCGGGGCGGACGACCCAGGCCGCGAGGGCGCTCTCGTTGCGCCACCCACTGGGCCTGACATCCGGCACCTGGCGGACGTAAATGAACAGGTCGATCAACGCCGCCCCCTCGGGGAGGGCGCGGGCGAGGGCCGCCGGGGACGCCGGCGCTGGCCGTGTCGCCGCGCCGGGGCCGATGCGGGCGAGGGCGGCCTCCAACGCCTCGCGTTCGCGGTCCAGGGCCTCGGCGGCGGCGGCGCGGTGGCCGGCGTCGCCGCGCCTCTCGGGGGAGAGGGCGAGGCCGGCGAGGCGCTCCGTCACGCCGCGGATCTCGAGGAGCAGGGCGGCCGCGCGGGGGTCGTCCTGCTCGGCGAGGAGGCGGGCGAAGCGGCGGCGGTGTTGCTGATGGGCCAGGGCCAGGCCCTTGAAGCGGAGGACGTGGGCGTACACCGCCGATGCCTCGCCGGGCGCCTCCGGCACGGCGAGCCGCAGCCAGATGCCCTTCTCGACCTGGTCGAGGAGCCCCATCTGCTGGCGTTCGGACTGGGCCGGGGCGGCGTCCTCCAGCAGCTTGAACGCCTCGGCCAGGGCGACCTCGGCGTGCCGGCGGGCGCGGGCGGGGTCGCCCGCGCGGAGGAGGCAGCGGCCCAGCCCGTCGTGGGCGGAGAAGGTGTCCTCGCGGCTGCCTTGCAGATCGAGGGCGTGCGAGAACAGGCGGGACGCCTCGGCGGTGCGTCCGGCGTCGAAGCAGGCGGCGGCCAGATTCTGGACCCCCGTGGACAGGTCGTAGGGGGGCGTGCCGACGCGGCGTTTCATGGCGAGGGCCTCGGCCATCAGGCGGGCGGCCTCGGCGTGATGGCCGGCCTTGTGGAAGGACAGGCCGAGCGCGTCCAGGGTGGACGGGGAGGGGGCCCCCAGGCGGCGCTCCCGCCGCAGGGCGCGGCCCAGGAGTGCGTCGGCCTCGTCCACCCTGCCGAGTTTGACGAGGGTGCCGGCGCGGTAGAGGAGCGTCAGGCCGTAGTCGGCGTTGGCCTCGCCGCCGGCCGCGAGGGAGATTCGGGCCGCCTCCTCGAACGCCGGGAGGGCGTCGCGGGGGTCGCCCAGCTCGTCGAGGGCGCGGCCGAGCTGGATGAGGGCGCTGCCCAGGTCGGGGTGCGCGTTGCCGAGGACGGCGCGGCGGGCGGCGACGACGCGGCGCACCAGGGGGAGGGCGGCGGCGGGGTCGCCCTTGCGCAGGTTGACGCTGGCCATGTTGCCGAGCATCGTCAGCGTGTACGGGTGGCGCGGGCCGAGGCGGGCGCGGAGCAGGGCCTCGCTCTGGCCGAGCAGGCCGAGCCCGCGGGAGAAGTCGCCGACGGACGCATAGGCCGTCCCGAGGTTGCCGAGGGTCAGGGCCAGATCCTCGTGCCGGCCGCCCAGGAGGCTCATCTTGAGGCGCAAGGCGTCCCACAGGATGCGGGCCTTCGCCGGGTGGTCCTCGGCGGGCCAGACGGAGCCGAGGTTGTTCAGCACGCGGGCGTGGCTGGCGGTGCGCTCCAGGCCGTTGGCCCTGACGCGGGCGAGGCCCTCGCGCAGGGTGGCGATGGCGGCGTCGGTGTCGCCGAGGTCCGCCCGGCTCAGGCCGACGCCGTTGAGCACCTCGATGGCCTCGGGGCAGCCGGGGCCGTGGGCGCCGTCCATGGCGGCGAGGGCGCGGGTGCCGGCGCGGACGGCGGCGCGGGGGTGGCCGAGGTCACGCAGGAGGGCGGTGAGCGTCACGAGGGACTGTGCCGTGTCGGGGTGGGCGTCGCCCAGGGCACGGGAGCGGATGGCGAGGGCCTGCTGCACGGCGTTCCAGGCGTCCGCGAGATGGCCGCCCTCCATGAGGAGCACCCCGGCGTTGTGGAGCCAGCGGCCGACGTTGGGATGGCCCGCCCCGTAGAGGCTTGCGAAGAGGGACGCCATCTCGCGGCACAGGGTGGCGGCCTGGGCGGGGCTCTCGCGGCGGAGGGCGAGGATGCGCCGCTCCAGGGGGGCGACGCGGCCCAGTTGTTTCGCCCCGGCGGGGCCCCAGGCGGCGCGACGGCTCAGGGCGGTCAGGTCCCAGGTGGCGTCGATCACCTTCCAGTGCGATTCCGGGTAACGCATCCGCAGGACGGTGAGCGCCTCACGCCGCGCCTCCAGGGCCGCGTCGAAGCGTCCCAGCGCGGCGCGGTGACCGCCCAGCGCCTGGAGCCAGTCGAGCATGCCGGGGCGGACGTGGCCGAACAGCTCTCGCTCGACGGCGAGGCCGCGCTCGAGGGCGGCGACGCAGGCGGCGCGATCGCCCCTGGCGTGGGCCTCGTTGGCCTCGCGGAGGGCGGCCTTCTCGACGGCGAACCGCGCGATCTGCTCCTTCGTCAGCAAGTAATCGATGTGCGGCGCGGCGCCGAGCGAGAGCGCGGCGAGGAGGCAGGCGAGGCGGCGCATGGCGTCCTCCGGCCGGGGTCAGTGTTTCGGCCGCGGCAGGTCGCGGGGGATCGAAACCTGCGGTGAAGTGTCCCCCGCCAGGATACGGCCGCACTGGCACGGCGGCGGCCGGGATGGTACCCTGACGACCACAGGAGGTGCGGGCGATGAGCGTCAAGCAAGAGATCCACTACCCCGACTCGGACGGGCAACGCATGTCCGACAACATGAAGCAGGCCCGGTGGATCTTCATCCTCTTCGGAAACCTGTGCGCCCTGTTCAAGGCCGCCTCTGACATCCTGGTGGCCGCCGACAACCTATGGTACCCGGTCGAGAGCGAGCCGGAGACACGGGCGGCGCCGGACGTGTACGTGGTGTTCGGCAGGCCGAAGGGCGACCGGGGCAGTTACCGGCAGTGGGAGGAGGGCGGCGTCCCGTTGACCGTGGTCTTTGAGATCCTCTCCCCGGGTAACACCGACGAGGAGATGGAGGCCAAGTTCAACTTCTACGAGGAGCACGGGGTTGAGGAGTATTACATCTATGACCCACAGAAGAACACCTTCCAGGCGTTCATCCGTGGGCCGATGGGCGGCGCCCTCGTCCGCCGGCGGTTCAGGGACACGTTCACCAGCCCGCGGCTGAAGATCCGCTTCGAGATGGCCTCCCCCGAAATGCGCGTCTTCTACCCAGACGGCAGGCCCTTCCGCTCCTTCGAGGAGCTGGCGGCTCACCAGGAAAGTGAAACTGCCCGCGCCGACGCCCAGGCCGCCCTCCGCCTCGATGCCGAGAAACGCGCCGACGCGGCCGAGGCGCGGGTCGCGCGCCTCGTCGAGCTGGGGCGCAAGGCGCGGCGTGGCCAGGCCTCTGCCGACGAGATCGCCGAGCTGGAGCGGCTGGAGGGCGCGCCCTGAGCGTCACTCCTCGAACGCCGCGGGGCGCCCGGCGCGGCGGTGGTCCCGCGCGGCCTCGTACTCGCCGGACTTCGGGTTGAGCCAGATGGTGTGCGCGTCACCCTGCGCCCGCACCATCGTCAGCGTGTGGCCGATCTTCGCCAGCGGCTTCGCCTTCTCGGCCAGGCCGGCCTCGACCTGGAGGCGGTCGGGGAACCACTGGTGGTGCATCCGCGGGGCCTCGACGGCCTCCTTTCCGGTGAGGCCGAACTCCAGCACGTTCAGCACGACGCACAGGACGGTGTTGATGATCGTCCGGCCGCCGGGGCTGCCCGTCACCAGCACCGCCTTGCCGTCCTTCACGACGATCACCGGCGTCATGCTCGACAGCATGCGCTTGCCCGGCTCGATGAGGTTCGGCGTCGTGCCGATGCGGCCCGAGCGTGTCGTCACGCCCTCGGCGCGGTTGAAGTCGGTCATCTCGTTGTTGAGCAGGAAGCCGGCCCCCTTCACGACGATCCGCGAGCCGAAGCTGTCCTCCAGCGTCGTCGTCAGGCTGACGGCCATGCCCGCCCCGTCGATGACGGAGAAGTGCGTCGTCGATGGCTTCTCGTCCGACAGCTCGATCTCCGGCGCGACCTTCTCGCTCGGCGTCGCCTTCGATGTAACGATGGAGGCCGCCAGCTTCTTCGCGTACTCCTTCGTCGTCAGGTGGGCGGGGATTTTGACGAAGTCCATGTCGCCGAGGTGCCGCGCCCGGTCGGCGTAGGCGCGGCGCATCGTCTCGGCGACGAGGTGCAGCGTGCGCGGGGAGTGCCGCCCCTCTTTCTTCAGGTCGAACGTCTCCAGCATGTTCAGCATCAGGAGCAGGCACACGCCGCCGGAGGACGGCGGCGGGGGCAGGTACAGCGTGTGGCCGCGGTAGGTGCCGACGATGGGGTCGCGCACCCTGGCGGCGTACCCCTTCAGGTCGTCGGCGGTGATGAGGCCGCCCCCGGCCTTCATCTCCTTGACCAGCAGGTCCGCCGTCTCGCCGGCGTAGAAGCCGGCAGGGCCCTTGTCGGCGATGCGTTTCAACGTCTTGGCGAGGTCGGGCTGGGTGAGCGTGTCGCCAGCCTTCCACACGCTTCCGCCGGGCCTGCCGTAGACGCGGTGCAGCTCGGCGTTCCCCTTGCCGCGTTTCAGGGCGGTGTTGAGTGAGCCGGCGAGGGCGGCATCCACGGGCACGCCTTTCTCGGCGAGGCGGATCGCCGGGGCGAGGAGATCCTTCCAGGCGAGCTTGCTGTGCTTCGCGTGGGCGAGGTGCAGGCCGGCGACGCTGCCGGGCACGCCGACGGTTTGGTACGGCGATTTGATCCCCGTCGCGAACAGGGCCTTCGTGGCGGCGGCCGGGGCGGTCTCGCGGAAGTCGAAGACGGACGCCTTGCCATCGGCGCCGGGCGTGCGGACGACCAGGAAGCCGCCGCCGCCGATGTTGCCGGCCTCGGGCCAGGTAACGGCGAGGGCGAAGGCCGTGGCCACGGCGGCATCGACGGCGTTGCCGCCGGCCTTGAGGGCAGCCCGCCCCGCGTCGCTGGCCGGCTCCGAGACGGAGACGACGTGGCCGGCGGCGGGCAGGAGGAGCAGGAACAGCATGGCGGGGCTCCGGGGTTCAGGTGTGGCGGAGGGCCTCGGCGATGTCGAGGGAGGCGGCACGGCGGGCGGGCCCCCACGCCGCCAGTATCACGACGGCGAACGTCGCGATCACGCAGCCGAGGATCTGCGCCGGCGAGACGGAGAACGGGACGAAGTGGCCGAGCAGGGCGGGCGTGGTGATGTTCATGAGCCAGGCGAGGAGGACGCCGGCGGGCAGGCCGGCGAGCAGGCCGGCGCCGCCGAGGATCAACGCTTGCGAGAGGATCAGCCGCCGCAGGCGGGCGCGCGGCAGGCCCACGGCGCGGAGCAGGCCCATCTGCCGCGTCTGGTCGATGAGGTTGGCGGCCAGGGTGTTGGCGACCCCGACGGCGGCGACGAGGGCGACGAGGAGCATCAGGCCGGCCACCGAGAGGCGGGCGGCCAGGGCCACGCGTAGGATCATGCCGCTGAACCGCTCATTCGACTCGGCGGCCAGGCCCCACCCTTCGGCGATGTCGGACACGGCCTGTCGCAATTCGCCCTCGCGGCCCGGCGTCGGCGTCAGGCCGACGGCGTGGGGGGAGCAGAAGCGGAACAGGCGGCGGGCCTCGGCGTAGTCGAGGTAGAACGCCAGGCCGCCGAGGGAGTACTCCTTGACGACAGCGCCGACACGGACACGCGCCGGGCCGTCGGGCGTGGGCAGGTCGATGTGATCGCCGACGCCGACGCCGAGGCGTCCGGCCAGGGCGGTGCCGACGAGCGCCTCGCCGCGGCGGAGGGCGTCGGCGTTGCCGGCATGGACGAGGAACGGGGCCGGCATGGCGGGCGGCACCTCGCGGGCGATGAGCAGGGCGGGCACGCCGGCGAGGTCGAGGGGGAGGAAGCGGATGCGGCTGGCGATGCCGACGCCTGGGAGGGCGGCGAGGTCGTCGTCGAGGCCGTCGGGCAGGGCGGCGGTGGTGAGGACGGAGGCCGGGTCGGCGGGGGACGGGCGGACGATCCAGGCGTCGGGGATGGAGGCGCGGTACCAGGCGTGGATGTCGGCGAGGTTGTTCTCGAACGAATTGCCGAAGGCGACGGCGGCGCAGACGGCGGCGAACAGGACGCCGACGGTGAGGGCGGTGCGGCGCGGCTCGCGGGCGAGGAGGCGCAGGGCGAGGCGTGATTCGGGGCCGCGTGCGAGCCACGCCGCCGGGGCGAGGAGCCAGGGCAGGGCGGAGGGCAGGAGCATGGCGCAGCCGACGAGGAAGGGTGCGGCGGCGAAGGGGAGCAGCGGGCGTGCGGCGGCGCCGGGCAGCCGGCCGGCCCACACGGCGATGACGAAGACGAGGCTGAAGCCGGCGAGGGCGGCGCCTGCGAAGGCGGGCCAGCGGGCCGGGGCGTCGGCACGCGTTCTGCCAGCGAGGTCGGGCAGCGGCGGACGCGAGGCGGCCTCGCTCGCGGGGAAGTAGGCGGCGGCCAGGGCCAGCACCGGCCCGAGGAGGCCGGCGAAGAGGAGGGCCTGCGGGGCGAGGACCCATGCCGGCGTGATCACGCCCAGGAAGGTGGCGTTGAGCGACAGGACGGCCGCGGCCAGGACGACCCCGAGCGGCACGCCGACCAACGCGCCGGCGAGGCCGAGGAGCAGGGCCTGACGCAGGACGATGCCCCTGAGCTGGGCGGAGGACGCGCCGAGGGCGCGGAGGAGGGCGAGCTGGCGGCGGCGCTCGGCGAGGTGCATCAGCACGGTGTTGAAGATCACGAGGGCCCCGGCGACGACGGCGACGACGCACAGGGTCAGGTGGGCCTGCTCCATGCCGGCGAGGTACTCGGCGGCGAGACGCGCCTTGCCGCCGACGGGGCGGAGGTCGGCGTCGGGAACGTCGAGCGCGGCGCCCGGGGCGAGAACGACGTGGACGGCGGTGTAGGATCCCGAGGGCAGGCGGAACAGGTCGCGGGCGAGGTCGAGCGAGACGACGCCCGCGGCCCCGCCGTTGAAGGCCAGCGGCCCCGTGGCGTCGTGCAGGCCGGTGACGGTCACGGTGGCGGGGCCGCCGGGGGTGGCGATGCGGATGTCGTCGAGGACGGCGACGCCCAGGCGGGCGGCGAAGCGTCGTTCGAGGCGGACGCCGGTGAGGCCGTGGGGGAGGGGCGGCGAGAAGTCATGGACGCCCCCGGCGGCGGGGTCGATGCCGAGGACGAGCAGCGGCAGGGGGCCGGCGGGGGTGATGAGGGCGGACGGGGCCTGGACGACGCCGACGGAGGCGAGGACGCCGGGGGCATTGCGGATGGCGGCGAGGTCGGGGGTGAAGAAGGGGGCGCGGGGGATCAATTCATGCGTGGCGTGGCCGGAGGCGGCGCGGAAGAGGGTGGCGTAGCCGCGGCGTGTGCCCTCGATGGCGGTGAGGACGGCGGCGACGGCGGCGACGCCGAGGACGATGCCGGCGAGGGCGAGGAGCCAGCGGAGGGGGCGGCGCGCGGAGTCGCGCAGGGTGTACGCCCACCGCAGCCCGAAGCTCGACCCGGCCATGAGATGTCGCCCTCGAAGGGAGTGGCCCCATAGGACGAATAGGACGCGTGGGGCCCACAGGACAGGTGAGGGCGTGGTGGCCGACCCGCGGGGGCCGGCTTCAGCCGCGTGCCCCCACCTCCGCACGCACGATGCGCGCGGCCTCGGCGAGGCTGCGCATCTTGGCACACGCCAGGTAACGTGCCGTCTGCGAGAAGCCGCAGTCCGGCGTGACGTGGACACGTTCCGGCTCGATGTGGCGCAGCACCTCGCGGATACGCGACGCCACGAAATCCGCCGGCTCGACCCATGTGTTCTTCACGTCCACCAGGCCGACGGCGAGGCCCATCTCCGGCGGCAGCTCGCGGGCCAGCTCGATCTCGGCCATCTCGCGGCTGGCGAACTCCAGGGCGAGCTGGTTCACCCGCGCCCGTCCCAGGTGCGGGAAGAGGGGCCGGTAGCTGCGGCGGCCGACGGCCCGCGCCCTGTAGTTGCCGAAGCACATGTGCAGGCTGATGAAGGCCGTGACGCCCTCGTTCGTGCGCGAGATGATTTCGAGGAACTCCTCGGGCGCGTCGGGGCGGCAGGCGAAGCTGGGCTCGTCGAGCTGGAGGAAGGTGACGCCGGCCGATTGCAGGGCGCGGAGCTCGGCGTTGACGATGGGCAGGAGGGCCTCGGTGACGGCGCGTCTGTCGCGGTACACGTCGCCGCCCTCGATGCAGCCGGCCAGGGTGAACGGGCCGGGGACGGGGATCTTGACGGGGGCCTGGGTGATGGAGCGGAGGCGGCGGTACTCCTCGACGCAGCCGAGGCCACGCGGGGCGGTGATGGGGCGGACGGCGCGGTACCTGTCGCGCTGGTCGTGGGCGGGGGCGCCGAGGAGGCGCGATGGGGGCAGGGGCTCGATGCCGTCGAGGAAGGAGTAGAAGCCGAGGTTGAAATCGACGCGGGTCATCTCGCCGTCGGAGATCAGCTCGGCGCCGGCGTCGAGCTGGTCGGCGACGGCGAGGCGGACGGCGTCGCGGACGGCCTCCTCGCGGTCGGCGGGGCCGAGGCGTGCGGCGCCGTCCATGAGGTGGGTGTACCAGCCGGGGAAGGACCAACTGCCGATGACGGTGGGTGTGAGCATGGTGGCGTCATCCTACGACGGTGCCACACCCACGAGGAGGCGCGAGCTCGGCGGCCCGCGAACCTTGTCCTCCCTCCGCCCTTCCGTACATTTTGACCGGCCACACCCTGGCCCGCACGGGCCGACAGCGATCACACCACCCGATACTCTGGAGGCCAACATGCGGAACTTCGTGCTGCCCTGTCTCGCTGTTCTGCTGTCGGCGTGCCCGTCGCCGGCGGAGGAGAAGAAGACGGACCAGGAGCTGATCCAGGGCGACTGGGCGGTCGTCAAGGCGGAGCAGGAGGGGAAGGACCCCGTGGAATTCGAGAAGGGCCTCGCCCCGTTCGTGACCTACAAGGGCAACAAGTACACCTTCAAGGGCGTGGGCCTGATGACGGAGGCCGGCGAGTTCAAGCTCGACCCGAAGGCGAAGATCCCGACCCTGGACTACACGATCACCGACGGCGACCACAAGGGGAAGAAGCAGCTCGGCATCTACAAGCTCGAAGGCGACACCCTCACCATCTGCCTCGCCCAGGAGGGCGCCGACAAGCGCCCCGCCTCCTTCAAGACAAGCGCCAAGGCCGCCGAGTACGTGATGTTCGTCCTGAAGCGCAAGAAGTAGGAATTGCCCCGTGACCACGCCGGATGAACGGATCGCTGGCCGCGGCCGCTGGATATGGATGGGCGGCCTGATCGGGGCGCTGGCCACCGGCCTACCGTATCTGGTGTACATCCTCTGTGTGTTGATCCACACGACGCCCCAGGCCACCGGCGGCGGCCCCCTGGTGGATGTCATTCTGTGGATCTACACGTTCGTCGTCGGTACGGTCTCCGCCTCACTCCCCGGTATCGCGGCCGGGGTGCTGGTGGCCCGATGGCTCACGACCTTCCCCGGCCACCGCCGCGTTCTCCATCGCTACCTCCTGTGCGGGGCGCTCATCGGGGCGCTGGTGTGGGCCTTGGAGCTCACCGGGCCCTTACTGTACAAGTCGATACTGCAACAGGTGGCGGAATTGTTGGGACTCATGGTGATCGGCGGGGCGACAGGGGCGTTTTGCGGTGTGGAGATGGCGACGCGGGCAGAGGACCAGCTCCGCGAGAGCCTGGATGGGTCGCGGCGGGAGCTGGAGGCGGCGATAGAGGGCAAGTTCGGCCCGCTGGACGAGGGCCGGCGGGCGGCGATCCGGGGCTGGGACGGAGACCGGCTCGCGGAGGCGCGGCGGCGGCTCGACGACGCGAGGGACGTGGACGACCTGGGCGTTTGAGACGCCAGGCCGACGTGCGTTGGTGATCCTCTGCGGCCGGGCACGGCTTTCTACAATGGCCCCGACGCCCGTGGAGCCGCACACATGACGAAGTTCTTCGCCGGCTGGGAGGCCCTCTCCAGCGCCCTCCTCGCCGACGTGCTCGACGGCCTCGGGCGACGCCACTCGGCGCTGCCGCCGTGTGTGCGCCCCCTGAAGCCGACGCACAAGATCTGCGGGCCGGCGGCCACGCTGGCGTGCATGCCCGTCGCCGCCGACCCGGCCCGGCCCTACGAGAAGGAGATGGAGTGCATCGACGGCCTGCGGCCCGGCGAGCTGCTCGTCGTCGGCACCGGCGGCGACGTGTCGTGCGCGCTGTGGGGCGAATTGCTGTCCACGTCGGCGCGGGCACGCGGGGCGGCGGGTGTGGTCATGGACGGGCTGACGCGCGACGCCGCCCGCATCCTGGAGATGGACTTCCCCGTCTGGGCGGCGGGGTTCAGCCCCCTCGACTCGCGGGGCCGGCTCGACGGGGTGGCGCACGGCGTCCCGGTGCGCATCGGCGATTGCGTGGTGCGGCCGGGTGACTGGGTGTTCGCCGACATCGACGGCGTCGTGTGCGTGCCGGCGGATCTGGCCGACGAGGCGTTCCGGCGGGCGTTCGACAAGAACAGGGGCGAGAACACGGTGCGCGACGAGCTGGAGAAGGGGCGTCCGCTGCGCGAGGTGTTCGCGGAGTACGGGATCCTGTGAATCACTCCTCCGCCAGCGGGTTGCGGGCGAACACCCACTCCTCGACCGGCTCGCCCCCGACGAGGTGTTGCTTGACGAGGAGCGGGATGCGTTCGGGCGTGATGCCCTCGTACCACGTCCCCTCGGGGTAGACGACCGCGACGGGGCCGCCGCCGCAGACACGCAGGCAGCCGACCTTCGTGCGAAAACAGGCGTTCTCGCCGGACGCGAGGCCGGCCTCCTTGTGGGCGGACTTGAGCGCCTCCCACGCCGCGAGGCCGTCGGCCTCGGTGCAGCACTTGGGGCCGGTGCAGAGGAAGATGTGCCGGTGGTAGCCGCCGATGCCCAGCTTCGCGGCGGCCGCCTGCATCTCGTCGCGCGTCATCGCACCCCCTCCAGCGTCTCCAGCAGCGCCGCGACGGCGACGTCCGCCGACGCCTCGGTGAACGGGAATTGCCCCTTGAACTTCGGCGACTGATACGCCGCGTAGGTCTTGCGGCGCACGTCGTCGGCGTCCGGCAGGTAGCCGAGCGACTCGTTGGCGTACCCGGCGACGATGAGATCCTTGCCCCACCTCTGCCGCAGGTCGAGGGAGGTGCTGCTGAAGAACTCGGTGCCGTTGGCGGAGAGGTAGGCGTCGCCGATGCGCAGGGCCTGGACGCGCATCGGCTGGCCCTCGGGGCGCGAATGCAGGTCGCGGAGGGCCTCGTCGGCCCACTCCTTGCCGAAACGCGCCACGGCCCGCGCCGCCGCCTCGACGCTGCCGTTGTAGCGTGAGGGGAGTTTGGCCGGCTCGTTGACGATGACGCGGGCGAGGCCGTCCAGCCATCCCGTGGTGTCGCCGGTGGCGAGGCGGTGCTCGGCCTCCTCCAGCACGGGACGGATCTCGCACTCGTCCCAGCGCCGCGTCGGGAGCGTCACCGTCTTCTCGACGGCGGCGACGCCGGGGCGTTCGCAGGGGGCGGCCTTGCGCCAGCACTGGAGGGCGGCCTGGGCGACGGCGACGCCGGGGGTGTGGCACAGGTCGGGGGTGTGGCAGTCGGCGCGGACGTTGATCTCGCCGCAGGCGCCTTGCAGGAACAGGGCGGTGACGCCGGGCAATTCGCGTTCGAGGAGGTCGGTGACCTGTCCGGGGTAGTCCCGGCTCACGTCGGCGGGCCCGAGGCACATCTGCACGGTGGGGTGGCCGGCGAAGTTGATGACGGCGGCGATGGGACGTTTCGTGTCGTCCTCGAAGCGCCAGACGGTCAGCCGTGTATCGACGGGGCCATCCTGCCGCGTGCGGTTGTAGGTCCAGCCGGGCAGGTCGGCAGCGCCGACGAGGAGGCGTCCCGGGCGCATCTGCCGATGGGCGAGGATGGCGGCCGTGGCGGCCTGTTTGGCGGCCCAGGCGACGTACTCGGGGTGCGGCTCGCCGGCGCCGCGGATGAGGGCGGCGGTGGGCGTGTTGTGCGAGTGTGACGCGGCGACGCAGACGGCCTCGGGGCGGATGGGGGCGTGACGGGCGATCTCGGCGCGGACGGCGTCGCAGAACGCCGCGTCGGCGTACATCACATCCACGGCGACAACGGCGACGCAATCCCCGGCGTCCTCGACGACGAGGGCGGTGGCGGCGGTGTGGTCGCGGACGCGCCGCCAGGTGCGTCCGAGGTAGTAGCCCCAGCCGGACAGCTCGACGCCCCAGAACGGCGTCAGCCGCGTGCGTGCGGCCCCGATGTTCATGTCACGCCCTCCACCTCTCCTGATGGTGGTAGGGAGCGGGCCGGCTCACGTCCAAGGGCCTGCGTCAGGCCGACGGCGCCGGCCACGGAGGATGGCGTCGCGCCTCCGGGAGATCCTCGTCTCCAGCTCGTCGGCGTCGGCGGGCGCGTCGGGCCGCGTCAGGACCTCGCGCCTCGCGGCCGATGCGGCGCTGACGCGCTCGCGGTATCCGTGGAAGATCTGAACCTCGCCGTCGGCGTAGTGGGCGGCACCGGGGCCGTCGGCCAGATAGTGGTAGTCCATGCCTTGGTTCTTGCCCGGCCCTGTCCGCATCCGCGCCACGATGGCAGCCTGATCTCGCAGCACGAGCGGTGGGGCGGAGTAGCAGAGAAGGCCGCCGACCTTGCCCATCCGCTCGGCACTCCGGACGGCCTCGAAGCCCGGCCTCCAAAGGAGCGAAGATGCCGCAAGAAGCTCCGTCTTCTCGTCGGCCTCACGCGCGGCCAGCTCCAAATCTAGGCCGAAGGTGTGCCAGCGGATCGTTTGCGTCGGCCCGAGCCGCCCCAGGCGTGCCTTCAACTGCCGGAACGCATCGGCCGACACGGGCGTGAGGCCAGCCGGAACGAGGACGACGGGATCGGAGCGGGCGCCGTCGAACGGCGTCGGGGCGAGGTGCGGCCCGTGCAGCAGGGCCAGGGTGCCGGGCTGCTTCTGATAGGCCAGCCCCCACAAAAGGCGGGCCAGCAGCCGGGCGCCGGCGGTGTCGCTGACGATGTGCCAGGTGTCGTGGAAGTAGTTGGTACTGAATCGGGCGTGCGAGCAGGGGCGGAGGGTGACGACGCGGTAGGTGCGGCCGGCGAGAGGCAGGAGGCGCAGATGCACCTTCATGCGTGCGGCTTCGGGCAGGTCGCTTGGCGGCATGCGTCTGGCTCTCGCGGTGGGCGGCGCGGGCGCTCCGCCGCCCGCACCCACACGAACGGCGGCGGCACGGGGCTGTGACAGGCCATTCAGACGGATTCCCCCAGCGCCGGCCAACACGGCGGATGTGGGCCTCTGGGGCACGCTGGCCGCTGGGATCATCGGGGCGGCGATCAGTCGCGCGTGCCGCGCCGATAGGGGTCGTCACGGGTCGTGAGGCCGGCGTTGCCGTCGGGGGGCGCGGCGTCGGGCAGGGCGGGGCCGAAGTGGAGCGATGAATCGGGGCCCGCGGTGGTCTGGCCTGGCCCGGCCCGCGCCCGCTCCGCGATCAGCCGGGACACCTCGTCGAACGCCCCGGACGGGAGGAGCCCTCGCCTGATGTCGAACTCCCGCCCGGCGTGAGTGAAACGGAGACGGATCGGCGTGCCGTCCTTGATGTCCAGGCGGCAGCCGCCCATCTCCGCGTAGGGGACGAACCTCTCGACGGGCGTCCAGAGCCAGCCGGACGTGGAGCAATAGAGCCCGTCCCTGGCGAGGGCGATGCGGCGGCGGAGGAAGCAATCGACCCAGACCCACCTGCCGACGAGGAGCGTGGCCAGCCCGAACAGGCCGGTGACGAGCCAGCGGGCCTTGGTGGCCGCGGGCGGATCCAGGGTGACCATGCCGTCCCTGCCGCGGATCGGCTCGTTGGACGTTGCGGCCCAGTAGGCGTTGAGTGCGGTGACGGCGACGAGGACGGCGACCATCACGCCGCCGGCGGTGGGGCTGTCGCCGTAGGGGTATTCCAGCTCCACACCTCGGCCCACCATCTGCCGTCGGCGCATCGCGTCGCCGACACGCGACTCGATCAGGCCGCAGACCTCGGTGAATCCGTCGTCTGATAGATCGGACTTCCTGATGTGGAAGGTGCCCCTGGAGGTGCAGAGCTGCAGGCAGGCCACCTCGGGGACCTCGCCGTAGATGCTCATGCCCCGGGGGTAGGCGAGGCCGGAGACCTCGTTGTAATCGATGAAGACATCGTCCCAGGGGATGGCGTCGCGCGGCAGGGTGATGCCCTCGGGCGAGAGGACGATCCGGGGCGCGGGCCTGACGAGGGCGACGTACGCCCCGTAGGCGAGGAGTACGGCGACGGCGGTGATGAAGGCCGCCGCCCCCCAGAAGGCGGCCTTGGCCATCACCCCGTCGAGGATGGGTTGGCCCGTGCGGGAGTCCACGACCCGGTCCGTCGTGAGGGCGAGGTACACCATCCCCGCCGCGGCCGCGGCCGCGGGGGCGAACAGGAGGGCCGGCAGGGCCACGCTCCGGGGCTTGCAGGGGTACTCAGTGTTCATCGGCGCCCCTGGGGTGGCCGCGTCGGCCACCCCAGGCTCACCCCGGAAGCACCAGACGATGTCCGCCGTCTCGATTGTCACGACCCTGCGGCCGTGCAGGATCACCCCGACGCCGTGGTCATCGGACCAGGTCGCGTCGAGATGGAGCCCCAGGTAGCCCACGCCGTCCCTGGACCGGCCCTGGAGATGCACCGAGGCCAGCCGCATCGTCTCGCCGATCCCCTCCTCCGTGTCGATCCGCCGCACGAGGGCCTCGTCGCCGATCTGCCGGGAGAAGTCGGAGCGGCAATACCTCCGGAAGGAGGCGAGGGCCGCCGCGAGGACGGTGCGGCGAACCTCCTCCTCGTGGGTGACGAGGATCACCAGGGCGCGTTCGTCGGCGCCGTTGAGCGTCGGGGCGGGAGAGCCCGGCGAAGAGGCCGGCACCCCCTCCGGCCAGCGCAGGGGCGTCCAGCCCTCGCGCTCCACCATGCCACGGCGGTCCGGCTGCTCGCCCCAGGGCGACCACCGGCCGCGGCAGCGGGCGAAGGCGGGGAGCAACAGGCTCGCCTCCCACCCGGCGGGGCTCGGCATGAAGACGGTCAGCCGCCCGGAGAGCATCGATCGGCCTCCCGGAGGGGGCGTTCACGCCTTCGCCGATGCCAGGCGGATACGGCGCCAGACCTCGGCGAAGACCAGCACCGACGCCGTGCTGGCGACGATCACCAGCCAGTCCACCACGCCCAGCGGGGCCACCTTGAAGATGTCCGCCAGCCACGGGATGCTCGTCAGCGCGATCTGGCCCACGGCGATGGCGCCCACGATCATCAGGAACGTCGGGTTCTCGCCGATCCGCGCGAACGCCCCCTCCCTCGGCGTCAGCGAGCGGCTATTGAACTGGTTCCACACCTGGAAGAACACGTACACCGCGAAGAAGATGCTCACCTGACGCACCGTCAGCGGCGCGAACTCAGGCGAGACCGGGCTCGTCACGGGCGGTTGCCCTTCGACGACGGGCGGGTGGGCGAACCAGGGCGCCCAGGTGGCGCCAAAGAATTCCCCCCGCATCCCGATCAACAGCACGAGCATCACCACGACGAAGAATGCCGCCGTCCCGAGGATCGTCTGCATCATCTGCGGCGTGACGATGCTCTCGTCGCGCTTCTTCGGCGGCAGCTCCATCACGCCCTCGCGGGGCGGCTCGCTGCACAGGGCGATGCTGGCGAACGTGTCCATGATCACGTTGATCCACAGGAGCTGCAGCACGGTGAAGGGCGGCCTGATGTTCAGGAACGGCCCGAGGAAGGCGATGGTCAGGGCCGATACGTTGATGGTGAGCTGGAACTGGATGAATCGCTGGATGTTCTCGTAGAGCGAGCGGCCCCACTTGACGGCGCTGACGATGGTGCTGAAGGCGTCGTCGAGGAGGACGATCTTGCTGGCCTCCTTGGCGACCTCGGTGCCGGCGATGCCCATCGCCAGGCCCACGTCGGCCTTCTTCAGCGACGGGGCGTCGTTGGTGCCGTCGCCGGTCATGGCGACGACCTCCTCGCGGCCCTGGAGCAGCTCGACCATCTTGTACTTGTCCAGCGGACGCGCCCGCGCCAGCACGCGCAGATTCGCCAGGCCGGTGACGGCGGCGGCGCGCTCGGGGCCCTCGGGCAGCGCCTTCATGCGCTCGAATTCGGCGTTGAAGCGCGTGCTCGTCAGGACGACGGCGCCCGGCGTGTCGATGGGGGCGTCGAGCGAATCGACCAGCCCGATGCCGTGGGCGATGGCGCGGGCGGTCTCGACGTTGTCGCCGGTGATCATTTTCACCTCGATGCCGGCGGCGCGGCAGCGGGCGACGGCGTCCTTCACGTCGTCACGCAGGGGGTCGCGGATGGCCACCATGCCGGTGAACACGAGGCCGCTCTCGATCTCGTCGCGCAGGTCGTGCAGGGCCTCCTCCGTCTCCGGGGTGCCGGGGGGCAGCTCCTTGTGGGCGAAGGCCAGGGTGCGCATCGCCTGCCGCGCCGAGTCACGCTGGTACGCGAACGCCGCCTCGCGGGCCGCGGCGTCCCAGGGCCGGACGGTGCCGTCGGAGGCGAGGTAGTGCGTCGTCCGCTCGATGACGACCTCGGGGGCGCCCTTCATCAGCGCGACCAGTTTGCCGTCGCGCTTGACGACCGTGGACATCCTCTTGCGGTCGCCGGAGAAGTGGACCTGGTAGAGCGGCTCGTGGCCGGCGCGGAGCTTGATGTGATCGACGTTGCCCTCGCGGAGGTACTGCAGGAGGGCGCCCTCGGTCGAGTTGCCGACCGTCTGCACCTTGCCCTGCTTCTCCTCCAGGTTGGCCGTGCTGTTCAGCGCCGAGTTGAGGGCGATCCACCCCAGGGCGTCGCCGCCCAGCGCGGGGACGCGCCACGCCTCGCCGCCGCGGTCGGCCCCCTGGCCTCCGGCGAAGACGCGGACCACCTGCATCTTGTTCTGGGTGAGCGTGCCGGTCTTGTCGGAGCAGATGACGGTGGCCGAGCCGATGGTCTCGCACGCCACCAGCTGCCTCACGAGGGAATTGGCGCGGGTCATCTTCTGCATGGCCATCGCGAGGGAGACGGTGACGCTCATCGGCAGGCCCTCGGGGACAGCCACGACGATGATGATGACCATGTAGACGAAGTAGTTGAGGAGGTTGCCGAAGACGAACACGGCCTGGTCCGTCGTCGCCGGGATGTACACCTCACGCGGCGTGGCGAAGAACGTGCCGCGGACAAGGAGGGCGAGGAAGATGAGGGCGGCGGCGGCGTAGCCGACGTTGCTGATGAGGCCGGCCAGGTCTTCGAGCTTCTTCTGGAGGGGCGTCAGCGCCTTGCTGATGGTGAGCTTGTCCTTGACGCGGTCCTCCTCGGTCTTGGGCTTCTCCTCGCCCTCGTCCTCGTCCCCGTCGTCGCCGGTGAGCCTGCGGGCGATCTGGCCGAGCATGGTGCGGTCGCCGACCTCGGTGACGACGAGGACGCCGGCGCCGTCCACGACCTGGGTGCCGCGGTACAGGCAGCCGGGCTGGTCGGGGCCGTCGGACGTGTCGTCGGCGGGGCGGGCGGACTTCTTGACGGCCTCGGACTCGCCCGTCATCAGGGACTGGTCGATCATCAGCTCGACGGCCTTGTGGAGGCGTCCGTCGGCGGGCACCTCGTCGCCCATCTCCAGGTCCACCACGTCGCCGACGACGACCTCCTCGAGCGGGATCGTGTGGAACTCTCCGTTACGCGTCACCTTGACGCGGAGGGCGTCCTTGCGGGCGTTGAGGGCCTCGAACTCCTGGTCGCTCTTGTACTCGCTGGCGAACGCCACCCCGGTGGCCAGGATGACGGCGATCATGACCGCCAGGCCCTCGATGGACCACAGGCCGGCGATGAGGCCGCCGGCGAAGAAGACGAGGATCGCGGTGCCGAACATGAGCGACGGCACCCACTGGGCGCGTTTCGTCGCGAACAGGGCGACGATGCCGGCGACGAAGAGGCCGAGCAGGGCGCCGGCGAGGTCGGGGCGGCCGGCCTTGGGGTGGGGCGGCTCCGGGTGGCCGCGGAAGATGTCCACGAACATGCTCAGGAGGGCGGCGGCGAGCAGGATCTTGATGATGGGGTCGTCGAACTTCTCCAGGAACTTCTTCCACAACGGCTCGCGCGGCAGAGGGGTGAGGGCGTTGCCGCCGTACTTCTGCCGGCTCTGGGCGACGCCCTCGCTGGTGAGGCCCTTGTCGGGGGTCGTGGGCAGCGATTGGAAGATGTCGGCGAGCGTGCGCATGACTGTTCCCTGGGGCGTGCGGGTTGCGTGCTGGTTGACGGGGCACGCGAGCCGCGTGCCCTACGGGTCATTCGTACTGCCGGCGCGAAGGTTTGCCCACCGTGACGCCTGTACCGGCACGGGGGTCTGCTCTCTCGTGGACTTCTCGTTGTCCTCATCATGTGTTCACGTAGCCTGTTAGGATGAAACAACACCCCAGCGCGACAGCCGGAGCGGCCATGCACGACGCCGTCATCCTGTCCGACCTGCACCTCGGCAGCGCCCTGTGTCAGGCCCGGCGCATCATCGAGCTGCTGTCGCGCATCGCCGAGGGCCAGTTGCGCACCTCGCGGCTCATCGTCAACGGCGACCTGTTCGACTCCATCGACTTCCGGCGGCTGAACGCGAGCCACTGGAAGGTCCTCTCCATCTTGCGCAGCTTATCCAAACACCTGGAAGTGATCTGGCTGGCGGGCAACCACGATGGCTCGGCGGAGGTGGTGTCGCAGCTCCTCGGGGTGACGGCCCTGGACGAGTACGTCCTGGCGAGCGGGGGCGAGAAGTACCTGGTGCTGCACGGGCACGTCTTCGACGAGTTCATCACGGCGCACCCGATCCTGACGGAGGTCGCGGACCGGATCTATCGGTTCCTGCAGTGGATCGACCCGAGCCACCGCTTCGCGAAGATGGCGAAGCACGGGAGCAAGTCTTTCCTCCGGAATGCCAAGAAGATCGCCGACGGGGCGCGGCGGCTGGCGAGGGAGCGGGGCTGCACGGGGGCGGTGTGCGGCCACACGCACCACGCGGTGATGGAGGAGGGCGAGGTGGCGTACTTCAACAGCGGGTGCTGGACGGAGCTGCCCTGCACCTACCTGACGGTGCATGCCGGGGCGGTGTCGCTGCACGACTTCCGGGCGGCCGCGGAGGCGAGGCCGGCGGAATCGCGTCGGCTGGCACGGATCGTGCAATGAAAATGGAGGCGAGCGAAACGCTACCGCGAGGGTTCGCGACAAACGCAATGGACAGCATTGAGCCACGGAGGTGAGTGATGCTCGTGTTGACGCGCAAGGCTGGCGAGAAGATCGTGATCAGCGACAACATCGTGGTGGAGATCCTGGAAATCCAGGGCAACCGCGTGCGGGTGGGCATCCAGGCCCCGCAGGGCGTGACGATCCTGCGGCAGGAGCTGCTGGCGGCCAAGGCCGCGGCCCCTGTCGTGAAGGAGGCAACCCCGGTTTCGTGAGACCGAGGCACGGGAAGTGCAGTAAGGCGGTGTGCGCCGGAACCGTACACCAGCGCCTTGCACGATTGAACACGAGAAGAGGAAAACCGGCCGCGGGGAAGGAGGCTTCCCCGCGGCCGGTGTGCTTTGGGGGCCAGAAAGAGCCTCCACTTCCGCACTTCCTCGTCCCATTTGGCATCCTGACGCGCGCTGTCGTCCGGCGGCCGCGGACGGCGGAGAGAGGCCCCGTTCGGCGGCGGGGACAGGAACGCCGAGCGGCGCGTCCGGGGCCGCCCATCTGAGCCGGTAGCCGTTCACCCGACAGGTGGAGTTAGACGAAATGAGACGAGGGGTGCGGCCACGGCACGGGTGTGGGCGGCCTGACCACTTGCCGTGAAATGTAAATTCCGCCAGGGATTTGCATTTCAAGGGGGTGTGAGGGGGGGTGCAATGCAATGCAACTCGCCCCCGCCGGCCACACCGCCCGTCTACTTCTGTCTAATTCCCACCCCCGCCTGGTCGATCACCTCGGCCGTCTTGGGCGGTTGGACCGAGCGCCGCCCGCGTGGCCACTGTCACCTCCGCGGCTCATCTACGGGCACGCCGGCGACCTCGGGGTGAGTACGCCGCCACGCCTCAGGGCCTTCAGCTCCCTCGATCCTCGCGGGCCGACGAGGGAAAAGCTCCAACGCTTCCAAGGATTCCGCCGGCCGGCGCATAGTATCCGGTGGCGAGATCCTTCCCCGTTCGGAGAGCTCCCATGAGCGAGATGGTGGTGTGCCCGGAAGCCGCGGAGCTCCAGGCGTTCATCCTCGGCCTCGGCACGGCAGCCGAGGGCGACGAGCTGGCGAGCCATGTCGTGTCGTGTCCGCACTGCCTGTCGGCGCTGAGCACCGCGGCGGCCCAGGACACCCTGGTCGAGGCGGTCCGTGCCCAGCGGACGATGCCCGAGCACCCCGAGCAGGCGGCGGTCGAACGGCTGGTGGCCAAGGTCCGCGCCCTGGTGCCCGGCATCCTGAGCCGCCCCGACCAGACCGAGGCGTCGCTGCCCCCTCTCGGCCACGCCCTTCCGTCGGCGGCCGATCCGACCTACCCCCTGGCGGATCCCGCCGGCCCCGACGCCGGCGACGGGTTCGCCCCGCCGCAGGCGCCCGACGAGATCGGCAGGCTCGGCGGCTATCGCCTGCTCAAGCTCCTGGGGGAGGGCGGCATGGGCAAGGTGTTCCTGGCCGAGGACACACGGTTGCGGCGCAAGGCGGCCCTCAAGGTGATGAAGCCCGAGCTGGCCCGCAACCCGACGGCGCGCCAGCGCTTCCTCCAGGAGGCCCGCCTCGCCGCCGCCATCGAGCACGACAACATCGTCCCCATCTACCAGGTCGATGAGGACCGCGGCATCCCGTTCCTGGCGATGCAGATGCTGAACGGGGTGAGCCTGGAGGCCCTGCTCAAACGCCAGGGGCCGCTCCCGATCCCCCAGCTCATCCGGATCGGCACGCAGGTCGCCGAGGGGCTCGCCGCCGCCCATGCGACGGGCCTGATCCACCGCGACATCAAGCCCGACAACATCTGGATCGAGCCGGGCGACGGGGGGCGCGTCAAGATCCTCGATTTCGGCATCGCCCGGAGCACGGAGGACCAGGACAGCCTGACGCAGAGCGGCACCATCATCGGCACGCCGACGTACATGGCCCCCGAGCAGGCCGAAGGGAAGAAGGTCGATCCGCGCTGCGACCTCTACAGCCTCGGGTGCGTCCTCTACCGGATGGCGACGGGCGAGCTGCCCCTCAAGGGCGAGGGGACGATGGGCATGCTGAGGGCCCTGGCCCTCCACGAGCCGACGGCCCCGGACCGGAAGCGCGCCGACCTGCCGCCGGCGCTGTCCGCCTTGATCCTGAAGCTGCTCGCCAAGGACCGCGAGAAGCGGCCCAGGGACGCGCGGGAGGCGGCCGACGCCCTCCGCGCCATCGGCCGTGCCGGCCGCGGGCCCGAGGAGCCGGCCGGTGTCCTCGACAGGCCCGCCGAGGCCGCGACGGGGCGACGGATGCCGAAGCTGCTGATCGCCGTGGCGGCGGCCGCGCTGCTTTCGGTGCTGGCGGGCGCCCTCGTGTTCTACCTCCCGACGGCGAACGGCGTCATCCGCGTCGAGAGCGATGACCCCGAGATCGGATTCAAGTCCGATGCCAAGGGGAACTATTCCGTCATCGGCAAGGACGGCACGGCCGCCCAGTTCTCCGTCGGCGAGCACGTCCTGCGCTTCAAGAAGGGCGATCTCGAGTTCGAGACCGACCGGTTCATCCTCAAGAAGGGCGACAAGGTCGTCGTCAAGATCGAGTACCTCAAGGGCAAGCTGCAGGTCGTCCAGAACGACAAGGTGATCGACGAGAAGAAGATCGGCCGCCCGGGCACCGGGGCCGATCCCGGGAGTGCGATCCCGCTCAAGGAGGGGACGTGGCTGCCCGACAAGTCGGCGGCCGCCCTGCCCGGACCGATCCCCTATCCCGCCCTCCGCAAGGGGATCGGCCGTTGGCAGATCGTCCCCGCGGCGGCCCCGGAGACGAAGCCCTTCGCCGAGAGCCCGGACGGGAACCGGGTCGCGGTCAGCGGTGCCGGCCTCGTCCACCTCCACGACGCCAGGACGGGCGAGCTGGTGGCCGTCGGCTCGCCGAGGAACGCCTCCCAGGATGGCTGGGTGATGCTGGACTGGAGCCCGGACTCGAAGTGGGTCCGGTACGGGCACAAGCGCGGGGCCGGCCTGGACAACGTCAGCATCCTCTCGGCCGATGGCGGGGCGAGCGCCGCGCCCTGGATCGAGCGCGCGGAGGCGGACTACGGGTGGAATCCCAGGCACCCCATCCTCGCGGTCATGTTCGCCGGCAGCGAAGGCCGCATCCAGCTGATCGACCCGGCGAAGGTGAAGCCGGCCGAGATCGTCACGAACCACGGGGGCACCGCCGGCAAGGCCGTCTGGAGCCCCGACGGGGAGTCGCTGCTGGTCGTCCGCGGCGACAAGACGGCCCAGTTGTTCGGCAAGGACGGCAAGCCGGGGGCCAAGCTGGAAGGGGCCGTCGATCCCTCGCTCGCCCCGGTGTGGAGCGCCGATGGCGGCACCATCGCGGCCCTGGCGGGCCCCAGCGAGCTGCGGTTCTGGAAGAAGGACGGCTCGGCCGGGGCCGTGTGCAAGCACGCCGCCCCTGTGAAGGGGTTGTGGCTCCATCGCGGACGCGGGCTGTTCGCGGCGGCGGAAGAGGCCAGGCTGCACTTCTGGAAGGCGGACGGCGGCTCGGAAGCGGTCCTCGACGTGCCGTTCGACCCGGGCACGCGGCCCCTCGGCGCGGGCTTCATCGCCCATGGGAGGCACTGGCCGGCCCTCGCCAAGGACTCCAGGCCGGCCCCCGGCCTCATCGTCAGCCCCGACGGCAAGCTTGTCGTGACTACAGCGGAAGCCTCTCTGGGCATGGTGGAGATCGACGGGATCGAGGCCACGCCGCTCGACTGGCGCATCCCGTACATCGGCGGGCTCGGCGGGGCGCCGCCGGCCTTCAGCCGCGACGGCAAGCGGGTCTTCGCCAACGACCTCGACGGCCTGGCCGCCTACGATGTCCGCGACGGCAAGAAGGCGGTGGGCTTCGGCCAGCCCACGGCGGGCACGCCCCGGCTCCTCGCCGTCTCGCCCAAGGGGGGCCGGCTGGCGGTAGGCACGGACCACGGGCGGATCGTCCTGTGCGATCCGACGGGCCGGCCGCTCGCCCTCCCCTTCAACCCGCTCCGCTTCGGCACGGGCCCGGACAGGGCCGACGTGGCCCACCCGAACAGCTTCCACCAGCTCACGTGGCACCCGGACGGCAGGCACCTGCTGGCCATCCAGGGCGGTGCCACGGGCCGGCAAACCGTCCTGTTCGACACGGCCGACGGGCGGCGCGTCGCCGAGACGGAGTTCGCCCTCGAACGCTTCAACTCGGTCCTGTTCGCCCTGTTCGCCCCCGATGACCCCGACACCATCCATCTCAACCACGGCACCGGTTCGGCGAAGTGGCGCTGGAAGGTCGAGAAGAACCCGAGCGGCCGGTTCGCGGGCCTGATGGGCGTCAATGCCTCCGTCAGCCCGGACGGCAAGCATGTGCTGGGTTGGATCCCCAAGGAGACCTGGACATCGACGCCGGTCCTGGCGAAAACGAAGGACCTCGCCGACGCCAGGGAGTTCAAGCCGTTCCCGGACCTCGCGGCGGCGCCTGAGAATCCACTGGCGTGGCTGCCCGATGGCAAGCATTTCCTCGCTGCCGTCGGCGGAGAGCTGGCGATCCACTCGCTCGACGGGAAGAAGGTCCACGCCTTCGCTCCGGCCGCGGGGGCGCACCTGGCCAGGGCGTCCAGGTTCTCCCTGTCACCGGACAGGAAGACCCTGCTGGCCAACCTCGGGGGCCCCTGGGCGCGGCTCGACATTGCCGCCAGGAAGTGGACGCTCCTGCCGCGGCTGTCCGGCACCGGCGTCGTCATCTCTGCCGACGGCACCCGATTCGTGGGCATCCAGGGATCGACGATCAAGTCCTGGGACTTCAAGACGGGGGAGTTGGAGCGGATCGTGCTGCTCCTGCCGGACGGCCAGCATGCCGTTTTCAGCCCGGCGGGCGAGGTGCTGGCCCGCTCCGCGCAGGCGGCGCTGCACTACCGCCACCTCGTGGAGGATAAGGGAGGACGGCTCCGACTCCTGAAGCCGTCGGAGTTCCTTGAATGACTGTGCCGGCGGGGGCCGATCCGTACATTGTGGGGGAACCGGACCGTGCCCGACCTCCTGGCCCCAGCACCCCCATGCACAGCACGTCACCGAGCTTGCTCGAGCGCCTGCGCGAGCCGGACCAGCCGGAGGCATGGAGCCGCTTCGCCGAGCTGTACACGCCGCTGCTCTACTTCTGGCTGCGTCGGCTGGGGCTGGCGGCGGACGACGCGGCCGACCTGGTCCAGGAGGTCTTCCTCCTCCTGATGGTGAAGCTGCCGCGGTTTCGGTACCGGAACGACGGCTCCTTCCGCGGCTGGCTGCACACGCTGACGATCAACAAGTACCGCGAATCGCAGCGGCGCAGGAAGGAATCGATCCTCGACCACCTCGACGAGGTGCCGGCCGACGAGGCGCGGGGCCGGCTGGAGGAGACGGAGTACCGCTTGCACCTGGTCAAGCAGGCGCTGGCCATCCTTCAGGACCAGTTCCCGCCCAGCACCTGGCGCTACTTCGAGGCGTGCGTCGTCGCCGGCGTCGAGCCGCAGGAGGTGGCCGACCGGTTCGGCGTGGGAGTCGGCACGGTCTACGCCGCGAAATCGAAGGTCCTGGCCCGCTTGCGCGCCGAGCTGGCCGGCCTGTTGGATTGAGCCGGGCCTGCGGCGCCCGGCCCTCGTCCCTTGTTGGCGCGGCGAGACGGTGTGGCTCGGGCGGGGCGTCTCCCCCGCCCTCCCTTTTCCGTATCCTGACGGGGGCTGTTGTGCGGGGGCCGGGCGCTGCGGTCGTCCAGATAGCCCTGCGTTCGGGAGCGGGAACATGAGTGCCGATCGGCGTGTCCGGGAGATCCGCGAGAAGGTCGAGGCCGGCGTCAGGCTGTCGTTCGAGGACGGCCTGGCCCTTGAGGAGGGCGCCGACCTGTTCACCCTGGGCGAGCTGGCCAACCTCGTCCGCGAGCGGAAGAACGGCAACCTGGCCTACTACAACGTCAACACCCACATCAACCCGACGAACGTCTGCGTCTACCGCTGTACGTTCTGTGCGTTCCGGGCCGACCTCAAGTCGCCCAGGGGCTACGTGATGACGGATGAGCAGATCCTCGCGCGGGCCGCGGAGGCCGAGGCGCGCGGGGCGACGGAGCTGCACATCGTCGGCGGGCTGCACCACACGCTGCCGTATGAGTGGTATCTGAACGTCGTGCGGATCATCGGCCGGGCGCACCCGCGGCTGCACCTGAAGGCGTACACGCCGGTCGAGTGGGACTGGTTCGTGAAGCTGACGAAGAGGCCGGTGGAGAGCATCCTGGCGGAGTTCAAGGAGGCGGGCCTGGGCAGCCTGCCGGGCGGCGGGGCGGAGATCTTCGACCCCGAGGTGCGTGGCCAGATCTGCGAGCACAAGGCCGACGCCGAGGCGTGGTTCGCCACGCACCGGGCGGCGCACAAACTGGGGCTGCGGTCGAACGCGACGATGCTCTACGGCCACATCGAGAAGGCGAAGCACCGTATCGACCACCTGATCCGCCTGCGCGAGCTGCAGGACGAGACGGGCGGATTCCAGACGTTCATCCCGCTGGCGTTCCACCCGGACAACACGAAGCTGTCGCACATCGTGAAGCCGTCGGGCCTGATGGACCTGCGCGTGATGGCGATCAGCCGGCTGATGCTGGACAACTTCGCGCACGTGAAGGCGTACTGGGTGATGCTGGGGATGAAGACGGCGCAGATGGCGCTGAGCTACGGGGCGGATGACATCGACGGCACGGTGGTTCACGAGAAGATCTACCACGACGCGGGGAGCGATTCGCCCCAGGAGATGAGCGTGGCGGACCTGCGGCGGGTGATCGAGGAGGCGGGCCGGGTGCCGGTGGAGCGTGACACGCTGTACAACGAGGTGATCCGCGAGCCCGGCACGACGTGGAAGACCGGGCGGCGGCTGGCGCTGGCGACGGCGTGATGGGGCCGGCCTCGTCTGGCCGGAACGCCCAACCTTTCTCGGCACTGGCCCGGTCCGTCAGCCCCCCGCCTCAGGCCGCCCTGTGCCGTCCGGCCCAGCCCAGCGCCCGCCGCACGCGCTCCACCGTGCGGATGCCGCGCGGCAGGAGCGTCCGCTGACGCATGGCGGCCTCGACGTAGCGCCCCGCGAACATGCACATCCGCCACAGCAGCGGGAACATGGGGCGTGTGGCGGGGTCGAGGTATGGGAAGCGCCACAGCTCGTCACGTTGTGGCGCGGGCGGGGCGGCGTCCCACAGCCCGTCCACGGGACGCCTGCCGTCGGCGTCGGGGGCGAACAGGTCGAGCCAGCGCCGCCATGCCTCCCGCGCGATGCCCGGCCGCCACTTCTCGACGACGGTGCGCTGGCTCTCGCGGATGCCGGCGATCAGCGCCGCGTCGCCGCCTAGGACGCGGCGGAGCTTGTCGCGGGCCTCGGCCTCGTCGGCGCAGGCGCCTGCTTGCGTGCCGGTGTCGTACTGCTCCAGAAGCCCGCCACGCAGGTACACCACCGGCATGCCGGAGGCCATCGCCTCCATCGGGTGGTAGTGGAGGTGCCTCGGCTCGCGGCCGTGGTAGTACATCACCGCGACGCGGCGGTAGAGCGTGTCGTACTCGGCGGCGGGCAGGAAGCCGAGGACGTTCGGGTCGCGGACCGGGTTGTCCTGGCGGCCGGCGATGACGTGCGGCAGGGCGCCGAGGTGGCGTTTGAACCCGTCGTAGACCCAGCGGCCCGCGTCGTGGTCGTTGATCGACGGGCACACGAACAGGACGCGGGGGTCGCCGCCCTCCCAGGTGCCCTCGCGGCGCCACGCCGCCTCGGGCAGCGTGATCGGCAGGTGGAAGGCGCGGCCCCGGAGCAGGCCGACCTCGTAGGGGATGACCTCCGGGTAGAACGCGCTGAACCAGAAGCGGCGGTAGTGCTCGCGGAGGGCGGCGGCGAGGCCGGGGATCCACTCCTCGAAGTACATCTGCGAGTAGGAGTGCGGCTCCTCGCGGCCGAAGGCGCGGGCCAGGACGGGGCCCTTGAACTTCGACAGGACCTCGCGGGTCTTGATCGGGAACGGGTCGATGACGGCGAGGTCGAAGTGCTCGTTGAGGATGTCGGCGAGGCGCGGGGGGATGGCCTCGGAGTAGAAGTCGAAGGCGTTGAGGGCGGCCAGGGCGTCCGGCGGGAGGGAGGAGCCCTCGTCCCAGCGCGGGTCGGCGCTGCAGCTGCGGTAGGCCGGGTCGTCGGGGAACGCCTTCTGCGTCCACACCTCGCAGCCGAGGGAGCGCAGGATGGGCACCTCGGCGGAGCGCAGCGAGGAGTGGGTCAGGAGCCACGCGATCCGCCTCGGACGCCAGCCCATCGCGTCCCCCATGTCAGGCCGCCTCGGCGACACGCGGGGCGGCCGCCCCTCGCGCCAGCCCCAGCATAAGGTCGTACATCCGCTCGGCGAAATGGCGGTGGCCCAGACGCGGGTCGGCGAGGGCCGCGCGGCGGAGGGCGAGGTCCGCGTCGGAGAGGGCGGGTTGAGACAGGGCGTCGTGCATCAGGCCTCCGAGGGCGGCGTGATCGCCGACGGGGTAGTAGGCGACGGGGATGCCGAACCTCGCATAGAGGGCGGCGGCGGCCTCGTAGCGCGAGCTGATGGCGGGCTTGCCGAAGTAGGCGGCCTCGATGACGGAGAAGGAGCCGTTGTCGTGGACGGCGGAATTGACGACGGCACCACACCTCTGGAGCAGGCCGAGGAGCTGGGCGTCGCTGGTGAACCCGAGGCACCAGAGGTCTCGATGGGGGACGAGGCCGAGGTCGCGGGCGAGGTCGCGGAGGGGCTGGGGGCCGCCGGGGCCACGGTAGTCGGGGGACGCCTGGTCGGTCTGGATGCCGGAGACGACGAGGCCGGGGCCGCGTCCGCCGAGCCTCGCCTTGAGGGCGGCGTAGGCCTTGAGGGTGACGGCGAGGCCCTTGTGCGGGGAGAGGTTGGCGAGGGTGAGGAGGAAGCCGTCTGGCGCATCCGTCGCGGCGGGCGTGGGGGTGAGGCCCGCGAAGCGGTCGGACGGCTCCCACGCGGTCGGCACGAGGGCGAGCTGCTCTTCAGGCAGGCCGTACTCGAGGGCGGCGTGCTGGCGCGTGACGGGGTTGGTGGTGACGACGAGAGAGGCCCGCGCGAGGGTGGCGCGGGCGGCGGGCGTCCACACGCGGTGGAAGTCCCACGCGAACGTCTCCGGCAAGAAGCGCTGGATCACGTCGTAGACCATGACGCCGAGGGGCACGGGCGGCGGTGTCGGCAGGAAGAAGCGGTCCACGAGGGCGAACCAGCAGTCGGCGTTCAGGGCGGACGGCGACCACGGCAGGCCGGCGCCGTCGTACTCCTGGTGCGTCAGCCACTCCTGGCGCACCTCGGGGGCGATCCGGGCCAGCTCCTCCAGCCCGGCCTGGTCGGGCACGACGGCGAGGCTGAAGTCGGCCTCCTTGCGTCGGCGGTTGACCTCGGCGAGGCCGGCGACCAGGCCGCGGGTCGCCTCCCAGACGCCGCCCTTGTAGAGGATCGGCAGGAAGAGGTGGATGCGGGCCGGACGCGAGCGCGGGGCGGCGTGCGTGGTGGGGGCCGGCAGGTGGTCGGGCAGGCCGGCGGCCTCGGCGAGCGCGGCTTGCAGGGCGGGGAGGCCATCGGCCTTACGGTGACGGGCGCGGACCGTCGGCTGGGCGGCGAGGCCGGGGTGGTCGAGGACGCGGGCGTCCTTGACGGCGAAGAGGGTGTTGAGACGCGGAGATTCGAGGAGGGCGACGACCTTGTCGATGGCCCAATCGGGGGCCGGGCCGTCGAACAGCCAGACGGCGCGGACGCCGTCGGGGAAGGGGAAGGCGGTGGCCGGGGACAGCACCAGCCACACGTCGCATTCGGCGCCGGCGGGGATGTCCACGCAGGGCGGCATGCCGACGAGCCACGACCACGCGGCACGCAGCCGCGGCCAGCGGCGGGCGAGCTTCGCGGCGAGGAACACAGGCACGGCGACGGGGAGCAGGAGGAAGAGCCAGAGCCTGTCGAAGATGGAGCGCGAGGGGCCGCGGCGGAGGGCGCCGGCGGCGCGTTTGGCGGACCACAGCAGGCCGACGAGGCGGTAGAGCAGGCCCGGCGCGTGCGGCGGGATTGGGCCGGTCTCGTGCGTCGGGACGCCGTCGGGGGCGTGGACCCTGTCGGTGACGACGAGGGCGGCGGCGTTCAGCGAGCGGGCGAGGGAGGCGCCCTCGGCCTCGCGTTCGCGCCAGGCGCCGGCCTCGTCTCGTGGGCCGGCGGCCCAGACGCCGATGCGTGGGGTGGCCATCGGGTGGCTCCGTCGGGTCAGGCGGCGCGGCGGGAGTCGCCACGGGCCTTCTGGCCGGCGGCAGCGATGGCCGACACCACGCGCTCCTGGTCGGCGTGGGTCAGCGTGTTGTACGTCGGCAGCATGATGCCGTTGGCCCCGAGGCGGTCGGTGACGGGGAGGACCTCGCCACGCCGGCGCGAGCCCTCGCGGAAGGGCGGGAGGGTGTGCAGGGGGATGAACATGGGGCGTGTCTCGATGCCCTCGGCGGTGAGGGCCTCCATGAGCTGGTCGCGGGTGCAGCCGAAGTCGTCGGTGATCTCGGCGGCGTACATCCACGGGGACAGCTCGGCCCAGGGGGCGACGGGCTGGAGCTTGACGCCGGGGACCCTGGAGAGGAGGGCGTTGTAGGTGGCGTAGATGTCGCGGCGCTTGGCGACGATGGCGTCCTTGCGCTCCATCTGGGCGCAGAGGATGGCGGCGGCGAGGTTCGTCAGCCGGAAGTTGAAGCCGGTCACCGGGAAGTAGTAGCGCCGCTGCGGGTCCATGCCCTGGCCGCGGAGGATGCGCAGGCGCGTGGCGAGGTGGGGCTCCCTGGCCGTCACGGCGCCGCCCTCGCCGCAGGTGAGGAGCTTGTTGCCGAAGAAGCTGAAGGTGGCGACGTGGCCCAGACCCCCCGTCATGCGGCCCTTGTATTTGGCGAAGACGGCCTCGGCGGCGTCCTCGACGACCCACAGGCCGTTGATGGCCGCGATGCGTCCGATGGCGTCCATGTCGGCGGGGTGGCCGAGGAGGTGGACGGGGATGACGGCGCGGGTGCGGGAGGTGATCGCCTCCTCCATCGCGCGGGGGCACAGGGTCCAGGTGTCGGGGTCCACGTCCACGAAGACGGGCTCGGCGCCGACGTACTTGACGGCGTTGGCGGTGGCGATGTAGGTGAGGGAGGGGACGATGACCTCGTCGCCGGGGCCGACGTTGAGCGCCGCGAGGGCGAGGTGGAGCGCGACGGTGCCGTTGGCGACGGCCAGGGCGTGGGGGACGCCGCAGGAGGCGGCGAACTCGCCCTCGAAGCGGTTGAGGTAGACGCCGGTGGAGGAGATCCACGTGCTGCGGATGGCCTCGACGGCGTACTTCTCTTCGTTGCCGGAGAGGTCGGCGTTGGCGACGGGAATGTTCGGCCTGGTCATCGCGGTCCCCCTGGACGTCGTGTCCGGATGGCGATCCTACGCCGGGAGGGCCGGGAAAATCAAGCGGGGATGAGCACGTGAGAACGTGGAGGGCAACCGTTCAGCCTGGGGTGGGGATTGGACGAAAGTGGACGGTGGGGGTGGCCGGGGTGGGCAAATTGCATTTCATATCAGACCCCCAGACACGAACTTGAAATGAAGACGGTTGATGCGTGTGAGTGTCCCCGCGTGCCGATGGCCGCCGGTGCCTGCCTCCGGTGGACGCGAGGCCCGTCGGGCGCCGAGTCACATGGCCACTTCCGCGAGTCACCTGCCCACTTCTCCCGATGTGGGCATGTGACTCTGGCGTCCTCTGACGCCGAGTGTCACGGACCGGCGCCGACTGCGCGAGTCACCTGCGCACCCGCTCACATGCGCACGCCCCCGGCGTGAGAATGAGGCGGGTGCGCCTCCCCGTTCACCGCGACCACGTTTCGGGCGTCCTCCCTGTCAGCCTGTCAACCCAAGCCCGCCGGTCAATCCGCCCTTACCCCTTGCCCAGCACGAGGTCCAACGCCCAGCACCTGCGGACGGGCCGGCCGGGGCTCTGATCTTGACGTTCGTGAGCCCCCGTGCCCATCCTCCTGCTATGATATTCGGAGTGGGAGGCAAGGATGCCGTCGCATTCCTTCAACCGCTGGGCGTGCGTGCGTGCCCAGGCGCTGGACGAGATCGCCGATGCTCACGCCAGCGTGGGTGGTGAGGGTCGGGGGAGGCGGCACGCGACCCAGCAGATCAACCACGCCTACGCGGTGTTGCTTTCGTCCCATTTCCAGGGGTTCTGCCGCGACCTGCACTCCGAATGCGTCGATCATCTGGTGGCGCTGACCCCGCCAGCCCTCCAGCCGATCATCAGGGCGCAATTCATCTGGGGGCGCGCGCTGGACAGGGGGAATCCCAATCCGGGAAACATCGGCACGGACTTCGGGAGGCTCGGCCTCGCCTTCTGGGCCGCCGTGAGGGCGGAACGACACCTGAATGACAGGAGGCAGGAGCTGCTTGACGAGGTGAATACGTGGAGGAATGCTATTGCCCACGAGGACTTCGACCCAGGCAGGCTCGGCGGCACGACGGCACTGCACCTCCCGGTGATCCGGCAATGGCGGAATTCGCTCAACATCCTGGCGGCCTCATTCGACGCCGTGATGCGTGACCACCTCGAGACACAGTTGGGGGCCTCCCCCTGGTGACCCGTTCGGGAGAGATCGAGATGGACGACGGCCTGAAATTCCGTGTCGGCGACGTGGTCCGCTTCGATTACGGCCCACGCAAGATGACAGGGACGGTGCAGGAGGACCGTGGCCCCATCGGCGTCAATGGCAGGCGGCTTTACCTCGTCGTCTTCCAGACGGAGCCGGAGGCGGCCTCTCAATCGCGCATCGAGCTCCCTGCCAAACTGCTCGAGCTGGCCCCACGGGTCGCGCCGGCTGAGGCAGGCTGAGCTGTGGCCACCGGCTGTACTTGTCACCCCTTGCCGAGGACGAGGTCCAACGCCCAGCAGCCGCGGACGTGGTGGCCAGGGCTGCGGAGGTGGGTGAGGATGTCGGCGTCGGTGCATCCCGCCTCCTCCAGCGCGTCGGAGAGCACCGCGAGGCGGGCGGGGTCGAGATGGCCGGAGGTCAGGAGACGCTCGTCGTAGGCGGGCATTGCCAGCGCGGCGACGGCGGGAGCGTCGCGGCCGGGGCCGACAGACACGGGACGAAAGGGGTTACCGACTACTTCCCTTACCAGGACGACCTGCACGGTGTCCGCACACGGGCGCAGAACCTCATCCCAATATGTCTGGTCCGTCTCACGACCAAGGCGATCGCCGTCTCACGACCAAGGCGAGCGGCCTCTCCACCTTCCCAGGCGTCGAGGGCGAAGCTGGCTGCCGAACGCGCGGCGATGCCCGCCTCGCCTGTTCCGATCCAGGCCGCTGCTTTCGCGGCATCGGCTTGCGCATGAAGGCGATCATGCTCACGGGGTCCTCGCACGCCAGCCACTCCGCCTCCGTCATGCCCCGGCCCTCCCCTCAACAGGGTAGCCGCCTAGGCTGGCTACGGCCCCCCGAGGCCGGAAGCACACACTTTGCGGCCAGGAAGTCACCGAACCATCACCGCTCCGAGACGGGTGACCGTGACGTTCATTGAGGGTCGTTCGGCCTCCCTACGCCCCATCCGCCACGGCCTCCCCCGCCTTGCGCGGCCCCACGCTCGCTGCGCTCGCTCGGCCCCGGCCGCAAAGCCGGCCCGGCCGGGGCCGCTCGGCGTCCTCACACCAACCAAGGCAATCCAGGGCCCGGCCGCCTTCGGCGGCCAGCCGCACCCGGCCCAGTACGCCCGAGCCGCGCCCCCGCAACCCACTGATGCCCGGCTGTTAGAGCCGCTGCGGCGACGGCTGTTCTCTTGTAGCCCAGGTGCGAGGCTTTGCGAGCCCTGGGTCTTCCGAGGTAGACGCCGTTGATTCGGGGCGGCCCGTCATGGTAATTCAGGCGAGACACGCAAACACGCGATCGCAGAGGGGACGCCATGCAAGCCGAGTGGACGCAGGACGTGATCCGGCGGCGCATCGAGGACGCGGCCCGCCGTCCGCTCCCCGTCGTGCCCCCACGCGCGGCCCTGGGGTGGAAGGCGCGGGCGCGGCTGATGCTTGAGTCGATCCCCCTCCTCGGACCCGCCGCCGTCGCCGCCGCGCGGTGGTGCCTGCGCAAGATCCGGGGGAGGTGAGGCATGCGCGTCATCATCGCGGCGGCCTGCACGCCGTTCGTCCCGTCCCGCGAGCGCCGGCTGGCCGCGCGTCTCCGCGAGCAGGTGAAGGCGCGCGGGCATGAGGCCGACGTGGCCCTGGTGCCGTTCGACCCGACCAGTGATGCAGAGGGCCAGCTCCTGGGGATGCGGCTGCTGGGGCTGACCGAGGCGGGTGCGGCGCCGGTGGATCGCCTCATCACGGTGGGCGGGCCGGCGTCGGTGCTGGCTCATCCGCACAAGACGGCGTGGGTCGTGGAGACGTACCCACATCTCGCGTCTCCGGGCGTCGGCGACCCGTGGCCGCCGGACGGCCCCGGCGGCGGCAACAGGGCGACGGCAGAATTGGCCGGGGTGCGCGAGGCGCGGGCGGTGCGCCCGGCGTCGGACGCGGGGGCGCGGCGGCTACGCGAGGATCATCAGTTGGCTGCGGCGCCGTGCCTTTACCCGGTGCCGGACGAAGTGACGCCGGGGCCGATGGAGGATGGGGTGTTCGCCGTCGTCGGTCCGATGGCGCCGGTGTGCCGGCATGAGATCGTGCTGGAGGCGCTGCGGTTCACAGGGGCCGACGTCGGCCTCGTGTTCGTCGGCGCGGGGGATACCGGCCCGCTCGCCCGCCTCGCCGAAGAGTGGGGCGTGGCGGACCGGATACGGTTCGGCGGGGCCGTCGGCGGATGCGCGGCGGCGGTGACGTTCGGCGTCGCGCAGATGGCGCCCGAGGAGGGCGTGCTGGAGGCGTTCGCGGCGGGCCGGCCCGTCATCGCGGCGGAGGACAGCGGGGCGGCGGCGGAGGTGGTGGAGGACGGCGTCAACGGGCTGGTGCTGCCGCCGGACCCGCGGGCGTTGGCGTCCGCGCTGTGCCGGCTGGCACGCGGGCCGGGGCCGGCGCGGGCGATGGGCGAGGCGGGCCGGCGGACGCTGGCGGCGCGGCGGATCACCTGGGGGCACGTCACGGAGCAGCTCCTCCGATGAAGATCGCGATCGTCAGCGTGCAGGCGCCGTTCATCTGGGGCGGCGCCGAGTATCTCGCCGAGAGCCTCGCCGAGCGGCTGACGCTCGCGGGGCACGAGGTCGAGGACGTGCGCATCCCGTTCAAGTGGTGGCCGGGGGAGGCCCTGGTTGACAGCCTTCTCGCGTGCCGCCTGCTCCGTCTGGGGTGCGAGCCGGACCTGGCCATCGCGCTCAAGTTCCCGGCCTACTGGCTGCCGTTCGCCAACAAGAAGGTGTGGCTCCTGCACCAGTTCCGGCAGGTGTACGAGCTGTGGGGCACGCCGCTCCAGGGGCTGCCCGACACGCCGGAAGGGCGGCGCGTCCGCGACATGATCCACCGGGGCGACGGCGAGCGCCTGCGCGGCGCGAAGGCGGTATACACCAACTCGCGCATCGTGGCCGGCCGGCTGCGCCGCGGCAACGGCATCGAGGCCGACGGCGTGCTGTACCCGCCGCTGCGGAAGCCGGAGATCTTCACGCCCGGCGAGCAGGGGGATTACTTCTTCTACCCGAGCCGGCTGAATACGATCAAACGCCAGCACGTCGCCGTGGAGGCGATGCGGCACGTCCGCTCGCCGTTCACGCTCGTGATCGCCGGCAAGCCCGACGAGAAGGCCTACGGCGAGCAGCTCGAGGAGCTGGTGCGCCGTCACGGCCTGGAAGGGCGGGTGCGTTTCCTGGGGTTCATCACGGAGGAGGAGAAGGCACGGTGGATGGCGGGCTCGCTCGGGGCGCTGTACCTGCCGTTCGACGAGGACAGCTACGGGTACGTGACCCTGGAGGCGTTCCAGTCGCACAAGCCGGTGATCACGTTCCGCGACTCGGGCGGGACGGACGAGGTGATCGAGGACGGACGCAACGGCCTGATCGCCGAGCCGACGCCGGAGGCCCTGGCCGAGGCGATGGAAAAGCTGTGGGCGGACAAGGCGCGGACGCGCGACATGGGCGGGGAGGCGTTCGCGACGATTGCCCGCCACGGCATCGAATGGCCGCACATCATCGAGAGGCTGGTTGCATGACTCGTGTTTGGTGTTTGGTGTTTGGTGTTTGGTGTTTGGTCTCCCCCACTCACGACCGACCAGTCATCAGGACCCCGAACACCAAACACCAAACACC
>CAZVZK010000050.1:62186-63699 GCA_964630925.1 uncultured Alcaligenaceae bacterium
TTTTGTGTTTTTGTTGTGTGTGGTCGCGCGCCCCCCCCCCCCCCCCCCCCCCCCCCCACCCCCCCCCCCCCACAAACAAAAACACCACCCACCAAACACCAAACACCAAACACCAAACATGAAGATCGCATGGTTCACGCCCTTCTGCCGGGCCAGCGCCATCGGGCAGTACAGCGCCATCATCCTCGACCACCTGGCGCGGGATCACGAGGTTGTGGTGTACGCCACCGGCCTCGGCGGCGGCGCGGAGAGCTGGCGGCCCGCGATGCCGACGGTGCGTATCGCCTCTGGCGGTGGGGTGGAGGCCGGAGCGCGGGCGGCGGCGGAGTCGGACATCGCGGTCTACAACCTGGGCGACAACTTCACCTTCCACGAGGACATCTACCGGGCGAGCCTCGCGGCGCCGGGCGTGGCCGTGGTGCACGACGCCTCGACGTGGAACTTCCACTGGGGGCGGCACGCGCTTCAGGGCGGCGCGGGGGCGGCGTGGCTGGAGGAGATGCAGTACGCCCACGGCGAGACGGGGGCGGCGTGGGGGCGGATGATGCTGGCCGGGCGGGCGACGCCGGAGATGCACCAGGAAGGGGCGATGCGGTGGACGATGGGGCGCTCCACCGTGCGCGGCGCGCTGGGGGCCGTCGTCCACGGGCGACAGGCGCGCGAGCGTCTGGCGGCGGAGGCGCCCCTGCCGGTGGAGTGCATCGACTTCCCGTCGCCGGCCCTTCCCGACCCGGGTGAGACGCCCCCGATGGGGGGACGGGTCCGGCTCCTGTCGTTCGGAAGGCTGAACGCGAACAAGGCGCCCGACCTCGTGGTGCGGGCCATCGCCGCCAGCCCCCTCCTGCGCGAGAGGTGCGAGTACACCCTGGCCGGCGACATCCCCTGCCCTGCCCTGGCGCGGCAGATCGACGAATTGATCCGCGATGGGGGCCTGGGCGGGTGCGTGAGATTGGTGCCCAGGCCGGACGACGCGACCCTGCACCGGCTGATCGCCGAGTCGGACGTGCTGATCAACCTGCGCTACCCGCATCTCGGTGAGTGCTCGTGGAGCCTGGCGGAGGGGCTGTGGCTGGGCAAGCCGGTGGTCGTGTGGGGGCACGGGTATTACGACGAATTCCCCGATGACGTGGTGTGCAAGGTGACGGGGGCGGCGGGGCTGACGGCGGCCCTGGAGGGGCTGGTGTCGGACCCGGACGAGAGGCTGCGGCGGGGCCGACGGGCGCGGGCGCATGCGCGGGCGAGGTTCGATACCGCGGAGTATTGTCGCCGTCTCCTGGCGTTCATCGAGGCGTGCCGCTCGGCGCGGCCCGTGGCGGCGCTGGCGGGCCGGCTCGGGGCGCACCTGGCCACGCTGTTCGGCGGGTGCCCGGCGGCGCTGGCGGCCCGGCTCGCGGAAGAGGTGGCGGTCCTGGCGCCCGCGGGGTGCGGTGACGCGGGGCGGGCCGAGGCCGCGTGAGGTGACGCCCACCCCTGAAGAGTCTATTGCAAGGGGAGGGTTAAGTTGTTGGTAATG
>CAZVZK010000051.1:0-16935 GCA_964630925.1 uncultured Alcaligenaceae bacterium
GAAATTTTCGGAGCAGGGGGTTGCCTGGGGGGGTGCAATGCAATGCAATCCGCCCACGCCGTCCGTAGCAACCGTCTACTTCTGTCTAATTTCTACCACTACCTGAACCGGACCGTGCTTCATCACAGGCGCGATGAAGCCTTGTCGGCGCGTGCTCGCATCACGGGCGGAGCCCGGAAGACAAGGAGCCCCTCGGCGAAGCCGGCGAACCCGAGGGACGAGCGCGAGGGGGCACGTCCGACGGCAGCGTCCGCGTCTGGCATCTCGGCTGACGGGCGGCTATCCTGAACGGGGCGCCCCGAGGGCTCCACGCGCGTGAGCGACGAGCGTCTGACGGATCGCCCCTCCCCTGCCCCTCCGCCGCCCGCGCCCGGTTTCCGCCCGCCCACGCCGCGGCCCAAGGGGTGGACGACGGCGGAGACCACCCAGGCCGTCTCGGCGGCATGCGTCCTCGGCGTCATGGGCGCGATCATGGGCTTCGTGTGGTCGCGTGGGGTGCCGCTCGGCGGCATCCTCCTCGGCGGGGCCGTCGGCGCCCTGATCGGCGGGGCGGCCGGCGTCTACGGGGTGCTGTCCCGGCGGCCCAGGGGCGAGCGCGTCGATTCCCGCGACCTGCCGGGGGCCGAGGACGCCCCGCCGGCGCAGCGGCCCCGCAGGGCCCAGCCCGACCTGCCGTCAACCGGGATCGCCAACGCCCGCTCGTTGCCCTCGTTCGCCCCCGCTCCGGGCATGCTGCGCGTGACGAAGCTGGACGGGCATCAGGGCGCGGTCAACGGCGCGTCCATCTCCCCGGACGGCGAGACGGCGGTCACCTGCGGCTCCTACGGCACCGTCGTCGGCTGGGACCTCGCCTCCGGGTTCGGGCTGTGGAGCATGCGCGGGTTCAAGGTGGGGGCCGCGGCCGTCGCCCATTCGCCCGACGGGCAGCTCCTCGCCGCCGCCGGGGCGGAGGAGCCGGGCGGGCGGAACGGCGCGGACTTGACGCTGGTCCACGTCCTCGACGCCCGCACGGGGCGGCCCCTGCGGCGGATCGAGCTGCGCGACTCGGCCGACAGCCTCGCCTGGCTGCCGGACAACCGCCACCTGCTCATCGGCTGCCAGGGCCAGGTCCGGGTGTGGGAGGTGAATGAGCCGTCGGAGGTGACGGCGTTCCCGGTGGACGGGATGTTCGGCGTGGACAACGTGGCCTCCCTGGCGGCCGAGCGCGAGGGGAGGTTCTTCATCGCGGGGACGAGCGTCAGCCAGGACGCCCGCGTCCTGACGCTGCCGGAGGGCGAGGTGCGCGTCCAGTTCAAGGGGCACACCGCCGGCTGGGGCTGGGTGCGCTTCCGCGTGATCCGCGCCCTGGCCGTGGCCCCCGACGGGCAGACGGCGCTGAGCGGCAGCAACGACGGGACGGCGCGTGTTTGGGCGATCCGCTCGGGCGAGCAGCTCGCCTGCTTCACGGGGCACGCCGGCTGGTGGGGATTCCACGGCGTCACCGGGGTGGCGTTCCTCCCCGGCGGGCAGGCCCTGTCGGCGGGCGAGGACGGGACGCTGCGTTTGTGGGACGTGGGCAGCGGTAAGGAGCTGGTGCGCTGGGACCACGGGCGTGGCATCCGCTGCCTCGCCGTCCGTGCCGACGGCAAGCTGGCGCTGACGGGGGCGTGGGACGGGAGCGTGCGAATCTGGCATATCGGCTGACTTCGATGTATCCTGAGAGAGTCATCGGGGGAGCGTGCCATGCCGCGGGCCTGCGTGTTGGTGTTGCTGCTGAGCGTCGCCGCGTGCGGCCCGGGGCCTGGGCCTGGCGTGCCCGTGGGCGACCCACCGCCGAAGCCCCCGGAGATCAAGGAGGACCCGGAGGCGGTCAAGGCGCTGGAGAGGGCGGGCGTCATGCTGACCCGCGACGGGAAGGCGGCGGGCAAGCCGGTGGTGGGGGCGGTCATACGCGGGATCGGCCCACCCGAGGGCGACGGCCCCTTCAAGCACCTCCGCGGGCTTGGTTACCTCCGCGAGCTGGAGATCCAGTTCGCACAGAACCTGACCGCCAAGACCGTCGAGCCGTTGGAGAACCTCACCCGGCTGGAGACGCTCGATCTGAATCACTCGGCCGTCGATGACGAGACGCTCGCCGTGCTGTCCCGCTTCCCGGCGTTGACGCGCCTGAAGTTGCGGGCCGCGCGACTGACCCACGCCGGCCTGACGCACCTGGCGAAGATGACCAACCTCGTCGAGCTGGACCTCGGGAGCTGCGCCGGACTGGACGACAAGGCGGTGATGCACCTCACGGGCCTGAATAAGCTGGAGAAGCTCGAGGTGCCGCAGTGTACGGCCCTGACCGATGTCGGAGTCGCCCGCCTCGCCGCCCTCTCGGGGCTGAGGTCGCTCGATCTGCGGGGCGTGCCCGCCGGCGACGAGGGTGTGAAGAAGTTGGCCGGCCTCAAGGCGCTGAAGCAGCTCAACCTCGAAGACACGAAGGTGGGCGACGCTGGGGTCGCGGCGCTGGCCGGCCTCCCCCTGGAGGAGATCAACCTGAATCGTACCCTGATCGTGGCCCCGGCCCTGGAGAAGCTGCCGGAGCTGCGGCGGGTGTCCGTGCGCCAATTGCGTGTGGGCGACGGGCTGATCAAGGCCATCGCCGCGGTGCGGTACCTGCAGGGGGCCGATTTCTCCGGGTGCAACCTCCAGAAGAAGGACGACGACGGCAAGGTCCTCGAGGACTACTCCTTGAGGGACATCCACGTCGCCGCACTCAAGGACAAGAAGTCGCTGCGGAGCCTCGACCTGAGCTCCACGCACGTGACCACGGCGGTGTTCGCGACGCTGCGGGACATGGCTCGCCTCGAAGAGGTGATCGTCTCCTCCGTCGTGAAAGGCGGGGAGGGGATCATCACCACGGAGGCGGTGGAGCAGTTCCGCAAGGAGAATCCGAAGATCAAGGTGAAGGATTGACCGGCCCCCTCCGAGGCAGGTACGATCATCCCTGCACCGATCAACAACCGGAGTGGACCATGAACGTGATGATGCTGGCCGCGCTGCTCGCCGGCGCCGACCCCGAGCCGGTGACGCCCCCCAAGGGGCCGCCGCCGATGATCTCGCACCTGAAGAACGACGGCGGGCGCGTGGTCCGCCTGGCGGTCGAGCAGATCCCATTGACGTACATGGAGAAGGTCGAGGTGGTCGAGGGCGGGCGCAAGGTCGTCAAGGATGTCTTCAGGACGAAAATCGTACTCGTCTCGAAGCTGGTGATCGTCTCCACCGGGAAGGAGTCGTTCTCGACGGCGGGGGGCAAGAAGCTGGACGAGGTCGAGGCGATGAAGCGTCTGAGGGCGGGTGCGATCGCGGCGGTCTCCGCCGACGGCAAGCCGGTCGATAAAACGTACCTGCGGGCGTTGAAGCCCGACACGCTGGTCCTGGTCCCCGCGCCGACGCCGGCCGCCGACGCGGGGAAGAAGGAGTGATCGAGAGCAACCACGCCAGAACCGAGGGTGCATCATGCAAGGGCTACTGGTCATCGCCGCGCTGTTCGCGGACCCCGAGCCGGTGAAGCCACCCAAGGGGCCGCCGCCGGACATCGCGTTCTGCAAGATGGAGGGTGGGAGTCTGAAGCGGAACATCTTCGCGTTCGTCCCGGAGGAGTTCTCGGTGAAGGTCAAGTACGTCAAGGACGGCAAGACCTACGAGAAGGAGGAGCGGCGGACGCGGCTGGCCGTCGCGATCGTGATGTCCGAGCTGCCGCCGGCCGGGTTGACGTTCACGACGGCGGGCGGGAAGAAGATCGAGGCCGCCGAGGCGAGGAAGAAGCTCGGCGCGGGCGCCATCGCGGCCTTCTCGGCGGACGGGCGGCCGGTCGACCCGTCATACCTGAAGGCGCTGAAGCCGGACACGGTGGTCGTAGTGGCCCCGGTGTACGGGGCGCCGACGCCCGTGCCGAAGGCGGGTTGATCGATCCCCCGGACCTTTCTTACGAGGGTGCATCATGCAAGAGCTGCTGGTCATCGCCGCGCTGTTCGCGGACCCCGAGCCGGTGACGCCGCCCAAGGGGCCGCCGCCGTCGCTGACGTACATGCAGTCGAGGCGCGGGCTTTTCGTCCGCTGGAGCATGCAGGCCATCCCGGTGACGGAGGCCCGCATCGTGGAGGTCGTCGAGGGCGGTAAGACGATCAAGAAGATGGTGACCGTGACCAAGTACGTCATGCAGACGGTCGCGGTGGAGATGTCGCCGAAGGATATGATATTCTCCACCGCCGGAGGCAAGAAGCTGGAGACGGCCGACGCGGTGAAGCGTCTCGCCGACGGGGCGCTCGTCGTGCTGTCGGCGAATGGGGCGGCGGTCGATGCGGCGTTCTTGCGGGCGCTCAAGCCGGAGACGCTGGTGGTGATCCAGCCGCTGGGTGCGCCGACGCCGGCGATCACCCCTCCGATCCGTATCCGTCCAGGTGTCATCATCGAAGACAAGTGATCTGACACGAGGAGAGACCATGAACGCAGTTATCCTGCTCGCGTTGATCGGCGCCGACGACCCCGTCGCCACGCCCAAGGGTCCGCCCCCTCAGATGGCCTTCGTCAAGGTGGCCGGCGGCAAGATCGTCCGCAGCGTCACCGTCACCGTGCCCGTCGCGGTCGAACGCGAGGTCGAGGTGATCGTCGGCGGCAAGACCGAGAAACGCAAGGTGGTGGAGACGAGGCTGGAGACGGCCACCAAGGAGATGGCTGTGCCCACCGACAAGGCGACGTTCTCGACGGCCGGGGGCAAGAAGCTGGACCTCGATGCGGCCAAGAAGGCCATCGGCGACGGGGCCGTGGTGCTGATGTCGGCGAACGGAGAGGCCGTGGACGCGGCCTACATGAAGGCGTTCAAGGCGGACACGGTGGTGATGGTGGTGCCGGGCGGGGGCGGGGTGGGTGGGCCTGGGGTGATGCCCCTCCCTGTGCCGTTGCCGCCGCGTGGCATCCCCCGCCCGATCCCGATCATCAGGCCGCTGCCCCCGCGTCCGGCCGTGGAGCGTTGAGCGATGCCGTCTGAAGGGTCGGGCAAGGAGGGACGGGGCGCGTGGCTGATGGCCGCCGCGGTGCTGGCGCTGGCCGTCACCGTGGCGGCGGTGGCCTACCGCTGGGGCACGGCGCCCGCCCCGGCGCCGGACGGGCGGCCCGACCCGCGCGTCGCATACAAGGGGCCGTACCGCAACGTCCACCCCGACGTGAAGTACGTGGGGGATGCGGCGTGCGTGCAGTGTCACGTTGAGATCGCGGGGACGTTCGCCGAGCACCCGATGGGGCGCTCGCTGTTCCCGACGCCGCAGGTGGCGGCGTCGCAGCCGCCGCTGGCGGGGGCGGCCTTCGGGGCGTTGGGGCGGCGCTTCTGGGTCACGCGGAAGGACGGCAAGACCTACCACCACGTGGCGGCGTACGAAGGGGACGAGAAGATCTACGAACAGGTGATCGAGGCTCACTTCGTCGTGGGCTCCGGGACGCACGGGTACTCTTACCTGGAGGAGCGTGACGGGCACGTCTTCCAGACGCCGATCAGTTACTACACGATCAACACGATGTGGGGGCTGTCGCCGGGCTTCACCGAACGCATCGTGCACGGGCGCCCGGTGCAGGCGGCGTGCCTGCAGTGTCACGCGGGCGGGCTGAAGATGGACCGGTCCACGCCGGACCGGTTCGAGGCTGGGGTGTTCGCGGGTCACGCGATCGGGTGCGAGCGTTGCCACGGGCCGGGGGAGGCGCACGTCCGGGAGCGTGAGCGCGGCGACGCGCTGGAGGCGCCCCACGACACGGCGACGGTCAACCCACGGCGGCTGCCGTGGCGGACGCGCGACGGCGTGTGCATGCAGTGCCACCTCCAGGGCAGGCAGCGCGTCCTGCGGGCGGGGCGTGGGCTGATGGACTTCCGGCCGGGGATGCCGTTCGAGGAGTTCTTCAACGTCTTCGTGACCCCGGACGCGGGCGAACAAGGGAAGACGGTGGGCCATTTCGAGGAGATGCGTCAGAGCCTGTGCTGGCAGCGGACGGAGGGGGAGGCGAGGCTGGGGTGCATCTCATGCCACGACCCGCACCTCAAGCCAGCGCCCGATGGGCGCGTGGCGTTCTTCCGGGAGCGATGCGTGCGGTGCCACGAGGGGGCGGGGAAGAAGGTCTGCTCGGAGCCGGCCGCCGAGCGGGTGAAGAAGGCGCCCGGCGACAGCTGCATCGACTGCCACATGCCCCCCCGGAACGCCAAGGACGTGGTGCACGCGGCCCTGAGTGACCACCGCGTGCCGCGGCGGCCGGGGGATCCGTCGCGCCGGGCACCGGTGCCTGAGAGGGAGGGGTCGGGCCCGCTGAGCTCGTACTTCGCCGACGTGCTGCCCGAGGACGTGCCGGGCCAGAGGCGTGATCTGGGCGTGGCGATGACGGAGATGCTGGGTGGTGCGCCGCCGGGGACGTTAGGCCTGGAGGGTCCACGGAAAAAGGCCCTCGCGCTCTTGCAGGAGGCGGCTGGGGCGGACCGGAAGGACGTCGGTGCCTGGGCGGCACTGGGCGAGACGCGCCGGCTCCTGGGCGAGACGGAATCGGCGAAGGACGCGCTGTCGCACGCTCTCTCACTGTCCCCGAACGACCGGCGGCTGCTGGTGCGGATGGGTCAGTTGATGGAGAGGCGCCCCGACGAGGCGCTGCCGTACTACCGCAGGGCCGTGGCGGCCGCGCCGAATCACCCCGACGTGCGGGGGGCGTTGGTGTACACGCTGGGCCGTGTGGGGCGGCACGGCGAGGCGGCCGAGCAGGGCCGGGTCTGGGTGAGGCTCGTGCCGGGCGACGCCGAGGCCCGCTTCCTGCTGTGCCAGGCGCTGGCCGCCTCGGGGCAGAAGGAGGAGGCACGGAAGGAGTTCGTGGTGATCCGGAAGCTGCGTCCGCCCCGGATCGACGAGTTCGAGGAGTGGTATCGACGCGCTCTTGGGAAGTAAGCCGATGTCGAGCCACGCCACGCGCCTCGCGACGATCCGGAACGCCGCCACGATCTGCCGGGGCGCGGCTGGGAGGCGTGGCCGCCTGCTGGTGCCGGCGGACGCTGCGGACGTCCTGGTGGCCGGGGACATGCACGGGCACGTCGAGAACTTCCGGCGTGTGATGGTGAAGGCCGACCTGGGACGCAACCCGCGGCGGCACCTCGTCTTGCAGGAGCTGATCCACGGGCCGAACCGCTACCCGGCCGGGGGCGACCGCTCGCACCAGCTCGTGGACCTCACCTGCGCGCTCATCAACCAGTACCCGGGCCGCGTCCACTATCTGCCCGGCAACCACGAGCTGGCTCAGCTCACGAACCGGCGTGTCGGGAAGCAGGAGGGGGATTTGAACGAGCTCTTCACGGCGGGGGTGCGGGCGGCCTATGGGGCGGGGGCGGATGACATCTACTCGGCGTACATGGAGCTGTTCCGCGCGCTGCCGCTGGCGGTGCGGACGGAGGGGGGGCTGTTCCTCAGCCACAGCCTGCCGTCGCTGGGGCTGCTGGCGGACTGGCCGCCCGAGTCATTGGAGCGAGACCCGACCCCGGAGGCGGACTACGCGCCGGGCGGGCCGGTGTACTCGCTGGTCTGGGGCCGCGACGTGCGGCCGGAGACGAGTGCGGCGTTCCTGGCGAAGGTGGGGGGCAACGCGCTGATCACGGGGCACATCCCCGTGGAGGGGGCGGCGGAGCGGCCTGGGCCGCGGCATCTGATCATCGACACGCAGGGGTACCCGGCGGCGTGCGCGTTGGTGCCGGCGGGGCGGGCGGCGGACGAGGCGGAGTGGGCCGGATGCGTGCAGATGCTATGAGCGACCCGATGCCGGAGACGCCGCTTGACGCTGTCCGCGAGACGGTGCGCGAGCGTGTGATCCTGGGCGACCACGTCATCGTGCTGGAACGGCCGGCGGAGTCGGACCGCCTCCTGGACCACCCGGCGGTCCGCGCCGAGCTGGCGGCGCGGGAGTACATGCCGTACTGGGCGGACCTGTGGCCGGCGGCGCGGATGCTCGCCCGCTGGCTGTTGCGAAGAGAGTGGCCGGCGGGGGTGCGGGCGCTGGAGATCGGGTGCGGGCTGGGGCTGGCCGGCATCGCGGCGCAGATGCGCGGCATGCACGTCACGTTCAGCGATTACGACGCCACGGCCCTGCACTTCGCCTCGCGGAATTCGCGCCTCAACGGGCAGACGAACCACGCGACGCTGCAGATGGACTGGAACCGGCCGCCGGAGGGGTTGTCGTTCCCGGCCGTGCTGGCGAGCGACCTGACGTATCAGCCGGAGAACGTGTTGCCGCTGGTGCGGCTGATCAGGCGGGTGCTGGCGGAGGACGGGGTGTGCCTGCTGACGGACCAGGACCGGCTGCCGGCGGAGCTGCTGCGGCGGACGCTCGCTGACGAGGGGATGCCGTTCGCGAGCAGGATGCTGCGGGCGGGGGAGCCGGGTGGGCGGCGGCTGAAGGGGACGTTGTACAAGATCACGCACCCCGGTGCGAGCGGGCCGCTGGTTGACGTGCCGCTGGACGGGTGATGTAATGGCGTGTGCGTCCGCAGGGGCAGAGCGATGGCGAAGAAGCAGGGGCCCGTCGGCGTCGGCCGGGGCCGGTGGCTGGTGGGCGCCGGTGTGCTGGCGCTGGCCGTCACCGTGGCGGTCCTGGCGTACCAATGGGGCACGACGCCCGCTATCCCGCCTGAGGGCCACCCCGACCCGCGGCTGGCGTACAAGGGGCCGTACCGCAACGTCCGCCCCGACGTGAAGTACGTCGGCGATGCGGCGTGCGCGTGGTGCCACGTCGAGGTCGCCGCCACGTACGCGCGGCACCCGATGGGGCGCTCGCTGTCCCCGACGCCGGAGGCCCGGGCCGGTCAGCCGCCGACGGCGGGGGCGCGGTTCGAGGCCCTGGGGCGGCGGCTCTGGGTCTCGCATGAAGGGGGGAAGACCTATCACCACGTCGCGGGGCTCGACGGCGGCGAGAAGCTTTACGAGCAGGTGTTCGAGGTGACGCACGTCATCGGCTCGGGGACGCGGACGTTCTCGTACCTGGCGGAGAAGGACGGGTTCGTGCTGCAGACGCCGATCACCTATTACACGCGGAACGGGAGCTGGGGGCTGTCGCCTGGGTTCAGCGAGGAGGTGATCCACGGGCGGGGTGTGGGCCCGGCCTGCCTGCAGTGCCACTCCAACGGGATCAGAGAGGCGGCGGGGTACCAGGACCGGTTCGAGGCAGGGGTGTTCGCGGGGCACGCGATCGGGTGCGAGCGGTGCCACGGGCCGGGGGAGGTGCACGTCCGGGAGCGTGAGCGCGGCGACCCGGTGGAGGCGCCGCACGACACCGCGACGGTCAACCCGCGGCGGCTGCCGTGGCGCACGCGCGACGCGGTGTGCCAGCAGTGCCACCTCCAGGGCAAGCAGCGTGTCCTCCGGGCGGGACGCGGGTGGATGGACTTCCGCCCAGGCATGCCGCTGGAGGAGTTCTTCAACGTCTTCGTCACCCCGGACGCGGGCGGGCAGGTCAGGCTGGTCGGTCACTCCGAGGAGATGCGTCAGAGCCTGTGCTGGCAGCGGACGGAGGGCGACGCGAAGCCGGGGTGCATCACCTGCCACGACCCGCACGTGAAGCCGGGGCCGGCCGAGCGTGTGGGGTTCTTCCGGGAGCGGTGTGTGCGCTGCCACGAGGGCGCCGGCAAGAAGGGGTGCTCGGAGCCGGCCGCCGAGCGGTCGAGGAAGGCGCCCGGCGACAGCTGCATCGACTGCCACATGCCCCCCCGGGAGGCGAAGGGGATCTCGCACGTCGCGCTGAGCGACCACCGAGTGCCGCGGCGGCCCGGTGACCCGTCGCGGCGGGTGCCAGGCCCGCCGGCGAAGGACCAGCTCGAGAGTTATTTCGCGGACGTTTTCGCGGCGGGTGACGCCTCTCTCAGGCGCGACCTGGCGGTGGCCCTGGCGAATGAGACGCGCGGGATGACGCCGGACATGCCGGGGGTGGCCGGGATGGCGCGGGGCCGGCTCGCGATGGTGGAGGTGGCGGCGATGCGCGACCCGGCCGACCTGCCGCTCTGGGTGGCGCTCGGCAAGTTCCGGCGGCTGGCGGGGGACGACGTGGGGGCGGCGTCGGCGTACTCGCATGTGCTGGAGCGTGACCCGCGTGACCCGACGGCGCTGTTCGCGATGGCGAAGCTGCCGGGCCGCGTCCCGCCCGAGGCCCATCTGAGGCGCGGCGTGGAGGCGTATCCACGGTCGGCGCAGCTCCGGGCCGCGCTGGCGGCCGAGCTGGCCCTCTCGGGGGACTGGCCGGGGATGGCGGCGCAGGCACGCGCGTGGATCGAGCTGGCGCCGGGGGCCGCGCGGGCGCGGGCGGCCCTGTGCGTGGCGCTCGCGCGGCAGGGGAAGAAAGAGGAGGCGCGGAATGAGCTGGCGGTGATCCGCAAGCTGCGTCCGCCGGATCTCGCGGCGATCGAGGAGCTGGCCAAGGAGGCTCTGGGCCGATGAGGCGAGGGCGGGTGGCGGGCCGCTGGTTGACGTGCCCCTCGAAGGCTGATCTAATGGCGGTATGGAGATCACGCGCGAGCAGATGCGGGCCTATCTCGATGAGGCGCTGGAGGAGGCGGAGGCCTCGCGCGTCGAGCAGGCGCTGCGCGCCTCCGAGGCGCTGCGCGCCGAGCTGGCGCGGGTGATGGCGGAGCGCGACCGAGGCGAGCATTCGCTGGGGGCGGTGTGGCGGCGCGAGCGACTGACGTGCGCGACGCGCGAGAGCCTGCGCGGCTACACGCTGGAGATCCTCGACGACGACGAGGCGGCGTACCTGAAGTTCCACCTGGAGGTGGTGTGCTGCCCGTACTGCCTGGCGAACCTCGCCGACCTGAAGGAGGCGAAGGCGCCGGAAGGCGACGTGCGGCGGAGGCGTATCTTCCAGGCGGGGGCGGGCCTCCTTCCAGGGCAGGAGAAATGAGCGAGGGGGAGGGGCTGCGGCGGGCGTTGCGTGCGGCGGGTCTGCGGACGACGCGGCAGCGGGAGGCCGTCTACGCGCACTTGCACGCGGCGCGTTCGCACCCAACGGCGGAGCAGGTGTTCGCGTCGGTGCGTGGGACGATCCGGAACATCAGCCTGGCGACGGTGTACAAGGCGCTGGAGGCGCTGGTCGAGGCGGGGCTGGCGCAGCGTCTTGCGGACGACGGCGGCGGGGCCGTGCGTTACGACGGCCGTGCGGAGGCGCATTACCACCTGCGCTGCCGGGAGACGGGCGAGCTGCGCGACCTGGAATTGCCGTACGACGAGGGCCTGCTGGGGCGTGTGGCGCCGGGGCTGGTGGAGGAGCTGCGGCGGCAGGGGTACGAGGTGTCCGGGCACCGGCTGGAGGTGCTGGTGCGTGCCGGGGGCTGAGGGTCAGCGCCAGTCGCCGGCGAGGACGAAGGCGGCCCACAGGGCCGGGTGGCTGCGGCCGGCGGAGCTGGCGGAGGCTGGCAGCTTCTCGGCGGCCTTGGCGGCGCCACGCGCGGCGAGGATCTTGCCCAGCTCGTTGACGCGCCTCTCGACGGCGAGGGGGTTGCGCAGCACGAAGAGCTGGGCGCGGCGCAGGGCCTCCAACTTCGAGAGCTTCTCCTTGCCCCAGAGGCCCGCGTAGAAGTGCTCCATCAGGACGGAGGTGGAGGCGTCACTGACCATCCATAGGCTGGTGACGGTGGTGCGTGCGCCGGCGAGGGCGAAGGCGCGTTGCAGGCCGAGGACGCCCTCGCCGGCGACATCGACGCCGAGGCCGGTCTCGCAGGCGCTGAGGACGAGCAGGCCGCAGCGGCGCATGTCGAGCTCCGAGACTTCGAGGGCGGTGAGGAGGCCGTCGTCGCCGGGCCGCGGAGCGTTGGCGCCTGCGAGGACGAGGCCTGACATGGTGGCCGGCGAGACGTGGCGGAGGGTGCCGATGCGCTCGCCGGCGTCGGACGGGAGGCGGGTGAAGAAGCCGTGGGTCGCCAGGTGGGCGGCGGGCGCGGCGGCGAGGCGGGCGCGGACGGCGGCGCGCGTGGCGGCCTTGCCAGAGAGGGCCGAGGGCGTGCCGCCTGCGCGGCGGGCGAGGGCCTCCAGGGCCTCGACCTCGAGGGCGGTGCCCGGCAGCGTGGGCCAGAGGGCGCCGTCGCCGAACTCGACGGCGCCGACGAGCAGCGGCGAGCGGGCTGCGGGGGCGGGGGCGGGGGCGAGGAGGGCGGGGAGCGTGGCCGGGGCGGCGACGGACGCGATGGCCACGTCCTCGATGAGGTAGGTGCCGGGTTTGGCGCCGGGGAGGGCCGCGAAGGGCAGGCCGGAGAGGAAGCCGTCGGGGGAGATGAGGACGGTGTCGGCGCCGCCGAGGTACTTGAGGAGGGGCTCCCAGACGGCGGATCGGAGGGCGGAGCCCTTGGTGAGGGGCCTCATGGCGGCGGCCTCGCGGCGCCAGGCCGCCACGTCGGCGGCGATCGGGGCGGCGGGGCCGAGGTCGATTCGGACGGGGTCGGCGCCGCGGCGGACGATGAAGGCGGCGAGGCGCGGCTGGCGTTCGGGGTCGCCCTTGGGGCGGAAGAGGAAGTGCTTGTAGAGGACGAAGTCGATGAGGGCGGCGCCGGGGGGCAGGGCGGCGGCGACGTCGGCGGAGCGTGGGGAGGCGGCGTGGGCGCGGAAGCGTTCGCTGCGGCCGGCGAGGTCGGCCTCGGCGCGTTCGCGTTCGAGCTGGGACTTCTGGAGGGCCGCGCGCCAGGCGTCGGCGTCCTCGCGGGACGGGCCGGCCTGGGTGAGGGCGGCGACCTGGCGGCCGGCCTGGCGCACGCGCTCGATGAGACGGCGTGTCTCGGGGTCGTCCTCGTCGAGGAGGAGGCGGCGGAGGGCCTGACGGCGGAAGACGGCGGCCTTGGTGGCGAGGAGTGCGTCGTGGCAGGCCTCGTCGTGGGCGCAGCCCCCGGCGAGGTTGAGGAGGAGGTGGAAGGCGGCGAACTGGTACGCCTCCAGGGAGAGGTGCTGCTGCTCGGAGAGGGCGCCGGCGGTCTCCTCGATGTACAGGCGGCTGAGGCGGTAGGCGTGCCAGGCGAGGGGGAGGGCGGCGGAGCGGCGTCGGGTGAGCTCGCAGGAGGTGGCGAGGCCGATCAGGCCGCGGACGTAATGGGGGTGGCGTTCGCCGAGGGCGGAGTGGATGAGGCCGAGGCCGCGCTCGAAGCCGGCCCGGGCGAGGGCGTGCTCGCCGCGGCGCTGGCGGACGGAGGCGAGGTTGTAGTCGGCGGCGGCGACGTCGGCGGGGTTGGCGCCCAGGGTCTTGGGGGAGAGATGGGCGGCGTGGGCGGCGAGGCGCAGGGCCTCGTCGTAACGGCCCGTCACCGAGTAATGGACGGCCAGGCTGGTGAGGGCGGCGAGGTGGGGCTGGGTGCCCGTCTCGCCGAGCGCCTCCAGGGTCCGCAGGGCGGTCTGCTGGGTGGCGAGGGCCTGGTCGGGCTTGCCGAGGCGGACGAGGGCGTTGGCGAGCGACGACAGGGCGTTGGCGTGGATGAGGGAGCGCTCGCCGGAGGCGGCGGCGGCGGCCTTGACGCCGGCGTGCAGGTTGGCGAGGGCGCGGGCGTAATCGCCGATCTCGAGGCAGGTGTCGCCGTGAGAGAGGAGGAGGGTGGCGTAGCGCAGGCTGCCCTCGCCCTGGACCTCGCGGCACAGGGCGAGGGCGTCGCGCTGGATCTGCAAGGCGCGGCGGTGGTCGCCGGCGGAGTGGTGGACGCCGGCGAGGGCCTCGAGGGCGCGGACGTGGGTGGGGTGGCGTTCGCCCTGGGCGAGGCGGGTGAGGGCGACGGCGCGGAGGGCCGCCTGGAGGGCCTCGGCGGAGGAGCCCTGGGCTTCGAGGACCTCGGCGAGGCGGACGAGGGCGGCGGCGTGCCTGGGGTGGCGTTCGCCGAGGGCGGCGGCGCCGGCGACGGCCTGGCGCGCGGTGTCGGCGGCCTCGGCGTGGTGGCCGGCGGCGCCGAGGATCTCGGCGAGGGTCATGAGGGCGCTGGCGTGGTCGGGGTGCTTGCGTCCGAGGGCGTCGCGGATGAGGCGTTCGCCTTTGCGTGCGACGGGGAGTGCCTCGCGTGCGGAGGCGGTGTGCTTGAGAAGGATGGCGTGGGTGAGGAGGCTGTTGGCGTGGAGGGGGTGGCGTTCGCCGTGGACGAGGCGGCGGAGGCGGACGGCCTCGCGGGCGATGGGATCGGCTCGGCGGAAGGAGCCGAGGGAGGTGAGGGAGGTGGCGAGGTTGTGCATGGACTGGAGGGTGTCGGGGTGGCGCGGGCCGAGGAGGGCGGTGCGCAGGGCGAGGACGCGCTCGTGCAGGGCGGAGGCCTCGCGCGGGTTGCCGAGGGCACTGTGGGAGGCGGCGACGTTGTTGAGGGCGGTGGCGTAGGAGGCATGCTTCTCGCCATGGGCGCGGCGGAGGAGGGCGGCGGCCTGGCGGAAGAGTGGGAGGGCCTTGCGGTGTTCGCCGAGGTTATTGAGGAGGCCGGCGAGGTTGTTGATGGCCTCGGCGGTGCGCGGGTGGGCGTCGCCGAGGATGTCGCGGCACAGGGCGAGGGAGGCGGAGTAGGCGGCCTCGGCCTCCTTGTATTCGCCGAGGGCCTGGCGGACGAAGCCGACGTTGTTGAGGGCGGAGGAGTACTCCGGGGAGCGTTCGCCGGCGAGCGTGCCGACGAGGCGACGGAGGCCGAGGGCGATGGGGAGGGCCTTTTCCGGCTGGGCGTCGGCCATGTGGCGCGACATCTCCTGTTCGAGGGTGCGGCGGCGGTCCCACTCGGTGCGCTGTCCGGCGGTCCAGGATTTCATCGCCGTGACGAGGCGGAGGTGGTGGCCGACGTCGATGGCGCGGGGTTGATCGGGGCCGTTGTGGGCCTTCTCCATCGCATGGAGGACGGTGAGAAGCTCGATGGCCTCGGCGAAATCGCCGCGGCGGGAGGCGCCGGAGGCCCAGGAGTAGATGCCCGTGGCCCAGCGCGGGCGCGGGGTGCCCCACAGACGCTGCTCGACGCGGAACGCCTCGAATTGCAGGGCGGCGCCCTCGGCGGGGCGTTTGGCCTCGATGAGGGCCTCGGCGCGGGCGAGGAGGTCATCTTGCCTTCGGGCAAGGACGGCCTGATCGGGCGTGAGGGGGGCGGGAGGGGCGGCGGCCATCACGCAGGCGAGCAGCGGCAGGCAGAGCGTGGCGCGGGGCATGGGGCGTCCTCCGGTGGGGTGGGGGTCATCCTACCGCGCTGCGGCCGTCCTTGCACGCGCTACCGGGGGCGGGTAGAGTCTCACCAGGACGGGAGGTCGCTCGATGACCACAATCGCGGGCTGGGAGAAGACGCTGCGGTCCGAGCTGAAGAAGGCGAAGCTCTCGATGAAGGCGGCGGACGTGCCGCTGGCGTGGGAGGTGTTCCGCCGGCTGTTGCAGATCGAGGTGGAGGGCGACGCCGGGGCGTGGGTGCAGGGCGAGGTGACAGAGGACTACGACGGCGATTTCGAGCCGATCTACGAGCTGACCTTCTGTCGGTACGCGGGGGTGGGCGACGAGGAAGGGGTGATGGTCAGCCTGGCGTTCCGGCTCCGGCCGCCCACGCCGTTGAAGAAACGGAAGTTCTGGATCCGCCAGCGTGTCGGGCAGACCGACCGCCTGCTGCCGCTCGATGAGTTCCTCGACCGCTGCTACGCGAGCGAGCATTTCAACGCCGTCCTGACGCACGGGGGGAAATGGACGTGCGAGGTGCGTCGGCAGGAGGTGAGGGCATGATGACGCTGGCGGGGTGGGAAGAGAAGTTGAAGGCCGAGCTGAGGAAGGAAGGGTTCTCGATGGAGAGGCCGAACCTCGCGCTCGGGTGGGAGGTGTTCCGGCGGCTGCTGGCCGAGCCGGTCGAAGACGATTTCGGCGCGTTCGTCCTGGGCCGGGTGGTCCATGACCACCTCGCGGCCGTGGACGATGTCTTCGAATTGCGATTCGGCCGGGAGGCCTGTGCCGACGGGTCGTCGTGGCCGGTGATCAGCCTGGTGATGCACCTGAGGCCGCCGGACGCGCTGGCCGCGCGGGAATTCAGCATCGCGCAGCGTGTCGATGACACCTCGGACCTCATCGATCTGGACGAATTCCTCGACCGCTGTTTCGTGGACGCGAACTTCAACGCGGCCCTCACCCACGCTGGGGGCTGGATGGCCGAGGTGTATCATGAGAACTTCGGCACATGAGGGCGGGGCTGGTCATGTATACTTCGCCCCGTACTGGACCGGGACGTTGCCGATGCCCACGCCGCCATCCAGGACGTAGCGGAGCCGTGGGGGGAGGGCGGCGCGGAGGTCGTTCTCAGTCGCGATGCGGAGGTTGCCCTGGAAGTACCACCAGTTGAGGTTGTCCATCGTGTTCGTGGGCGTCGGCCCAGGGCTGAGGCCATCGACACGCCCGTCCATCGAGTCGAGGACGGTGTTGGTCTGGTAGGACTGGCGCTGTACGAGCAGGAGGCGGTAGTGGGTGTTGCGGCCGAAGACGCCGTCGAGGGCCAGTCGGCCTCCGAGCCCGGTGCCGGCGAGTTTGGTGTCGAAGATGCCGTTGAGGAGGAACTGGACGAGCATCACGTCATCGGGGTTGTTGACCACCGCCTTACGCCACGCCTCGCCGACGGGCTGGCTGACGGAGAGGGTGAGGCGTTTCGTCGCGAGCCACTTGGTGTGCTGTGGCATGAGCCACCTCGGAAGGTGAGGAGCCGGGACCGCTACAGCCAGGGTGGCCGGTTCGAAGGGATGTGTTACGGGCCAGTGACCTGCGCGGGCGCTCGACGTGTCAGGGCGTCGCGGTGGTGTGTGGGCGGCCGGGGTCGGGCTCTGACGACCCAGACGCAGGGCGCGTGGCTGAACGTCAAACTCATCCGGGGCCGGCTCCGTGGTCGCCCGAGCCCGACCCGGGTCGGGGGGGGGCGCCCCCCGCGCCCGGGCAGGGGGGGGGCATTCCGCCCCACCCCCCGGACGGTGCCAG
>CAZVZK010000051.1:16945-35600 GCA_964630925.1 uncultured Alcaligenaceae bacterium
CGGCCGGGGGTCCCCCCCCCCCCCCCGGGGGTGGGGCGCGGGCGACCACGGATCAGGGCATGTGAGAAGACATGACGCCCATCCAGCGGTCCGTTCCAAGGTCGCCAGAGCCCTACCCCGGCCACCCGAACCGCACCCGATCTCGGGTCAGATGGGTATCTCCAGCTCTTCCTCCTCGGTGGCCACCAGGATCACCTCTTCGGGCGGCGGCAGGACGGCGGGCGGCGGCTTCAGGCGTGCGCGCTGGTAGCGGGCGCGTGAATGGCCGATGACCTGCTTCGTGGTGCCGAGGAGGGCGAGGGCGGAAGTGAGGGGGACGCCGGCGTCGGTGAAGAGGCGGAGGACGGTGGCGCGTTCGCGGAGGCGCTGGCCCTGCTGCGAGAGGCGGGTGGTGGTGCGTGTCGGGGCGATGGTGTTGAAGCCGACCTGCTCGATGGTCACGCCCCACGGCTCCAGGGCGAGCTGGACGCGGATCTTCAGCTCGCCGTCGAGGCCCTCCTTGGCGGCCAGCTCGGCGCGGGTCTTGTGGCCGATGATGGCGGCGACGCCGAGGGCGAGGGCGGTGAGGCAGCCACCGCGTAGGTCGTCGATCTCGACGGTGGCCTTGATGGGGTCGGAGATGCGGAAGACGAGGGTGGCGTCGGCGTCGAAGACGAGGCCGTCGGCGCTGGCGACGCGCTGCGGCGGGGGCGACAGGGTGACGGAGCGGGCGGGCAGGACGCGGGCTGTCTGGAAGAATGGGATGAGGGGGTGGAAGCCTGGCTCGAGGACGCGGACGGGGCGGCCCCAGGAGAAGAGGACGCCGGACTGCCCCGTCTGGACGGTGATGCCCCACATGCGGATGAAGGCGAAGAGGGCGAGGGCGGCGGCGTAGGGGTTGCGGCGGACCCACTCGATCACCGCCTTGGTCACCACGCCGATGAGCCACCAGGCGGCATCGACGGCCCACCACAGCCAGCCGAGGAGCCAGTCGATCATTCGCCGCCCTCCGCCGAGCCGCCGCCGGCGTCGAAGTCGAGGGTCGGCTGGTCCGTGCGCGGCGGGGCGGAGTCCTCGACGCGGTCGGCGGCCTCGCTGGGGCGGAGGGCGACGACGGAGCCGCTGATGAGGGCGACGGCGGCGGTCTCGCCGAGTTGGCCATCGGAGCGGAATTGACGGTAGAGGGCGAGCTTCTCCTCGGCGAGCTTGCGGAGCTGGGTGATCTCGAGCGTCTCGGGGGTGGGGGAGAAGGTGGAGAAGCCGAACTCGTGGATCTTGATGCCCCACTGGGCCTCGACGGGGGCGAGGTCGGCCTTGACGGCGGCGACCATGTGGGGGAGGTCGCGGACGGTCTCGCGGTCCTGGGCCTTGACGACACGCTGGACGGCGAGGACCATGCGGTTCTTGAGGCCGGCGACGAGGTTGTCGATCTCGATGAGGGCCTTGCGGAGGTCGATGATCTGGTAGACGGCGCGGGCGCCGACCTCGTAGACGAGGTCGTCGGAGAGCTGGATGGCCTGCTTCTCCAATTCGATGGTGGTGTGGCGTGTGTCGCCGACGCGGTAGGCCTGGATGATGGGCCACTTCCAGTGGACGCCGGGGCCGACGACGTTGCCGGCGCGTCCGAGGGTGAACTTGAGGGCGTGCTGGCCGTCGTAGACGACGACGAAGACGCCGGTGACGGCCTGGAGGAAGCCGAGCAGGCCGGAGGGGGGCTGCTGCTGGGTCGGGGTGTGGGTCGGGTTGGGCTGCGTCTGGTTCATCCAGGCAGGGTAAGGCGGGGCCGCGTGGCGTCAAGGGGCGGGGCCGGGCTGGAAACCTTCATCCGGCCGTGTCTGCCACTGGCGGCCGGATGAGGGTTTTCACCACCCGGATCGTCTCATACCCTGTCAGCACCGGCATCCCGCCGGCGCCCCGCCTTCTCCTGATCGAGGTCCCCATGCTGCGCACGATGTTGTTTGCCTTCGCGCTGGCCGGTTTGGCCATCGCCGCCACCAGGGCGGAGGACAAGCCCGGCGGCGACGCCACCAAGAAACTCAAGGTCGGCGACCCCGCCCCCAAGCTGACCGTCACGAAGTACCTCCAGGGCGAGGAGGTCAAGTCGTTGGAGAAGGACAAGGTCTACGTCGTCGAGTTCTGGGCCACCTGGTGCGGGCCGTGCATCGTCATGATGCCGCACCTCGCCGACCTGGCCGAGGAGTACAAGGACAAGGGCGTCACCTTCATCGGCTTCTCCTCGAAGGCCAACGACAAGCTCGACAAGGCCGAGCCGTTCGTCAAGAAGCGCGGGCCGAAGCTCGGCTACCGGTTCGCGTGGGAGGACGGCAGCGAGACCAACGCCGCGTGGATGACGGCCTCCGGCCAGCGCGGCATCCCGTGCAGCTTCGTGGTGGACAAGGCCGGCAAGATCGCGTTCATGGGCCACCCGATGTACCTCGACGTGGTGCTGCCCAAGGTGGTGGCCGGGACGTGGAAGGCGGAGGAGGCCGGCGAGGAGATCAAGAAGATCGAGGCGGAGGTCAACGGCGTGTTCAAGGCCATCAACGGCGCCGACAAGGAGGCCGCCCTCAAGGCGATCACCGACTTCGACAAGAAGAACCCCGGCCTGGCCAAGATCCCCTACTTCACGGGGCCGAAGTTGAGCCTGTTGATCGGGGCCGGCAAGTTCGCCGACGCGCGGAAAATGGCCGAGGGCGTGATCGCCTCCGCCAGCAAGCGCGCTGACGGCATGGCCCTGCGCACGGTGTCTGCCTCGCTCCGCACGAAGGAGGCGATCGCCGACAAGGACACCGCCGCGCTGGCGCTCAAGGCCGCCGAGGCCATGCTGAAGATGGAAGGCGAGAAGGACGCGATGGCGCTGTACAACCTGGCCGAGACGCACTTCGCGCTGGGGGACAAGGACAAGGCCATCGAATTCGGGAAGAAGGCCGTCGAGAACGCCGAGGGGCGGTTGAAGGACTCCCTCCAGAAGCAGGTGGAGCGTTACGAGGCCAAGGGCAAGGAGGCGTGAGCCTGAGCCGTGAGGCTCCGACTTCGCCGCCGGGGCCGGCCATCCGACCCCGGCGGCGAGTTTTTCAGGCGGCCAGGGGCTTGCTGCGGATGGGCGAGAGGCTGCCGCGCCGCACGTCCTTCATCTGGAAGATGAAGTCCCCGTTCGGCATGGGGCCCGAGAACCGCTGGCCGATCAGCGTGGTGAGGAGATAAGGCGCTACCTTGACGGGCAGGTCATCCTGGTAGTAGACCCGTTGTCCTCCCGTCATGCGGTGTGATCCCACGGCGACGACGTGATCGACGGAGACCTGTGCATCGAGATCCGGGATGTCGCCGGTGTGGCAGTCCACCGCCGGGAGGAAGAGGCGGTCCGGGCGCATTGGCCGATACCACCAGAGTAGCGGGTCGGCGAGCCGCGCCCGCGCGTTGTTGAAGCAACAGAGGGCCATCGTCCAGCCCGGATACCAGCGGGCGTAGGCGTCGAACAGGGCGGGGTTGAGGGTGGGCCGTTTCGAGCTGGGCACCCGGTGCAGGGCGGCCGGAATGTCCCGCGGGTCATCCGCGAGGACGACGGTGTAGATCCCGGTCTGGAAGACCTGGACTCTCGGCTCATCGGACAACAGCATCGACATCCTTCGCCAGGTGCTGGCATGGGGTACGGGCGGGGCGACCGCGTCGGCCATATCCTGGAGGATGCCGCGGCAGCTCGCCGTGTCGAGGACGTTGGCCTGCGTCATCGTCCGTGGGACGGCCGGGAAGGGCAGGATCATTGCGTTGCCCGTGTGGCCGAAGGGGAGCCAGCCCGCGAGCTGCGACAGCCATCCGACGCGGCCCTGGACCTTATTCTGGTAGCCGAGGACGTGGACGGGCTCACCGGCCTCGCCGATGACCTCCGCGCCGTAGAGGACCGTGTCCGTGAAGGCGACCGAGACACCCGGGGAGACGGAACAGCACATCGCATCGCCCTCCGCCTGATTCTGCCGTTGTCACACATCCACATCCCACACGACCACCTTGTCGGCGGTCCCTGCGGCGGCCATCGACCCGTCGGGGGAGAACGCGAGATGCCCCGTCACGCCCGCGCCCCAGTCGAATGCCGCCAGCTCCTTGCCGCCGCCGACGTCCCAGAAGCGGACGCTCCCGTCCGGGCAGCACACGCCCAGGAACCGGCCCGACGGGTGCCAGGCGAGCGCCGTCACGGTGCCCCGCACCGCCTTGAACTTCCGCACGCACTCGCCGGATTCCGGCGCCCAGACGCGCACCGTCCCCACGGCGGCCGTGGCCAGCAGGCGCCCCTCCGGCGAGAAGGCGACCGCGTTGATGCCCTGAGTGTGCGGCAGCGTGGACACCCAGGCGCCCGTCTCCAGCGAGTGGACGAGGGCGTTCCGGTACGGCGGGAACCGCTCCCGATACCAGACGACGAAACGGCCCGTCAGGGCGGCGGCGTAGGAGGGGCCGAGACGTTCGGCGCCGGGGCAGAGGCCCAGGACGGCGAAGCCCGGCACCTCGACGATTTCGGAGCGGTCGAAGCGGATGTCCTCGCCGACGGTCCGCACGGCGCGGCGGCCGTCCACGGAGACGGCATACAGGCAACTGATGAGGAACTTATGCCCGGCGTCCGTGTACGCCTCGGCCGGCGCGGGCAGCGGGAGGCCGGCGGAGTGGGCGCTGGCCAGTGGGGCGAGATCCCACACGGCGCGGTGGGCCACAAGCCAGCGCCCATCCCCGGAGAACGACCTGATCGGATCGACGTACTTCCGCGGGGCACCGAACGTGGCCGGGGCCGCGCGGGACGCCGTGTCGTGGAAGGCGAGGACGCCGTCCCGGCGGATCAGCAGCAGCAGGCCCGGCGCCGGCCAACCGACGAGGAGGACGCCCGGCTGATCGATCAGGAACATGGCCCGCCCTCGCCCCGGCGGTCAGGATACGGGCGGGCCACGTTGACGGCAGTTCACGCCGCCTTCATAATGAACCCTGACTCGCGCCCGTCCTCGGCGGCAGGCCCATGCAGCAATACAAGACGTTGAAGGTGTTCAGCGGACGCGCCAACCTCCCGCTCGCGGAGAAGATCGCGCGGCACCTCAACGACTCACTCGGCAAGGTCACGCTCGGGAATTTCCCCGACGGCGAGATCAGCATGCGCATCGACGAGGACGTGCGCGGGCGCGACGTGTACGTCGTCCAGCCGACGTGCCCCCCGGTCAACGAGAACCTGATGGAATTGCTCGTGATGCTGGACTGCCTCAAGCGGGCCAGCGCCGCACGCATCTCCGCCGTCATCCCGTACTACGGGTACGCCCGGCAGGACCGCAAGGACCAGGGGCGCGTCCCCATCACGGCGAAGCTGGTGGCCGACCTGATCTCCGTCGGCGGGGCGAACCGGGTCATCACGTTGGACCTGCACGCGGCACAGATCCAGGGCTTCTTCGACGTGCCGGTGGACCACCTGCACGCGCTGCCGGTCATCATCGAGTGGGTCAAGAGCCTGGGCATCCCGTCGCGCGACCTGGTCGTCCTAAGCCCGGACGAGGGGTCGGTCAAGAAGGCGCTGATCTACCAGAAAAAGCTCGGGGGGTCGATCTCAATCGTGGACAAGAGGCGATCCAGCGCGGTGGACACCCAGCAGGCCAACCTGATCGGTGCGTCGCTGGAGGGGAAGTCAGTCGTCATCTTCGACGACATGATCTCGACGGCCGGGAGCATCGTGGGCGCGGCGCAGGTGGCGCGGAAGGCGGGGGCGAAGGAGGTCTACGCCTGCGCGACGCACGGCGTGCTGTGCGGGCCGGCCATCGAGAAGCTGCGCGAGTCGGGGATCAAGCAGGTGGTGGTGACGGACAGCATCCCGCTGCTGCCGAGCAAGCACCTGCCCAACCTGACGGTGCTGAGCGTGTCGAAGCTGCTGGCCGAGGCGATCCGGCGCATCCACACCAACGAGTCGGTGAGCAAGCTGTTCGAGTGATGCGTGTCGGCGGCCCGCCCTACCATTCCCCTGCGGGGCGGTGTAGGATGTACCCAGCGGGACGGCCCGCGAACGCCCCTCGATGCCTGGGTACCATTCGGTGACACGGTTCGATCAGATCGAGCATGCCTGCCTGACGGACGTGGGTGTCCGGCGAAGCCACAACCAGGACAACTACGCGATCCAACTGGCCAGCGATGACGAGGGCTGGCGGCAGCGTGGGCACCTGTTCGTGGTGGCCGACGGCATGGGCGCGCACGCGGTGGGGGAGAAGGCGGCCGAGCAGGCCGCCCAAACGATCCCGCACATCTACCAGAAGCACGCCCAGCAGGGGCCGGTGCAGGCCCTCCGCAAGTCGTTCGTGGAGGCGAACGCGGGCATCCACTCGTGCGGGCAGCAGAACCGCGAATTCGAGGGGATGGGCACGACCTCGACGGCGCTCCTCCTCCGCCCCGACGGGGCCTGGGTGGGGCACGTCGGCGACAGCCGCTGCTACCGTATCCGGGCCGGGGTCATCGAGCAGCTCAGTTACGACCACAGCCTGGTGTGGGAGTACGCCCGGCTGCAGCACCTCGATCCGGATGAGGTGGAGGACATCCCCAGCAATGTGATCCACCGCTGCCTGGGGCCGGAGGCGCTGGTGCAGGTCGACGTGGAGGGGCCGCACGCGATCCAGCCGGGGGACGTGTTCCTGCTGTGCAGTGACGGGCTTTCCGGCCAGGTGACCGACCCGGAGATCGGCGCCGTGGCGAGCGTGCTGCCGCCGGCGGAGGCGTGTCGTTTCCTCGTGGACCTGTCGAACCTGCGGGGCGGGCCGGACAACATCACGGTCCTGATCATCCGCGTCGGCACCGACCCCAACCCGGCGCCGGCGTCCGGCCCCAAGGGCGCCCCCGGCCTGCTGTCGTTCCTGCCGTGGTGGGCGACGGCCCTGTTGGCCGGCATCCTGCTGGCGGTGGGGGCGGCGGGGCTGCAGCGGATCGAGCTCTCGACGCTGGCCCTGCCGGTGTTCGGCGGGGCGGTGATCGCGGTGGTGGTGGGCGTGGTGGGGTTCGTACACCATTACCGGCAGGAGCAGAGCCGGCTGGCGGACGAGGACCAGGACCGCCCGCCGGCGCGGGCGCACCGGCGGCGGACGTGCAAGATCGAGAAGCCGCTGCTGGACAAGCTGGTGAAGGCGCTGAACACGTTGCAGCAGATGGCGGAGGAGAAGGGCTGGACGCCGGACTGGGACACGGTCAAGTCGTGCAAGCTGGCCGGGGACGGGTTGATGGGGGCGGGCGACCTGCCGGGGGCGTTCCGCGAATACTGCCGGGCGATGTTGCCGCTGACGAGGGCCTACCACGAGCGGCGGCAGAAGGAGGAGGTCTTCCGGCCGGTGTGGGACAAGGTGAAGTGAGGCTGAAGTAGAGTCGTCCACGGATCACACGGAAAACACGGAAGACAGCCAAGACCAGAAGCAGGTAGGGGACGATGTCCTCTCCTGCTTCTGGTCTTGGCCTGGTTCAAGGGCGGGTAACAGGCCGGTGCCGTTCCTGTGCAAGTTGCTGTGCAAATCGGTCACACCCCCTTTGTGGGTGTTACCTACTCCGCTCTGATCCTGAACCATGCCCAGGTCTTGATCCGTTTGATCCGTGCGATCCGTGGAAGGCTCTTCTCGTTCGCCCTTCTCAGCGGCCCATCATGTAGGCTTGCAGGTCGCGGGCGACCTGGCCGCACTTCGTCCGCCATTCCGCCGACGCCATGCCCCCCAGGGGGCGCATCGTCAGGGTGATCGTCAGGGGGCCGCCGCCGCGGCGCTCCATGTGCAATTCGATGTCGGTGCCGGTCGCCGGGCCTAGGGCGGATGCCTTGGGGGAGGGGGAGCCGGTGAGCCAGCCGAACAGGCCCCCGGACTTCTTCTCCTGACGCTCGTGCATCTTCACCTTGATCAGGCCCGGGACGCTCTCGGTCACCTCGGCGCCGAGGTCGTAGATGAAGCCCTTGATCTTCAGCATGGCCATCGACTCGGGCATGTTCGCCTCCATCGAGTGGCGGACGGCGTTGCGGTCCACCTCCAGGGGCGCGCTGGCGGACAGGCTCGGCGGGGGCGACGGCGGGGCGGGGCGGCCCTGGGCGGAAGGGCGGGACGCCTGGGCGGGGGGGCGCGTCGGCTGGAGGCGGCGACCGAGGGCGTTCTCGTAGGCGTCGGCGAGGGCCTGGGCGGTGGCCGGGCGCTGGTCGGGGTACTTGGCGAGGCACGACATCACGACGCGCTCGATGAGGGGCGGCACGTCGGTGACGCCGATGTCGGCGAAGCGCGGGGGCGGCTCCTTGGCGTGGGCCACCATGAGCGTCTCCACGTCGGAGTGGTGGAAGGGGCGGCGGCCTGCGAGCATCTCGTAGAGCATCACCCCGAGGGAGTACAGGTCGGAGCGGGCGTCCATGTCGTTGCCACGCACCATCTCCGGGGAGATGTACTCGGGGGTGCCGGAGGCGGCACAGGCGTTCACGTCGCCGATCTCCTCCGGCGAGATGTACATCATGCCCTTCATCTTGGCGAGGCCGAAGTCCATCAGCTTGACGGACTCCTCCGGGGTGCCGGCTTCCAGGACCATGACGTTGCCGGGCTTGAGGTCTCTGTGCAGGATGCCGCTGTCGTGAATGTACTGCAGCGCGGAGCAGAGCTGGACGAGGACGCGGCCCGCGCGCTCCGGGGTCAGGCGGCCGCCCTTCTGCATGAGGAGGTTGAGGTCGGTGCCCTTGAGGTATTCCATGACGAGGATGGGGCCGCGCAGGTCGCGTGTGGACGAGTCGAAGACGCCGACGATGTGCGGGTGGTCGAGCCGCGACATGAGGTAGATCTCGCGGCGGAAGTGCTCGACGGCCTTGACCTGGGAGCGGAGGGCGTCCTTGAGCATCTTGACGACCACCTCGCGCGGCTGGTCGAGCTGGCGCGCGAGGTAGATCTTGCTCATCCCGCCCTCGTCGATCTGGCGGGCCACCTTGTACTTGCCGAGCAGGATCTGGCCGAGCATCGTTGGCCTCGTGGCGGCGTGCGTCCCCGAGCGGCCGGGGCGTTCCCACCTGAACTGTAGTTCGCATTTCGGCCTCACGCCAATCCGTCCCGCCATGAATCACTCCGTACGACCGCTACAGGCCGCGCCATTTGACCCCGGCGTCAGAAGCGCCCGGACCGTTTCATGCCGCAGGACTGGCGCGGCCGGCGTGTTCCTACTAAACTGCACTCCTGGGATAGGAGGAGGGGAGCCGTGTTCGATCTGGCCGACACCGTGTTGACGGGAGACTGTCTGAGGCACCTTGCGGAGATGCCCGAGGGGGTGGTGGACCTGGCGTTCGCCGACCCGCCGTTCAACATCGGGTACGAGTACGACGTGTACCAGGACCGGCGTGGCCGGGCCGAGTACCTGGCGTGGACGGAGAGGTGGCTGGCGGCGGTGAAGCGCGTGCTGCGGCCTGACGGCTCCTTCTGGGTGGCCATCGGCGACGAGTACGCGGCGGAGATCAAGGTGCGGCTGGACGCGCTGGGGCTGACGATGCGGAACTGGATCGTCTGGCATTACACCTTCGGGGTGCACTGCAAGAAGAAGTTCACGCGCAGCCACGCCCACATCCTGTACTACGTGATGGACCCGAAGCGGTTCACGTTCGACGCGGACGCGGTGCGTGTGCCGTCGGCGCGGCAGACGACCTACGCGGACCGGCGGGCGAACCCGCTGGGGCGCGTGCCGGACGACACCTGGGTGTTGCGTCCGCAGGAGCAAGAGGGGTGCTTCCCGGCGGAGAGCGATAGTTGGTTCGTGTCGCGGGTGTGCGGGACGTTCAAGGAGCGGACGGGGCACCCCTGCCAGATGCCGGAGGCGGTATTGGAGCGGATCATCCGTGTCGCGACGCGGCCCGGCGGGCTGGTGCTGGACCCGTTCGCCGGCTCGGGGACGACGCTGACGGCGGCGAAGAGGCTGGGGCGGCGCTACATGGGGTGCGAGCTGTCGGAGGACTACGCCGAGGCCGTGCGCGAACGCCTGGCGGGCGTGCCTGAGGCGGCAGGGGTGGCGCTGACTGAGTAGCTGACAGCCAGCAACAGCCAGCGAACAGCCAGCTAAAGCCAGCTAAAGCAAGAACAGCCGGCCTCGCCGTGAGAGGGGGCCGGCTGTTGGTTTTTCAACTGGCTGCTGACTGGCTGTTGACTGGCTGCTAACTGGCTGTCAACTCCAAAGGTCAGCACTTGTTCTTCATCACCATGACGTTGGCGATCTGCTGCGCGTCCTCGGGGGAGACGTGGAGGTTGCGGCGGAGGTTGTTGATGAACTCCTTCTCGGAGGCCTCGACGACGCCGTCGGCGAGGACGAGGTCGCAGGCGTTGGCGAACGCCGGGCGGTGCAGCGGCTCGGGCAGCGCCTTCGTGAAGGACTTGAGCGCCCCGTCGAAGCCGCTCTTGCGGATGGTGCTGATGGCCCGGCTGACGTAGTTCTGGATCTGATCGATGCTCATGTCGCGGTACAGGCGCATGCGGAGGAGGAGGGCGTCGAGGCCGTCGGACTCCTCGTCGCTGAACTCGCCGTCGCAGCAGGTGGCCAGGAGCATGATGCCCGCGAAGGCCTCCTCCTTCGAGGGCGCCATCGGGGTGAGCATCTCGCCGAAGTCCAGCTCCATGATGTGTGTCTCCGTGAGGGGGATGGGTTTGTGGTATCACACACAAGCGCAGGTCAGTTGTCAAGCACCAAAACGCGGTTTCGCCATCGGGCCATCGGTCCGTGACTCGGCCCCGTCGCGCAAGTTCTCCGGCGAGCCGCGTTCCAGCCCCGACCACTCGGTCACGGGGAAGGGCCGCATCGCAGCGGAGGTTGCATCGTGTCGCGCGGTCCCGGAACCATCGTCCTCGTGGCCGCCGTCGGCCTCCTGTCCGTCCTCGCATCGGCGGACGCGGTCACACTCCTCGCCCGGCTCCGCCCCGATGTCATCGAAATGATGCCGGCCCCGCCCTCGGAGCCGGTCCGTAGCATCGGCCCATCACCCGCCCCGCCCGTCGTTCCGCACCCCGAAGAGATCGCCCGCACCCCGAACGACCCGCCGGCGGCTCCCGTTGACAACGAGCTGCACATGCCGGCCGAACTGACGGAGCCCCCGCCACCGGCCGCATGTGCCGCCGCACCGGCGAGGCCCGGGGCCGTTGCGGCCGCGCGCGTCGAGGTCAAGCGCATCCGTGAGCGGACAGCCGACCAGCTCATCCACGAGGCCGCGAAGGCGCCGGCCCTCTCCCTCGATCGTTCGGACAAGAGGGCCGAGTCGCTGGAGGCGATCCGGGCCGTCGCCGGCGCCGGCTTCGACGCGACGCCGGCGCTGATGAAGCGCCGCCCCGACCTCGTCGGGCTGCCCATTCGCTCCGGGGTGCCGACACGGCTGGGGCCGGCCTCCATCCGGCACCTGACACGCGGGGCCGAAAAGCTGAAAGGTCGGGCCGGTGACGTGGCGACGTTGCTGGCCGAGGACGGTGTTTGGGGGCAGGCAGATCGCATCCCAGCCATGATGCAGGTGTTGATGGCCGAATCGCAGGAGGCGCGCATGGCCCTGGCCCGCCACCTGGGCGGGATGAAAGGCAAGGCGGCCTCGGCCGCGCTGGCGCGGATCGCGCTGTACGACCCGGCGCCCGAGGTTCGGCGCGAGGCGATCATGTCGCTGGATGATCGGCCGTCCGCCGAGTACCGCGCCGCGTTGCTGCGTGGCTTCGCGTCTCCCTGGGCGGCGCCGGCGGAGCACGCGGCGGAGGCGCTCGTGGCGTTACGGCGGGCCGACGCCGCCCAGGCCCTGCTGGCGGTGTGGCACGGCTCGGACCCGCAAGCGCCCTACCACAAGGATGCGACGGGGGTGCAGAACGTCAAGGAGGTGGTACGGGTCAACCACCGTCTGAACTGCCTCATGTGTCACCCCGTCTCAACCAACTCGGCCGATCCCCTCCGCCGCGCCGTGCCGCCGATCAGGGAGCAGGGTTTCGGGTACTCGGGCATCGGCCTCGGCGTCGGCAGGTCGGCGGGGCCACGGAGTGAGACTTTCGTGCGCGCCGATGTGACGTACCTCCGGCAGGACTACTCGGTGAAGATCCACGGCGAGCGTTTCGACCTGTTCGTCCGCGAGCGCCGCGCCACCCAGGCCGACGTGGATGCGGCGCTGGCCCGCAAGAAGAGAGGGCGGACGCCGCATCAGGAGGCCGCCGGATTCGCCCTGCGCGAGCTGTCGGGGCAAGAGCCGGGGGCGCGAGACGGGAATTGGATCCGCTTCACCGAAAGGAACCGGTCGCCGATCAAGGAGCGATGACGTTGGAATAACCCGCACGCCGCGCAAGTTCGCGCGGCGTCGGCGTTTCAGCCCCAATCAGTCAGCCGAGAACGGGGAAGGCCGGCGCTGGTGGAGGCTCCACACCATGCAGGAATCCAGGGGCGTGATCGTGACCGCGCTCATAGTCGGTGCGTCGCTGATCGCGTTGGCGGCGGTATCCGCCGTCGGAGTTCGCCGACTCGAAACTCGGGCCGAGAAGGCCCCTGCGGCACTACCGCCGGCCGACGAGGCCGCCCCGGCCTACCCCCTGCCGACGCCCGACCCGAGCCCGTCTTCGCCTGCGTATGCCGACATCCGCACGGCCCCTGTGAGCCAACCCAACACCCCCCCGGGCTCGTTCGACAAGTTGCCGCCCGATTGGTGGCCGACGCGCAGCGAGGCCTCGGTCCTCGAGCAGATCAAGGACGCCAAGGCCATCATGCTGGACACCTCGGAGAAGCGGCTCGAGTCGATCCAGTTGGCTCGGGCGTCTGTCGGGCCTGCCGGCGTGGACGCGATCCCCGGCCTCCTCGCGCGGCGCGGCGACCTCGCCGGTCTGCCCATCCGCTCCGGGCCGGGGGCGCGACTTACACCGGCCGACGCCCGCATTCTGGCCGAGGGGTCAGCGGCCCTCAAGCCGGCCTCGCGGAAGGATCCCGCCTCGACGCTGGGCGGGGATGCGGCCTGGAGGCACCCCGCCCTGATCCCCGCCATGATGCAGGTGCTCACGGCCGGGGCGCACTCGGACCGCCTCACCCTCGCCGGCCATCTCGCCAGGATCCCGGGGCGTGAGTCGTCGGCGGCACTGGCGCGGATCGCGGTCTTCGACCCTCACCCCGAGGTGAGGCTCGAGGCCATCGGTTCCCTCTCCGGACGCCCACAGGGCGAGTACGCCGAGCCCCTCCAGGCCGGCCTGTCGTACCCCTTGATCGCAGTCGCCCAGAACGCCGCCGAGGCGCTCGTCGCCCTGCGTGGGGCCGACGCCGTCCCCGCGCTGAACGCGGCCTGGAGGCGGACCGACCCGATGGCCCCCTCCGGCCCGGCCCGGCTTGTCAAGGAGGTGGTGCGCATCCACCACCGGTCCAACTGCCTGATGTGCCACCCGGCCTCCACGAACCCCGCCGACCGGCCGCGCGACGTGGTCCCGTCGGCGTTAGAGCTGGGCATCGGCCTGGGATTCGGATACGGCATCCCGGCGAAGCTCCCGCCGCGATTGCCGCGCACCTTCGTCCGCGCCGACGTGACCTTCCTCAAGCAGGATTACTCGGTCACGCTCAGCGGGGAGCGCTACGACCTCTTCGTGCGCGAACGGCCGGCGCCGCCGCAGGACGAGGCGGCGGCGCTCGCCCGCGCGAGTGGGCCGACGGGCCATCGATTCGTCGCGGCCATCGCCCTGTTCGTCGTCACGGGGTCGGTCCCTCGGCCTTGAGGGACATCGGCTGGATCAGTTTCGCCGAGAGGAACAGACCCTGGCCAAGGCGCCCTGATGCGCCGGCCCCCTGGGAATAACCCGCACGCCGCGCAAGTTCGCGAGGCGGCGGCGTTCCAGGGCCAATCAGCCGAGAATGGGGAAGGTCGGCTTCGCAACGGAGGCTCATCGTCGTGAGCAGACCGACCTTGGTGGCTCTCGTCGCCGCGCTCGGCGCGGCGTTGTTGCTGGGTCTGGGCATCGTCATCACCCGCGGCCGTCCCGCGCCGCCGGCGGCCAAGCCGGCGGACCACGAGACCGGAACCCCTTCGGTCCTTTCGCGGCTCGTGCTGCGTCTCATGGAGTTGTTGCCGGGCGCTGACGATCCGAAGCCCCGGCAACCCTCACCCGTCGTCAAATTGCTCCACCATCCTACGGAGGAGCCCGAGCCGACGCCGGCCGCGGCCGTGCAGGTCATGCCCCCACCCGTCCCCACTCCCCGGCTCCCCGTGAAACGGATCAACACACGCACCGCCGACGAGATCCTCCGTCGGCTCGCGAAGGCACCCACTGCCGACCTCGACAAGTCCATCACGCGGGCCGAGTCCATCGAGGCGGCCATCGCGTCCGTCGGCCCGGCAGGCGCGGACGCCACGCCGGCCCTGCTCGCACGCCGCGCCGACCTGGCGGGCCTGCCCTTCCGCTCCGGCGTGGCGGCGCGGCTCGCCGCCGCCGCTGCCCAGCACCTCGCGAAGGGCTCCACCGCGCTGGAGAAGCTCCGCGACACGGAGCTTGCCGGTGCCCTCAAACGCGACGAGGCATGGGGCCGGGCCGAGCGCATCCCGGCACTGATGCAGGTCCTGATGGTCAGGGCCGAGTCGGGGCGGCTGGCACTCGCCGGACATGTGGCCGGGATAATGGGGAAGGAGGCCTCGGCGGCTCTGGCGCAGATCGCCGTCTACGACCCGTCGCCCGACGTGAGGCGTGAGGCGATCACGGGGCTGGATGGCCGACCCGCCGCCGAGTACCGGGCCGACCTGGAACGCGGGCTCATGTCCCCGTGGCCGGCCGCCGCCGAACACGCCGCCGAGGCGCTCGTCGCGCTGCGACGGGTCGAGGCCACACCCGCGCTGATCGCGGCCTACGAGGCGCCTGACCCGCAGGCTCCTTACACCAAGGGCGCCGGCCCGACCAGATTCGTCAAGGAGCTGGTGGCCGTCAGCCACCGGGCCAACTGCCTGATGTGCCATCCCGCCTCACTCACCGAGGCCGACCAGCCGCGAGCCGTCGTGCCGTCGCAGGAGGAGCTGATGCGTGTGGGCATGGGTTACGGGTTCATCCTGCCCAGAGCCTCGTCACCCACGAAGCGGACGTTCGTCCGTGCCGACATCACGTACCTCAAGCAGGACTACTCGGTGATCCTGGGAGGGGAGCGTCACGACCTGTTCGTCCGCGAGCGGCTCAGCACGCCGAAGGACGCGGCGGCGGCGCTCGCCCGTAGGAAGAAGGGGCGAACGGCCCACCAGGAGGCGGCGGCGTTCGCCCTGCGCGAGCTGACCGGGCAGGACGCCGGGCCGGGCCTCGAAAACTGGTGGCGGTTTGCCCTGCCCTACCGGGCGGCCTCGGGCGGCTGACGCTTACGCCGCGAGGCGCGTCGCTCCGGCGTAGCCCACCGAGGGGCGGTAAAGGTCGAACCACTCCTGGAACGCCAAGAGCGACAGGACGCGGTTGGCGAGGTTCGACTGCCCGGCGTAGAAGGCATCCAGCCAGCGCGTCACCACCTCGGGGCGGAACAGCCCGTGGGCCGACAGGCGCGAGGCGCCCAGCGTGTCGCGGACGTACTCCCGCAGGTGGCCGCCGAGCCAGGCGTTGATCGGCATCACGAAGCCTTCCTTCGGCCGATGCACCATCTCCGGCGGGAAGTAACGCAGGGCCGCTTGCTTGAGCAGGTACTTCGTGCCTCCCTGGCGCATCTTCCACTCGTCGGGCAGCGAGGCGAGGTAGGTGATGAGGTCGGTGTCGAGGAAGGCGCTTCGCACCTCAAGCGAGTGGGCCATCGACAGCCGGTCCACGAACGCCAGCACCTGATCGGGGAAGAAGCCGGAAAACTCGGCCTCCAGCACGCGGTTCACCGGCCCCTTCGCCGTCAGGCCGGTGAAGTAGCCGCGCAGGTGCGCCAAGGTGTCGAAGGCCATGCCGGCGTCGGGCGTGTACAGCTCGGCCTTCTCGGCCTCCGACATCACCAAGAGCTTCGCGCGCCACTGCCAGTCGTGGTCGCTCGCCAGACGCGCGAGGAAATCGGGTTGGCCCTCGAACGGGCGGATCACCGAGGAGTCGCCGGTGCGCCGATATTCGGCGTAGTTCGACAGCGGCGTCGCCAATCGGTGCGACAGGTAGCTCGCCATCAGCTCGTCGGCGCCGTCGCCGGCGAGGGCCACCTTGACGTGCTTGCTGATGAGCTGCGATAGGAAGAAGGTGCTGACCACGCCGCCGTACGGCTCATCGAAGTGCGTCAGGATCTTGCGGAACGCCGCCGGGAAGTCGCCGGAGCCGATCGTCTCGACGTGATGCTCCGTGCCCCACCTCTTCGCCGTCCACTCGGCCCAGTAGCGGTCCTGATCTTTCCCAGCGGTTGTCGAGCCCCCGTCGTAGGCGAGGGTGAACGTCTTGATGCGCCCTGGCACCATCTCGGCGGCCAGGACCGTCGAGAGCGACGAATCGACCCCCCCCGACAGGAAGAAGCCGATGGGCACGTCGGCCATCAGACGCTTCTCGACGCCCTGCTTCAGCAGGTCGAGGAGCCGGTCCACGAGGTCGCGTTCGTCGCATTCCGCCAGCGAGGGGTCCGGCTCGAACGACAGCCGCCAGTAGCGCTCGACCACCGGCTCCCGGCCCTCGCGGTAATGGAGGCGGCTGCCGGGCGGCAACATCGAGATCCCCTCGAAGATGCTCAGCGGGTGCGGGACGTGTTTGTACGAGAGGTAGTGGTGCAGGGCCTCGCGGTTGAGGCGGCGCTCGAAGCCGGGCACCTGGAGGAGTGACTTGATCTCGCTGGCCCACCACAGGGCGCCGCCGTGCCGCATCCAGTACAGCGGCTTCTTGCCGCAACGGTCGCGGACCAGCAGCCCCTCGCGCTTCTCGGTGTCCCACACGGCCACGGCGAACATGCCGTCGATGTGCTTCGCCATCTCGGGGCCGTGGTCCTCCCACAGGTGGGGGAGGACCTCGGTGTCGCAGTGCGTGCGGAGCGTGTGGCCCTTCGCGACGAGCTTCGGCCTGAGCGTCGGGAAGTTATAGATCTCGCCGTTCTGGCAGGCGATGACGGTGCCGTCCTCGCTGGTCATCGGCTGGCGGCCGGTGGAGAGGTCGACGATGGACAGGCGGCGGGCGCCGAGGACGTAGCCGTCACCGCCGAGGGCATGCTCGTCGTCGGGGCCGCGGTGGACCTGCTGTGCCAGCATGCGCCGCACGGTGCGCGTGTCGCCGCTGCCGAAGACGCCCGCGATTCCGCACATGGGTCAACCCCTCATGGAGACATAGCTGCCAGGCCGCACGCCCTCACGCAGGGGCGAATGGCCGGCGGCGCCGCGGATGGACACCGTGCCGCACAGCTCCTCCTCGCGGACGGTGCCGGCGTGCGGGTCGACGAAGAACAGGGCGGCGGGCAGGTGCGAGAACTCGCCGCCTTCCTTGCGGATGCTGACGTACTCGAACACCAGCGACGTGCCGGCGGGGCAGGGCAGGGTGCGGGCGTAACGCAGCACCCGCTGCTGGAAGATCTCGTTGTTGCTCGGGTAGTACTTGAGCGTGGTGAACAGGCTCGTCACCGTGATGCACTCGCCGACGTGGTTGAAGCGCGAGCCGACGGTGTCGTAGTTAGACAGCAGGGTGCGCGATCCGTCGGCCTCCTGGCGGTAGACGTTCACGTAGAAGGAGGTGTGGTCGAAGCTGAACACACGCCAGATGATGATGCCGAAGGCGTTCGTCCACGCCTCCAGGGCGCCCTGGAGCGGCGTCCAGAACGCCTTGCCGGAGTAGAAGTTGTAGAACAGGCCGGCGTGTGACAGCGGCAGGAGGATGAGGTACGCCGTCAGGAAGCAACCCACGGCCCAGGTGAGCCAGGCGGGGGCGGCGCCGGCGGCGGGGGCGGTGACGAGCGATCCGCCGATGAGGGCGCCGGCGGGGTCGGCCGTGGTGAAGAAGACGAAGCAGCCGAGGATGACCATCGGGCACAGGACGAGGAGGCGGATGGTGACGCCGATGTAGACGAAACTCATGGCTATCGCGAGGCCGCCGAGCCAGCGTGTCTGGGGGATGAGCATGAGGATGGCGGCGACGACCTCGGTGCCCCAGGCGAGCTGGTTGAAGACCCAGAACAGGAGGCCCTGCGGCTTGAAGCGCGAGTAGAAGCGGTGCAGGTAGCCCCACATGGGGTTGACCATGCCGCACTCCATGCCGTCGTTGAACAGGTAGCCGGCGGTCGATTTGTAGAGGCCCGCCGACAGCATGATGAGGGCGAAATCGACCTGGAGGACGAGGACGCCGAGCGGCAAAAGCTGCGGGGCGTGGAGCCTGCCGAATTCCATGATCGCGACGGCGGCGGCGAGCCAGTAGGTGAGGAAGCCGGGGGCGCCCATGCCGCGGACGACGCCGCGCCACCGCATCTGGATGTGGAAGTAGTGGGCGCAGGCGAGGTTGAACAGGACGGGGATCATGCCGCCGACGCCGAAGACGAGGCAGAGGCACGAACACATCCACGCCGCCCAGACGAGGGGCAATACGACAGGGTTCTGGATGCAATCGACGTAGGGGGAAGATTCGCCGTAGCCGCCGTACCTCTCGCTTTGGAAGAAGCGGCGTGCGTGCGGCAGCGTGAGCGCGAGGCTCCAGAAGGTGAGCACGCCCGTTGCGGAGCGGAAGAGGGTGAGGAGGCTGTCGGACAGGTGCGGCCAGGGGAACCAGTCGAGCATGGGTCGCCTCCGAGGCCCCGCCCTCAAGGGCGGGTC
>CAZVZK010000051.1:35700-46702 GCA_964630925.1 uncultured Alcaligenaceae bacterium
AGGGGAACCAGTCGAGCATGGGTCGCCTCCGAGGCCCCGCCCTCAAGGGCGGGTCTACAAACCCAAGCCCGGTGAACCGGGCTGAAGAAGGGTGGCTGTCGGTTTTCAGCCCCGTTCACGGGGCTTGGGTTTGTAGACCCGCCCTTGAGGGCGGGTCGGGGCCGGACGTGGGCGTCCGCAGCCGCCCGAGCAGGTGGACATCGACGTAGCGGTCGCCGGCCCAGCGGTCCTCGCGGAGCAGGCCCTCGGCCTGATAGCCCGCCTTCTCGAACGCCCGCCGCGCCCGCGGGTTGTGGCCCAGGACGTAGGCGTACAGCCGACGCAGGTTCAGGCGCGAGAAGCCGTAGCGGCTGACGAGGTCAATCGCCTCGGTGCCGACACCCTTGCCGTGGTGGGCTGACGCGCCGATCACGACGCGGACCTCGGCCTTGTGGTGCCGCCAGTCGATGCCCCACAGCCAGATGTTACCGACGTGCTCGTCGCCGCATTCCAGGGCGAACAGGACGGCGTCGGGGTTGGACTGCATCGCCGCGAACCACTTCTCGTGGTCGGCGTCGCTCACGGGGCGTGAGCGGTCGAGGAGGTGGGCCAGCTCGGGGTCGTTGGCCCACTCCCGCGTCCGCGCCAGGTACTTGCGGTCGAATGGCCGCAGGCTCACGTTCGCGCCATTCAGCATGTCAGGCGGCCTTGGTGACGGGAAGGGCGGCGGCGGGGGTGTAGACCTCCACGTCCTGGCCGAGGTCCTTCTGCATGACCTGTCGCAGGTGGTCGCCGGAGGTCTGCAACACCTTGAGCCAGCCGTGCTTCCAGTCGCGGACGCCGGCCAGCCACGCCGAGCAGCCGCGGCAAGGCCAGGCTTCGGCCCCGCGCCCCTCCAGGTGCATCTTGCGGTACCAGTCGAAGACCTCGCCGCGCCAGATGTCGCGGATCGACACGTCGTTGGCGTTGGGGAACAGCGACGCCGTCCGGAAGCTGATGTCCTGGCCGCACAGCGAGATCCGGCCCAGGGTGTCCACGTTGAGGCGTTCGAAGGGCCAGACGCACGGCTCCTTCTTCTCCGTGGGCAGCTCGGCGTAGAGGTGCTTGTCCATCGCGTTGCCGAGCTTGATCGACGTGTTGTCGTCCCACGACAGGAATTTGCGCGTGATCACCTCATCGACGCCGACCTCTTTGAGCCAGAAGTCGATGGCGGCTTCGAGCTTGCCCTCGATGGCCTCCTGGCGGATGATGCTGACGACGACGCGCGTGGGCATCTTCCACTTGAGGCGCAGCTCGAGGGCGGCGCGGACGTTGCCGACCATGCGGTCCCACCACGCCTGCGGGTCGCGCGGCGGGCCGCCACGCGGCGGGCGGAGCTGGGCGTAGGTGACCGGGTCGCCGGCGTCCATCGAGAATTCGATGAGGTCGATGCCGCTGCTGACCAGCCGCTCCAGCTTGCGGCGGTGCGGTGCGGACGGCCCGAACATGGAGCCGTTGGTGTTCATCCAGATGCGGGCGCCCTTCTCCTTGGCGAACTCGACCATGTCCACCATGTGCGGATGGAGCATCGGCTCGCCGCCGCCGGTGCAGCGCAGCCAGGCCTGGTGCGGGCCGGCCTCGGCGGCGATCTTCTGCCACAGTCCCACGGGGAAGAGGTCGCCGTCGCGCTCGCGGTAGAACTGGCGGATCTCGGAGTTGCCGTCGGTGTACGGGCAGTTGGGGCAGCCGTAGTTGCACGGGTAGATGATCGATAGGACGCACATGAGCGGGAAGTCTTCCGCACCGGTGCGGATGCCGAAGTCCGTGGCCTTGTCCGTCCGACAGCCGTCCATGGCTGCTCCTCCTGAATCGGGATCGCGTGGGCGGACGCCCGATCAAAGGAGCGATAATAGCCTTGGGGCCATGCGTGTCAATGCGAGTTCGCGCGCGGACGCCGGGCGGCGCGAAGGGCCGCCGCCCAGAATGCCCCCTTGGAGGTCACTTCGTGGCGAGCAGTTTATCCACGTCGGCCTGCACGATTCGTGAGGCGGGCTTGTCGAGCTTCATGCTCAACCAGGCGCGGACGACGGGCGTGTAGGGGAACGTGCCCTTGGCGATCATGTCCTTGATGCGGATGTCGCGGCGGACGCGCTCCTTCGACTTCTTCATGCCGTTCTCGCGGCGCGACAGGGCCATGTCGAACTGGCGCAGCTGTCGGCGGACGCGGCGGATACCCATCTTCAGCTCCTCGATCGATGCCGTGTTCCCAATGGGAAAAGAGTAATGTAGCAGGCCCCATCCCGCTCGGGAAGGGCGGCACGTCATTTCCGCGCCACCGTGACCACCTTCTTCAGCCGGGCCTCGCGCTCCTGTGCCTCCTTCAGCGCCGCCTCAGCCGCCGCGAGCGGCGCCTTGTCGGCCGCGGCCTTCGCCTGCGCCGCCTTCAGCGCCACCTCCAGGGCGGGGATGGGCTTCGGGGCGTTCTGCGACGCGGCCAGGGCCAGGTTGTAGGCCTGTTGGGCCGGGGCGAGCGTCGGCTCGACGGCACGCACGGCGGCGGCCAGGTCGTCCGAGGTCTTCTGCGAAAGCACCCACTCCGCCGACGCCTGCCCCGAGAGGGCGAGGGCACGCAGGGCGGCGGCCTGGAGCGCGGCATTGTCCTTGGCCCTGTCGGCGGCAGCGCGGACCTTGGATGCCGCGTCGGTCAGCTCCGTCGCCAGGATCTGCATGGCCTGCGTGTCCTGTTGGGCCCCCTTGAGGGCCGTCTGGGCGTTGGTCACCACGGTCCGCACCTGGTTCAGCTTCGCCTCGGCGGCCTTGGCGGCGGCCGCGGTGGTGGCGACGAGGTTGCGGGCGTTGGTGAGGTCGGCGGTGACCTTGGCCAGGGCGGCGTCGGACGCCTTCGACGTGTTGAGCAGGGCGTCCCGAGCCTTCAAACGCTCGGCCGCGTCCCTGGTGGCCTGGGCGAGCTGGTCGGCCATCGACGCGGGGTTGGCAGAGAGGGTGCCGAGACGCTTGCCGTCGGCGGTGTTCCAGACGACGATCTGGCCGGTCCAGTCGCCGGCGATGGCGCGCTTGCCGTCGTGGGTGAGGACGGCCTTGAGGGCGAGGTCGGGGAACGCCTCGAACGTGCGCTGGGCGGTGCCGTTGCCGTCCCACAGCTTGGCGGTGCGGTCGCGGCCGGCGGAGATGAGGCGCCCGTCCATGCCGAACTGCACGTCGAGGGCGCCGCCGCCGTGGGCGCCCCAGTTGCGGATCTGGTTGCCGTTCTCCATCTCGAATAGGCGGACGGTGGCGTCCTCGCTCGAGGCGGCGACGACGTTGCTGTCCAGGCGCCAGGAAAGAGACGTGACGGACGCGGTGGGGCCGCGGAGGGCGTGGAATTCGCGGCCGTTGCCGGCCTCCCAGACGAATACGCCGCCGTTGCGGTCGCCGGTGGCGAGGAGGACGCCGTCGGGGCTGAACTCGAGGGCGGTGACCCAGTCGGTGTGCTTCTTCATCTCGTGGGCCAACTTGCCGTCCTTCGTCGAGTAGATGCGGACCATCTTCGAGGGGCCGCCGAGGGCGACCAGGGACTGGTCCGGGCTGACGTCGGCGGCCAGGACGGAGTCGGACTCGTCGCCGACGGTGAAGAGGCGTTCGCCCTTGGTGACGCTCCAGATGACGACCTTGCCGGACTTACCGGCCTGGCCGCCGCCGGCGAGGAGGAGGCCGCCGTTGCGGGAGAACTTGAGGACGTTGGGCGTGCCCTCGGGGAAGGGGAGGATGCCGAGGAGGTCGAGGGTGTCGGCGTTGTAGAGGAGGACCTGGCGCTGGCCGCCGACGGCGACGAGGGGGGACCAGGGGTTGGCGGCGAGAGCGGTGATGGCGGTGTCGCGGGCGGCGGTCACCACCGGATCGAGCTTCAGGGTGGCCGGGGGCATGGGGGGCACCGCGGGCTTGCCCTTGGCAACTCCCTTGAGGGTGAAATCGACCTTGGGCCTGTCGGGGATGACGACCTTGCTGCCGCTGTTCTCGGGCGCGCCGTCGCTGATCCACTTGTGGACGACGGCTAGGACGGCGGCCTCGGGCTTGGGCGACTTGGGCGGCATGATGGGCTCCTTCGAGTGGGCCATCAGCTGGTAGAGGAGGCTGTTCTCGGGGTCGCCGGGCTTGACACTCACGCCGGAGGAGCCGCCGATCATCATGGCGGTGTAGTTATTCAGGACGAGGCCGCCACGCTTCTTGTCGCTGCCGTGGCAGGCGACGCACTTGTCCTTGAAGATGGGGAGGACATGTTCGTCGAAGGTGGTGCGTTTGGCTGCGGCCTTGGGCTGCGCGGACGCCTCGGACGAGAACGCGATAAGCAGGGGGAGCGCGAGCAGGGGCAGGTATCGCATGCTTGGTCCTTCGGAGGTCGCGTTGGGAGGGCGTGGGACGCGCCACGATCGGCGCGGGCGGCGGGTGGTTACGGTCCGGCAGTAGAGTGATTATAGCGAATCGTGGGCCGGCGATGAAGGGTTTTTCGGGGGAAGTGGGTGCGAAGGTGCGAAGGTGCGAAGCATCCTCGGCACCTCGCCGGGCGAGCGGGTCGGGGTGTCAGTCTCTGCCTGAGGGCGAGGCGGCGATCAGCGACATCCCTTGCCGCCCGCCGCGCCGTTCTTGGCGTGCGCCGCCCCGTTCTTGCCGTCCTTGCCCTTCTTCCCCGGCGGCCGATTGTCCCGTTTCTCATCGGCCGGTGTCACCAGATGGCGGTCATTGCCCTCCTTCACCCCACCCGGCAGCGGGCCGACCAGGGCGTCGCGCATCCGCCGGAGCATCTCGGCGTAGGAGTGGCCCGCCCCGTCGCGCCCGCCCACGTCGGGCATGTACGCCGGGCACGCCTCCAGCACCTCCGCCAGCCCGTCCGGCACCCCGCGCCCCTCGCGCAGCCAGTCGGGCGCCCAGTCCGCCTTGCTCGCCATGTACGGCCCCGCCTTCTCCGGCACCAGCTCCGCCCCCTCCTCCTCGTTCGCCGTCTGCCTGAGCATGCCCTCGGCCAGCGTCCTGCCCATGTGCGCCTGGACGTGCCCCGCCACCACCTGCGCCAGCTCACACATCATCCACGCCGGCAGGCGCTCGAACAGCCCCTTCATGTCCTCCGGCGTCGCCCCCTGCCGCCGCAGCGCCAGCTCGTGCGCGTCCAGGGCGTCGGGGTCGGCGGAGGGCCCGGGCCCGCCCCCGGCGTACTGCATCCACAGGCGCGCGGCGGCGGTGTCGCCCGCCATGCCCCTGGCGAGCATCGCCCCCATCAGCCCGCGCATCGCCTCCGGAGTCGCGCACTCCGCCGCCGCCTTGCGGATCATCGCCGTCTGCCGCGCGTACGGGTTCCCCGGACCGCCCCTGTTGCCGAGGGTGAACCGCCCGTCGGAGGCGCGGCCCCCGTCCGTGGGCTGGCCGCCCGTCGTGCTGTTCGTAGGGCCGTTGTCCGCCACGCCGTTGTTCTTGCCTGCCATCGTCACTCCGGACCTGCTGTCTCTGTTCTTGTGGACGCTGGACAGTCTCCAGCACCGCGCAGGGTAACACACGGCGCGACAAAGTAGATGGCGACTTTGAACGTCGCTGAGCGCTGTCGCTCAGAATCATCAACGTTCCTCAACATCCCTTCGTCGTGGAGCCGTGGAGCGTGAGCGGATCTCGGCGAGCGGGTTCGCTTCAGCGCCCCGAGTGCAGCGTCAGCGGCTCGTTCTTCGTGAGCGTCTCCGTTAGGGCATACCTCACCGCCTCAGGCCGGGAGCAGATGCGGCAGACAATATCCCACCTTGCAGCCATCACACGCTTGGGCCTTTCTGGCCCGACCCCGACAATCCGTCCCCATCACTCGGGTGCCTCCTCCTCCGAGACAGCCGTGGGAGTTGCCAGCAGACGACGCAGGGCGGCGACGGCGGCCAGGCGGATCGCCGGGTCGCCGTCATCGAGGCAGTCGCGTGCCGCCCTGTGGGCGACCCTCGACCCCGCCCCGCACTCCCGCAGGATCCACAAGGCCAACACCTTGTGATACCCCGTGTACCCGCCCAGCCCACCCGCGAAACAGGCGACGGCGTCCGCCGGACGTTCACGGGCGATCCACGAGAGGACGTGGAGGCCGAATCCCTGCCGCCCATAGTCCGTACTTCGGGCGGCCTCGGCCACCGCAGCAAACACCTCCGCCTCCGCGCCCCGTTTCATCAGCTCCTCTCGCTGCGAATCCCGCAACGCCCACACCACCCCGGCGGCCAACCGCTCGGCCGCCGACGGGGCAGCCCCCTCGCCCAGTCCGGCCAGCTCGACCCGCGCGACACCCCGAACCGTGTCGTGTTCGGCCTCCAGCGCGGCGCGGAGGAGCGGCAAGGCATCCGCCCCATCACCCAGCCGGCAGGCCGCCCACAGCGCCGCCGCCGCGACCACCCCGTTCGCATGCCCGACGAGCGCCGCCGCCTCCGCACGCGCGCCCCTCGCCCCGATCTGACCCAGCGCGACGAGGGCCGCCTCCGCGCAGCCGACATCCTCCCCACACGCCAGCGGCAGGAGGCCTCGGGCCAGCGACACCGCCGCCGGGCCGAGGGAGTAGCACAGCCACGCCGCCCTGAACCGCGCCCCTGCATCCCCGCACCCGAGCGCCTTCGGCAACAGCCCGCACACGCGCCCGGCCACGTCCCCCCCGCTTGACAGGGCGAGGCAGGCATGAGCCCATGCCGCCTCCTCCGGCCCCGCCAGCACACGCAGAAGCCCCGGCGCGGCGGGCGCGCCGATCTGCCACAACACCTGTGCCGCCGCACCCGCGTTGTCCCCATACAGGTGCCCCAACAGCTCGGGCACCGCCGCCGCGGCCGCCTCCCTCCCCGCTGGCTCCTCCGCCATCAGTCCCAGGCAGCACGCGGCGGAACGTCGGACATCCCCGGCCCCGTCCTCGGCCAGTCGCTCGCGCAACAGGGCCACCGCCTCGCTCGCCGACAGGCCGCAATACGGCACTTGCTCCAACGCCCCCGCACGCACCCATGACACGGGCTCCTCGCGTGCCAGCCGTACCAGCTCCCCCGCCGTGCCCGTCTCCGCGGGCCCACGCACCCCGGCCGCCCGCACGGCCCACGCACGCACGGCGACCCGGTCATCCGCCAGCCCGGACCGCACCACCTCCGCCACCTCGCCCGTCAGCGGCCCCGTGTCGCACAGGGCACGCAGCGCCACCGAGGCAGCGTGCGCATCCTCCGACCGTGCCAGGCGCACCAGCGTCTCCGCAAGGTCCTCCTGGCCCGGCCCACCCACCCCCGGAGCGGCACTCGCCTGTACCCAAGCGCTCTCATGGGTCAGCAACCGCCGCAATGCCGGTTCCGCCCTCGGGTCCGCACTGTCGGCGAGCATCCGCGCCGCCAAACTCGCCCCCACCTCGTCATCAAGCTCCGCCATTTCGAGCAGGGACGGCATCAACAGCCCTCCCCGCGACCCCCGGCAAGCCTGGCCAAGAGTCGCCATCGCGGATACCCGGACCTCCGGATCATCCCGGAACAGGGGGAGGAGCGCATGGACCGCCTCGTCGGAAACGTGGTCCAGGTAGCCGAGTGAGAAGGCGGCAGAGGCACGCTGAGCGGGGTCCGGATGACCGAGGAGGTCGAGCAGTCGCGCGGCCACCTCCTGCCCGTCACCCAACCGGGCGAGCAAGCCAGTGATTGACGCCCGAGCGCCCCCCGTCAGCGCCGGCAGAAGCCGCCTCAACGTCTCCCGCTCCGGCATGCACGCCACGCCGGCCGAGGCCAGGGCAGCAGCGAACTCACCGTCCGTCTCCCGACCCGCATGCCGGACCAGACCGGCGATCACCTCTGGCACCGCCAACGCCGGATCGAGATCGATCAGGGCCAGTGCCGCCACCTCCTTCGCCTCTACATCCCCGCGAGCGAAGGCGTCGCGCAGCGGCCCCTCGGCCTGTGCAGCCAACTCCCGCAGCGGCTCAGCCGCTGAAAGATAACCCCTGCCCTCCCCCAACCAGGCCGGGGCAGCACCCTCGGCGTGGCCGAACATCTCTTCGAGGATCAGCGGCACCGCCCCGGCCCCGATGGCCGTCAAGGCGTTGGCCGCCTCATACTCGTGCGGGAGGAGACGGCAGAGGAACGGCACGGCGGGCACCGCCGCTGGCCCGATCCTCCCCAGCGTCTCCGCCGCCATCTCAACCATCCCAGAAACCCCCTCCTCGCTCAGCACCCCAATCAAAGCGGGCACGGCAGGCGCCGCGTCCGGCCCGGCGGCCCGCAACGCGATGATCGCGTGACCACGGACCGCCGCGTCCTGCTCGTTCAACAACGCCATGAGGCGCGGGAGGGCCGGCGCGATGTCCGCGCGTGACATCCCCTCCAGCGCCCACGCGGCGTTCGTGGCCCGCAGCTCGTCGCCCGTGAGCAGCTCCACCAACGGCGCGACGGCCACGCCCCCCAGCCGCGTCAACGCCCCCCGCGCCTCGGAGGCCCGCTCCCATTCCTCGCCACCCAGGGCCTCGATCAACCCCGGCAGTGGGTCGCGCCCGTCCGGCCGCATCCACCGCCATACAGCCCGATCTCGCACCCAGGCGGCCCGCGCGTCGCCGCGCTCCTCCAGCCAGTCGGCATACGCCAGCCGCGCCGTGTCGTCCCCGGCAGCGATGGCCCCCAGCAACGCCGTCTCCTCACTCATGGCCCACCCCCCGCACCATCCGCCGCATCAGCCGCAGCGCCGCACCCCGCGTCCCCGCGTCCTCCTACACGCACAGCGTCCGCAGCCGCGGCAGCACACGCATCGGCACCGCCGGACCGACCTCCCACAACGCCCGCAACACCGTCCTCCCCCACCCGCGCTCGCTGCACGCGCTGAAGGACGAATCCAGTGCGTCCGCAGTCCTGTCCGCGTCGCGCATCCCGACACGCCGCAGCACCTCGACGGCCGTCCCGTGCCTGCCGTGGTGCGAGCGGGTCGCCGCGCTCAGCACCTCCCGATACGCCTCCTCGTCCCCGGCCGCCAGCGGCGCGATGATGTCCGCGATGGCCGGCCGCAGCCCGAACACGATGGCCGCCGCGAACAGGTCCTCCACCTTCGGCGCCTCCATCAGCCCCGCACGGAACAGCTCCAGATGCGCCCCGAGTTTCACGCAATACCGCCCCGATGCCAGCCACCCCCGCCACAGCTCCACGGCCACGCCCAACGGCAATAGCCGCCCCGCCACCCACACCGCGCACGCCGCCACATCATCGGTCCCGTGGTCGAGCAGCGCCACGCAGTCCGACCACGCCGCCCCGCCAGGGCCGATCCGCCCAAGGGCAGTCAGCGCGTACTCCGTCGTGTTCGCGTTATGCCCCATCAGGAGCTGGGTCAGCGGCCCCGCAGCCGTCCCAGGCATCGCGCAAACCGCCAGCGTCTTCGCCGCCTCCTCGGCCAGATCCGCGTCGGCCAGGACACCCAGCAGCGCGTCCGCCGCCGGCGCCGCCGCCTCGCCCATGTCCTCCAGGGCGCGGCACGCCTCCCGCCGCTCGACCCCATCCCCTCCGTTCAGCACCCCGATCAACGCCGGCACCGCCGCCGCTCCCGCCGCCGCCAGCGCGCGGGCCGCACCGTTCCCCATCCTGCCAACGAGCGGCACCAGCTCAGGGACCGCCTCCCCGATGTCGGCCCCGCCGTCGGCGAGATCGGCCAGCCGATGCGCCGCCGTATCCGCGCACCCCTCGTCCCCCAGCCGGCCACGCAGCAGCCCGATGACCTCCCCGTCCGGCAGGCCACACATCGAGAGGAAGTCGAGCGCCGCCGCACGCACCTCGCCGGCGGGGTCATCGGCCGCCATCCGCAGCGCCTCGGCCACGAAATCCTCGCCGCGTATCGCCGCCGCCCTCAACACCGCCATCCGCACCCCCGGCGCGTCATCGCCCAGCGCCGCCCGCAGCCCCGCCGTCACGCCATCCGCCGGTCCCGCCTCCGCCAGCGCGTCGGCCGCGTCGCCGCGCACCCCGGCGTCGTCGTCGATCAGCGCGCCCAGCAAGACCGCCGCCTCCGCCCGGCCATGCAACAGGATGATCGCCTGCCGCCGCACCTCCGGGGACGCCGCCGACACCCCGCCACGGATGCCCTCCAACCACTCGTCGCCCTCCCACCCCGCCATCTGAATCAGCGCCCAGGTCGCGACATCGGCGTGCCGCCCCCGCGCCGCCGCCAGCGTCGCACGCCGCACCAACCCACGCGCCGCCACCCTGCCGCCCGACAGCGCCATGCGGGCCGCGTCGCGCACCTCCTTCTCCCCGTCGTCCAGCAGCGGGATGATGGCCGACAGCGCGTCGTCCGGCAGCTCATCCATGTTCCCCAGCGCCGACACCGCCGCCGTCCGCCGCTCCGCGCTGGCGTGCCCCAGCAGCCCGCACAGAATGCGAATCGCCCCGCCGGCCTCCCCCAGCCGCTCCATCACCCCGGCGATGGTGCCGGCCGCCGACTGCCGCAGCCCCGGCAGCAGCCGGCCCAGAACCTCCGCCGGCGGCGGCGCGTACGGCGCCGCCTCCTCGATGGCGTCCGCCAGCCGCGCCTCGTCCCTCCAGTGCTCACGCCCCGCCTCCAGCTCCGCCAGCAGCACCGGCACCGCCGCCTCGGGGGCCTGACGAATCAACGCCAGCGCCGCCGCCTCGCGCACCGCCTCCTCGCCGTCGCGCAGCGCCGAAAGCAGCGTCGGCAACGCCCCCTCCGCCAGCCGCCGCAGCGCCGACACCGCCACGTCAATCGCCTCGCGCCCCCTCCTGCCCACCTCCTCCAGCATCGCCGCCACCGCGGCGGGCCCGATCGCCACCAGAGCCTCGTCGGCCTCGTCGTCGTAATAGTTCCCCAGTCGCATCAGCGCCGGCACCGCCGGCACCGCCGCCGGCCCCAGCCAGGCCACGGCCTCGGCGATGGCATCGCCGTCCTCTTCGAACTCGTCCCACTCCCCGTCCTCGTCCGGCATCATCTCGATCAGCCGCGGCAGGGCCGGCGCCGCGGCCTCCCCCAGCGGCCGCAGCGCCAGCATCGCCGCCAAGTACACGTCCTGCTCCCCACGTCCGAGCAGCGCCAG
>CAZVZK010000051.1:46802-63141 GCA_964630925.1 uncultured Alcaligenaceae bacterium
GCGCCAGCATCGCCGCCAAGTACACGTCCTGCTCCCCACGTCCGAGCAGCGCCAGGATATCCGGCAGGTGCGGCTCCACGTCCTCGCGCGTCATCGCCCCGAGCGCCTCGCCGGCCCAGTAGGCGAAATCCCCCGACCCGATGACCCGCAGCAGCCCCGGCACCGCGGCCGCCCCGAGCTTCCCCGAGACGGCACGGGCCGCATCGCGCTTCGGGTGTTGTTCGTCCGTCGCCGCCGCCAGGATCGCCGCCGTCGGGTCGCCCCCGTCGGGCAGCATCCACTCGAAGACCCCCGCGTCACGCACCCACGCCGCACGCCGGTCGCCGCGTTCCTCCAGCAGGTCGGCATACGCCAGCCGGGCCACGTCATCGTGGTCCTCGGCGGCGGCCTTCAGAAGCGCCGACTCGTCGCGCATGGGCATCCCCCCGAAGGACGCTCTCCTCATCGAGCGCCCAGCGAAAGGATACGGCCCTGGTCAGTGGTTGAACATGAACTCGCGGCTGTTGAGCAGCGACCAGAACACGTCCTCCAGCGCCACCCGCTTGTCCTTCTCCTCCGCCATCAGCCCCGTCAGTTTCTTCATCTCCGCCGCCGTCGGCTTGCGGCTCAGGCACCTGATGTACAGCTCCTCGATGATCGCCTCCGGCGTCTTCTTCTCGCCCAGACGCCTCGCGATCAGACCGCCCGCGCTGATCCGGTTGCCCGTCGTGTCGCCGTTCAGCAGGTGCAGCGACTGCGACAGCGTCGGCTCCAGCCGCACCTCGCAGCCGCACACCGTCTCGCGCATCGGACGCCCGAACGTCGTCAGGAAGTACGTCGAGACCGAGCCGTCCGCGATCTGCACCGCCCGCGCCCCGTTCGGCAGGCCGGGGAACTTGTTCTTCGTCTCCGTCACCTGTGTGATGCAGTCGAGGAACGTCTCCGCCTTGATCCGCCTCAGATAGCTGCGGGCGTAGTTCCGCGTGTCCCCCGCCGACGACTCGTGCCCCTGCGTCGCCAGCTGGTACGTCCGCGACGTGCAGATGTCCCGCACCAGCTTCTTGAAGTCGTACTTGTACTCGGTGAACTTCTTCCCCAGCGCCGCCAGCAGCTCGGGGTTGCTCGCCGGGTTGCTGATGCGCACGTCGTCGATCTCGTCCACGATGCCGACGCCGAAGAAGTGGTGCCACACCCGGTTGCCGAGGTTCGTGGCGAAGTACGGGTTATCCGCCGACGCCAGCCACCTCGCCATCACCTTCCGCCGGTCCTCGCCCTTCAGCTCCGGCACCTCGCCTCCCAGGAACTTCGGCCTCATCACCACACGCTTGACCGGGTGCGTCACCTCGCCGCCGCGCGAGTTGTACACGATCTGCTCGCGCGGGTCGTCCGCCCCCTTGCGCCCGATCTGGCTGAAGAAGGCCGCGAACCCATAGTAATCGTCCTGCGTCCACCGGTCGAACGGGTGGTTGTGGCACTGGGCGCACTGCGTCCGCATGCCCATGAACACCTGGGCCACGTTCTCCGACACCTTCAGGATGTCCGTCTCACTCTGGTAGTAATTCGTCGCCGGGCTCTTGAACGTCCCGCCCGACGCCCCCAGAAGCTCCTGCACCCACTCATTCACCGGCACGTTCTTGGCGATCCTCTCCTGCAGCCAGTCGTAGTACAAGAGCATCGCCTTGTAGCTCACCTGCTGGCTCGACTTGATCTGCAGCAGCTCCGCCCACTTCAGCACCCACAGCTCGACGAACTCCTTCCGCCCCAGCAATTCGTCGATGAGCTTCTCGCGCTTGGCCGCGTCCTTGCTCGACATGAACCTCCCGTACTCCTCCGCCGTCGGCAGCACGCCGATCACGTCCACGTAGGCCCGCCGCAGGAACGTCTCGTCATCACACACCGCGCCGGGGATGATGCGTAGCTTCTTCAGCTTCGCGTGCACCAGCGTGTCGATGTAGTTCTTCTCCTCGATCTTCGGGAACTCGAATTTGAGCCCCTTCGGCAGCACGATGACCTGCGAGCCGACCGTGAACGTGGCGAACCGCGCCATCACGAACGCCTCACCGCGCTCCGCCGCCGTCACCTGCCCGTCCTCGCTGATCTTCGCCGAGGTCTCGTTGTTCGACAGGAACAGGGCCAGGTGCGTCACGTCCCGGACCGAGCCGTCCGAGTACGTCGCCCGCACCGTCATCTGCTGCGTCTCGCCCTTGCCGTCCAGCACCGCGTTCTTGGGGTAGATGTCCAGCGCCGTCGCCGTCGGGATCGTCGCGGGGTCGCTCGGGGCCTTGGCCTCCATCCACCGCACCAGCTCCTTGTGCAGGAACCCGCCCGGCTTGATACGCTGCCCGCCGGTGTGCGGCACCTTGCCGAGCGACTTCTCGACCAGCAGGCTCTCCTCCGGCAGCGCCAGGTTGATCCGCCGCCCCGGCGCCTCGCGCGTCAGGCGGTAATGATCCCCGTCCGGGTCGAACCCGAACAGCGACAGCCGGAACCCGTCCTTGCCGCGGGCAGCCCCGTGGCACCCGCCCTGGTTGCACCCCGCACGCATGAAGATCGGCATCACGTCCAGCTTGAAGCTGATCGGACGGTCCTTGGCCGCGTCCTTCACCTTGACCGGCACACGCACCACCTTGCCTTCCAGCTCGACCACGAGCTGCGTCTCGCCGTCGGCCAGCGGCGTCAGGACGTTGCCCTCCAGCTTCGCGAGCTTGGCATCGACGAGCGCCACCTTGGCCTTCGCCGTCACGTCGCGCGTGATGCCGTCGTCGAACGCCGCCTGGACGACGAACGTCTGCCGCCCCCGTGCGGTGGCCATGTTGATGTCCGGCGGCGACACGCTGATCGACACCAGCGCCGCCTGGGCGGGCAGGCCGAGGCTCAACAGCAGCAGGGCGGCAACGCTATTTCGCATTGGTGTTCATCTCTCGTGTATTCGTCCAGGCGAGCGGCGCGGCGTGAGCCCGCCGTGTCTTGATCACATTCAGCGTCACTTCTTCGGCGGCGCCGGCGGCGTCTTCACCTCACGCTCCGCCTTCTCGCGCTCCTCCTGCTCCTTGCGCAGCTGCTCCAGCCGCGTCAGACGCCTCGGCGGCGTCGGGGGCGTCGGCGTCACGACGGGCGGCTTGTCCGGCGGCTTCGCCACCACCACCGGCACCTTCGGCACGATGGGCACGTCCACACGCAGCTCGCTGTACCCCGTGTTGGCCACCATCGCCTCGCCCGCCCTCGTCACGGTGACCTGGCAGAAGAGGTTGCGGTGGATGCCCGCCGGGCTGGTCTTGTCGGTCGTGATCTTGAACACGATCTCCTTCGTGTCCTTGTCGATCTGTTGATCCGCCGTCGTCACCTTGAACGGCAGCCCGAGGAGCTTCACCGTCGCCTTGCCTTCGAACGGCGTCGTCTGCACCTTCACCAGCAGCTCCGTCTCCTTGCCCTGCTCGACGGCGGAGCGCTGCATGTTGGCGACAACGAACGGGGCCGCCACCTCGACCGCCGCGAGCTGCGACGAGGTCCACACCGGCCCCTTCCCCGCGTCGGCCACCGCCACCACCGCCGTCTTCCATTTCCGGATCATCGCGTTGGGGGCCGCGTTCATCGCCAGGACCGCCTCGGTGGCCCCGGCGGTGATCGTCGCCGCCGAGGCGGAGCTGACGCCGGGCGGGTTCCACAGCGGGAACACGGTGATCGGCCCGGTGAAGCCCGGCTTCCGTCTGGCGACGATCTTCAGCCCGAGCGAGCCGTTCTGCAACAGCGGCACCTTCGGCTCGACGATCTCGACCGAGTACGGCGCCTCCTCGGCCACCGCCGCCGCCAGCCTCGTGGCCTCGATCTTCCAGTAGGTCGATTGCCCCGGCCCGCCCATCACAAGCTCCGCCATCTGGTAGAACGCGCTGCCCAGCGGCGGGTGCTTGGCGTCCGCGTGCGTCACCCGCAGCGCCCCCAGCGTCCCGGCGATGGCCGCGTCCGGCCTCGCCTCGAACACGACGGGGATCGTGTCCAGCGCCGGGATCATGCTCTCCGCGTTGACGGTCATGCCCGCGGGCAGGCCGTCCACGCCGATGCTGACCTCCCCGCCGAAGTTCTGCCGCGACACGTTCATCAGCACGGCCATCCGCCCGCCACGCGGCACGGTGACCGTCTGCCGCTCCTGCGAGTACAGCGCCACCTTGGGGATGCTCACGACGGCCACGGGCGCCACCGGCGTGAACTCGACGCGGTAGAAGTAATTCGGCCCGCCCTTGCCGAGGTGGTCCGTCACCGAGAGGACGAGCTCGCGGTCGTCGGGGAACGTGTAGCGGAAGTAGCTGTCCGGCCCGCCCGAGTCGTCGTTCGCCGCCACCGCCCCGCCCCCGGCGGCCGACAGCGTCATCACCGAGTCCAACGGCGACCCCAGCCGGCGGGCGTAGCAATGGATGTCGAACGTCTGCCCTTTCTTGCCCTTGAACTTGAAGCAGTCCACGTCGCCATCCTTGCCGATGACGCCGTTGAGCGCCATCCCGCAATCCGGCACCGGCGTCGCGGCCTTGTGGTCGTCGTTCGGCTCCGTCTCGATGACGTTCCCGGCGGACGAGACGCGGAACGGGATGCCTGACGGCGAGATACCGCCCCCGTCCTGGCAGTGCAGCTTGATGGTCGTGTTCGGCGTGTTGGGGAGGCGGACCTTCTGCTTGATCGGCCCGGCGGGGTCGCCGAGGAAGGTGACCTCGACCTCCTCGCCGGCCTTGCCGCCGGCGGGCAGCACGGCGAGGGGCCGGGGGAACCCGCCGATGTGCAGGCGGTAGACGCACGACCCGTTGCCCTGGTAGGCGCTCTCGCGGACCATGACGTAATACGTCCCGTCCGCCGGCGCCACGACGGAGCAGATGCCGTCCTGCCCGTTGAGCGGCGTGTCATCCGACGTCGCCAGCTCGAAGCGCTTGGCGTCGAGGATCGCGATGAACGGGTCGAACAGCGTCACGCCGAGACGCATGCCTTCGATCTCGGCGGACAGCCGCTGCCCCTTCTTCAGTTCGACCGCGTAGTAATCCACGTCCTCGTACTGAACGACCCCTTCGACGGTGACGTTCATGCCGATCTTCTGCGCCGTCGCGAGGTCGTTATTCGGCTCCTTCTCCGCGACGGCGGGCAACGCCCCCACCCACAGCGTACGCATCTCGCTGATGCCGCTCGCCGTCCGCACCCGCACCGCGTGCTCGCCGAGGGCGCAGTCCGGGGCGGCCTTGAGGGTGGCCTTGACGGCGTTGTCGTTGATCTTCTCGATCTTCGACACGGCGAAGCCGGGGTTGTAGAAGACGATCTCGTTGGCGTCACCCAGGCGGGCCCCGGAGAACGTGACGACGCTCTCGGCCCCGCGCTGCACCCCGCGCGGCGACACGCCGCCGAGCGACGGCGAAGCGCAGAAAGCAGAATTGTCCACGGATAACACGGAGAACACGGATAAGGAAAGCAAGCAGGCCAAATTGGTCTTCATCTTCTGTCTTCTCTCTTCTTGTCTTCCGCTTTATCCGTGTTATCCGTGTGATCCGTGGACAACTTCTTCTTGCAGGATCACGCGAGCAGCTCGGTGCGGACCTTGCCCTCGCGGATGATGTCGATGGGCCGGCTCCCCGGCGCCATCAACTTCTTCTCCGCGTCGATGCCGATCTGCTTGTAGACCGTCATCCCCAGGTCCTCGACCGTCAGCGCGTCCTCCTCCGGCTCGCTCGCCGTCGAGTCGCTGCTCCCGTACACGAACCCCTTCTTGATCCCGCCGCCCGCCAGCAGCACCGAGAACACCTTCGGCCAGTGGTCCCGCCCCGCCGTCGCGTTGATCTTCGGCGTCCGCCCGAACTCGCTCGACACCATCACCAGCGTGCTGTCCAGCATGCCGCGCGCGTTCAGGTCGGTGATCAGCGCCGCGAACGCCTGGTCGAACTGCGGCAGCTGCGACCGCGTCGCGTTGCGGATGTTGCCGTGGAAGTCCCACCCGCCGTACGTCAGCGACACGAACCGCACCCCCGCCTCGACCAGCCGCCGCGCCATCAGGAAGCGCTGCCCGGCGGCGTTGCGCCCGTAGGCGTCGCGCAGCTTGTTGTCCTCCAGGTTGATGTTGAAGGCGTTCTTCGCCTTCTCGCTCGAGATCAGGCTGTACGCCCGGTCGTAGAACGTGTCCATCGCCTTGAGGCCGTCGTCCTTCTGCGTCTGGCCGAACTTCTCGTTCACCGCCGCCAGCATGGCCTTGCGCTTGTCGAACCGCTTCTCATCCACGCCGCCGGGCAGCTTCAGATCCTGCACCGTGAAGCCGGGGTTGGCCGGGTCGCTCCCCAGCGAGAAGGGCGCGTAGGCGGAAGACAGGTAGCCGCTGCCGGCGTAGGTGTTCGGCATGCTGGGGATGCACACGTACGGCGGCAGGTTCTTGCGCGGCCCCATCTCGTGGCTCACCACGCTCCCCATGCTCGGGAACGTGAGGGCCGGGCTCGGCCGGTAGCCGGTGAACATGTTGTGCGTGCCACGCTCGTGGGCCGCCTCGCCGTGGGTCATCGAACGGCAGACGGTGATCTTGTCGGCGACCTCCGCCGTCTTCGTCATGCACTCGTTGAAGAACACGCCGGGCAGCTTGGTCTTCACCGTGCCCATGTCGCCGCGGTACTCGACCGGCGCCAGCGGCTTGGGGTCCACCAGCTCCTGGTGGGCGATCCCGCCCGGCAGGAAGATGTGGATGATCGACTCGGCGGGCGGGCCCTTCTTCTTGTCGCCGCCGGCCGGCGTGGCCGCCGCCTGGAGGCGGAAATACTGGTCGAGCGACAGCCCGAGCATGCCGACCACGCCGGCGGCCAGGAATCCACGGCGGCTGGGAACGAACATCATCGCGTCGGTCTCCTTGTGTGAGACGAGCCTTCCGGCGGGTAGCGAAAATCAGACCAATCGGTGAGTGCGTGCGTGGACGGCGGGAGAGCCCGTCTTCGGCGGGGTGCGCGATGGCAGGATCCGCGCGAGACGCGCGGTAGCGCAATGTGAATAGACTAATGGGTTCGACCCCCTTCGTCAAGAGGGCGGCCCGTGAGTATGGGAAGAAGGTTGCCACCCAGGTGGATCAGCGCCAGTCGCCCGAGAGGATGAACGCCGCCCAGTAGTACGGGGCCGCGCGCCGCGCCGCCTTCTCCGGCACCAGCTCGCCCACCGTGCCGCGTGCCACCCCACGCTTCACCCCCTCACGCAGCATCGCTAGCTGTGCCTTGCGGAGTGCCTCCGCACGGCTCACCACGGCATCCCGTTCCCAGGCGATCCGGTAGAATTCGCTCATCAGGGACTGCGTCGCCCTGTCGTCCACGCTCCATAGCGACGCGATCACCGACCGCGCCCCGGCGACCTGGAAGGCACGCTGCATGCCCATGATCCCTTCGCCGGCGGCCACCTTGCCCAGCCCCGTCTCGCAGGCGCTCAGCACCGCCAGCTCCAGCTTCGACAGGTCCATCTCGGAGACCTCGAGCGCCGTCAGGATGCCGTCCTCCTCGCCCGGCCCCGGCTCCTTGTTCGCGCCCGCGAGTGCCAGGCCCGACAGCAGGAGGGGATGCCAGCCGGACGCCTCATGCTCGCGCACCGCCAGCTCCTTCCTGGTGCCGAGGGCGGACCGCACGGCCTCCGGGGCGAAGTAGCCGTGCGTGGCGAAGTGCGCGTAACGCACACCCCCCAGGTGCCCCCGAACCGCCGTCTTGGTCGGCCCGCCCTTGGTAAGGTCGCGGACGGCGCCGCCCTCGAATCGCGCCTTGAACGCCTTGCCTACCGCCGCCCCCTCGGCGGACGTGGCCGGCAATCGCTCCCAACGCCTCCCGATCCCGAGTGGGGCCGAGCGGGCCCCGTCCTCACTCCTGGCCCCAGAGGCGCCGCCTTCATAGTCCACGTCGCTGACGAGGAGGAGCGACGGCCCCAGCCGGTCCTCCTTCTTCACCGGCCGCAGCATGTCCGGAATCGCCTGCGGCACGGCCACGCCGGCCAGGGCCACGTCCTCGATCAGGTAAGACCCCGACTTCCTGCCGGGGAGGGCGGCGAACGGCACCGTGCCGAGGACGCCGTCCGGGGAGATCAGGATCACCCTGGCGCCGTCGAGGTGCCTCTCCAGCGGTGACCACACGAGGCGCTTCAGGGCGGCGGCGGGCATGTCCCCTTGCCGCGCCTTGCGCAGCAGGGACAGCCAACGGCTGACGGCCTCCTCGACGGCCACCGCCCCGCCCAGCCCAAGCCGGGCCGTCTGCCGCCCCCGTCGGTGGATGAACGCCGCCAGCCGCCGCTCGGGGCGCGGCCTGCCGTCCCCGTCCAGCAAGCCCTGATGCCAGTAGAAGAAGTAATCGACCAGGACGGCCCCCTCGGGCAGGGACCGGGACAGCGCTTCGGCACTGGGCCTCTCGCTCGCGCGCAGGAGGCGGAACTCCTCGGAGACCTTGGCCAGGCGGGCCTCCGCCTCATCCCGCTCCGCCTCCAGGGCCTCCAACCTCTCCCTGGTGGCCCCGGGCCCGTGCCGCAGGGCGGCGAGCTGGCGCGTGACGGCCTGCAGGTCGGCGCCGGCCTTGCTGGCCTCCGGCGAGCCGGCCAGCCGCAACGCGAGACGCCTTCGCTGCTGCCGCAACAACAAGGACCCCTTCCACGCCAGTGCGTGCTCGGCGGCAAGGGGGAGGTCCCGCCCGTCGGGGAGCGACAGACGCAGGTCGAGGCGATGGCGCAGCGCCTCGGCGGCGGCGAGCTGCTGGCGGTCGGACTGCACGGCGGCGTTGTCGCGCAGGTCGGTGAAGGCCCCCGTCAGGGCCCCTTCCGAGAGGGCGAGCGCGGCCTCGTGCCCGCCCATCTCCAGGTGCAGGCCGGCCAGGTTGTGCTGGCACTTCGCGTATTGAGGGTGGCGCTTCCCCAGCGCCGCCTCCGTCACCTTCAGCGCTTCCGTGAGCGGCGGGAGGGCGGCCTTGTGGGCGCCCGCGGCCCTGTGGGCCATCGCCAGCGTGTTCAGGCTGACCGCGTAGTGGGGATGGCCTTCCCCCAGCACCTCCGCGCGCAGCCTCAACGCCCGTTGGGCCAGAGGCAGCGCGGCCTTGTGGTCCCCCAGATCCAGGTGCAGCGCCGCCAGGTTGTTCAGGCTGATCGCGCAGCCGGGGTGGCGCTCGCCCAGCACCTCCTCACGCAGTTTCAGCGCCTGGTCGGAGAGCGGGAGTGCGGCCTTGAGGTCGCCCACGTTCTGGTGCATCAAGGCCAGGTTGCTCAGCAGGGTCGCGTAGCCGGGGTGGCGCTCCCCCAGCGCCTCTCTTGTCAGCATCAGCGTCCGGCGCGTCAGGGCGAGCGCGGACTTGGCGTCCCCCATCTGCCACCGCAGCATTGCCAGATTGTTCAGGCTGAGCGCATGGCCGCGATGATGCTTCCCCAGGATCTCCTCGCTCAGCTTCACGGCCTCCTGGTGCAGCGGCAGGGCCGCCCTGTGGTCACCCAGCGCCGTGTGCAGCGCCGCAAGGTTGCCGAGGGCCGTGACGTAGTGCGGATGTCGGCGTCCCGACGCATCCTCGAGCGCCTTCCGCGCCTGCACCTGGAGGGCGAGCGCGGCCTTGAGGTCCCCCTCCTCCTTGTGCAGCAAGGCCAGGTCACTCAGGCTCTGGGCGTAGTCGGGGTGGCGCTTCCCCAGCACCTCCTCGCGCAGCTTCAACGCCTGCCTGAGCGGGGGGAAGGCGGCCCTGGTATCGCCCATCTCCCGATAAAGGCCGGCCAGGGCGTTCAGGCTGGCGGCGTAGTCAGGGTGCCGCCTCCCCAGCACGCCCTCCCGCGTCTTCAGCGCCTGGAGGTGCAGCGGGAGTGCCGCCTTGTGGTCGCCCATCGCCTGGAACAGCAAGGCCAGATTGCTCAGGGCCTGCGCGTAGGCGGCGTGCCGACGCCCCAAAACCTCCTCCGCCAGCCTCAGCGCCTGCCGGTAGAGCGGGAGGGCGGCCTCGTAATCACCCAGGTCCTTGTGCAGCACCGCGAGATTATTCAGGATGGCCGCGAAGTCGGGGTGCCGGGGGCCCTGGGCATCCCACAGGATCGTCCGCGCCTGCCGGAAGAGGGGGAACGCCGCCTTCAGGTCGCCCATGTCCCGGTGAAGGAGGGCCATGTTGCTCAGGCCCGTGGCGTAGAACGGATGACGCTCCCCCAGGAGCCCCTCCCGCAGCTCGTTCGCACGCAACTGGAGTGGCAGGGCCTCCTTGTATTCGCCGACGATCCTGAGCAGGCCGGCGAGGTTGTGCAGGCTCGTGGCGTGGTCGGGGTGACGCTCCCCCAGGATCTCTTTACGCAGCCGCACCGACTCCCTCGCCGCCTCGACGGCCTTGGCCCCCTGCCCCTTCCGGTACAGGGCGGATGCCTCCGCGTTCAGCGTGCCCGCCCGCGCCAGCGCCTCGCGCCGCGCCGGGGCCCGCCCCGCCTGTGCGAGCGCCTCCTTCCACGCCCACCACCCGTCCACGGCCCGCCAGTGGTCCTTGCCGTGGAGGACGGCCAGGATACGCCACATCCTCTCCCGGTGCCCCGCCGCCTCCTTCCAGCCGCCGCGCTCGACCTCCCACGTCGCCAGCCACGAGACGGCGGCGTACGCCTGCCACGACTCCGGCCCGTCCACCGCCTCCGCGGCCGCCACCACCCGGCGCTGCGCGGCGAGGGCCTCGGCCTGCCTCCCGGCCTTCCAATCCGCCTGCGCCTGCCGCCACGACGCGCCCCCCTGCTTTCGTCGCCTCGCCTGCTCCGCCGTCAGCACCGCCGGTGGCCCCGCCGCCGCCGCCTGTCCCGCCATCAGCAGCACCAGCATCACGGCTCGCATCGGCCAACCTCCCCCGCTCCCCAGATGAACGGGCCCCGGCCCGTCAGCCAGACAGGGGCGGGTCACTTCGAGGGGGCGATGCACAGGACGTGCGTCTCCGTGCGGACGAACATCCGCCCGCCGCACAACGCCGGCGTCGCCTGCGTCCCTTCGCCCAGGGCGATCTCCCCCAGCAGCGCGTACTCGTCCGACGCCGCCAGGACGCGCATCTTCCCGTCGGTCCCCGCCAGGTAGATGCGATTCCCCGCCAGCACCGGCGACGAGTGGAACGTGCCGCCCAGACGCTTCTTCCACACCTCCTTGCCCGTCTTCGCGTCCAGCCACGTCACGATGCCGGTCTCGTTGCACAGGAGGACGCGGCCCCTGGCGACGAGCGGCGTCGCCATCTGCCCGACCCCACTTTCCGCCTTCCAGACGACCTCCGAGGCGTCCCCGGGACGAAGGGCGACGAGCCGCCGTGCCCCGCCCGCGAACCCGCACACGCCGAGGACGAGGTCGCCGGCCAGGACCGGCGACGGGATGCACCGCTGCTGATCCTCCGTGTCGAACACCGACCTCGTCCACGCCACCTTGCCCGTCTTCAGGCTCACGCCGGTGATCCCGAGCTGCCAGTTGGTGATGACCGCCTCGTCGCCGTCCTTCCCCTCGCGGATCACCGGGGCCGAGTACGTCGCGTTCTTCGCCCCGACGCGCGGGAGCGACCACCTCGGCTTGCCGGAGCCGGCGTCGAGGGCGACGAGCTTGCCGTCGCCGTCCGGCTGGTGGTGGACGAGGACGAGGCCCCCATGCGCCACCGGCGAGACGCCGCCGCCGTGCTTGCCCTTGAACCCGCCGAGGGCCGATTTCCACCTCTCCTCGCCGGCGTGGGTGTAGGCGACGACGTGTGACTCCGCCGGCGTCACCCAGTAGACGTAGAGGCGCTCGCCGTCGAGGGTCGGCGTCGAGGTGGCGGCGCTGTTTGCGGAGTGCATCCTGTGCGCCTTGCCGGCCTCCGACTTCTGCCAGAGCGTCTTGCCGCTGCCGGCGTCGAGGCACACGACGAAGCGCTTGCCGTCGGCCCCGGCGGCGGTGACGAACACACGCCCGCCGACGGCCACCGGGCTTGAGTGCCCCGAGCCGGTGAGCTTCACCTTCCACGCGACGTTCTTCGGCCCCCACTTGGCCGGCACGTCGAGGGCGGGACCGTGGCCCTCGCCGTTTGGCCCGCGGAACCGTGGCCAGGCGTCGGCCCCGAGGGCGGCGAAGGCGAGGAGGAGCGAGGCGGCGGACGCGAGGCGGCGCATGGGACGGGGCTCCGGGGATGTGGGTCAGGGGGGCGAGGCGGGCAGCCAGCACTCGACATCCAACCCCGGCACGGCGAGGAAGTCGCTGTCGGAGCTGACGACGGTGGTGTTCCCGAGAGTCAACGCCACGGCGGCGATCATGATGTCTGGCACCTGCATCGGACGGCCGCTGCGGATGAGAACGGCCCGCAGGCGCCCGAACTCCGCCGCCGCTTCCTTCTCGAAGGGCCAGATCACGAATTCGGATAGGCCACGACGGAGGATCACTTGATTGCGCTCACGGCTGTCGCTCATCTCTATGCCGTACCAGAGCTCGGCCAGTACGGGAATGCAGATCCCGATTCGGTTGCCGCGAGCCCGCTCCTCGCGCGCCCGCTCGAAGACCCCGCGCCGATGGTGCAGGTAGTCACCGACGATGCCGGTGTCGAGCAGGAATCGCTTCATTGCCACATCCTCCGGAACTTCTCGGCCTCCTCCTCGGCGCTCGCGATGTCCCGCTCCTTCTGCTGCCGCAGCGACTCGCGCCAGCGGGCGAAATCCTCCGGCGACAGCCACCCGCCCTCGAAGGCGTCCGCCCGTGCGAGAAGCGCCGCGATGCCTTCTGGCGTCGTCGGGTAGTCCTCCTCGCGCATGCCGATGCTCGGGCGGGCCGGCTCCTCCGCCGTCACCTCGACGCGCATGCCCTCGGCGAAGCCGTTCGGCTCGTCGAGGACCACCACCCCGCCGCGCACCGTCCCCTTCACCGCGTTCATGGATTCTCACCCCGGAGTGCATACCGTCAGTGTACGCGCCTGGGGAGGTGACCGGTACACATCGCGGCCTGGCCGTGACACGCCGTTGTTGAGCCGGGCGCGGCGGGGTAGAATACCGGTGGGAGGCGACTCATGACCAGCAAAGCTCCGGGGATAGCGCAGACCCACGACGCGGCCCGCACGGCCGCGGAATCGGGCCGTCGGCTTGCCGAACGGCTACGATCCCGTCAGGATCTGGCCGCGGTACTCCATCTCGGCGGCCCCGGCGGTGAGTCTCTCGCCATCCCCCCTGCCGTCCTGCCGATCCTTGCTGACGTGCTGAATCGGATGGGTGATGGCGACCCACCGTCGGAGCTCGATGAGCAGGAGGCCGCCGATCTCCTTGGCGTCCCGCGCGAGTATCTCTTGGCGCTTGTGACGGAGGGCAGCTTGTCCCACCGGGCGGTGGGGGGCACATCCCGTCTCGCGTTGCGCGACATCCTGGACTTCAAGCGGCGCTCGGACGCTGACCGCGTCGCGGCGATGGCGGAGCTGGCCGCGCAAGCTCAAGAGCTGGGATTGGGGTATTGAGCATGGCAGGCATCGTCGCCGTCTACGATGCCAACGTCCTCTACCCCGCTCCGCTGCGCGACATGCTCATGTGGCTGGCGATGACGCCGCTCTTCAGCGCCCGCTGGTCCGAACGCATCCACGAGGAGTGGATCAGGAACGTCCTCGCCGACAGGCCGGATCTGACCCTGACGCAGCTCGAACGCACCCGCGACATGATGAATCGGGCGGTACCGGGCTGCCTCGTGACGGGGTACGAGGCCGTGATCCCCTCCCTCGCCCTGCCCGACGAAGACGACAGGCACGTCCTCGCCGCCGCCATCCGCGCCGGCGCCGGCCTCATCGTGACCTTCAACTTGAAGGACTTCCCGGCAGAGGTGCTGCGAGCGCACGGGGTCGAGGCCATCCACCCGGACGATTTCATCTTGCGGCTCATCGCCGTCGATGCCGACGCGGTGTGTGGCGCCGTCCGGCGGCAGAGAGCGATGCTGAAGTCACCGCCGAAGTCTGTCGAGGAGTTCCTGGCGGCACCGGTTTTCGAGCAGTTGCCGAAGACACTGGCCTACCTGCGGACCGTGGCGGAGCGGATCTGACGATCCCTCACAGCAGCCTCGTCAGCCGCGCCGTGCTGAGCCAGCGCCGCCCGCCGAAGTCGAAGTTCCCGCCGTTGCGGATCTTGAACACCGTCGTCCCCTCATCGACATCCTGGATGCACTCGTCCTGGTCATCGAAGTAGATGTCGATCTTCAATTCGCGGCACAGCCGGCCCTTGTCGGCCAGCGCCCGCGCGAAGTGCAGCTCGTCGTAGACGACCCCCCACTCACGCAACTGCCCCTCCGTCCGCGCCCGGCCCTCGGGGTCGCGGTAAGTCAGGATCGCGACGAAATGACCCGCCGCCTTCAGCGCCGCCGTGAGGAAGGCGAAGAAATCAGGCCGCTCGTCCAGCAACCCGTCCAGATCCAGCCCGACGCGCATCTCGCACCCTCATGAGGCCTTCGCGGCCTGCTGCCCAGCGGACAACTCGCGGAAGAGGAACGGTTCGTGCCGGTGCGGCCCGCCCAGCGTGTACGCTACGGGGCGGCGGAAGGACGGGCCGTCGGAGACGAACGTGTGATACTCGCCCCTCTCCCCGCACGGGTCGGCGCCCTCGGGCAGCGAGGCCCGGAACTCCGGCGTGAGTATCCGGCCGCAGTGGCTCTCGTTCAGCCGTTGGAGATCGACGCAGACGGTCACGGCCCGGAAGCCGAGCCGGCAGAATTCGTCATACAACCCGCCGCTGTCGCGGCCCCACAGCGGGTAGCACCCCTCCAGCCCCGCGTGCGCCAGCAGGCGGTCACGGTACGCACGCAGGTCGTCGAGGAAGATGTCGCCGAAGACGACGGCCTCGATCCCCTCGCCCTTCAGGCGGGCCAACGCCGACAGGATCGTCCGGCTGTACACGTCATTCGGCGGGAAGTCCGTGCCCGGCCCCGTGTATTCCACCGGGCAGGCGTCGGAGTCGTGGGTGGGGATGACAACGAACTCGAGCGGCAGCCCGAGGGCGTCGGCCTGGGCCTCGATCAGCTCGCGGCGGACGCCGTGCATGGAGACGCGGTCATACGTCTTGCTGACGCAGGTCACGAGCCGGGACACGTCGATGTCAGGGTGGCCGATGCGTGCGTGGTGCAGGGCGAGGGCGCTGTCCTTGCCCCCGCTCCAGAACAGGGCGGCCTTGCGTGTCGTCATGGCGTCTCACTCCTCAACCGAGCAGCAGATCAACCACCCAGCAGCTCGCGCCGTGGTCGGGACACATGCGGAGGTGGTCGAGCAGGAACGTGAGATCGCAGCCGGCCTCCTCCAGGGCGTCCGCGAGGACCGGCAACGTGTCGGCGGCCGACGTGGAACGATACGCACGCGCCAACTCAAGGGCGCTGGCGGTCTTCCATCCCTCGTGGAGACGGGTCGGGTCTGCGGTTGACCAGAGGCACGACCAGACGAAACTCCTTGACCGCTTCAACGCGGCTTCTTCCGTCGTGTCAACGTCATGGTACTTCAGGAGATCCGGACCCAGGCGGGCGCAGCAGAGCCGCTTCCCCATTGCCAGGGCCTCCTTGAAGCCCTCGGCGACGCCGGCCTCGACAAACGGCTGCAAGTCCATCGGGAAGGTCGGGCAACGCTTTGGCGTGAAGACGAGGCCCTCGACCAGTGGGTCGGGGACGGCCTGGAATGCCCCGCCGAGAAAGAACCCCCGGCCGCCTCTCTGCACCCTGGGGAGAGGGAGTGCCTTCGGGCCGCTGATCGTCCGAAACTCCATGCCCGACCCACCCGTCAGCGGTCCACCTCGCCCATGACGATGTCGATGCTGCCCACGATGGCCGGCACGTCCGCGATCAGGCAGTTGTTGCAGATGTCGTTCGTCACGCTCAGGTTCAGGAAGCTCGACGACTTCGCACGCACACGCAGCGGCACCACCGGCTTGTCCGCCCGGCCCACGACGTGGAACCCCATCGCCCCGCGCGGGCACTCCGTCTCCACGTACGCCTCGCCCGCCGGCAGGTGCTTCGCCGGCTCGACCCGGTGCGACCCCGCCGCCTTCGGGTACCGCTCCAGCGCCTGTTCGATGATCTTGATGCTCTCCACCACTTCCAGCATCCGCACGTAGAACCGGTGCCAGCAGTCCCCGATCACCGCGCCCTCCGGCGCCCGCGGCCTCACGCCGAACGCCGCGTCGTCATAGAACTTATCGGTGAACGGCGGGATGATCACCTTGAAGTCGTAGTTCTCATAGCCGCAGTACGGCTCCAGCTTCCGCAGGTCCCAGTCGGGGTCGCCCTTCGTGCGGTCGAGCGAGCCGCGCAGCATCGGCCCGGAGCAGGCGTGGCTGATCGCCTTCTCCTTCGACAGGATGCCGATCCCCGCCGTCCGCTTCACGAAGATGTGGTTCGTCGTCAACAGCGCGTGGTACTCGGGGATGCGCGGCTTTAAGTACTCCAGTAACTTCG
>CAZVZK010000052.1:0-8116 GCA_964630925.1 uncultured Alcaligenaceae bacterium
CCGTATCCTCCCTATTCCTATCAACGCCCGTTTCATTCACAACCTCTCACCCCTCCTTCGGCAGCCCTATCGGCGGCAGCGTGACCGCCGCCGGCAGCGCCGGTAGCCCGGCCTCCGGCCTGGCCGACGGCAGCGGTGGCGGCCCGGCGTCCGGCGCCGCCGGCTTCGCCCCCGACTCCTTCGGCTTCGGCAGCTCGATCTTCGCCGGCGTCGCCGGGTGGCCCGGCACAGGCGCCGCCATCGCCGCCGGCAGCGGCGCCGTCACCGTGTTCGGCGGGCACGCCGTCTGCGTCTTGCAGCACCCCTCGTCCAGCTTCTCCCGGCACAGCAGCCGCATCAGGTCCTCCCAGAACGTGCGGCTCGGCACGAAGATCCGGTCGCCGGCACGGATCTGGTAGTTCGTCGTCGTGTCGCCCAGTTGCACGATGTCGCTGTAACACACCGGCAGGACGATGCGGCAGCTATCGGGCGCCGTCGGCCGCGAGAGGATGATCCCACGCCGCGACGCGTTGCTGTTCAGGCCGCCCGCCGCCAGCAGAGCGTCGAGGACCGCCTCGCGGCCGCGCAGGGGGAACGACCCCGGCGCGTTCACCTCGCCGACGACGTAATACACCTTGCTCTCGCGCGTCACCAGACGGGCGGTGATCCGCGACGCCTCCTTCTCCTGCGTCTTGATGAGCGCCGCCGCGTCGCGCTCGATCTCTTCGATCGTCTTGCCCGCCACCTGCAGCCGCCCGAAGCGGCCCAGATGCACCGTGCCGTCCGGCAGCACCGGCTGGTCACCCGGCAGCCGCACGGGCGAGTCCAGCCCCGACGCCTGGATCAGCAGCACGTCCCCCGGCTCCACCACATACGGCTCCGCCGGCGCCTTGGCCAGCTCGCGCGGGATGTCGGCCGGCGGAGGCGTCGCGGCGCGGATCTCCTTCGCCGTCCCCGTCAGCGGATACCCCTCCGGGAAGAGCCCGTTCCGGCCCCCCCCGGACCAGCACCCGCACGCCAGGAAGGCGACCCACCCCAGAACGCATGCTCGGCGCATTGTCATCACCCCCAGGGCGCGGAGCCGCCGCGGATCTTCCATCTCTATCGACGGAAGGGGTGGGGGGAGTTGAGCCGGGCCTGATGAGAGATTCAGGGCTGGGGGTCGAATTTGTGGGCGAGCCGGCGGCTGTTGATGTCGAGCGCCTCGAGGATCTCCAGCACCGGCTCCATGCAGATGCCCCAGGAGTGCGCCCAGCAGATGATGTCGAGGTTCTCCTGCCCGGCCTTCAGACGGTCGAGGATGCGGTCGAGCAGCAGGGTGTTGTCGTGGAACTTGCGCTGCAGCAGGCCGAAGTCGCCGCGGTCCAGCTCCACCCAGAACCGCTTGCCTTGCAGGTGTTCGAGCCAGCGCGCCCGCAGGTAGCCCCACCAGTGGTTCTGCACCCAGCGGCGGATGGCGGCCTCGCCCAGGTCGTGCCCGGCCTTCTCGCTCTCGATCCACTTGTAGCGGAGGGCCTCCTGCTCGCCGTCGGCGTAGACGCTCGACCGCTCGAGCGGGGTCTCCGCAAGCGTCGAGATGCCGTGGCTTTGGTTCATGGCAGGCCCTCCTGTGTTCGCAGGAGCAATCAGCGCGTGGGGGCGCACTTCACTACCTCATCCTACCGCGAAAACCCCGCAGGATCAAGCGGTACGTTCGGCGCACCCGAACCGCCCGTCAACGAGAAAGGCCGGGGACGCCTCGTCGGCGTCCCCGGCCTCGGTGCATTTCCTCAATCACGCCCGACATCGGGCCATTCCCACGGCACCCCCGGCTCCCCCGTCGGGAAGCCGAAAAATCCTGGGTCGGCGAAGCGGATGTGGTACCGGCGTTCACCCGCCCGATGAACATGGCCGGCGTCGACCACGTGCCACGGCTCGGGCAGCGAGCGCCGCCCCGTCTCCCGGCACACCGGGCAGTGCATGGCCACCAGATGCCTGGCCGCCGCCTCCCGCCGCAGCCACGCCGGCCGGCCAGGCCCGCCACCGTGGAAGAAGTGCGACAGGAAAACCGTGTCACCGTCCACACGCAGGGGCACCATCGCCCCCGACCTCAGCACGGCCACCAGTTTCTGCCACCCAGGCCTCCCGGCCACGCAATACACCATCACCCACCCTCGGCGCAGGCTCCACCCCACCTCGCGCCCTATGACCCCGGCCGCCTCCGCAAGCAGGCCGGGAGGGAATCCTCCCCCCGGATGACCCCTCCGGTGTCTCCGAAGCGCCCCCACGAGGGCCCCGAAGGTCGCCTCATGCGGGTGCCCAGGGTGCTCGTCGAGCATGTGCCCGAGGGCGTACCCCGTCACCTCCAGTTGCCCCGGAAGGGGCTCGCCCGTCAAGGGGTTGATGAGGCCCCACGTCTCCGCCCCCGATTCGCCGCTCATTCGTCGCCTCCGTCCAGCCACGGTGAACATCGATCCCGTCCCCCCCACCGGCCGTGCGACAGGCAGCTCGCCGCGCGGGGCCACCCCGCCGGCTCTCCGTCATCGATCCACGCACCGGGTTGTCAAGGAACACGGCGGGACGCCCGCCTGTTAGGGATACGCTGGCGTGGCTCGATTATTTCGTGGCCCGCGCCGCGCCCGTCGTCGTATCCTTGCTCTTGCCCGCCGGAGGTCGGCCCATGCTGCCCCTGCTGCTCGCACTCGCCCTCCCGGCCGCACCCGCGCCGCCCCTCAAGGCGTCCGGCGTCATCGTCCTCGATGACTGCGACCCGAAGTTCGACGGCAAGGCCGCCTACGAGGACAACCTCTCCTTCCTCACGCCCGCCGGCAAACTCGCCAAACGTGTCTCCGGCCTCAACATCTGCCAGGAGATCGGATCGCCGCACCGTATCGCCATCGACGCCGCACGCAAGTGCGCCTGGGTGTCCGAGACCGTCGGCGGACGCCTGATGAAGTACTCCCTCGACGGCAAGGAGCTGCTCGCCGTCCCCGGCGTGAAGGCCTACGGCATCGCCATCGACCCCGCCACGGGGAACGTCTGGGCGACACGCGTTCACGGCGGACGCCTCGAGGACGGGGCCACCACCACCGTCCACAGCCCCGAAGGCAAGCGTCTCGCCTCTTACCCTGTCACCGGCTACGACATGGCCTTCGACCCGAAGAACAGATCGATGTGGGTCGTCGCCCAGGACGTGACCCGCCTGTCGCTCGAAGGCAAGGTGCTGGCCCGCCAACGCGTCACCGACTATTACGCCCTCAGCGTCGCCCCCTGCCCACTTACGGGTAACGCCTGGGTGTCGGTCGGCTCCGGCGGCGGCCGAGCCGCCACCGACCACGTCGTCGCCTTCGACAAGGACATGAAGGAGGTCGCCCGCTTCTCCACCGACGGCGCCCGCTGCGTCCGGCTCGCCGTCTCGCCCCGCGACGGCTGCGTCTGGGCCGCCCTGTCGTTCCGCGAGATCCGCCGCTACTCGAAGGAGGGGAGGCTCGAGGCCACCTTCAAGCTGGAGGTCACCTCCCTCGACATCGACCCCGCGACGGGCGGCGTCTGGGCCACCACCCCCGAGGAGACGCTCCGCCTGACGCGCGACGGCAAGATCACAGCACGCATCGCCCACAAGGCGAAGTCCTCGCAGGCGTGGATCGCGAGTTACTGACCGGCCGCGGATGACTCATCATCCCCAGCCGAAGCGTTCGCGGAGACGCCCGCGGGTGGCGTCCTCGATGTCGCCGTCCGGGGAGAATTGCAGGTAGGTGATGTTGGCCAGGTACGGCGAGTCGGCGAGCGCCCGTGCGCCTTCCTCGCCGACCCCCGAGCCGATGTGCAGCACGCGCAGCCGGGCCAGGTGCGGCGACTCCGCGATGGCGGCCGCCCCGTCGTCGCCGATGGGGTTGTAGCACAGGCACAATTCCCGCAAGCGTGTCAGCGACGGTGAGGACGCCAGCGCCCGGGCCCCCGCCGGGCCGACGCCGCCGCCACGCATCCGCAGGACCTCCAGGCTGGCAGCGCGGGCCGACAAGGCGGCCAGGCCCTCGTCCCCCACGTCGTTGCCGTTCAACACCAGGGTCTCCAGCGTGGCCGCGTGCGCCGACCCGGCCAGCGCCTTCAAACCGGCATCGCCCACCCTGGTGTCATCGAGGTCGAGGTAGGCCAGGCCGACCCCCTCCGCGCCGGCCAACGCCACCACCCCACCGTCCCCGATGCGGTTGTCGGCCAGGGACAGCGACTCCAGGCGGGCCATCCAGGGCGCGCCGGCGAGGGCGCGGACGGCGTCGGCGCCGAGACGGTTGTCCCGCAGGTCCAGCACGACGAGGCCCGAGGGGCGGTACTCCTCGGCCAGGGTGATCGCCCCGGCGCTGGTGAGGCGGTTGAATGCGAGGTACAGCGAGGCCAGGCCGACGAGGTGCGGCGAGCGGGCGAGGGCCCTCGCGCCGGCCGGCCCGATGGCGCCGCCGTGGAGGTTGAGGAGCCGCAGCGACGAGAGGGCGGGCGACTTCGCCAGGGCCTGCATGCCGCGTGCGCCGATGGGGTTGCCCGACAGCGACAGCTCGATCAGGCCGGACAGGTGAGGCGAGCCGGCGAGGGCCCTCACGCCGGCGGCGCGGATGTCGTTGTCGCGGAGCTGGATCCCCTTCAGCCCGGCGAGGTTGGCCGACCGCGCCAGCGCCGCCGCCCCCTGGTCGCCGATCTCCCCGCCGTGGAGCCCCAGCTGCACGAGGCGCGTCAGGTGCGGCGACTCGGCGACGGCCCGCGCCCCGCCCGTCTCGACGGCGTTGCGGTCGAGGGACAGGTGCGTCACCCCGGCGAGGTGCCGCGACCCGGCCACCGCCGCCGCCCCCTCCGGCCCGAGGCGGTTCTCGTCGAGGTCGAGGAAGGCGACGTTCCGCAGATGCGCCGAGCGGGCCAGGGCGCGGGCGCCGCGGTCCCCGATGGCGTTCTCCCACAGCACGAGGTGGACGAGGGAAGTGAAGTTCGGAGAGCCGGCCAGGGCCCGCGCCCCGGCGTCGCCGACACCCGTACCGCGCAGGTCGAGGTGCGTCAGCCCGGTGAAGGAGGCGGATGCCAGGGCCCGCACGCCGTCGTCGCCGACGGGGTTGCCGCGCAGGTCGAGGCGGCGCAGGCCGGACAGGTGGGCGGGGCGGATCAATCGTCGAATGCCGGCGGGGCCGATGCGGTTCTCGGCCAGGTCGAGGGAGGCCAGCCCGCCCATCCCGGACGCGGCGACGAGGGCGGCCCCGGCGTCATCGCCCCCGTCAGCGTCGCCCAGGCCGATCCGGAGTCGCAGGCCGACGATGCGGCCCACGCCGGGCCGTGACAGGATGGCCCGCAGGTGCTCGAGGCGTCCACGGGCCGTGATCGAGAGCTGGCGCACGTCGAAGGCTTGCAGCGCCGCGTCCAGCGTCTCGGGCCCGTGGCGTCGGGCGTCCAGGTGCATGCATTCCAGCATGCCGCGTGCGAAGGCGTCGGCGGGGTCGTCGGGAAGCAGCTTTGGCGCCAGCCCGGCGCACCACGCCGGGCGGAACAGCCGCCGCAGCCTCCGCTCCTCGTCGGGCGGCGTGAAGTCGGACACGTACCGCGCCGCCCGACGGCACTGGAGGCGGATGTACTCCGAGCGGGCGTGGCACTCGTCGCCGCCGTGCTCCTCCAGCCAGTCGGCGAGGACGAGACGGGGCAGGTCGTCGTCGGGCGTCTCGGAGATGGCGAGGAGCAGGTTGCCAGGCGCCCCGGCCCGACGCAGGAACGGCTCGACGGGCAGGGGGTCGGGCACGGCGCGCGGCATGGCTCAGTCCTTCTCCTTCTCGTCTTCCTTGTCCTTGTCCTTGGGGAACAGGTCGGAGTACTTGCCGAGGATGACCTCGATGTTCTGCTCCTTGTCGCCGCGCTTGACGCGGATGGTGACCATCTGCCCCGGCTCGTGCCGCGTCACCTCCTTGATGACGGCCATCTGGTCGTCGGCGTCGGCGACCTCCTTGATCTTCACCTCGTTGGCCTTGACGATCACGTCGCCGGTCTTGAGGCCGGCCTTCATGCCGGGCGCCCCCTTGATGGCCTCGGCGATGACGAGTTTGCCGTCGCGGATCTCCAGACGCAGGCCGATGGCGCCCTTGGGGGCGTCGGCGGGCTGGAACAACGCGGCGAACACGGCGGCGGTGCAGAGGACGGACATGACGGGCCTCCGGGGTGCGGCGACGCACTGGGTATCTTACAGACGGCGGCCGAGTAGGGATGAGGGATGAGGGATGAGGGATGAAAAACGCCACCTGACCCGGCAGAGAGGCCGTCGCGATGTGTAAGGCGTCAAGACCGACCTGACCGACGCCCAGTGGGCCATCGTCCAGCCCCTCATGCCCCGCCAAGCACGCTCTTTCCCAGCGAATCTTCCCGGATAGCCTCACAGTGACATGGCCTGCCAGGATTCTGCGCGTCAGCCCGCCCGCAATCCGCGTAGAAGGGAGGTAGAGACTTCCGTAAGCCAGACGGCGCACCGGCCACGAGGTGGAGGACGCCGTGGGCACCCCCGGCCCCTCGGAGGCCCACGTGCCACCCACGCTCTGCCCCTCCCCGCTCTCCCCAACGCCGCGCGCATCCCCGCATCGACTCGGCCTCGTCGAAGCAGGAGAACAGGCCGCGCGGCAGCCCAGCGAGGCCCTCCCACCCGATTCGGTAGGACAGCCAATGTTCCCGCTATACCGCGACCCCGGATGGACGTTCCCCTTCGGCGAGGGCCGCGTCATCCCCGCGTTCTTCCTCCCCGGCGCCCCCGAGGGGCTGCGCGTCGGCGTCCACTCCGACGGCGTCCTCCTCCGGGAGGCCGTCGTCGGCGCGGAGGGCCGCGTCGCGTTCGAACCGCCGCTCATCGTGCGGGCGGGCCAGACGCTCCTCGTGGAAAGGATGAAGGATCAAGGACGAAGGGCGTCGCCTGAAAGGTGAGGTCGCCCGAATCACGGCCCCTTTTCATCCTTCATCCTTCCGCGGTGGGAGGGCGTACCCCAGCACCTGGAGGACGATGAAGGCCAGTAACAGCGGCAGGACCAACCAGCCGGCCCACGGGTACCACACCGACGCCACCATCAGGCCGATCACCACCCACACCATCGCGCAGCCGACCAGCGCCATCGTGCCCTTGAAGCCGACCTCCTCGTTCGCCTCCGCGTAGTCCATCACGTTCACACGCCGCATACGCGCGCTGTACCGCGCCGCCTCGTCCAGCTCCAGGCAGCGCGTCTCGTCGGTCCACGTCACGCCGGGCTCGCCCGCCGCATCGACGGCGATCTCCCATTGCTCCACGATCACCGGCCACACGTCCCACGCCTCGCGGTACTCCTCGCGCCGCGTCCCGCCCTCGCGCCACTCCAGGATCGACGGCCCGCCCCAGCCCTGCGGGAACGTCAGCTCCGCCGCGCCGTCGGCGCCCACCGCCGTCAGACGCCACGCCGACGGGCGTCCGGGGGTCAGCGTCATCTGGAACAGCGCCCCGCCCTCGTATCGCCCCGCCAGCAGGACGGGGCGGCCCGCCTCCAGGCCCTCGGCGCCGGACAGCGCCGACACCTCGGCCAGCTCCCCGCCGATGGCGCGCAGCACGTCCCACCCAGGCACCGACGGGGCCAGGGCCTCGTCCGCCACGTTGTCCAGCACCTCGCCGGGGGTGGTCCGCTCCAGCGTGACCAGGCGCAGCCGTCCGACGACCTCGGCCAGGCGTCCGAACGCCGGGTGCATCCCCTCCGGCAGCAGCGGCAGCACGACGCGCCTCACGTCGGCGGCCAGCATGGCGGCCTCGTGGGCGATGTCTGCCTTCTCGCCGCACGGGTGCACGCAGGCGGCGTGACGCTCCGATTGCAGCACGCGGCGGAGCTGCTCGGGGCGGACGGCCATCGGCCCGGCGACGATCACCGCCTCGACGCTCGGGTCGGCCAGCACCTCCTCGGTGTCGCGGACGGCGGCGGGCGATCCGAGGGCGACGTGAAGATGATCGGCCAGCCTCTGCGTGCAGGACACGACGCGGTGACGGCCGGTGCCGACGAGTGCGACGGCGAACGCGACGCCGTCGGGGTGATCGCCCAGGAGTGCGATGAGCATGCGGCTACCCCACCCCCCCAGCCCCTTCGCAATCGGGGGTCTGGGGGCGTCTCGCCCCCAGCTCGCAGCGGGTCTGGGG
>CAZVZK010000052.1:8216-63081 GCA_964630925.1 uncultured Alcaligenaceae bacterium
GCGTCTCGCCCCCAGCTCGAAGCGCGGGGTCTGGGGGCGTCTCGCCCCCAGCTCGAAGCGCGGGGTCTGGGGGCGTCTCGCCCCCAGCTCGCAGCGGGAGGGGGTGAGGGGGTGAGGTAGGAGCGTCCCCATCACGGCCGTTTCCCCCTCGTAATGCCCAGCCGTGACATCGCCGCCCCCGGCCCGTCGCGCAGCGGCAGGATCAGCGCCTCCAGCGGCCATGACTTCGCCGTGAACGTCGCCAGCGACCCCGGCAGGTCCGGCCGCTGCGCGCTCCGGCCCGTGCTGCCCCAGAGCCGATGCCACGCGGCACGCGGCTCCTTTGCGTCCGGCGGGTCGCCCGCCGCCGCGGCGCCGTGGTGCAGGCGCGGGTCGAAGGCGTCACGCTCGCTCTGCCACATCAGCACCCCGCGCGACAGGGCGTCGCCCTCATAAGCCAGCAGGCCCGCGCGGCTCGGCTTGCCGGCGAACGGGTTGAGGATGGCGCAGTCGCGCGTCCGCACCTGCACCGGCATCGACGGCACCACGCCCTCGCCCACGTCGCCCAGCCGCAGCACCGCACGACGGGCCGCGAAGGTGCAGCTCTCCAGCACCGCCTGCACGTTCGCCCTGCCGGCACACTTCTCGCCCGGCAGGATCGCCAACGCCTCGGCGCCCGACAGCACGGCGCAGTGCCGCATGTGCAGCCGCACGCCCGCGCCTTCGATCTCCACGCCCGTCCGGTTCGACGTGACCACGCACTCGTTCAGGCTGACGACGGCCGACTTCTCGGGCCCCGTCGTGTCGCCGGATCCGGACACCGATAGCGCCGCGACGTACCCCTCCGGCGAGGTGACGCGCGGCCCCTCGATGCGCGTCCGGTACAGGCGCATATCGCCGCCACGCACGCGGACGACTTGCGACAGCTTGATCCCCGAGTCCGGGCAGCGCACCACGCCGTTGATGATCACCAGCCCGCCGCCCTCGACATCGATGAGCGGCCCGCCAGGGCCGGGGAAGCTCGGCTTCAGGGCGGGCGGGGCCGTCTTCTCGTCGGCCGGAGGCTCGAAGTACAACACCAGCGTGGACCCCTTCACGCGGATCGGCGCGGTGGCGCGCTCGCCCTTGCCGAACAGGTGCATCACCACGCGCGGGCCGAACGTCGCCCGCGTCTTCATCATCTCCAGGTAGCGGCCCAGGTCGTTCTCGTCGAGGTTCACCCGCGCCCCGTGGAACATCTCGTCGCCCGGCATGGGGATGTCCGGCGGGCCGTCGTTCATCGGCGCGTCCGGCGCCAGCAGGCCCGGCTCGAGCGCCAGCGCCAGCCACCCGTCGCGTGCCGGCGGCAGCGCCGACAGGTCGCAGCCCAGCGGCCTGTCGGGGTCCGCCGTCGCCCCGAACGCGGCCGCGCCCGCCGGCAGGTACGCCGACGCCGGCCGCGTCGCCGGCTCTTCGGCGGGCAATTCCGGCCAGGCATCACGGTGCAGGTGGTCGCCGTTGGACTGCGGCCACAGGGCCCGCCACTCCTCCAGCGTCCCCGCCGACTTCGTGCCGGCGAGCAGCTTGCCCCAGCCGGCGTACAGGGCGGCGACGGCGCGCCACGCGACACCGCCGGCCTCGCCGGACGCCGTGAGCATCTCGCCGCCGACGGCGCCACTGCGGGCCATCAGGCAGTCCCACGCCAGCACGTCCAGGCCCGGCCGACGCACGCCGGGCAGCGGCGCCAGGTCGATCAGGCCCTCGGACGCCGTCAACGTCGAGCGGACGACACGCAGGCGGGTCGGCTTCTCGGCGGCCTTGAGACGCAGCATAGGCCCCAGCCCCGACAGCAGACAGCCGTCGACCAGCACCTCCGCCGCCGGGGCCGCGATGTCCAACCCCGCCAACCCCTGGCCGCGCATCAGGCAGCGGTCCAGCCGGCAGCGCACGCCCTCGGCCTCGGACGACAGCACGGCGAGCGTCACCAGGGCGCGAGGCCGTCCGGCCAGCGAGAACGCGCAGTCGCTGAGGCGCAGGTCGCCTCCGGCCACGCGGAAGAAGACGCCCGGATGCGCCAACGTGTCGGGCCAGCGGCACGCCATCTCCACGCCCTCGACGGCGAGCGTCCCCTGCGATGACAGGAACGTCAGTGTGCCGTCCTTGTCGGGGCCCGGCGTCTTGAGGGCGGCGATGTCCCACACGATCAGCGGGCGGAAGCCCTTGCCGGCGCGCACGGTCAGCGCCCGGCCGGCGCTGGCGGCCGGCGTCTCGAACAGCGGGCCGTTGTCGTGGATCTCCACCGCGCCCGGCCTGTCGGCGGGCAAGGCGGCGATGGCCTCGGCGATGCCGCGGTGATACCCCTCCCCGCCGACGCGGCGCACCTTCGCCACGGCCAGCGCCGGCGTCACGGCCTGGGCGGCCCAGGGCTTCTCGGCCTCGGCACGCAGGGACTGCACCGTCTGCCCCGCCGTCAGGCGGTGCAGCGCCGGCAGTTTCGCCACCACGACGGGCGGCTCCTTGCCCTTCTCCTTGTCCTTGCCGGGAGGCGGATCCAACGGCGGGCCGTCGGTCTTGTCGCCCTTGCCAGGGTCGAGGCGGACGACAGGCGGCGGCTCGTCGGGCGGCTTCTTCTCCTCCGGCAGCGTGCGGCCGCGGAAGAGGAAGAACGCGCCGGCGGCGAGCAGCAGGGCCACGGCACCCAGGATGGCGATGAGGGGCTTCCGCGAGGGGGGCGTGTCGGCGCTGGTCGCGCGGGCGGCATCGTCGTCCGTCTCGTGGGAGGGGCGGGATTTCTTCGCCTTCTTCGTGCCGGAGCGCGGCTTGGACTTGGGGCGGGCCGTCGCCTTGCCCTCGAGCGAGAGGAGGTCGGCGATCAGCTCCTCGGGCGTCTGGTGGCGGAAATCGGGGCTCTTGGCGAGCAACTTCTCGACGACGGCCCAGGTCTCGTCCGAGATGAGCGGGTTCAGCTCGCGGGCGTCGGGCGGCTCGTCGTTCATGATCTTGATAAGGCGCTCGCCCAGCCCGCCCTCGGGGAAGGGCGGCCGCCCCGTCAGCAGGTGATACCACGTCGAGCCGAGGGAGTACAGGTCGCTGCGCACGTCGGCGAGGGAGGAGTCCTTGGCCTGCTCCGGCGCCATGTAATCGACGGTGCCGACGGTGGTGCCGGCGCGGGTGACGCGGAATTCGTCGCCGGAGGTCTCTCGGGCCAGGCCGAAGTCGAGGAGCTTGACGACGGGCCTGCCGGAGGTGCGGGCGAGGAGGAAGTTGGAGGGCTTGATGTCGCGGTGGACGATGCCGTGCTGGCTGGCGTGGCGGATGGCGCGGGCGGCCTGGAGGACGATGAGGCGGGCCTCCTCGGGGTCGAGGGTGCCCTTCTTCTCCATGTACTCGTGCAGGTCCACGCCCTCGACCAATTCCATCGCGAAGTAGAGGGTGCCGCCCGCCTCGCCCAGCTCGTAGAGGGAGACGATGTTCTCGTGGCGGAGGCGGGAGGCGGCGGCGTACTCGCGCTTGAACCGCACGACCATGGCCGGCTTGGCGGCCATCTCGGGCGGGAGGATCTTGAGGGCGACCTCCTGGCCGGACTGCGTGTCGAGGGCGCGGTAGATCCGGCCCATGCCGCCGTTGGCGATGTGCTGGATGACCTCGTACTTGCCGATGCGGACCGGCTTCTTCGCCCCCGGGGCGGAGGGGGGGGATTCGGAGCCCATCAGGTCGCCCTCGCGGCGATCGGGAGAGTAGCACCTTGCCCGATGGAGCGATTATACCACCCGGGCCGCGCCGAGTTGAGCCGAAGATTTGATGAGAGCCAGAAGCGGGGCGCGCGCCAGGCCGCCCCGTCGGGCTCCGCCGGGCGAGGCGCACGCCTCAACACGCCCCAACCCAACACCGGCGATCATCGGGCCCTCACCGCCCAAGGCGCTTCAGGGCGGCCCGCGCCTCCGTCGTCAGGTGGGCGCCGGGGGCGCCGTCGGCCAGGCCCTGCAGCAGGGCGCGGGAGGACGGCGTGTCCATCCATTCGAGGGCGACGACGGCACGCTGATGCCGCCTGCCCTCCGCGGAAGACCCGTCGCACTTCTTCAACAGGCGCAGCACGCGGGCCCGCACCTCCAGGTCGGGGCCGCCCTCAAGGGCCTTCTGGAGGACGTGCGCGACGCCCTCCCCCATCATCTCCAGGGCGCGTTCCGCCCTGTCGCGCACGTCGAACTCGTCGCTGTTGAGCTGGGCGATCAGCTTGTTTGCGGTGTCAGCGTCGCCGGCCTTGACGGGGGAGATGCGCCCCTTGAGGAGCGCGGCGGCCTGCTCCGGGGCGTCGGCCATCCTGCCGATGGCCGCGTAGGCGTCCTTCGCGTTGCCGGCCAGGGCGGGCCACCAGGCGTCGCGCTCGGCGGCTGTGGGCGCCTTGGCCTTCCTCCGCGGCGGGATCCGCGGCGCCTCCCAGATCAGGACGCAGTGGTCCCTGCCGCCCGTGGCGATGCGTCTGCCGTCCGGGCTGAAGGCCACGCACTCGGGCGAGATCGGCAGGGCGCCGGCCTTCTCGCCGGTGAGGGCGTCCCAGATGTCGAGGCCGGAGCCGTAGCCGACGCGCAGGTGGCCGCTCCTGCCGGGGGCGCCGGCGGCGAGGAGTCGGCCGCTGGGGGAGAAGGCGAGGAGGCGCGTGACGGAGGGCGACACGGTGCGGACCTCCTCGCCGCTGACACGCTCCCAGAGGCGGACCTGGTCGGAGCCGTAGGAGGGGCGGATGCCCTGGAGCTCGGAGATCTGGCTGGAGGCGATGAGGCGGGCGTCGGGGGAGAAGGCGGCGGCCTCGCAGCGGACGCTGCCGCCGCGGGCGTCCTTGATCTTGAAGGCGTTCGCCGGCGTGCCGCCGGGGACGGCCCAGAGGAAGATGCTCTCGGGGGCCTCGTCGAAGCGGAACTCGCCGTTGGCGCTCAGGGCGTGCGTGCCGCCGGGGGCCAGGGCCATGACGGCACCCGCGCCGGTCTTGAAGCGTGTCACCTCCTTGCCGCCCGACACCGCCCGGCCCAGCACCTCGGGCGCGGGGCCGCCCATGAACAACACCTTCCCGTCGGGCGAGAAGACGAGGGACGTGGCGCCTTTCGCGGGGCCTTCGGATTCGCCGACGTGCTTGCCGTCGGCGGCGCGGGATAGTCGCACGGGGCCTGCCTTGCCGGCGGACGCCACGAGAGTGCCGTCGGGGGACAATGCGACGGCGGTGACCGGCGTCTTGTGGGTCGCGAGGACGCGAAGGTGCTTCCCCGTGCCGGCGTCCCAAAGGCGGACGGTGCGGTCGAGGCTGCCTGAGGCCAGCGTCTTGCCGTCGGGGGAATAGGCGAGGCAGGTGACGGCGGCGTCGTGGCCGTCGGGGCGGGGCATGCGCTCGCCGGTGGCGGCGTTCCAGACGACCACGCGGGGGGCGGAGTCCCAGCCGCCCTCGACGGCGGCGACGGTGCGCCCGTCGGCGGAGATGCCGAGGAGCTGGAAGTCGGTGCTGACGAGGCGGCCTTCGAGGCCGCGGGCCTTTGTGCCCTTGGCGGCGTCCCAGAGGGCGGCGCGGCCCTCCTCGTCGATGGCGACGATGGCCTTGCCGTCGGCGGTGAAGGCGAAGACGCCGGACTTCACGGGGATGGTGCAGCGGGCGGTTCCGGAGGGCAGATGGCGGACGCGGATCGCGGCGTCCTCCTGGATGGCGACGGTCTCGCCGTCGGGGGACAGGGCGACGGCATTGGGCGCTCGCGTCTTGGCCTCGCCGACGATCTTGCCGGAGGCCACGTCGATGCAGGCGACGGCGACATCGCAATTGTTGTCGAAGCCGATGGAGTCGGCGGAGACCGTGGAGGGGATGACCGACCGCAGGAGGAGGCGTTTGCCGCCGGGGCCGAAGGCGATGGCCTTGCATGCGGCGCCCCGCCCAGTGAGGGTGGCCGCCACCTTCCCCGTCTTCGCATCCCAGACGACGACGGGGGAGTGCTTGAGGTACTTCTGTGGCTGGGCGGCGATGCGCGTGCCGTCGGGGGAGACGGCGACGGCGGACTCCCCCAGACGCTCGGCCTCGATGGACGTGCCGGCCTTGCCCGTGCGGGCGTCGATGATCTTGATGCCGTGCCAGCCCGTGAAGACGAGGCCCTTGCCGTCGGGGGTGAATTGCATGCGGCGGCCCGAGACGCCCTCCAGGTCGAGCCGGCGGGCGGCCGTGCCCGTGGCGGCGTCCATGAATTCGACCCGCGTGCGGCCGCCATCGTCCTCCGTGGACGTGGCGACGGTCTTCCCGTCCGGCGCGAAGGCGGGCGCGGGTGTCTCGGAGCGCCAGAACCGCCGTGATGACCGCTCGCCGTCCCGGTCCCACGTGTGGAAACGCGTTGTGCCGAGGCGGGCGACGGCGCCGGCGGGGAGCGGGTCGCCGTTGATGTCGAGTCGTGGCGGTGGAGGTGCGGCGGCGTTGACGAGGGCCAGCGGGGCGAGGAGCAGCAGGCCGAAGACGTGTCGCATGACGGCTCCCTCCGTGTGCGGAGGATCGGGTCGGGCCACACCGATTCTAGCGGGTGGCCCTGCCGTCGAGCAACGATCTTGTTACACGCGGCCACGGGGCCGATCGTCTGGAAGCGGTGACGCGGCGATCACTTCTTCTTCGACTTGCCCTTCTGCCGTGCGCGCTGCTCCTCGGGGTCGGTGACGGGCAGGGGCGGCTCCCAGAAGACGCCCTCGCGGTGGCCCTCCTTGATGTGTCGCCAGGCGTCGCCCAGGTCCGGCTCGTGCGCCTTCTTGCCCTTCTCCAGCGTCCCCAGGAGGGCCTCCTCCGTCGCGTCCGCCGGGGCGTGCGCCAGGGCCTTGCCCGACGTGCCGTAGCGGGCCGGCTGCACCACCGTCAGGCCGGGCTTCGCCCCGGTGATGCCCTTGAGGTCGGCCTCCGGGCCTGACGCCCAGATGAACTGGCCGACGACGCCCGGCCTCCACGCCAACCTCGCCGCCTTCGCCTCCAGGGCCTTGCGGGCCTCGGCGCTGGGGGCGGATAGCACCACGAGCGGCACGTTGTCGCACGCGGCAACGTTGACGGCGAGTTTGAGGTTGGCGGCGAGCGGCAGGGCGGAGAGGTCGGCCTTGCCGGGGTGGTCGGAGGCGAAGCGGTCCAGTGCGGCGGCGAGTTTGCCGGCGTCCGGGGCGACGGCGTGCGGGCCGCGCCCGGAGCGGGCCAGGGGCGTCTTGCCGTCGGGGGCGAGGATGGCGAAGACGGAGTTCTCCAGCTCGCCCGAGCGGGTGCGGAGGAGGGACTTGAGCAGGGCCGCCTCCTTCTCGTCCTCGTAGGTGGCGAGGCGGACGCAGACGAAGGAACGGGAGGCCTTGATGACGGCGGCGGCGGACAGGAAACTCCTGTCCATGTTCTGCTTGCCCGGTCACCAGATGCCGGAGACGCCGGCGCAGTGCGGGGCGGCGGAGACAAGGAGGATCGGCCTGCCGGTGCGGGCGGCCTCGGCCCTGGCCGACTCCCAGGTGGCGAACCACTGGACGCCGCCGTCGTCGGGCGGCGCGGCGCGTTTGCCGCCGACCTTGGGCGGCTGCGACTGGACGTAGGCGACGAGGCCGACGATGGCGAAGACGAGCGCGAGGGCGCCGAGGAGGAGGCGTTTCATGGGCCCGATCCGGGGGTGATGGTGTCAGGGGCCATGATACGGCGGACGCATGGACCGCACCAGGGCCTGATTGTATACTGCCGGGCCACGCGGGGTCTGGGACACCGCAAGGAGGGGCGATCATGGTGAGGGCGTGTGTGATCGTGGCGGCCCTGCTCGTGGCCGGCGTGGCGCGTGCGGACGAGGCGGCGGCCCGCAAACGCGTGTGCGAGCTGGGCGGGCGTGTCGTCGTCCGCCCGAACGGCGACGTGTGGGTGGAGCTGGGCGGGACGAGGGCGGGCGACGACGACCTGGCCGGCCTGGGCGAGATCGGCCGCCTGCGCCTCATCGACCTCAACAGCACGCGGGTGACCGACGCCGGGATGAAGGTGCTGGGGCGCCTGCGTGGGGTCGAGACGCTGTGGATGCCGAACACGGCGATCACGGACGCGGGGCTGAAGGAGCTGGCCGGCCTCACGGGCCTGAGGATGGTCGAGGCCCGCGGCACGAAGGTGACGGCGGCCGGGGCCTGGGGGCTGCAGAAGTCCCTGCCGCGCTGCGACGTCACGTTCACGCGGCCGAAGGTGATCCTCCGGGCCCCGGCGGTGCCGGGGCCGGCCGTGACGCCCGAACGCCCGCCGGCCCTGCGCATCCGCCCGGCACCGCCACACCCCGACATCGAGTGATCCGGCGGCAGGTCACCCCTTCGGCTTCTTGACGCCGCTGAGCGGGTGCGACGTGACCGCCTCCCACGCCAGCTCTTGCAGGAGCCGGTTGAGCTTCTCCTTGTCCTCGATCCTGGCGCCCGCCAGGGCCGACGGGACCGGCAGGCCCACGGGCGAGGTGCGGTAGACCGCGGCGTAGTGGCAGTAGCCGACGAGGACGCGCAGCGGCGGCGTGGCGTGGCCGATGGCGTCGGTGAACAGGTCGCTCTGCTTCTTCAGGCCGGGCGCCTTCCCGTCGATGATCAACTTGCGCAAGGCGACGACGGCCTGGCCCACCGGGACGACGAACATCACCTCCTTGCCGAGCTTCTTGTTCACGGCGGCGGCGACCTCGTCCAGGCTCTTGAGGTACTTGTCGTGCATCTCCTTGAGGTCGGCCGCCGTGGGGGCGTCGTGATCGACCGTCTTGGGGCGCTTCTTGAACGTGGTGTCGTAGGTGTCGAAAGGCAGCCAATTCTGCTGGATGGTGACGCGGATCTTCGGGTTGTGTTTGAGGGCGAGGGCGGCGAAGTTCTCGATGCCGGCGTCGGGCGGGTAGATGGGGGAGAGGGTTAGCACGTCGATCTCGCCCGTCGTCAGGGCGGCCTTCGGCTTGTTCAAGTCGCCGTCCTTGTCCCAGTGCTGGATGACGCGCGACCCGCCGATGGACGACAGCCCGGCCATCTTGTGGCCCTTGATGCCGGCGCCCTTGGCCATCTCCGTGAGGAGTGCGGGGACGAAGACGTGGAAGCTGTGACCGCAGGTGTAGACGCGCAGGCCGGCGGGCCTGTCGTCGGCGGCGCGGGCGGCGACGGCGATCAGGGCGAGCGCGAGGAGGGGCAGGCGGACACGCATGGCGGGGCTCCGGGGGTGGGGGTGGCGATGAGGCCATCATGGGCGGCACGCGGCGGGAGGCAAGGGCGCCCCCGCTCACCGCAGCATCTCCTCGGCCCCCTCCGGCCAGGCGTCCCGTGGCTCGTACCCCAGCCGCCGCGCCGTGGCCCTGTCGTACATGGCCTCTCCTTGCACCCGGCTGAGTGCGTAGGTGATGTGGAACCGTCCGTCCAGGGGCGCGGCGGCGGCGCAGGCGAAGAACCGCCCGGCGTCGCCGGGGCTGAGGTACACCGCCTGCGCCCACCCGCTCGCGGCGATCTCCCGCGCCTGCTCCGGGGTCCGCGGGCACCAGCCCAGCCGTACCGCGATCACCGTGGCGCCGTCGGCCCCGGACACCATGCGGCCCGCCGCCTCCAGGAAGACCTTCGCCGCCGCGTACCACCCGCGCGGCGTCGGGTGCGACTCCTCGGTGATCGGCATCGGCCCGCGCATCCGCTGCCACCACACCACCTGCCCCGTGCTGGCCAGGACGTAGCGCCGCACCCCAGCCGCCCGCGCCGCCTCGATCACCTCATGCACGCCGATGAGGTTGTTGGGCAAGATCTTGGTGTGGAAATCATCATCGTCCGGCGTCGCCGCCAGGTGGATCAGCGTGCCCACACCGGCCATCGCCTCCTTCAACAACTCCACGTCGGTGATGCTGCCCACGAGGGACTCGACGCCCGGCGTCGGCACGACATCCAGGCCGCGCACCGTCACGCCCTGGGCGGACAGCTCGTTGACGACGGCCCGCCCGATGCGCCCAGCCGACCCGGTGACGAGGACGGTTGCCGATCCGGCCATCCGCGCGTACTCCATTTGATGGGCCCAGTCGATCTTACGGGCCCCGGGAGGGCGTGTCATGCGCCTGGGCCTGATCGCCGACGTCCACGAGGCCATCCCCCAGCTCAACGAGGCGCTGAGCCGCCTCCGCGCCCTCGTTGTCGATGAGGTCATCTGCCTCGGCGACATCTGTCGCATGCATGAACGCCTCGCCGAGACGCTGCGCATCCTCCGCGACGCCCGGGTCACCGGCGTGTGGGGCAACCACGACTTCGGCCTGTGTCGGCCCTCCGACCCCGGAGACTTCGCCGACAAGTACGACCCCGAGCTGTTGGAATACGCGCGGTCCTATCAGCCGCGCCTTGTGCGCGACGACTGCCACATCCAGCACATGGAGGCGTGGCTCGACCCGGAGGTGCTTGAGGACCTGTGGTACATGGAGGCCCCGCCCTGCTCCCCCGAGGGCCTGGCGAGGTCGTTCGACGCCGTGCCGCACCGCGTCCTGCTGAGTGGGCACGTCCACCGCTGGTTCGCCGCCACGCCCGAGGGCCGCGTCGATTGGGACGGCTCGCGCCCGCTGACACTCTACCGTCCGCAACGCTGGTACGTCACCGTTCACGCTCTGTGCCTTGGCTTCACGGCGGTCTACGACACGGCGACGTGCGAATTAACGCCGCTGGCCTTGACGCCGCGCCTGGAGGACACCTGAATCGGGCGGGGGCTTGTCGTTGACAGGGGCGGGCCGGGCCCCTAAGCTTACGTCTTACCTTGTGCCAGTGTCCACCGCGAAAGACAGAGGCGACGACCAAGTCATGGTGAAGAAGAAGCTCGGCCGGGGCCGGAAGAATCGCTGCCGTTTCTGCACCAAGGAGGGCTGCCCGCGCCCCTCCTTCGTGGATTACAAGGACGTGCAGACGCTCAAGAAGATGTGCACCAGCCAGGGCAAGATGATGAGCCGCAAGCGCTCCGGCACCTGCGCCGCGTTCCAGCGCGCCGTCAAGGACGCGATCAAGCGTGCCCGCTTCATGGCGCTGCTGCCCTACGTCGGCGAGTGACCCGACTCGGGCACGCCTTCCGTCGGCGCGGAACAACACCTCGCGGGCCGGCGTGGGGTGGCACCTGAGCGTCACCTGCGCCCTCCCCGTACGCGCGTCCCACGGCCTCACGTCATGCCGGATGTCAACGGCTCGCGCCCGCGCGAGCCGTCACCAGTGCATGACGAAGCCGCCGTCGACGTTGATCGTCTGCCCCGTCACCTCGCCCGCCAGTGACGACGCCAGGAACACGGCCATGCTGGCGATGTCTTCCGGCGATTGCCACCGGCCCAGCGGGACCACCTTCCTCACCTTCTCGCCGGCCCAATCCTCGTAGCTCCGCCTGGACCCCTCGGGCTGCGCGTCATTCCACGCCTGCCACACCGAGCGGTTGAGGGCCGTCTGCACCATCCCCGGACAGAGCGTGTTCACCCGCACGACATACGGGGCCAGGTCCTTGGCGGCGCACTGGGCGAAGTTGATGAGGGCCGCCTTGCTGGCGCTGTACGGCGGGTCCGTCTGCGAGCCGATCTGCCCCGCGACGCTGGAGATGAACAGCATCGTCCCCGACCTGGCCTCGACCAGGTGCGGCGCGAACGCATGGGCCACGTTCACCCCGCCCACCACGTTCACCGTCAGGACGCGCGGCCAGTCCTCCGGCGTCAGGTTCCAGAACGGGAAGCCGAACTTCCCCGAGCCGACGGCCACCGCGAACACCACGTGATCGACACGCCCCAGCTCTGCCTTGATGTGTGAGGCCGCACGCACCATCGCGTCATGGGAGGTCACGTCGGCCACCACGGGCAGCCCGCCGATCTCGCGGGCCGTCTCGTTGACGCGCGCGTCGCGGTCGATGAGCGCGACGCGGCAGCCCTCGGCGGCGAACGCGGCGGCGATGGCCCGCCCGATCCCCTGCGCCGACCCGCACACCACGGCCACCTGGCCTCGCAGTTTCAAATCCATTGTCCACGCCCCTCGACGGCCACGGCTGATTCTATCGATCCGACCCACATCCCGGGAGTCGGCCATTCCGGGGCCGGCCCGGGCATGTCGGGGCTTCTCCGTGGGTGGTGGGTGGTTGTCGGCCCGTTGCCGGCCCCGAGAAAACCGCCGCGATTCCACTGTTAGGTCGAGCGGGCATCGGCGCTAGGGATCGGTGAGGGGAGAGGGAAGCCTGCCGCTGTCGCGGCGGGGCCGCCCCCCGTCCGCACCCGGAGACCGCCATGTCCGCACTGCCCCCGGCCGTCGTCGACAAGGACCTCGACGCCTACCTCGCCGCCCTGGGCGACCACCCGCAGTCCTGCATCCCCTTCGCCCTCGACGCCGCCGGCGCCGAGGCCGCCTTCGGCCGCTGGCTCCAGGGCCTCGCCCTCGTGCCGGGCGACCTGAAGACGGCCGCGAAGTTCAACAAGGCCGAGCCCGCCTACCTGCCCTTCTGGGTCATCAGCGCCCGCGGCCACGCCTCCTACAAGGGCGAGAAGGGCCAGCACTACAAGGACACCGAGGACCACACCGACGCCGCCGGCAACGTCACCACGCGCGAGGTCACCCGCACCTCGTGGTCGCCCACCTCCGGCGATGTCCGCCACTCGTTCGAGGGCGTGGTGCTGCCGGCCTTCGCCGGCCTGGACGAGAAGCGTCTCGCCCTCGTCCAGCCCGACCTCAAGAAGCTCGCCGCCTTCGACCCGTCCCACGCCACGCGCGGCAAGGCCGAGCGCCCCGCCTTTTCCGGCCGCGAGGCGTTCATCAAGGCCCGCCCCGGCCTCGAGGCCGAGCTCAAGGCCCTCGCCGAGAAGCAGATCGGCGGCGACGAGCGCAAGGTCGCCAAGCTCGAGCCGCGGTTCCTCGACCCCGTCGTCAAGCTGATCCTGGTCCCGGTCTTCCGCGGCAGCTTCCACTACGGCGGCAAGGACTACGAGTTCCTGATGCACGGCGCCAGCGGCGAGGTGTACGGCGACCACCCCGTCAGCGCCGGCAAGATCCTGGCCGTCGTCGCCACCGTCCTGCTCGTGTTCGCCGCCATCGTCGGCTCCGTCTACTGGTTCGTCATCCGGCCTCAGATGGCGAAGATGAACAACGACCCGCCCGGCAAGGTGTCGCCCGTCGGCGGCAAGTGACGCCCCCACCACCCCCCATGAGGACCGCTGAAATGCGCACCCTGCTCTGCCTCGCCCTGCTCGCCCTGCCCGCCGCCGCCGCCGACGACCCGCTGGCGCCCCTGATCAAGAAGTTGAACAGCACCTTCGACATGGCCGAGGGCGCCAACGGCCTGGCGAAGCTGGGGGCGAAGGCCCGCCCCGCCATCAAGGACCTGGGCGCCGCCCTGGCCAAGGGCCGCTTCGAGCGCGAGCGCGTCGCCGCCGCCAACGCCCTCGAGAAGATCGTCACCGCCAGCCTCAAGGAGAAGGAGGAGCTGGTGGGCGAGCGCCGCACCGCGAAGGGCGCCTCCAGGGAGCGTCTCGACAAGGAGATCGACGCCATCGACGCCGACGTCAAGGCGGCGGTGGCCGGCCTGGCCCCCGCCCTGGCCAAGGCGACGTTCAAGGACGACCGCCTCGCGGTGACACGGGCCATCGGGGCCTGCGGCCCCGCCGGCGCCGGCGCGGTCAAGGAGCTCGCCGCCGCCATCAAGGGCGGGTTCTCCGAGAACCAGATCGCGGTCATCAAGGTGCTGGGCGGCCTCGGCCCCCTGGCCCGCGACGCCGTCCCCGCCCTGACCGCCGCCTCGAAGACGGGCTTCCTGGACGTGCGCAAGGCCGCCGCCGACGCCCTCGCCAAGATCGGCAAGTGACGCCCGTCGCCGTGCCGCTTGTCGTGGCAACAGGTGTCCCGCCTGCTCGCCCACTTGATCCCGAAGAGGGCGGGCAGGCGAGGACGCCCGGCCGCCACGACAAAGCCCCCCGCCGCGACCCGCAAGATTGTCGGCCTGGGCGTTCCTCGCGCGGCGGCCGGCCGCGTTGAACAGGTTGAAGGGGCCACGGGACGCCCCGAAACGAGGAGAACGATCATGCTCCGTTCCGGCCTGCTGTCGCTTGCGCTCCTGGCCCTGGTCGGGGACGCCCCCGCCGTCGGCCCCGACCCCGCCACCCTGCCGGGGCTCCGCCTCTACACCGTGGCGCGCCGCTGCGGGGCCCGCGCGTTGGTGTCGATCCACGCCACCGCCGCCGAGGCGATCCGCGCCGGCGAGGATCTCGGCTGCAAGGTGCGCGTGCCCTTCGAGGTGACCGCCGGCACCGAGGGCAGGTCCGGACCAGGGGAGGCACCGGTCCTGCGCACCGTCTACACCCGGATCTGCCCGAAGTCCGGCTGGAAGAAGAGTCTGACCTTTGGCGACGCCGCCCAGGCCGAGGCGTTCGCCAAGGGCAGCCGCGACAAGGGCGCGGAGACGTTCATCGTCAACGACTACGCCCCGGCGGTGGTCTACCAGGTCTACGGCGACCCCTGCAAGGCCGGCCGCCGTGCCCTGCTCGGCAACTTCGCGTCGGCCCACGACGCCTTCGCCGCGGCGAAGGCGTTCCGCGACAAGGGCCAGGACTGCGCCGTGTTCTCCGGCACGCGCGGCCGTGAGCCGGGTGGCGCCGCCGTCGAGTACCACGTCTACGTCCAGGGCTGCAAGGGGAGCTGGAGCCTGGATTCCAGGGTGAAGAACCTCCCCGGCGCCCGTGACAAGGCGGCCGCCGGCAGGAGGGAGGACGCCCGCGTCGAGGTCGTCCACCACGTCATCGGCGGCTGACCACATACCCGGGATGAGACACCAGCGGCCCGCCGGCTAGAATAAGCCGGCGGGCCGCCCGTCTGTTCCCAGGGGACTCATGAGCGATACACGCCGGGCCGTTCTCGATTTGTACAGGGAGGCCGACGCCGCCGTCGCCGCCGCCGGGCCCGTGTGCATCGCCTCCGGACGCTGCTGCCGCTTCAAGGAGTTCGGCCACACCCTCTTCCTCAGCCAGCTGGAGGCGGATGTCCTCCTCGCCGACGCGCCGCCCTATGACCCCGCCTCGGTCACATCCGACTTCTGCCCCTTCCAGAAGGGCAACCTGTGTACCGCGCGCGAGCCGCGCCCCCTCGCCTGCCGGCTCTATTACTGCGACCCGGCGTATGCCGGCAAGGCCGAGGAGCTGAGCGAGCGCTACATCGCGCGTCTCAAACGCCTCGCCGACGAGGCCGGCGCCGGGTGGCGCTACGCGCCGCTGCACGTCTTCCTCAAGGAAGGCCCCCAAGGAGATCCCTCATCATGAGACGAATTGCCGCCCTCGCCGCCCTCCTCCTCGCCGGCGTGGCCCTCGCCGGCGACTGGCCGCAGTGGCTCGGCCCGAAGCGGGACGGCACCTCGCCCGAGACCATCAAGCCGTGGAAGGGCGACCTCAAGGTGGTGTGGCGCAAGCCGGTCGGCCCCGGGCACTCGTCGCCGGTCATCGTCGGCGGCAAGGTGTACCTCTTCGCCCAGGTGGCCGGGAAGGAGGAGGAGGCCCTCTACTGCTTCGACGCCGCCGACGGCACCGAGAAGTGGACCACCAGCTACGAGCGCCCCAAGTTCTGGACCCTCTTCGGCACCGGCCCCCAGGGCACGCCCACGGTGAGCGGCGGCAAGGTGTTCACCTTCGGCCCCACGGGCCTGTTGACCGCGTTCGACGCGAAGACGGGGGGCAAGACGTGGCAGGTCGATACGGAGAAGGATTTCGGCGTCAAGCGCCTCAAGTTCGGCGCGGCGGCGTCGCCCCTCGTGGACGGGGACAAGATCCTCCTCAACATCGGCGCCAAGGGCGCCGGGGTCGTCGCCTTCTCCGCCGCCGACGGCAAGGTCGCCTGGAAGGGCCTCCCCGACGACGGCCCCAGCTATGCCTCTGCCATCAAGCACAACGGGCAGTACGTCTTCCTGACGCAGCAGGGCGTGCGCGGCGTCGCCCCGGCGGACGGTAAGAAGCTCTGGGAGTTCCCGCTCAGGGACAAGCAGAACGAGTCCTCGACGACGCCGGTGGTGGCCGGCGACCTTCTGCTGGCGGCGTCGATCACGTTCGGCATGGTCGGGCTGGAGCGCGACGGCGACGGCTACAAGGAAAAGTGGAAGAACAAGGACATCACCTGCTACTTCTCGACGCCGATCCCCGTGGGCAAGCACGTGTACGCGGTCACCGGCCATCTGAAGTTCGTCCCCACGTCGTCGCTGCACTGCATCGAGGCGGCGACGGGGAAGGTCCTGTGGACGAAGGAGAAGATAGGGACGTGGCACGCCGCCATGCTGAGGACGGCGGACGACAAGCTCCTGCTGCTGACGGACCACGGCGACCTGATCCTGTTCCAGCCGGACGCGAAGGAGTTCAAGGAGCTGGCGCGGACGAAGGTGACGAAGGTGAAGGGGATCTGGGCGCACCCGGCGTTGTCGGACGGCAAGGTCTACCTCCGCGACGACAAGGAGCTGCTCTGCATTCAGATGCCGGAGTGAGGCGCCCGATGGCGCCTGCTTGAGGCGAGCGGCACGGCGTAAGCGTGCCGTGCGATGCAGACACGGCACGCTCACCCCTCCATCTCGCGCCCCGCCAGCAGCCGGTACGCCTCGCGGTACTTCGCCGCCGTCCGCGCCACCACCTCGTCGGGCAGCGTCGGCGCCGGCGGCTCCTTGTCCCAGTGCGCCTCCAGCCAGTCGCGCACATACTGCTTGTCGAACGACGGAGGCGCCCCCCCCTCGCGCCAGGCGTCCAGCGGCCAGAAGCGCGAGCTGTCCGGCGTCAACACCTCGTCGATGAGGATGAGCCGCCCGTCCGGCAGCTCCCCGAACTCGAACTTCGTGTCCGCCAGGATGATCCCGCACGACAGCGCGTGCGCCGCCGCCCGTGTGTAGATGTCGATACTCCTCCTCCGCAATTCCTCCGCGAGGTCGCCGCCCACCCGATCCGCCACCCCGGCGAAGGTGATGGCCACGTCGTGGCCCGCCTCCTCCTTCGTCGTCGGCGTGAAGACCGGCTCCGGCAACTTCGCCGCCTGCCTCAGGCCCGGCGGCAGGGCCACCCCGCAGACGGACCCCGACGCCTGATACTCCTTCCATCCGCTGCCGAGCAGGTACCCCCGGACCACGCACTCGATGGGCACCACGCGCGTTTTCCGCACGTGCATGATGCGCCCACGCAGCACGTCGGCCTGGGCCGCGAACGCCGGCCCGATGGCCGCCGGGTCTGTGCCGAGCAGATGGTTCTCCACGCCGAGGTGCCCGAACCAGAAGATCGACAATGCCGTCAGCACGCGGCCCTTGCCGGGGATCGGCGTGGGCAGCACCACGTCGAACGCCGAGATGCGGTCCGTGGCGACCAGGGCGAGCGTGTCGCCGAGGTCGTACACGTCGCGTACCTTGCCGTGCCGGCACGGCACGCCGGGGATCTCCGTCCTCATCACCGCGTCCATCGGCCTCCTCCTGGGGGGGCTCCTTACCGCATCCTATCACCCGCCCATCCTGTCAGGCAGCGTGGGCGGCCCCGAGGATTTCCGCGCCGCGTCGTGCCCGGGCACTTGCGGCACGCCCCCGCGGCAGAGTACCATCATGGGGAGTGTGTTTTCACGGGGCCCGCTCATGCAAGTGACGATCCTGCCCGCGTCCACCTCCGGGCAGCCGTTCCAGCAGCTCACCACCTACCTCATCGACGGCGTCCTCGCCATCGACGCGGGGAGCCTGGGCCTCTACGGCACCCTCGAAGAGCAGGCCCGCGTCAAGGACATCTTCCTCACCCACTCCCACCTCGACCACGTCGCGTCCCTCGGCCCCTACCTCGATGCGATTTACGACGGCTCCGGCGACTGCCCCAAGGTGTACGGCAACGCCCACACCCTCGAGTGCCTCCGCGCCGACGTCTTCAACAACCGCCTCTTCCCCGACTTCTTCCACATCTCCACCATCCGCCCGCCCTACCTGAAGGCCCGCGAGCTGGAGCCCGGCAGGCCCGTCCAGGCCGGACGCCTCCGCGTCACGCCCGTCGAGGTCAACCACTCCGTCCCCACCCTCGGCTACGTCGTGGAGGGGCCCGAGTCCGCCGCCGTCATCCCCTCCGACACGGGCCCCACCGAGGAGATCTGGCGCGTCGCGGCCGCCACGCGCAAGCCCCTCACCGTCTTCCTCGAATGCACCTTCCCCGAGTCGGAGGCCTGGCTCGCCGAGATCGCCATGCACCTCACGCCCAGGCTGTTCGCCGCGGAGATCAAGCAGCTCCCACGCGGCGCCCGGTTCGTCGTCGTCCACATCCACCCGCGCCACCGCGAGACGGTCATCGCCGAGCTGACGGCACTGAAACTCCCCGACGTCGAGATCGGCAGGTCCGGCTCCCCTTACAAGGTCTGACCGCCGGGAACGCCGCGGGCACGGGCCAACGTTCCGGAGGCCCGTGCCCGCTCGCCGCCCTCGGGCCGCGCTCACTTCGGCGCCTGTTGGATCGCCCCCGCCGCCGGCGCCGTCCCCCCCTGCGCCCGTCGGCGGATGTCCAGCTCGATGGGGCCGAACGTCCCCTCGTGCCGGTGCAGCGTCATGCCCAGCGCGCTGTACAGCCGCTTCGCCGTGTAGAAGTTCATGATCAGCCGCTGCGCGACCGGGATCTCCTGCCGCCCTGTGTGGAACGGGTTCGGGTTCAGGCAGAAGTCGATGATCACCTCCTCCGCCGTCGAGGTCACCCGCGCGAAGTTCGAGTACGCGATGTGCGCGTCCTTCTCGATCAGCACGATCTCGGCCTGAACGCCGGCCTGCTCAGCGGCGGTTTTGGCGGTGGTGTCGGCCATGTCTTCGTCCTCCGTTGAGGGCCGGCCGGCTTTCCGCGCCGGACGTCGCCTCGTACGGGCTCATTATCCGCCCACGCCGAGGCAACGGCACGGCCGATTCCACGGATTCCGCCCGCCCACCCTGTTCCGGTTGTGACGGCCGTGCCGCGCGAAGCTGTGCCGCCTTTCCCGCCTTTCCCGTTGACGAGGCCACGCCCCAGATTTACCATCTACCCCAGCCACCCGGTCTTGCCTAACCCGCACGTCCGGGTGGACCGCTACCCAGCGCATAGACCTTCGGACCAGGGGAGAAGACTCGATGTACACTCTCGTTCTGCTCACCGCCATGACGGCCGGTGAGAATGTCGCCGAATTCGGCCTCAAGGGCGGCGGCGGCTGCAACGGCTTCTGCTACGGCGGCTGCTACGGCTACAGCTACGGCTCCGCCTACTACGGCGGGTGCTACGGGCAGGCCAAGTGGGGCTGCGGCTGCGGCGGCGGCTGCTACGGCGGCGGCTGGGCCAAGTGCCACGGCGGCGCCTGCTACGGCTCCTGCTACGGCGGCTGCTACGGCGTCGGCTACACCTGCACCGGCGGCTGCTGGGGCGCCTCCTACGGCTGCTACGGCCCCGCCCCCTCCTTCAACTGCGGCTGCGGCGGCGGCTACGGCCCGGCCGGCTACAACTGCGGCGGCGGGTGCGGCGGCTACATGAGCGCCGCCTACGGCGTCCCCGCCCCCGTGATCGGCGTCGGCGCCGCCCCCGCGGACGGCAAGCGCCTCGGCCTCGAGGACGCCCCCCTCGGCAACCGCGCCCGCCTCGTCTTCACCCTCCCCGAGGGCGCGAAGCTCTACGTGGACGGCGTCCTCGTCGAGAAGGCCGCCGAGCAGAAGGCGTTCCGCACCCCCGAGCTGACCCCCGGCCAGCGCTACTTCTACGATGCCAAGGTCGAGCTCTCCAGGGACGGCAAGACCCTGACCGGCACCAAGCGTATCTTCGTCACCGCCGGGGCCACCGTCGAGGAGGACCTCACCACGGTCGCCATGCGCGACGAGGTCCTCGTCACCACCAAGTAATCCAGGCCGTCTTCCTGCCGCACCGGGGCGGGGCGCGACGAGCGCCCCGCCCCGTGTTTTGTTTCGGGCGCGCGGCCGGAGCGTGAGCGGCTCTGGCTGTTGGCGAGCGCGGCCACGTCAGCGCCCCGAGTGCCGCGTCAGCACGGAGCCCGGCTCACGCCTCGCCGAGGAGCGTCGGCACGCGGTCGCGGAGCATCTCGATCTCCTGGTGCGACTCGCCCAGGTACGCCAGCAGACGCAGGTCGTCCCGGCTGACGGTGCCGCCGGTGAACAGCCAGGCGCGGACGCGGAACAGCTTGTAGAGCTTCACCAGTTTGCGGTCGCTGATGAAGATCTTCTCCTCGCGCACCAGCGTCTTCACCAGCCTCTGGAACTCGTCGAACACCTCGCCGGGGAAGTACACCTGGCGGTCGTTCTGCTCCTCGCCGCGGCCCGCCCGGTGCTTGCGCCCGAACAGGTACGTCAGGTAGCGGTTGGCCTTCAGCACGTCGTCCAGGCTGGCGTGGCCCTCGATCCACGGCTTCTGCGCCAGGCCCTTGTACACCTCGCCCTGGAGGCCGGCATCGACCAGCGCGGTGAAATGGTCATTCTGGACGCTGAGGCTCTGGGCCTTGAGGCAGAAGCGGTCCTTGAGGGCCGCCAGCTCGGCCTGCTCGGGGATCTCGTTGGTGGCCGCGAACAGCACGCGCAGGCGGACGGGCATCGGCACGCCGTCCTGATAGAACTTGCGCTCGTTGATGATGGTCAGCAGGATGTTGAGGATGGCCGAGTTCGACTTGAAGATCTCGTCGAGGAAGCCGAGGCGGGCGGTGGGCAGCTTGCCCTGCTCGCGGCGGATGTAGCGGCCCTCGCGGAGCTTGCCGATGTCGATGGGGCCGACGATCTCCGACGGCTCCGTGAAGCGCGTCAGCATGTACTCGAAGTAATCGCCCTCGCCGAGGCCGAGGGCGTCCTTGAACTTCAGCACGAGGTCGGACTTGGCGGTGCCGGGGGGGCCGACGAGGAGGAGCGGTTCCTGGGCGACGGCGGCGACGACCATGAGGTCGATCAGCTCCTGCTTCTGGACGAAGAAGCGCCCCAGGGAGGTTCGGAAGCGGTGCAGGCGGTTGCGGATCTCATCCGCCTCGGCCTGCAATTCTTCAAAGGGCCAGTCCTCGCGCGGCAGGGCGAGGGGGTTGACGTTCTCGTTCTTGGTGGCGGCGGCCATCTTGGTTGAACCTCGCTTGGGTGCTGCTTTTTTCATTCGTGCATCATGCGGCCGGCGACCTCGGCGGCGGACAGGCAGACCGCCTCCACGACTGTAAGGACCGAAACGCCGTAGTGCGTGCTGGTAGTGTATGTGTCGCGGATCGGGGGTAAACCGGCGAAGAGCCGTCGGAAACAGGCGTCCGCCGTGGCGAGCGGCGCCGAGCGGACGGCCAGGGCCACCGCCGCGGCAAGGTGGGCCGACTCCCGTGCCGGCAGGCCCGCGCAGTAGACGGCCTCGACAGCGGAGAAGATCGGGGTGGTGAGAGTGCCCCACCCGAAGCGGAACCACCCATCGGCGACCGCAAGGAGCGCCGTCAGCCGCTGAGGGCCGGCCTGATCGGCCGCCGCCGGCCGGGCGTACAAGGCACCCGATACTTCATTCAGGAAGCAATCAGCCTCTTCCCCCATTCGAAATGCCCACATTCCCTCCACGGCGGCGGTAATGAGTGCGGCCAAACAGGTCCGGTACCATCCCCCGTGGATGCACCAAGCTTTACCGGCGGAGAGGAGAGGTGACATCAGCTCGGCCAGCCCACGTGCCGTTGCCTGCCGGAATGCCAGGGTCAGAAGCTGGATCTCTGCCTGAGCATCCTCCGGGCGTTTGACACCGTCCGGCCCTTCCGCGGTGGTGAGGACATGGCGGATTGCTTCCCCAGCAAGCTCTCGGCTTGGTAGGTCAGGGCGCTCCAGGACCGCCCGATAAATCGACAGAGCCGTCCCGGCCACCCCCCCCGCGAGGAACTGCTTGACCCGGAGACGGATCACCGCAGGCCGGGTCTCCTGTTGGAGTTCGGCGAGCGCGTTTTCGAAGCCGGATTGCCGTTGACCCCAGGGGTAGGGGTTGATGTGCGCCGAAGGCTCCAGAATCCGCAGGTGTGAGCGGAGTCGATCTACCACGTAAACGGCCAAAGTCGGCATCCCTTGCACCGCCGCGAGGATCGCCGGCGCGAGCGAGCCGGCGTGGGGCCTCCCGCCCAACGCCTCCTCGATCCGAAACCGGAAGGCGGCACGTAGCATCTCATGAGCCGCATCGAACCCGTACTCAAGCGCATCGGGGGCTGGCACCCGCGTCAGGGACTCGGTTAACGCAGAGTGTGCCTCCTCACGCGCCCCCATCTTGGCCAGGGCGAACGCGAACATCAAGTGTGCGTAAGTCGATGTCTCGCCGCCCGCAGGCTGCCGCGCCACCCACTCCAGCGCACGCCCGCGCAGGTCGAGCAGCCACCGGACGGCATCGGGCTTCACGGGCGTCATCGCTGCCTCGTCCGCGCTCCGCGTCTCGCCGGCGGGCTGTTGTCGTAGAGCACGCATCTTGCGTGCTTTCTGCGGAGCACGCTGGAAGCGTGCTCTACGACAACAGCCGGCCCCGTTGACCTCACGCCCTCTCCATCGCCATCCGGACGTCGCGGTGGATGCGCCGACGCACCAGGAACTCGTCGTCGTCCAGCCAGCGGCGGGCCTGCGTCCCCATCGTGAAGTCGTCGCTCACCACCGCCAGGACCACCGCCTCCACCACGTCGAGCTGCGACACGCTGAAGTGCGTGCTCGTCGTGTACGTGTCGCGGATGCCCTTGAGCTGCTTGAAGACCTCCTCCAGACGCTTCTGCGCCATCTCCACCGGCGCCTGCCCCGCCGCACGCGAGTACGCCTGCGCCAGCTGCGTCTGGTCGCGGGCGGCCAGCGTCCCGGCCATCAGCATCTGCCGGGCCACCTGCATGATCGCGTCGGCCTGCGTGTCCTTGCCGAAGAAGTACCAGCCGCTCGCCACCTGCAACAGGGCCCGCAGCGCCGCCGACCCCTGCTCGCGCTTGTTGAAGTCGATGCCCTTCACGTCCTGGCCTTCCAGCACGAGGTCGGCCATCGCCCGCAGCACCTGATCGATCTCGTCACGCAGGCCCAGCTTGCGCAGGCTCTTGAAGGCGTTCGACGCCAGCGACTCCAGCGTCTGCAACGCCTGGCCGCCCTTCTGCGTCTGGATCATCTTCAGGAACCGCGACACCAGCGGGTGCAGCGCCTCCATCCGCCCGAAGTGCCCGGCCACGAACAGCGCCTTCTCCAGGAACTGGGCGTGCTCGACCAGCTCGGCCACGTCCTTGGCCTCGGGCAGCTCGTCGTAGGTCGGCAGCGACTGGTCGAGCAGCTTGCGGGCGAATTCCTCGCCGACACGCGGGGCCGCCTCCAGGCCGGCTTTCAGGACGCGCTGACGCTGCGGGGCGCCCTTCGGCCCCTTCGTCTGCTCGCGCAGCAGCTTCTCGACCCGCACCACGATCTCGTTGCGGTCGGTCAGGTCGGCCAGCTCGGCGAGGGCCTTCTCGAACTCGTTGATCCGCGCGCCCCAGTGGCGGTACGGGTTGATGCGCGTGTCCGGCTCCAGGATCTGCGAGTGCTTGCGCAGCCGGTCCACGACGTAGCGGCCCAGCCGCTCCATGTGCTCCAGGTACTCGAGCTGCTCGTTGGGCAGCGGGCCGGTGTGGGGCTTGCCGTCGAGCGCCTGGCGGATGCGGTAGTCGAAGGCGGTGAACAGCACGTTGTGGGCGTCGTCCTTGCCCGACAGGGCCGCCTTGGCCGACGCGAGGCGTTCGCGGGCCACGTCGGCCTCGCCCAGCTTGGCCAGGCCGAAGGCGAAGATCAGATCGACGTAGGCCGGCGTCATGCCGGAGGTGGCGCCGCCGCTGACCCACTCCTGGCCGGCCTCGGCCAGCTCGACCATCCACTGGCGGACGGCGCGGAAGCGCTGGCTGGTCGGCTGGCCTGCGAACCGCAGGAAGCTGGGCAGGTCCTGCTCGGGGCGCAGGCCGCTGTGGAAGAGGCGCTCCAGCAGGCGGTCACGCGAGCGGGCCAGGGCCAGCACGTCGCCGCTCGACAGCCGGGACAGGTGCGACCACGCCAGCCACATCGACCGCACCGGCAGCAGCTTCTCGTGGGCCTCCAGGAAGCGGCTGACCGGGCCGAGCCGCTTCACGAGCGACTCGGGCGGCGGCGACTGCAGGCAGGCGTGGACGAGGTAGGCGGACAGCGCGCGGATGTCGGCGGTGGCGGGCTCGGCCTTGGCGATGAGCTTGTCGAGGTCCTCGCCGGGCACCTCGCGGGTCTTGGCGCCGGCGAGGGTGGCCTTGGTGACCCACGAGCGCGGGGTGCGTCCGCCCTCCTGGGGCGGGACGGCCTGGCACTCGGCCAGGAACCACTGCCAGGCCCAGGCGCGGGCGGCGGCCTCGTCGCGCTCCCACAGGGCGTTCATCCAGCAGATGCCGGCGTCGTCCGTGTTGCTCAGCTGCGTGTTGATGGACGCCATCACCGGCCACGCCTCCTGGCGTTCGGCGGCGTCGAGGCCGCCCTCGTGGGCCAGGAAGGACTCCTCCATCTCGCGGAGCTGCTTCTGCAACTTGGTCGGCTCGACCTTCTGGACGACGGGCAGGTCCTCCAGGGCGCCCCGGCGGGCCTCGGTGTCGGGGGCCTCCTCGGGGACGAGCTGGAAGCTGGCGTCCTCGCCGCCGCCCTTGCCGCCACGCTCGCGGGCGGGCTTCTTGTCCTTCTTCTCGTCGCCGGGGGGCTTGCGCGGCTTGGCGCCGCCCTCCTCGTCGCACACGAACGGCTCGAAGTCGAACTGCGCCGCCTGCATCCAGCCGGACAGGGCCTCGGCGTCGTGGTCGAGGACGTAATCCACCCAGTCCCACAGCGGGCGGAACGAGTCCTCCGGCAGCGTCTGCGGCGCGAAGCCGTTCTTCCCGTCGGGGTGCAGCCAGACGACCTGGCTGGTGTCCTCGGCGAGGAGTTTCCGCACCTGGTCGCGGCGCAGCGGGGGGTGCAGCCTCGTCCCCACGGGGAGGAAGAGGTTCGGCAGCTTGAGGAAGTGCTTGTAGGCGATGGAGTTCTTGAAGATCAGCACCGGCGGCGACTGCTTGGACGACTGGCGCACGCGGACGACGATGACCTTCTTCTTGTCCTTCTCGCCGACGGCGAACGCCAGGCGGTGCAGCACGTCGTCGCTGGAGTTCTGCACGAAGCGGTTCAGCTCGGCGACGGGGTCGTCGCGCAGCACCCACAGCTCGGCGCCGTCGGGGGAGCCGCCGGCACGCAGCGCCGGGACCACCTTGATGCGCGGGGCCTCGGTCTTGCTGTCCCTGAGGGTGACGGGGCGTTCGGGCAGGGGGAACTCGGTGACCTCGTACACGTCCTTGAAGACGGCCTCGTCGAGCATGGCCCAGCGGCGGGGGGGCCGCACCAGGAGGATCTTGTCGGCGGGGGGCTTGACCTGCCCGAGGAGGGGGTGGTTGTAGCCCAGCTCGACCCAGATGCGCGGCTGCTTCTCGATGTAGGCGACGGGGGCCTTGTCGCCGCCGATCCGGTCGATCGCGCGCAGCAGCGTGTAGTAGGGCGGCCCGACCACCCGCAGGAGCGCGCGCTGGCCCTTCTCGGTCTCGGAGTCGAGCCAGCGGTAGCCCATGCGGTCGTTGCCGAGGCGGAGGGTCTCGATGACGATACGGCTCAGCTCGGTGGCATCGACGAGGTCGAACAGGACGGGGGTGGAGGCGAGCTGGTCGGGCGCCCAGGCTTCCTTCTCCAGGGGCAGCGCCTCGGCCCAGGAGGAGACCTCCTCCTTGTCGATGGCGGGGAAGCCCTTGGCGCCCATGACGCCGAGCTTCTTGAGGTCGGCCTGGTTGGTGCGTCCCAGCGTGGCGGAGGTCTCGACCCAGGCCTGCCCGCCCTCGTCGAAGCCGACGACGGCCCCGGTCTGGCTCATGGCGTTGGGGACGGCCCCGGTGATGAGGGCGAGGCGGAGGCTGTTGACGTCGGGGAACTTGAGGATCATTGGGCCACCAGCACCAGGGAGTCACGGGACAGGAACAAAGCAGCAGAGATACCACGAAATACACGAAGAGCACGAAAAAGAAGACAAAGAAGCGAAGCAGGCATCAAGTGAGAAGACAATACCGTCCTCCTCTGCCTCTGTTGTCTCTTGTTTGTCTTCCTTTCGTGTCTTCCGTGTATTTCGTGGTATGCCTTCTTCAACCATCAGTGCCCCTGGGCCTGGGGCTTGCGTTCGCCCTCGGTCTGGGCCGGGGCCGGGGCGGCGATCGCCTTGTCCTCCAGGCGCTCCACCTCCACCGTGCCGATCTCCTCGAGCTTCGCCAGCTTCGCGCCGACGATCTTCTCGACCAGCGCCCGGTGCGCCTGCTCGTGCTCGTGCGGCAGCGACTCCTCGTCGCCCGTCAGCGAGATGATGATATTCTTCTTCCCCGTCTGCGGGTCGGGGATCAGGCGGATGGTCATTTCGGCCACGGTAGTCTCCTGGGTCAGTCGCCCTTCTTCTTGCTCGCCTTCTTCGGCTCCTTCTCGGCCGGCTTCTCGTCCGCGGCCTTCTCCTCCACGCCCCGGAAGGCCGAGAGGCGCTTGGCGTCGATCACCTTCTCCTTGATCAGCTTATCCCGCAGCGCCTCCACCTCGGCCTTGTGCTCGCGGACGAGCCTGGCCGCCTCCTCGCGGCACTCGGCCAGGATCTCGTCGATCCGCCGGTCCATCGCCCGCAGCTTCTCCTCGGAGAGGTTCGGGTCGCGCTTCTCGCCGCCCCCCTCCGTGCGGACGCGGTAGCGGCCGGGGCCGGTGTCGGCGCCGCCCATGCCCATCGACTCCACGATGAGGCGGGCGCAGTGCGTGGCGAAGTCGAGGTCCGACTCCAGGCCCATCGACGTGTCGCCGAGCAGGAGCTTCTCCGCCTCGGTGCCGCCGAAGCACACGATGATGTCGGCCTTCAGGTGGCTGATGGTGCGGTAGTACTTGTGCTCGGCCTCCTGGGTGCGGACGTAGCCGAGGGCGCCGACCACGTCGTCGGCGATGGCGATCCGCTTCACCGGGCGGGCGCCGGGGGTGTAGAAGGTGCAGATGGCGTGCCCGGCCTCGTGCGTCGCGGTGACGCGCTCCTCGAGATCCGTCAGCTTGGTCTTCTCCACCCACTCGGTCAGGGCGCGTTCGATGTCGGCGGGCGTGGTGGCGTCGGTGCGGCCCTCGCGGAGGCGGAATCGGGCGATGGAGCGGCACAGGGCGTTGAGGTGGTCGCCCGAGAAGTAGGTGCCGGAGGCGGCGCCGGGGACGAGCCAGTCGGTGCGGTCGACGGCGTGTTCGAGGCACTCCGGCGACATCTTCAGCGCCATCTTGCGATCGTAGATCTTGATGATCTCACGCCGCGCCTCGCCGTCGGGGTACGGGATGTGGAGGTGGAACTCGAAGCGGCCCGGACGCAGGAGGGCCTGGTCGAGGCTCTCCACGAAGTTGGTGGTGCCGACGACGAAGACCATCTCGTCCTTGTGGAAGCCGTCCATCTCCGTGAGGAGCTGGTTGACCATCGAGTGTTCGACGCCGGAGCCCGTGTAGGTGCCGCGGGCGGTGGCGAACGAGTCCAGCTCGTCGAAGACGATGATCGACGGGGCCGACTGCCGGGCCTTGTGGAAGATCTGGCGGAGCTGCTCCTCCGACTCGCCGACCCACTTGGACTTCAGCTCGGGGCCGGACACGACGGTGATGGCGGCGCCGATCTCGGAGGCCATGGCCTTGGCGAAGAGGGTCTTACCGGTGCCGGGGGGGCCCCAGAAGATCATGCCCTTGGGGACCAGCTCCTCGATGCCCTTGATGGCGTCCTCGCTGGTGAGCTGGTCCTTGCGGCCGAGCAGGTCGAGGATCTCGTTGCGGAGGCGCTGCTTGACCTTGCCGTAGCCGCCGATGTCGCCGTCGAGGCTGATGGTCGGCACCTCCAGGGTGCCGCCGAGGGTCGCCTGGCGGAGCTGGCGGTAGGCGTTCTGCGGGCTGGCCGGGTAGTCCTCGCCCTCCAGGGTGGAGAGGAGCTTGCGCAGGCGGGCGGCGTTGAGGCCGGAGACGTACTTGTACAGGCCCCAGGGGTTGAACTCGCGGCCGAACTTGCGCGAGTCGCGGCGGGTGACGAGGTGGCGCAGCCGTCCGCGGGCGATGCCGAGGAGGCTGATGCGGTGGGGGAACAGGTTCTCGATGACCTTGGGCAGGCCGAACGAGGGGTCCTTGAAGCCGAGCCAGACCAGCTCGGGGTTCTCGTACAGCAGCGGGATGACCTCGCGGGCCTCCGCGGTCAGGCCGCCCTGGCTCGTGGTGAGGAGGTCGAGGTGCGGCAGCACCACGACGCGGCGTTCGACGGCGCCGCGGACGGCCTCGCGGAGCTGCGAGATCATGGTGCCGATCATGCCCATCGGCATGGCGCCCTGCTGCTCCTCCTGGCGGGGGCGTCCGTCGAGGTACAGGCAGCGCAGGTTGGCGGCGCGCAGGCGGTTGCGGATGTTGACGTACAGGTACGGCCCGAGGTCCTTGTCGCACTCGATCAAGGTGGGCAGGCCTCGCGTGAGCTTGGACGCGACCTCGGCCATCTCGGCGGAGTAGGCGGCCTCGACGGCCTCCTCGACGGTGAGGTCCTGGGGCAGGTCGGCTTCCTTGATGAGGACGGACATGGGGTACTCGTAGTTGGTAGTTGGCAGTTGGTAGTTGGTAGTGAACAGCCGGGGTACGGTGGTGTCGGCGGCCGGCGGCCGGTCTTGACGACCAACTACCAACTACCAACTACCAACTACTTAGACCTCGACGACGATGGTCATGGAGCCGGACTCGGCGTCCTCGGTGATCTGCTTGATCTGGCCCATCTGGGCGGCCTTGATCTTGAGGGCGTCGGCGGTCACCTTGTTGACGACCTCGTCCAGCTCGCACTGCAGGTCGCCGAGCTTGCCCTCGAGGCGGTCGGTCACCTTGCCCTGCAAGGCGGAGGTCTTGTCCTCGACCTTCTTGTCCAGGTCCTTCTGCAGCTCGGAGCGGAGGCCCTCGCGGACCTGGCCGGCGTGCGGGCCCACGTCGTCGTAGGCGCGGCCCACGCGCTCGCCCTCGACCTTCGTGGTCTCCGACGCCTGGGCGGAGACGGTCACGGTGGCGGACTTGGTGTCGATGGCGATCTTCACGCCGTCCTCCTCCTTGACCATCTGCCCGTCCTGCTCCTTGAAGCCGTGCTGGGCCAGCTCGGCGGCCAGCAGGCCGGCCATCTGCTCGGGCGACAGCACCTCCAGCATCTCGAGCTGGGTGCTGACCTTGTCCTCGGCCTTGATGACCTTCGTCACCGACTCGCGGACGCTGACGCGGTAAGAACGGCTCATGGGTAACCTCGCGGGTTGGGTCTCGTTTCGAATCGGGTCTCAGGTCTTCGCCTGACGCATCGGGTCCAGGCTGCGGGCGATGGCGTGGGCGCGGGCGTTCAGCTCGTCCCCCTCGTACTGCTCCCAGTCGGCCAGGTAGAGCTGGGCGGGGACGTACTCGTCATCGAAGCGGCCCTGGGTGCGGGCCCAGCGTGCCCACCCCTCCATGCGCGTGAGGGAGCGGAGGAGGGATGTCGCGGCATTATACGTCGCGGCGCGGTCGGCGAGGCGCTGGCCGGACATCTGCAACGCCCCCGTCCACATGCCGGCGTGGGCGTGCGCGGTGAGGAGCTGGTGGGCGGCCCGCAGCAGGAAGCGGGTGAGGTCGCGGCGGCCGGCGGCCTCGGCGGCGGACAGGAAGGCGTCGAGGACGCGGTCCTGCGCGGTGCCGAGGGCGCGCATCTGCTCGGGCTTCTCGATGCGCTCCTTGTTGGACTCGACGTGCATCCACCGGGCCGCCAGCTCGGGCTGGAGGGCCTCGACGATGCAGGCGCCCACGCCGGACATCCACGGCTCGAAGCACGGGGCGGCGTCGGCGGGCGTCTGCGTGAAGTCCTCCGGGTAGGCGAGCCAGGCGAGGCCGTGGCTGGCGTACGGCTCCTTCTTGCGGAGGGCGGGTGCGCCGAGGCTGTCGGCGGTGTCGCGGAGGCCCTCGTGGGCGAAGTAGAGCAGCAGCAGGTCGCCGTGGGTGAGGGTGTCGTGGTCGGGTGCCCAGGCGGGGGACTTGTCGCCGGGCCGGGCCGACGTGATCCAGATGAGGAACTCCATCGAGCGGCGTGAGAAGGTCAGGCCGAGGTCCTTCGGCTCGGTGCGCTCCCAGAGCCGTCCGGAGACGGGCTTGCCCTTGCGGAGGTGGCGCTCGTCGCGCCAGCCGCCCCGCGAGGCGAGGAGGTGGGTGCAGCCCTTGGCAAGGGCCTCCTTGACGAGGCGGACGCAGCCGGGGGCGAGGCAGGGAGGCGGCTCGAGGCGCTGCTCGACGAGGGGGAGGGCGCGCTCGACCGGCTCCCGGCGGAGGAAGTAGTAGAGGAGTCGCAGGAGGCTGGCCTCGAACCGGGAGACGTTCTGCATCACGCACACCTGGGCGGAAGAGGGTTCAGCCAAGAGATACGGGGCGGAGCATGCCAGATTTCACGTCGGGGAACCAGCACGGTAGGGGACACGCGGGCCGGACGACAGGTTCTGATTGGCACGGGGTCATTATAGCAACCGGAGGGGGCGACGCGAGGAGGCGGCGTCAAGGTTTCGCCGCCCCCCGAGAGAGGAGACGGGGGGACACGGGCCGGCGGGCCGCTATGATGGGTGTCATGGCACGCAAGAAGAGCAGCAAGCCCGCCGAGATCCCCGTCGTCGGCGAGGTGGACTCCTGGGAGCGCGACGTGGTGCGCGAACTGCTGGAGCTGCCCGTCGGCGGCGAGGCGGAGTTCCTCATCGACTCGTCCGGCGGCAGCGTGTACGGGTCGCTGGCGGTCATCACGCTGATGGGGCTGAGGCGGATCGCCGGCAGCGCGGTGGTGCTGGGCGAGTGCTCGTCGGCGGCGCTCTTGCTGTTCGCCGCGTGCAAGCGGCGGCGGGTGACGAAGTACGGCTCGTTCCTGTTCCACCACATGCACTGGGAGAGTGAGAAGAAGGTGCGCACCACCGAGGCGGTGAGCTGGGCGACGCACTTCCGGCGTCTGGAGCAGGACACGGACGAGCTGCTGCTGCGGCTGTTCGGGCGGGCGGAGGACAGGGTGCGGCGGTGGATCGAGGAGGACCGCTACGTGTGGGGCGAGGAGATGGCCGAGGCCGGCCTGGCGGAGCTGTTCGAGATCGGCGGGGGGTGAGCCATGCGGGCCGGCGAGAGGCGATTGGTGCCCTGGTGGTGCCTGACGGGCGCCGTGGTGTGCGCCGTCGCCTTCTGGCTCCTGGCGTGGTGGCTGGGGCACGTGCCGACGGATGCGTTCGAGCGGCGGAAGCCGTTCGGCGCGGCAGTGGCGGCAGTGGGCGAGCCGGAGGCTGAGCAGCCGGAGTTGGAAGAGCGGGTTTGGGTGGCGCGGGCCCTGTGGGCCGGATACCGGCCGGGTGAGGATCGGGGGCAGATCCGCTGCCGGGTCTGGAAGCCGTTCCGACCCTTCAGACGCTCGGACGCGGTGATACTCGCGCTGGTGAACGACGGGGAGACCGAGGCACGATTTCGACACCTGGGGGACGGGATGCTGGAACACGTCGCCCTGTTCCTCCTCGATCAAGGTGGGCGAGTGGCGGCGGCCCACCGGTGGCCGTCGCCACTTTTCCTGGGGCCAGGGCCGGCTGCCCCGGCGGTCACTCTCAAGGCGGGTGAGGAGGATCGCCACCTGATTCACCCTCGTGTGATTGTCGAGAACCATGCCGGGCCGCCGCTGAAGCCGGGGAGTTACGACTTCGTCGTGGCTTTCATGTACCACGGGGAGGGGCGGCTCGTCTCGAAATACAGCCACTACGCGACCTCGAATCCGATCCCCGTCGAAGTCACCGCCAAAGACGTGTTCGTCCTCGACCCATGAACCAGTCACGCGGCGTGTGTGTCTGAGTTACACCCGTGGCAGGGACCAGGCTCTGGCGACCCCGGATTCAGCCCCCAGCAGAGCGTGGCGTTCAACGATGTGCCCTGCGCCGGGGTCGCCGGAGCCCGACCCCGGCCACCCGAAACCCGCCCCCCTCCGGGGCTGTGTATCAGAGGAACCGGTCTTGAGCGAAGCATCACCATTCGATGACGGCGAGATGTACGACATCCTCTGCACGGGGCTCGACTACGGCATCGACTTCTATGTGGGGCTGGCGAAGGACGCCAAGGGGCCGATCATCGACATCACGTGCGGCACGGGGCGGGTGCTGCTGCCGTGCATCCAGGCCGGGGCGGAGGGCGACGGCCTCGACCTGTCCGCGCCGATGTTGGCGACGTGCCGCAAGAAGGCCGACGCGCTGGGGCTGAAGGTCGGCCTGCATCAGGGGGACATGAGCGATTTCCGCCTGCCACGCAAGTACGCCCTGGTGATGGCCACGTTCAACGCATTCATCCACAACATGACGCAGGCGGATCAGATCCGGTGTCTGGAGCGCTGTCGGGAGCATCTGCTGCCGGGCGGGCTGGTGGCGTTCGACACGTTCTTCCCCGGCATGCCGTACATCGCGACGGCGGGGGGCACGCGGGTGCTGGAGGGGGAGATCAAGGACCCGCGGACGGGGAACACGCTGCGGATGTACGACACGCGGACATTGGACCGGGTGGCACAGACGCAGCACTCGATCAACGAGCTGGAGGAGGTGGACGCCTCGGGGGGCACCCGGATCATCCACCGCTCGGAGCACACGACGCGGTACATCTACCGCGAGGAGATGGCGCTCCTCCTGCGCGTCGCGGGCTTCGGCTCCTGGGAGATCCTGGGTGGGTTCGACCGTCGGCCCCTGACGCAGGAGACGGACTCGATGATCGTGCTGGCGCGGGCGTGAGGGGACCGTCCACGGTGGGAAGATGTCCGGCGGCTCTCGCGGCGGATGTTGCCGTCTTTGCAGATGTTGCACTTCCCGCGCGAGGCGCGTGCTCTTTCGCGCGTTGAGCAAGGCATGTCCCTTCTTCCGCGGCAGCTCGCGGTCGTTGTCGCCCGTCGGCACACACCCACATGAGCACATCGGGAGAACTGGCCATGTGACTCGGCGCCCGACGGGGCCTCGCGTCCGCCGCTGGCAGCCAACGGCAGCCGGCCCTGTCTCCCTCTCCGTCTCAATCCGGGTACACGAATTCATTCAGATTGAACAGCACGCGGCACGCCTGCGCCAGGCCGTGCTTGCCGATGTACTCCTTCACCGCCGCCCTCTCGTCCGCCGTCGCCCCACGCGCCAGCAGGAGACGGTACGCCAGCTCGACCTGCGCGTCGGCGGAAGCCCCCGCCTCGCGCTCCAGCCGCTCCGCCAGCGCCTTGGCCTGCGTGTTCACCAGCGAGCCGTTGTAGAGCATCAACGCCTGCGGCGCCACCGTCGTGACCGCCCGCCGCGGCGCGCTCCGCGCCGTGTCGCAGAGGTCGAGTGACTCGAGCAGCGGCAGCATGATCGAGCGCTTGACGTGGACGTACACCGTCCGCCGCGCCGCCTCGTCCTCGCTCACGCCCTTCCACACCGTGTTCGCGTCCGGGTGCCCCTCCAGCGCCGCACGCGGGATGGGCGGCCTCACCCCCGGCCCGTACATCCGTGAATCCAGCCGCCCCGACGCCGCCAGGATGCCGTCGCGGATGGCCTCCGCCTCCAACCGCCGGTACGGGAACCGCCCCAGGAGCCGGCACTCCGGGTCCTGCTTGTGCTGCGCCGCGTCGCCCCGGCTCGACATGCGGTAGGCGTTGCTCGTCACGATCAGCCGATGGATGTGCTTGAGCGACCACCCGCTCGACACCAGCTCGGAGGCCAGCCAGTCGAGCAGCTCGGGGTGGGTGGGCCGCTCGCCGCGCGTCCCGAGGTCGCCGGGCGTGCCGACGATGCCGCGCCCGAAGTGGTAGTGCCACAGGCGGTTGACGACGGCCCGCGCCGTCAGCGGGTTGTCCGCCGACGCCACCCATTTCGCGAACGTCAGACGGCGAAGGGTCGAGGACGCCGACGCGGCCGGGAACTCCGGCTGATTGGCCACCAGCACCGCCGGGACGCCGGGCTTCACCTCCGGCCCCTTGAGGGACGCCCGCCCGCGCCGCAGCAGGTGCGTAGGCGGCGCCGGCACCATCTCGTCCATGACGTAGGCCCGCGGGTAGGCCGCCAGCTTCTTCTGGATCTCGTCGGCCTCCTTCTTGTAAGTCCGCGCCGACACCGGGTCCGCCAGCTTGGCCGAGCGGCGCAGCCCGGCCATCTTCTCCTCCAGCTTCTTCACCTCGACGCGCCGCGCCAGCGGGACCGCCGGGCGGTCCAGCTCCGTCCTGCCGTTCTGGGGCCGGGCCAGCGGCGCGAAGACGGCGGCGACACGGTAGTAATCGTGCTGCGTCAGCGGCTCGAACTTGTGATCGTGACACCGCGCACAGGCCAGCGTCAGGCCCAGGAACGCCTCAGCAGACGTTGACAGCACATCATCGAGCTGGTCGAAGCGGTCGTTGGCCGGGTCCGCCGGCTCGTCGTCCCACGGCCCCAGGCGCAGGAAGCCCGTGGCCACCACCGACGAGCGGTCCGCGTCTTCCAGCTCGTCCCCGGCGATCTGTTCGAGGATGAACCGCTGATACGGCATGTCGTCGTTGACGGCGCGGATGACCCAGTCGCGGTAGCGCCACGCCCCCGGCTTGTCGCCGTCGCGCTCGTAGCCGTTGCTGTCGGCGTACCGCGCCACGTCGAGCCAGTGCCGCCCCCACCGCTCGCCGAAGCGTGGCGACGCCAGCAGGCGCTCCACCAGCCGCTCATACGCGCCGGGCCCCGTGTCGGCGGCGAACGCCTTCTGCTCATCGGGCGTGGGCGGCAGCCCGGTCAGCGCCAGCGTGAGGCGGCGCAGCAGGACGCCGGGCGCCGCCGGCGGGGCGGCCTTCCACCCGCGCGCCTGCAACTTCGCGAGAAGGAACCTGTCGATCGGATTGCCGGCGTCGCATACCACGTCCGGCACCGTCACCGGCTTCACCGGCCGGAACGCCCAGTGCTCGCGTGCCTTGGCGGGGATGGACGCATCATACCTGGCGAGCGTGTCGCCCTGCCCGAGCGTGAGGAGGAGCAGCGGCAGCATGGCGGCACCTACAGGGCGAAACGTCCGACCAGCAGGCCGGCGACGAACGACACGGCCAGCAGCAGCACGAACACGACGGCCAGCAGCGTGGCCCGCCCCGGCGACAGCACCAGCCCCGTCGCGGGCGGCGTCGAGGGCGCCGCCTGGTGCTGCGACCACGAGTTGGCGGGGGACTGCGCCGGTGCCGCAGGCGGCCTTGTCACCGGCGGCGCGGGCGCCGCCACCCCGCCGCCACCGCGTGTCGTCCCGCCGGCCAGCAGGTCGTCGAAGTCCTCGCGGTCGAAGACGTTGGGCGCCGGCGGGGGCGGCGACGGCTCCATCGGCGGCGGCGCGGGCGCCTCGTCCTCCAACGGCACCAGCACCTCGTTGCGGCACGTCGGGCACTTGACGGGCGAGCCCGCCTTGCGCCGGGCGATGCCCAGCAGTTGATCGCAATGTCGGCAGCGGAATCGGATCGGCATCGGCGCGGCCCGCGTGGAAGTGTCGCCCCTTTCATTGTGCGGCTTCCGCCCCCCGGTTGCAACGGCCGAATCACGCCCGGCGCGCCTGTGTGCGCCGGCTGTTCCTTCATCCTTCATCCTTCATCCCTCATCCTTTTCGGGCAGCACCGCTTGACGAGGGGGCCCCTTTCCGGGGAGAATGCACCCTGGGAAGGGACGGTGCCCGCGACCGAAGGGATGGAATATGCGTACCCTCTGGCTGGCCGGCGGCCTCCTCACCGCCTTCGCCCTCGCCGCCCCGGCGCGGGCCGACCTCATCTTCTTCAAGGACGGCTACGTCCTCCAGGGCAAGACCCGACGCGAGGGCGTCACCGAGCTGGACTCCATCACCAAGGAGTTTTACTTCGTCCCCAAGGGCTTCTACGTCGTCGATGACGGCCCGCGGCGGATCTACTTCTCGCCGCGCCAGGTCAGCCTGACCGAACGCCTCGCGCCCCCGAACGACGAGACCGTCAGCGTCAACCGCATGGTCACGCTGATCAGCCCCGAGAACATGCCGATGGTCGAGGAGGTCGTCGAGGTCAAGCCGTGGAGCCTCAAGACCTGGGAGCGCGAGTACTACTTCCGCGCCGCCGTGCCCGCCGGCCAGAAGGACCGCCCCAGGGTCGGGGTGCGGCAGATGATCGCCACCATCAGCCCTTACTACGCCCGCGTCGATGCCGTCTCGCGCTTCAAGTGGCACTCGGCCTACCTCACCAAGGAGTGGGAGCCGAAGGAGGTGCACGCGCTGCTGAAGGCCAACCGGTACTTCACCGACAAGGAGCGCGAGGTCCAGAAGGTCGATGAGAAGGGCCGCAAGTACCGCGAGAAGGTCGCCCTGACCAACGCCGAGCTGGTCGAGCGCCGGCTGAAGATGGTCAACTTCTGCACGCAGGCCGGGTGGTTCGCCCTCGCCCACCAGGAGCTGGACGGCATCCTGAAGGACTTCCCGCAGGAGAAGGGCCGCCTCGCCGCCGCCCGCCGCGTCGTCAACCGCCAGCGCGCCCGCGACACCTGGGAGCAGGTCAAGCTCTGGCACGGCGCCGGGCGCGTCAAGGAGGTGGCGAAGGCCATCGACGCCTTCCCCACGGACGACGCCCCCGACAAGGTGATCGCCGACCTGCGCGAGATGCGCAGCCGCCTGGAGGCCCAGGCCAAGTCCGTCAAGGACGCCGACGAGGCCCTCGCCGCCACCATCAAGCTCGCGTCCACCGCCGACGGCAAGGCCCTCGCCGCCGCCGCAACGCTCCTCCGAGGCGAGCTGCACCACGTCAACGTGGAGCGTCTCGACGCCTTCATGAGCCAGTTCCGCGAGGCCGCCCGCCACGTCGCCAAGGGGAAGAAGCCGCCCTACACGCCCGACGAGCAGCTCGCCCTCGCCGTCAGCGGCTTCCTTCTCGGCAGCCCGTCCGCCGTCCCGCGTACCGACGTTGCCCTCGGCCTGTGGGAGACGCGCCGCCTGATCCTCGAGGTCATGGGCACCGGACGCGGCGCCGGCGCCGGCCTCAAACGGCAGGCGCTCATCGACACCTACACGAAGGGGGTCAAGCAACGTCCCGACATGGACGAGGTCGCCCAGATGATCGACTTCCTCCCGCCGTTCGACGCGGCCAAGAACACCACCACGGACACGAAGGTCATCAAGGCGGGCACGCAGACGTACCACCTCAAGTTGCCGCCCGAGTACACGCACAACCGGCCGTACCCCGTCCTCATCGCCTTGCCCAACATGGGCGAGAATGAGGACATGACGATCAAGCGCTGGGCCAAGGGGGCGGCCGACCACGGCTACATCCTCGCCGTCCCCGAGCGGGGCGGCGGGCTGTACCGCTACACAGAGGCCGAGCACGACTGCGTGCTGGAGACGCTGCGCGACCTGCGCCGCCGCTACCACGCCGACAGCGACCGCGTGTACCTGTTCGGCCTGGGCGAGGGCGGCAAGGCGGCTTTCGACATCGGCCTGTCGCACCCCGACCTGTTCGCGGGCGTCCTGCCCATGTGCGCCGGCCCGCTGTACTACCCGCGCAAGTACTGGCGCAACGCCCAGAACCTGCCCTTCTACGTCGTCATGGGCACGCGCGTCCCCGACATGGCCCCGGACCGCATGAACCAGACCGCCCTCCGCGAGCAGTTCACCAACTGGTGCCAGAACGGCTACAACGCCCTGTGGGTCGAGTACAAGGGCCGCGGCATCGAGTGGTTCGCCGGCGAGGTGGACCACATGTTCGACTGGATGCGGTTCCAGAAGCGTGGCTTCCCCCTCACGCGCCTCGGCAGCGACGGCCTGGGTGGCGGCTCCGGCGAGGAGTTCACCACGCACCGCGAGAACGACAACCGCTTCTACTGGCTGACCGCCGAGGGCCTGCGCGCCCCGTGCATCATGCCCGAGGGCCGCTGGCAGATGGCCCGGCAGCCGGCCATGCTCACCGCCCGCGTCAACCAGGAGACCAACACCATCATCGTCAAGGGGGCGGGCGTCAAGCAGATGACCATCTGGATCGGACGCAACGCGGCGGGGCGCTACATGGTCGATCTCGACCGCCCTGTGACGGTCACGTCGGGCCTGCGTACCCTGAAGGCCGGGCACAAGGTCGTGCCCAGCCTGAAGATCCTGCTGGATGACCTGCACGAGCGCGCCGACCGCCGGCACCTGTTCATCGACAAGATCGTCCTGACCGCCGGCTTCGGGGGCTGACGTGAGGCAGGCCGTCATCGCCGCCCCGGACCGCTTCGACCTGTGCGACGCGCCGCGCCCCGGGCTACGCGGCGACGGCGAGATCCTGCTCCGCACCCTCGCGAGCGGCATCTGCTCCGGCGACCTGATGCCTTGGTACCTCGCCCGCAAGGTGGGCACGGTGTTCGGCCACGAGCCCGCGGGGCGGGCCGTGGAGGTGGGCCGGGCCGTCACGCACATACGGCCCGGCGACCTCGTCTTCGCGCACCATCACGCGCCGTGCATGCGGTGCGCCGACTGCATGCGGGGCGCCTACGTCCACTGCCCGACGTGGAAGTCCAGCAAGCTCGACCCCGGCGGCATGGCGGAGTACATCCGCGTCCCGGCGGACATCGTCGCCAATGATTGCTTCGCCGTGAATGAGCTGACCGCCGAGCAGGCGCTGTTCATCGAGCCGCTGGCCTGCTGCGTCAAGGCGTTGTCATTCGCCGGCCTGGAGGGGAAGCGCGTGGGCGTCGTCGGCTGCGGCGTCATGGGGCTGTTGAACATCGCCGCCGCGGACGCGATGGGCGTGGGGGAGGTCATCGCCGTCGAGCCGAACGAGGACCGCCGGGCCTTTGCCGGGGCGATCACGCCGGCACGGGCGCGGGAGACATTGCGCCACGCCCTGGACGTCGTGGTGATCGGGCCGGGCGTGCCCGAGGTCATCCGCGAGGCGCTGGAGTACGTCCGCCCCGGCGGCGCGGCGGTGCTATTCACGCCGACGCCGACGGGCGTCCTGACGCCCCTCGATCTGGGCGAGCTTTACTTCCGCGAGGTGCGGCTGCTGCCGTCGTACTCCTGCGGGCCGGAGGATACGAGGTACGCGCACACCCTCATCGCTGAGGGCCTCGTCCGCCCGGAGCGGTTCATCACCCACCGCTTCGGCATTGAAGAATTCCAGGCGGCGTTCGAGACGGCGAAGGCCGGCGGGGCGGCGATCAAGGTCATCGTGACGTTCCCGGAGGGCGGATGAACAGCAGTTGCGAGATGCCGTCGGGCGGGCCGGTGTCGGCGGCGGCGCGGGTCACCGAGGCCGGGTCGCGCATCCACCGCTTCATGCCGGCAACGTCGCCCGACGCCCCGCACTCCTGGGGCGGCGTGCCGGTGCAGGAGTACAAGGCGGCGGCGGCGCACCACTGCGGCGTGCTGCGTCAGGTGCTGGTGGGCGATTCCGGCGAGGCGACGAGGTTCCACGTCCGCTACTTCGAGATCGCGCCGGGCGGGTTCTCCACGCTGGAGCGGCACACCCACGAGCACGTCGTCGTCGTCCTGCGCGGCGTCGGCAGGGTGAGGCTGGGCGAGAAAGAGCATGCCCTCTCGTTCGGTGACACGCTGTACGTCGCCCCCAACGAGGTGCATCAACTACGCAACGACGGCGGGGCGGAGCCGTTCGGCTTCCTGTGCCTGGTGGACGCCGAGCGCGACCGCCCGGTGCCGATGGACGCCCACCCCTGAAGAGTCGATTGCGAGGGGGTGGGCGGAGTGCAGAGATGTCCATGTCTCGCGTCCCAAGGCGACTCCGGGGTCGCGCGTCAGTCGACGCTGTGAGCAGGGTGAGGCCGCGAACCACGGCCCCCCGTTCGGCGTCCTCCCAGCACCCACTCGAATGAGGCCGACGATGGACGCCGCGGACTGGCAACGGATCGATGACCTGCTGTCCCGCTTCGCCGCGCTGCGGGACGGGCTTTGACCTCGCCACGCTCCGCGCCCGCCGCGACGGGATTTTCGCGGCGCTCCCGGCGTCCCCCGCACCATGCGAAGCCGCCGCGGCCATGTCCGCCATACGTCCCGTCAACGCGTTGCTGAATCCGATTGAAGACCTGGAGCGCGAGGCCCGCGACCTGATCGCGTCGGCGGAGCTGGCCGAGGAGTGCCCCGAGCACTCACAGGAGCTGGATTCGCGGGCGGAGGCGTTCGGCTTCCGGCTGTCGGCGTTCGAGCTGATCCCGCGTCTGGCCGGCCCACACGACGGCGGCGACGCCTTCCTCCACGTCGAGGCCGGCGCGGGCGGCGAGCGGGCCGCGTGGGCCGGGATGCTCTTGCGGCAATATGTGCGCTGGGCCGAGCGCATGGGCTTCATGGTCGAGTGGATCGACGGCGAGCCGGGCCTGCACCCGGACGGCCACGACGACGGGCTGTTGCGGGTCGCCGGGCCGTTCGCCTTCGGCCTGCTGCGCGGCGAGGCCGGCACCCACCGCCTCGTCCGCATCCCGCCGCCGGGCGACGGACGGCGGCAGACGACATTCGCAACCGTGGACGTGGTCCCGGACGGCGAGCACCCCGCCCTCGTGCCGGGCGAGCTGATGCGGCAGACGTTCCGCACCGGCGGCGGCAGCCCGTACTCGTGAAAGACCGAGAGCGGGGTGCGCGTGACGCACCTGCCGACGGGCCTGGTGGCCGACGTCCACCATGAGAGGAGCCAGCACAAGAACAACGCCCTGGCGATGCGCCTGCTGGCGGCGCGGCTGTGGGCGCACCGCGCCGGGGTCGGCGGACGCGAGATGGTGCGGAACTACGTCCTCGACCCGTACCAGCGCGTCCACGACCCACGCACGGGCGCGGAGACGCCGGACGCGGCGGCGGTGCTGGACGGCGGGATCAACCCGTTCCTCGCGGCGTGGGTCGGGAGGGCGCGATGATTCAGCCAGCGAGGGCCGCGGATGCAGGCGTCGTCAGATAGTCCAGCACTTCGCTCTGCATCCGCTCTACCTCCGCGCGGAAGCCGCCGGTGACGAGTGTGAGCTCCTCTGGCCGCGCACCGGCCCGCAGCCGGACCAGCAGGTCGAGGAAGTACGTGATGCGCTCGCGGGTGACTTTCAGCTCTTGTTCGTTCTGGATTACGGTGTTCGACCCTCACCTATCACGGCGGCGGGCTGACCCCATCCGGCCTCTTGTCCGGCGGGTGGTCCTGAATCGCCGCGGGAGGCGGCTCAGGGCCGGCCCACTTCAGACCGTACTCCCAAGGGGGAGGGAGTCCGCTGTCCTTGATCCCGAGAGCTTCCCTGACACTCTGGAATTTCAACGCAAGCTGGCACGAGACGGCGGCGCCCCCGACGATCATTAGGGCGCGCGAGACGTGGAAGCGGTAGTCATAATCAAATTTGTCCGAAGTTGCCGCGATGACCGGAAAGAGCAAATTGAGGGTGAGCAGAATCCCTGGCCACTTCCAGGCTCGTCGGCCGTGCATACTCAGAATGATCGAGAGGACAAAGAACCCGAGGAGGGCGAGGAGGTTGTCGCACGTCGCAATTTGGAGCGCATGAATGCCGCGCGTGAACCCTGGAGCGCCAGTGATCGCGAAGATATCCATGCCCCCCTCCGCGAAACCAGAACTCAGCCGTTCAGACTGGACAGGCGGCCCTTGCTGTCGCCGATGCTCGTCACCTTCGCGCCGACGCGGTCCAGCATCTCCACCCACAGGTTCGCGATGGGGGTCTCCCGCGCGTACTTGACGTGCCGGCCCGTCTTCACCGTGCCGCCGCCCTTGCCCATGAGCAGCGTCGGCAGATTATCGTGGTTGTGCCGGTTGCCGTCGCTGTTGCCCGAGCCGTAGGCGATCAGGCACGAGTCCAGCAGCGGGACGCCGTTCTCCTTCACCGCCTTCAACTTGCCGAGCAGATAGGCGACGGCCTCGATGTGGAAGGTGTTGATCTTCTGGATCTTGGCCTGCTTGGCCTTGTCGCGGCCGTGGTGCGACAGGTCGTGATGGCCCTCGCTGATGCCGATCTCGCGGTACGGGCGGTTGCTCCCCTCGTTCGCCAGGACGAACGTGCAGATGCGCGTCAGGTCGGCCTGGAACGCCAGGACCATCATGTCGGCCAGCAACTTCATGTGGTCGCTCACCGTCCGCGGGATGCCCGTCGGGCGGCTCGCGCCCGCAGGGGCGCCCTTGGCGTCGCCCGCCTTGTCGAACTTCGCCAGCCGGCGCTCGATCTCGCGCACGCCGTCGAGGTACTCGTCCAGCTTGCGTGTGTCGGCGCTGCCCAGCGTGCCACGCAGCGCCTTGGCGTCCTCGGCCACGTAGTCGAGCAGGCTCTTCTTGTACGCCGCCGCCTTGTAGCCGGCGGCATCGCCCGGCTTGCCGCCGCCGAACAGGCGGTCGAAGATCAGACGCGGGTTCGTCTCCTTGGCCACCGGCGACGACTCCGTCCGCCACGCCACCGTCGAGGAGTAGGCGCAGGAGTAACCGGAGTCGCAGTTGCCGGCCTGGCGGCCGCCCTCGGTGCCGATCTCCAGCGAGGGGAACTTGGTCGCGTTGCCGACCTTCTGGGCGGCGAGCTGGTCGGCGGAGACGCCGACCTTGATGTTGGCGCCGGCGGTCTTCTTGGGCTGGCAGCCGGTGAGGTAGGCGGACATGGCGCGGGCGTGGTCGCCGGGGCCGTCGCCGTTGGGGCGGGCCTTGTCCGCCGTCAGGCCGGTCAGGACGTTGATGTCGGCCTTGAACGGCTCCAATGGCTTGAGGATCGGGGGCAGCTCGTCGAGCGCGCCGACCTTGGAGGGCGTCCACGCCTCCATGTGGATGCCGTTGGGGACGTACAGCCACGCGAGGCGGCGCGGCGACGGCGACGGGGTGGCGGCGCCGAGGACGGGCGACGTGCCCATCGACTCGAGCAGCGGCAGGGCCAGGGTGACGCCCAGGCCACGGAGGACGGTCCGCCTCGAAATGCTCATTTCGCCATCTCCTTGCCACGACGCTTCTGGAACGGCTCGCTGTGGATGATGCGGATCACCAGCTCACTGAACTTGTGATCATTCTTCGCCACGGCGCGCGCGATCTCATCAATGTAACACCGGTCGGACCTCTCGGTCCCGCGCCCCAGGGCGTATGTCAGCATCTTATCAGTCAGGCAGCGGACGAACTGCTCTTTTCGGGCGAGGAGGATTGTCTTCAGCTCCGCCGGCCCCTTGAACTTGCTGCCGTCCGGCAGCACGCCGCTCGGGTCGATGGCGAACTTACCGTCCTTGTCGCGCCACCTCCCCACGGCGTCGAAGTTCTCGTAGCCGAAGCCGAGGGGGTCCATGCGGGCGTGGCACGAGGCGCAGCCGGGGTCCTTGCGGTGCTGCTCCATCTGCTCGCGGAGGCTGCCCTTCAGCTCGCCCTTCTGCTCCAGCTCGGGCACGTCCGGCGGGGGCGGGGGCGGCGGGGTGCCGAGGATGTTATCCAGCACCCACTTGCCGCGCTTCACGGGGGAGGTGCGCGTCGGGTTGCTGGTGACGGAGAGGACGCTGGCGTGGGTGAGGACGCCGCCGCGCTGCGTGCCGGCGAGGCTGACCTTGCGGAATTCACCGCCCTTGACGTCCTTCAGCCCGTAGTGGGCAGCCAGGGATTCGTTGACGAACGTGTAGTCGGCCTGGAGGAAGTCGAGGACGCTGCGGTCCTCCTTCATGACGAACTGGAAGAACTCGTTCGTCTCGCGCATCATCGCGTCCTTGAGGGCCGAGCTGACCGTCGGGAAACGCTTGGGGTCGGGCGAGAAGGAGGGCAGCGAGCGCAGATTGAGCCACTGGGCGGCGAAGTTGTCGGCGAGGGCCACGGCCTTCGCGTCCTTGAGCATGCGTCGGGCCTGGGCCTCCAGGACGCCGGGCTTGCGCAGCTCGCCCTTGTCGGCCTTCTCGCGCAGCTCGTCGTCGGGGAGGGACGACCACAGGAAGTAAGAGAGACGCGTCGCCAGCTCGTGGTCACTGACGGGCTGGATGCCGGGCCGCTCCTTCTCGATGCGGAAGAGGAAGTGCGGCGAGATGAGGACGCCCTGGATCATGAGCCGGACGCCGGCGAGCGGCTCCTCGCCCAGGTCGCGGGACACGCGGGCCAGGAAGACGACCCTCTTGACCTCCTCGTCCGTGACGGGGCGGCGCCAGGCCTTCGCCATGAACGGCTTGATGACGGCGGCCATCGGGCCCATGTCGCCGGGGAGCTTGCGGTCCACGATCCGCTTGCGTAGCTCGGGTTTCTTGATGACCTCGTCGGCGATCTTCTCGGCGGCGGCGAGGTACTTCTCCATGAGAAGCGGCGGCAGGGACAGCACGTCGCCGATGTTGTCGAAGCCGTAGCCGACGTCGTCGGCGGGGAAGTCCCTGGCCGGCTTGAAATCGACGCCCGTGAGGTCGCGGACGGTGTTGTTGTACTCGGCCCGGTTGAGACGGCGGATGGTGACGCGGCCGGGGTCCTTCGGCCCGGAGCAGTCGAGCTTGAAGACCGTGGCCTCGAGCCAGGCGTTGATCGTCTCCATCTCGGCGGGCGTTGGCTTCTTCTGGCCCTCGGGCGGCATCTCATTGTTGCGGAGGGCGTCACCGGCCTTCTCCCACAGGACGAGGGCCTTCTTGATGGCGGCGTCGTCCTTCTGCTTGTCGAGGATGATGCCGCCGCGCTTCTTCTCGGTGGAGTGGCACTTGAGGCAGTACTTCTCGAAGAGGGGGAGGATGTCTTTCTCGTAGGTCGGGGGCGTCGGCGGGGCGGCGGCCGCCGTCAGCTCGTCAGGCCTCGGCATCGAACCGCCCCCGTCGACGGCGATGAGGAGCGGTTTCTTGACGTTCTCCGCCTTCGCACGCGGCTCGGGCTTCTCGCGGGAGGGGAGGAACGCCATGCCGGCGGCGACGGTGACGCAGACGAGTAACGCCGCGACGGCGAAGGGGATGACCCCCTGCCAGGCCGGCGGGCGTTGTGGGGTGGGTGGCGGTGGAGGCGGGGGCGGCGTGTGCGTGCCCACCCGCATGACGCGGGCGCAGGTGGGGGCGGGGCAGCGGACGGCGCGTCCGGCGTGCTCGGCCGCCACGCGGAACCGCATGGCACACAGGGGGCACGTCACGACCATCGACGCCGTCATGGGTGGGTCTCTTCCAGGCGAGAGGCCCCGTGAGGGCCCCGAGCGAGAGTGTGTGGATAGTCGGCATTATCCGCGAACCGGCGTCCGGCAGCAAGCGCCGATTTCCGCGCTCACATCCGGATCACCTTCAACCGCCGGGTGATCTCGTCAACCGGGATCAGCTCGCCCTTGCCCGAGCCGGGGCACGTCTCGCACGTCCGCCGCCAAGCCTCCGGCGTCGCCAGGTTCGACTCCCAGAACGGCCACGTCCGGCACTGTTTGGGGCGTACCGCGTAGACCGTGCAGCCCCTCTCGCGGTCGTAGAAGGTGCAGTCGCCGTTCGCCTTCTCGCGGAGCGACAACCCGCGGTGCCCTTTCATCCCGTGAATGGCCCGCACCTCGTCGGGGCTTTCATCGAGGAAGGCGGCGATGGCGGACAGGTCGTCGTCATCGACCCACACCCAGCCCGGCGCGCCTGTGCAGCAGGTCCCGCACATCGTGCAGGTGAAGCGCAGCCCCTCGGCGTACCACGGCCCCGCGCTCATTTCTTCCTCCGCTTCCCGAAGCCGGGCAGCTCCTTCTCGGCCTTCACCCAGTCGTCGAACGCCTTCGACATCTCCTCGCTCTGCTCCAGCCGGGCCTTCTCCTCCGCCTTCGTCCACTTCTCCCCGGCCTCCAGGCTGCGGATCGCGGTGCGGTAGAACTCGGTGAGCTTCGCCAGGTACGCCTCGCCGGCCGAGGCCACCTCGCGCACCTCCCGCGCCCGGTACGGCGCGGGGTGTTGCAGCCGGGCACGCAGCTCGTCCAGCGTCTCCAACGGCCCGCGCAGCGCGGCGACGGCGTCCGCGACCTCCTTCTCCTCGCGGCGCTCGGCCCGCCACTTGATCAGGCGGCTCGCCGCCGTGTACTTCTCCGCCGCCTCCGCCTCCGCGTCGTCCACCTTCTTCGAGACGTTCCTGCGGAAGTGCGGCCCTTCGATCCGCGCCCACGCCTCGCTCGACGTGCGTGCCCGGTCCAGATACCAGAAGCCGAGGTACGCGATGGCCGGCAGTGCCAGCCAGGCGAGGGGCCGCACGATCCGCGGGCCGTAGTTGGCGAAGTGCAGGGCGAGGGCGGCCAGTGCGCCGCCGATGGCCCCGCCCAGGAGGCTCCAGGACGGGACGTTCGACATCAGGCTGAAGATGGCCATGAAGATCGCGCTGGTGATGATCTGCGAGCGCACCTCCCCGGCCACGTCCGACGGCAGGTAGCGTCCGACGAGGAGGACCCACATCCCCAGCCCCCCGAGCAGGGCGCAGACGCCGCCGGACGAGCCCACCAGCGGGAACACGAAGCCGGGAGACGGCTCGAAGCGCGGGGTCAAGGCCATCGCCGTGCAGGCGTAGCCCCACAGGCCGAGGACGAAGACGATGAGGAGGTTCAGCGGGCCGAGGAAGCGCTCGACGTAGGCGCCGATGCTCCACAGCCACCACACGCCGAACAGGAGACCCAGGCCCCCCATCGGGACGAAGCTGCTCACCCCCATTCGCCACCACCCCCCGTCGAGAAGGTGGTCGCCGCTCAGGCCCCCCAGGTCGTTCAGCAGGTTCACATACCGGACGGCGGTGTCGCGCGACGGGAAGCCGGTGAGGTACGCGGAGAACAGGCCGCCGCCCGCGCCCAGGCCGCCACCGCCTCTGCGGTACTCGTGCATCTGCCACAGCACGACGGCGATGACCGCGCTGAACGGTATGGCGAACCAGAGGTTGCCGGAGAAGCCGTCCCACATCTTGCCGCGCCCGAAGCGGGCCGCGCGTAGGCCCCCCGCCGTGAACGCCGCCAGTAATCCCCCGCCGCAGGCGACGAGGGCGAGGAGGACGATCGGCCACAGGGCGGCGAAGAGGGAGGCCGTGGCCCCGCCCTGCTGGCCGTCCCTCCGCCACGCCTGATACGCGCCCAAGACGAAGACGCAGGCGTTGGCGAGGACGAGGCCGCGTGTCACCCACGGCGCACGCGCCACCCGCAGGTTGGCCCGGATCTGTGCGCCGACCTCGCTCGGGTCGAGGGGGATGCCCCAGACGAGCTTGTGCCGCGCCTCGGGGTCCATCACGACCTTGCGGCCCTTGTCGGTGAGGACGACGCCGGGGCCGGTCTCGGGCGAGAGGGAGTCGTACTTGGAGACGAGGCCTTCGCGGTAGAGGATCTCGAGGGAGGCGACGATGACCTTGACGCGCGTCTCGTTCTCCGGGGTCTTCGCCAGCCCCTGCCGGAAGAACCACGGCTTGGGGTACACCTTCGCGGCCTCCACGAGGACCACCACGAGGGGGTGATTGTTCACGATCTCGGCATCTGTGTCCATCGGCGCACCTCGGCCCCGGCCATTCTACGCCCCAGGGCGAGGATGCGTCAGCGCCCCCACACCGCCGCCTCACGCTTCCCGGCCACCAGCAGGCCCTCGCCGTTGGCGGTGAACGCCAGCCCCGCCGTCCCGTCGCCGGGCACTGTGTGGACCTTCTCCCACTTGCCGCCCGCCTCGCCGTGGATCTCCGTCGTGCCGTCCTCGAACGCGATCACCAGCCGCCTGCCGTCCGGCGACACCGCCAGCCGGCGCGGCTGGCTGTCGAAGGGGCCGAGCGTGGCGCGGGGCTGGCCGCCCGCCGTGGCGTACAGCCGCACCGTCCGTCCGGCCCGCGCCACGGCGATCAGCACGGCGCCGCCGGACGCCGGCGTGTTCGCCGCCAACGCCACCACGGCGCCGTCGCCTTGCAGCCTCACCACCTGTTGGCGCGTCGTCACGTCCCACACCGGCACCCATTCGGCCGCGTCCGTGGCGGCGGCGAGGGTCTGGCCCTGCCCGCCCACCCACGCCGCGAGCCCTGGGAGTTGGTCGAGCCTGATCTCGAACCTCGGGCGGCCGGGCCCGGCCCTCCCGAACGTCCCCTCGTGTTGGCCCAGAGGCACGGAGAGCAGCGTCAGCTCGCCGTCGTGCCGGACGCACGCGAGCTGTTTGCCGTCGGGGCGGAACGCCAGCGCCCCCGCATCCATCTGGCGTTCGCCGAACATCTCGCGGCCCCGGTTCGGCCCCTCGCCGACCCACCATGCCCGCAGCACCGTCTGCCCGCCCGCCGTCCGCCCCAGGGCTGCCACCGCGTCGCCCGACGGGCTGAATGCGGCGTCGAGAATGCGCCCCGCCACCCACTCCGGCCATTCGGGGGTGCGTAGCTCCGTCCGTGTCAGGACGTGCCACAGGCCCAGGTGCTGCCCGCCGCCGCGCGGCGTGACGGCGGCGATGTACCGCCGGTCCGGGCTGATCGCCGCCGTGCGCAGGTCGGCGTCGAACGCCGGGAGCGCCACCTTGCCCCGGCCCTGTGCCAGCTCGGAGAGGAGGTGCCACTCGAAGGCGCGGTCCTCGGCGTGTGCCCTCTGAAGCGTCGCGAGCGCCGCCCTCCCCTGACCGTCGGACACCTCCCGCGCCGCCGTGGCGATGATCTGCCGGTAGTCGCCGAAGCGCATCTGCCGGCGCAGGGTGGCCAACTGCTCGTCCTTGGCCCTGGCGTCGGCCTGCGCCGAGGCCAGGTCATTCTGCCACCGCCGCCTCTCGTGCCATAGTCCGTACCTCTCGGACTCGCCCCGCATGTACCCCCACAGCGTCCCCCCCACACCGAGCAGGCCGACGAACACGACGGCCGCCGTGCCGCTGTTGCGGCGCAGCCACTTGCCGGCGCGGTAGAGGGAGGACTCAGGCCGGCACTCCAGCGGCAGCGACCGCGCCAGCCGACGGAGGTCGTCGGCCAGCTCGCCCGCCGAGCGGTAGCGCCGCTGTGTGGGCCGTTGCAGGCACTTGCGGATGACCGCGGCCATATCGCCGCCGCAGCGGCGGAGCGCCGAAGGGAATGTGACGTCCGTGCCCTGGACGGCCTCCAGCACCTCGGCGGGCGTGCCGGCGAATGGGGCCTTGCCGACGACGAGTGAGTAGAGGATGGCACCCAGGCCCCACACGTCGGTGTGCGGGCCGAGATCCTTCACCCGACCCCACGCCTGCTCGGGCGAGATGAACCCCGGCTCGTCGGCGTACAGGGCCAGGTCCACCGCCTCACCCTCCATCGGCCGGCGGACGAGGCCGAAGTTGGCGACGCGCGGGCGGTACGTCGCCGAGTGCAGCGGGCACAGCCCGCCGGGCGGGTCTTCCGGGGCCGGCATGCGCTTCGGCAGCGCCTCCTCCTGCAACAGGACGACGCCGGGGCGCAGGCTCCTGTGCAGGACGCTCTGCCCGTGCGCCTGTTCCACCGTGCGGGCCAGGGCCTCGCCCAGACGCACGATCTGAGCCGCCGGGAGGGGCTTGGATGCGACCTTCTGGGCGAGGGTGGGCCCGTCCACCCACTCGAGGGCGTTGTAGAAGAGCTGGCGCTCGCGCTCGCCGACCTCATGGAGCTGGACGATGCCGGGGAACGGCAGGCGGGCGAGGGCGGCGGCCTGGCTGCGGAGGCTGGCCCAGGCGTGCTGGCTGCCGTCCTCGCGGGCCAGCACCACCTCCAGCAGCACCGTGCGGCCCGTCAGCGAGTGCCGGGCCTGATACAGCCGCATGCCCGTCGGCCCACGGCCGAGATCGTCGTTGATCTGGAAGCCGCCCACGCTCACGCGGCCCAGGTAGTCGATCAGCTCTGGCTCGATCTCACCGCGCGGGGTCACGGGCGGCGGCATCTCCTCCGCCGAGGCCGGCTCGAGGCCGAGCAGTGGCAGCGATTCGGCCGCCGCGCCGCACTTGGGGCACGCCGCCGCGATGTCGTCCGACTCCCAGAAGTGGCCCTGCGGACAGGTCAGCAGATGGAGCATGCGTCACGCGCCTCGGGTGAACGGCCTGTCGAGCAGGAGGTCGATGAAGGCCAGGGCCCAGCGGTGGGCCTGGCTGTCCGGCGCGATGCGGTAGCGCGGCATGGCGTCGAGACGCACCCACTCGCGCAGGTCGGTGCCGAACTCCTGGCTGCGGGCGTACCAGTCGCACACCATCTCGGCGACGGCGATCTCGGGCATGTGCTCGACCCCGCCCCAATACTCGGGGTGGTGGGCGTTGGTGCGTCGGTGGTGGTCGATGGCCAGGCGTTTCGCCTCCTCGGGTGCGGCCGGGGCGTGGAGGTTGTCCCACTCGATGCCGTGGAACTTGCTGGCGTCGTGGGTGAAGCCGCGTGCGGCGACGAGGCGTCCGAACTCGACGCGGCCCTGGGCCATGAGGCGTTTGCCGAGGCGCATGCAGGCGTCACGGACGAGGCCGATGTGGCGGGCCAGGTCGTTGAGGTGGTCCTCGGGTGTCATGCTCGGGCCGGGGTGAGGATGTCGGGCGAGGGTGCCACGGAGGGCCGGGCCACGCCTGACTGGTCGGCCCGCCACCACTCAGCATACCGCGCCCAAGGCAGCGGCTCACCCCCGGCCACGCCCGCCCGACGCAGGAAGGCGGCCAGGATGGCCAGGAGCGCTTCGCGGCGCGGGCCCTCGACCCCGGCCAGCCACCCCGGCTCGACGAGGGCCGCGGCCAGCTCGCCGTCGCGGTTGGCCAGCTCCACCCACGCGGGGGAGCCGAGGCCGTCGCATCGCAGCTCGTAGCGGACGTGGCGTGTCGTCAGGCGGATCTCGCCGACGGATGGCGCCGGGCCGCCGGCCCAGGCGGCGCTGGCGGCGAGGGGCTCCAGCAGGGCGCGTTTGGCGAAGCGGCGTAGGTCCTCATCCGCGTGGTGCAGCGCCTCCTCGGCGCGGCGGAGGCCGGCGCCGCTGGCGTTGCGCAGGCGGGCGAAGAGGACGGGCAGGGTGCCGGAGTGGAAGCCGGGGCGGACGAAATTGATGACCCACTCGCCGTGCGAGCCGACCGTCTCGGGGTCGAGCGTGTCCGACTGGTTGGCCTTGTACAGACGCCAGTTCTCCTTCAGCTCCCAGGCGATGAAGCCGTAGATGCCCGGCACGATGCCGAGGATGAACGTCGTCATGCCCACCGACATGCCGGTGGCCGACGAGACGGGGGCGATGGCGAGGATGGACAGCTTGTGCCCGACGGTGACGACGGGGAAGTGCTTGATCGGGTTGATCTGCGGCTCAAGGAACAGGAGCCAGACGAATCGAATCACGTAGGAGACGGCGAACCACACGACGCCGACGACGCACTTCACGGCGAAGGAAAGCGAGGACTCGCCCTCGCGGAAGCGGAGCATCTCATCGACGGTGTACATGAGGGCGAAGATGCGCTCGGTCAGCCAGCCGAAGAACCACACGATGAACGTCCACACGCCGACGAGGAAGTCGTCGCGGAGCAGCAGCCAGGCCCGGCTCAGCGAGTCGGCGACGGACTCCTCGACGAGGGTGCCGAGCCGGGTGTTGAGCGCGGCGGCGAGGAAGACGAACAGGGCCGCCATCACCCCCAGCGCGATGACGATGTTCACGCCGAGGAGCCACAGGAGCAGAGGCAGCGGGGCGGCCCAGAGCAGCGGGCGGCCGACGAAGCGCCACGCGATCTGGGCGACCTCGCTGGCGAGGAGCGCCTCGAAGAAGGGCAGGCGGAGGACGGCGGCGGGGCCGTCCCACAGCAGGCCGCGGAGGAGGCGCCACACGGCGAGGATGCCGGCCCAGACGGCGGCGCGGAACGGCGGCGCGTGGATGAGCAGGAGGTAGAAGAGGACCGCCGCCCCGAGCGCGACGTAGAGGGTCGTCTGCCCCGACGTGCTCTTGATGTCGAAGAGGTTCATCTTGAACTCCTTCGGCTTCTCCTGCCCGTCGGCGGGGGCGGCGTCATGGTGGTGCTGCGCCGGCGCGAAGAAGTGGACGACGTGCTTGAATTCGCCGGCGAGGGCGTCCACGCCGACGACGGTGAAGAGGGCGGCGAGGAGGGGCAGGAGGGCGTAGAGGGTGAGTATCCTCCCGACGGACGTGCCGAAGAAGACCGACGAGAAGACCTGCATGAGGCGGAGGTACGCCTCGCCGCGGCGGTAGATGCCGTCGAGGCCGCGGGCGAGGGCCTCGTTGGCGCGGAGGAGGGGGTCGCCGAAGATCAGGTCCGTCGCCGCAAGGTCGGGGAGGTTGACGCGGCTGCGGGCGACGGCGTCGCGCAGGTCGGGGAGGCTGATGTGCCCACGCTGCTCGACGGCGTCGAGCAGCTCCTCGACGAGGCGGTCCCGCGACTGCTTCTCGGCGGGGCCGGCGGGGAGGAGGCCGGCGGAGTCGAGGGCGGCATGGATCCTGGGCCGGAGGGCGTCGCGCATCGAGTGGGCGAGGCGGTGTTCGGCGGCGTGGAGGAGGCGGGAGAGGGAGTCGCGCGTGGTGTCGGGGACGCGGGCGGACGGGAGTCGGCCGAGGGCCTTGCGCAGGTACTTGATGGCGAGGACCGTCGGCACGTCGGGCAGGGGGCGCTTGACCGGACGCTGGAAGAGGGTGACGACGGGCTCGATGAGGTCGGCGGCGTAGAGGGGTTGTTCGAGGGAGTGGACGGCCCGCTGGATGTCGTAGAGGAGGCGTGACTCGCGGTTCCAGTAGCCGCGTGAGGCGGGCTCGAGCAGGGAGCAGAGGGCGTCGCGCCAGCGTGGGGCGTCGGCCTCGGGGAGGCGCATCCCCTTGATGAGGCGGCCGACGAGGGTGTCGATGCGTGCGCCGGCGTCGTCGAGGAGGCCGGCGCGGAGGACGCTGGGGGCGACGCCGGCGGCGCGCTGGAGGAGGAGCGCGGCCCGCACGGTGTTGCCGACGGCGACGGCGGCGGCGGCCTGGAGCTGGAGGGGGCCGGCCTCGCCGGGGGAGGACTGGCGGTCGTTGAGGGCGTCCGGGGGCGGCTCCTCGGGCTCGGCGGTGAAGCGTTCGGCGCCGGCGGGGCGGCAGGCCTCGAGGAGCTTGGCGGCGTCGATGTCGCGCGAGAAGACGGCCTCGGCGGCGGCGGGGTCGCAGGAGGGGAAGGTGTAGGCGAGGCGCGCGGGGTCGAACGCCTTCAATTCGAGGTAGACGCAGACCAATTCTTCGTAGACGGAGGCGTCGTCGTCCGCGAGGAGGAGGTGGTCCTGCTTCAGCACATCGCGGGCCTCGGCGAAGGCGTCGCCGAGGGCGGAGACGCGTGCGGGGATGTCGGGGGCGGAGGCGGCGCGGAGGCGGGTGAAGGCGCGGTGGATGGCGCCGTGATAGAGGAGGCGCCAGAGGGAGGTGAGCGTCTTCTGGCGGCCGTCGCGTTTGAGGGTGGCGGAGTCGGGGGCGGGGATGAGGAGGACGTGGTCGGGCAGCTCGGCGGCGCCCAGCTCGCCGGGCGAGGCGGCGGCGAGGAGTCGCTCGCGGGTGATGAGGTAGAGGTGGCGGTGCGGGACGCGCAGGCCGGGGCCGCCGAGGCCGCGGTCATGCTTGATGGCGCGGCGGACGAGGTGTGGGGGGACGAGGAGGGCGGAGGGGTCGGCCCCCGCGGCGATGCGGTACAACTCGGCGGGCGTGAGCGGGTCGGTGGCGGTCATGGAGTCGCACCGGGGGGCGGACGGCTGGGGCGTGGGTGACGGGCATTGTACCGGCCGGTGGCCGGAGGGCGAGCGGCTTGCCCTACAGCACCTCCTCCCCCGTGATCTCCTCGCCGGGCCGCGGCGTTAGCCCCGCCCGGAAGACCATGACGGCCCTGTACGGCCGTTCGCTAGTGGAGCGGCCTCGGCGACCAGGAGAAAGCCCGGGTGATGGCTCTGCGGGGCCCCGGGACCTGGCGCCTCCCCTCGCGTCAATCCCCGCCCTTCTTCGGCGGCAGCGGCTCCCCCTTCGCGTCCACCGGCCCCGCCTCCTTCTGGCGCGTCACCTTCTTGAGCGGCGCCCCCTTGCCCTGCACTGTGCGCCTGTATAGAATTCACTTGCCTCCCTTCATCGTACCCCTCCTCTCACTTTCATTTCATTTCAGACCCCCTCACACGACCTGAAACGGAATTCACCGAGCGAGCAACCGCGTTTCAGGCGTCGGAGCGCGCCATGTCCATGCCACCCGCCGCAGGCGAGATCTGGTCCCACGCCATCCCCCCGGAGTCGGCCGAGCAACCCGAGTGGCTCTGGCAAGGCCTCCTCGCCCCCGGAAACGTCACCCTCCTTACCAGCCAGTGGAAGGCCGGCAAGACCACCCTCCTCTGCGTCCTCCTCGGCCTCCGCGTCACCGGCGGCCACCTCGCCGGACTGCCCGTCAGGCCGGGCCGCACCCTCGTCATCACCGAGGAGCCCATGCCCCTCTGGGCCAGGCGCATCGAGGCCCACCGGCTCGCCGACAGCGTCTGCTTCATCCCCCAACCCTTCCGCTCCATCCCCACATACGAGGAGTGGCTCGGCCTGATCGGCCGCGTCCTCGACATCCACAGCCGGCACGGCATCGACCTCGCCGTGATCGACCCCCTCGCCCCCTTCCTCCGCAGCGAGAACCAGGCCAGGAGCATGTTGGAGACCCTCCTGGCACTCGGGGAGCTACAGCGCGCCGGCATGGCCGTCCTCCTTCTCCACCACCCCGGCCGCGGGGAGAGGCCACCGGGACAGGCCGCCCGAGGCTCGGGCGCGCTGTTGGGCCACGTAGACATTTCCATCGAGATGCGCCGCCCAGCCGCCAACCCCCTGTCGCGCCGCCGCCGCCTCTTCACCCTCTCGCGCCACCCCATGACACCCCGCCTGCTCACGCTGGAGCTGGACGAGGCCGGGACCTCCTACGCCCTGATCCCGCCCACCGCCGAGAACACGTTCGAGGCCGGCTGGGAGCCCATCCACCTCGTCCTCGCCGACGCACCCCAGAAGCTCACCCGCCTGGACATCCTCACCGAATGGCCGGCGGGCCCGGGCCGGCCCAGCCCCGTCTCCGTCTGGCGCCTGCTCGACAGGGCCGTCAAGCAAGGGCTGGTCCTGTGCGAGGGCAGCGGGCGCAGGGACGACCCGCTCCGCTACTGGCTCCCCGAGCGCGAAACCGTCTGGCGGCAGGACCCCCTCTTCCACCTCGTCGAGGAGCAACGCCGGGCCCTGA